>NZ_JBFUPM010000006.1:0-381179 GCF_041355255.1 Paraburkholderia sp. RCC_158 | reverse complement strand
GCCAACGAAACAATGAAGAGGTTAACAGAGCATGATTCGGGTTAACAGCCCCTTCGACTCATTTTGTTAGGGTTTCTAAGGCCTCACGCTACGTCAGGGTCAAGCGGTGTGTCTAGTGGGCGCGGGGCCGTCGATAGAAAAAGGGGAATGCGCCGCCATGCAATTGCGGCGCGTTGGCATCGTTCGGCGTCGCGCTCAATTGTCCGGATGACTCGCGACGGCGCTCACGAACGCGCTGTACGTCTGATTGACCACCACGCCGTCGATCATTACGCCATACGTGGTGTTGCCGCTATCGAGCTCGTAGTACATCGTCGACTGGATGTTCTTTGTCTTTCTCGCCTGATAGTAGCTCGCGTAGCGTGTGCTGATGTAATCCGCCCGATAGGCCACCGTCTTTTCGGGTCCGGTATTCCACTCGGTCAGCAAAAACGGCTTGCCGTAACGCGCTTTGCAGTAAGTCGGCAGATCGAAGCCGGGCCCCGAACCGTCCGAACCGATGTCGAAGATGTCGCCGTAGATCTCGTAGTTGTGCCACGTCGTCATGTCCCAGCGCACGGTCGGGTAGCCGCTCGTGCCGTCCGGTTGCGTGCCGTCCCACAATGCGTCGGCGGCGCCGACGTCCGCGACGCAGAAGTTGATCCCGCATTTCGCCGCGGGCTGCGCGGACTTCACGCCATCCATCATGCCGCGCATCAGGCCGCGCATGATCGGCCAGTTCGCGTTGCTGAAGTCGACGGCCTTCGTCCCGGCATTGGTCGAGTCGAGAATGATCGCGGGATCGCGAGTCAATTCGTTGCCGCACTCGTACATGACCACGCCGTATGGCGCGAGCGCGCCGGCGACTGTCACGCCGCACGAATGCCCCCGCGCGTAAGCCGCCGATTCGCTCGCGAGCAGCGCGCCGTTGGCGTCGCGCATGCCGATCTGGATCACCACGAACAGCGTGAGCCCCGCCGCCTGGAAAGCCTGCGCGAGTCTGACGACGGCTGTGAGTTCGGTGGGGTCGTCGGTGACGCCGACGCGATATGTCGAGCAGCCCATGTTCTGCATGATCGACACGACCTGCGCGGGCGTGTAGCGATAGTCGTAGTGTCCGTTGATGCCATGGAACATGCCGCTAGCGGCCGCCACCGGAATACGCGGATCGGCGCACGGCAGCCATTGGTCGATGTCGTTGCACACGTAGAACTGCCCGCCCGCTGCGCGGCACCACAGCTTGCCGCCGTACCACAGCAGCAGCGACACATTCGAGCTCACGCCGACCGCGGCGTTGTTGCGCAGAACGACGCCGTTCGCGACGGTCCAGATTGCGCCTACTCTATCGATGATGCGCGACGCGCCAGGAATCGTCGTGCCGTCGAGCGACGTGCCGCCGAGGCGCGGATCGGCGCACGCGTACCACGCCGAGCCGCTCCAGCCGTAGAACTGCCCGCCCGTGCCCTGGTGATAGATCACGCCGCCGGACCACAGCAGCAAGGACACGCTGAACGTGTTGCCGGCCTTCGCGCCGTTGCGGTAGACCGATCCGCCGACGACGGTCCACACCGCCGCCTGATTGTCGATGACCGATGCCGCGGGCGGAATCGCCGTGCCATCCGCCGACGCGAGCGCGGACCCGGATGCGTCGTTATTCGACGTATTTGACGTATTCGACGCTCCGTTGTTGCCCTTCGATCCGCTCGACGTTGCGTTGCTCTGCGTGGCCCCGGTGCTGCCGGTCGCCGAGGTCGTGCCTGTGGTCCCTGTGGTGCCTGTAGTGCTTGTGGTTCCCGACGCCGCGCTCGTTGAACTGGACGTCGCGCTGGTCGTCACGCCCGCGCTCGTCCCCTTGCCGTCGCCGTCGCCGCCGCCACCGCCGCCGCATGCGCTCAGCACATAACTGCCGCTGACAGCCGTCAGCAGGCCGAGAAACTCACGTCGTTTAACCATGGCAAGACAATCCAACGCCGGGGAGGCCCGGACAAAAATCGGTGAAATCAGAGGTGGTTGCGGATGGGGAAAACAGCGCTGCCTTTATTCGTTCGCCATCCTGATCAATCGGCGTTGGGTGCCGGCGAGGCGATCGTCACGAATAATGGGGCGCGGTCAATTTTCCCGCCGGCTGCTCACTGCAACCCATGCCTGGATGTCGGCAGGAAACGGCCGCTTGCGTAGGGCTCACGCGAAAAAAATTTGAATCTCGCGTGAGCGCCCGCTGCGTGGGAACGATCTGCTTGCCGCAGATGTGAGGGGAAGGAGAGACAAGGAGGCGCTCCGGCCGACACGCAGCCGGAGCGCAACGGTTACGCTCGAACGATACCGCTGAACGGCTTCACCGCAGCCGTGTGGCCGAACAGCGCGCGCGCCGTGTGATGCGGATCGATACCGAGTGCTTCGCTCGCGGCACCGGCGATCAGCGCATCGAGCGATGCGGTCGGCTTGAGGTCGCGAGCCTCATAGAGGTCGCGAGGCGCGAGGCCGGGCCAGTCCGCGACGACACGGCCGCCCGCCACCGCGCCGCCCAGCACCATCGCCACCGAGCCCGTGCCGTGGTCGGTGCCTTCGGTGCCGTTCGCAGCCGCGGTCCTGCCGAACTCGGTCGCCACCAGCACGGTGGTTTTGCTCCACGCAGGACCCATGCCGTCGCGCAATGCCGCGAGCATCGTGTCGAGCGCTTTCAACTGATTGGCAAGACGCGCATTCTGCGCGCTATGCGTGTCCCAGCCGCCGGTCTCGATCATCGCGATGCGCGGACCGTCGTCGCGTGCGAGAAATCCGGCCGCCAGTTTGCCGAGGCTCGCGGGGTCCTGGCGCGCGCCGGCGTCGCCAGCGAGACCGCGTGCCGTCATCGCGGATTCCCACAAGGGGCGCAACTGCGCGTCGTCGTCGTAGAGTTGCGAGACGCGCATCAGCAGATCGTCGGGCGCCGGCGGCAACGCGGACGGCGCGTACGATGTGACGGCCGCCGTGCCACGCAGCGCCATTGGCACGGTGGGCGCAAAGGCGATTGCCGTCTCGCGCGCGGCGGGCAGCAGCGCGGCGAGCCGGTTCAGCCAGCCGTCCTTCACCTGATACGGCGACGCGCTGCCGGTTTCGAGCACGTTCTGTCCGTCGAAATGCGAGCGGTCGCGATACGGCGACGCCACCGCGTGCACGAACAGCGCCTGACGGTCCACGTACATCGCGGCCATCTGCGTGAGCGCGGGATGCAGCGCAAAGCTGCCGTCGAGCCGGTGAGCGCTCGACGGATCGATTGCGAGCGCGCCGCGCAACTTCGCATAGGCAGGTTCGGCGTAGGGCACGACGATGTTCAGGCCATCGGCCGCGCCGCGCTGAATCACGAACACGAAACGGCGCTCGCTGACCACATTCGCAAACGCGATGCGCGGCGACACGAGAATCGCGCCCGCGCCCGCAGCGGCGACTCGCAGAAATTGACGGCGTGAGGACATGACGTTCATCTCCGTTGAAAGTCCGGTGAGACCAGCAAAAGCGCAATTGCAGTGGATGCGCTTTCGGCGCGCGCGATCGCCACCGCGCTCGGCGCGCCCAGCGATCCGGCGAGCAGCGCCTGGCCGAGCGAGCGCGCGTCGAGCCGGTCGCCGACGCGCGCCGCGAAGCGCTGTGCGACCTCGACGCGGCGCACGAGCGCATCGGGCGCGGCCCAGCTTGCGGCGACGTCGTCGTAACCGGCGGGCGAACCCGGACGCCATACCGGTTGACCAAGCTGCGTCAACAGAGGCGCGGCCTGCAGATTGCCGAGGTCTTGCCAACCGAGCCCGCGCATCGACGAAATCGCCCATTCCCACGGCGTCTTGAACTTCACCGCGACGGGCGACCAGGCTTCGTGCATGTCGATCAATGTGCGGTACAGCGTCGGCAGATCGCCGCCGCTCGTCATGAACGCGCTCGCCAGCTTGCCGCTCGCCGCCGCGGGCGGAGTATCGGCGATGAAATGACGGGCCAGCTTGGCGCCGATGTGTTGCGCGGTCGCAGGCGCAGTCGCGAGATCATGCAGAATCGCGAGCGCCTGGTCCTCGCCGCGCTGATCGTAGCGACGTCCCATGACGGTTCGCGCGCCGGGCTCGTGCAGCGCTTCGCGAAACACGAAGGTGCCGGGCGCGGCGGCAGTCGGCATGGACTGCGCGGGCGGTTTGCCCTGCATGCCGGCGTTGGCAGGATCGGTCGCCACACTCCAGCCCGTCAACGCGCGAGCAAATTCAGTAACGTCGTCCTGGCTATAGCCGCTGCGCGCGCCGAGCGTATGCAACTCCATGATTTCGCGCGCAAGGTTTTCATTGAGGCCACGCTTGCGCTCGGGATTGCGCGCCGCCGCACGCAGCGCCGCCGTGCTGTCGGGCCCGACCGAACGCGTCTGGTCGAGGAACACCTGCATCGCAGGATGACGCTCGACCGCCACCAGCATGTCCTCGAAACGGCCGAGCACGTGCGGGCGAATCGCCTCCGCTTCGAACGAACCGGCGAGCGCGGCCACAGCGGGTTTTTCCGTCGATACCGCGAAATGGTTCGCCCAGAAATGAACTAGCCGCTCGATGAAAGGCGTCTGCGTGGTCAATGCGCTGAGCACGCGCGCATTCACCGAAGCGCGATACGTGTCCCGTATTTCGACATGCATCGCTTTCCGTTCGGCTTCCTGATCTTTTTTCACCGGGCTTTCCGACGCCGCTTGCTGGCCGCCTTGCGCGTTGCTTTGTTGCGGCGTGTTCCCATCGCCAGGCTTGCGCTGCCGTTGCTGACGCAACTGCATGCGCTGCTGTTCCAGTTCGCTCGACAAGTCGATCGAATCCGGCTGATCGGCCCAGGCAGCAGGCCTCGGCTCATAGTGCTCGAATTGCGCGAGCAGCCACGCCTTCGGGTCGGCGGGCGCTGGGTCGTCGGGGCGCGCGCCGAGGCCGAAACGGTTCAGCGCGATCGCAGCAGTCGTCAGGTTGGATGAGGCAGTCATACCGCCCTCTCAGGCATTGAATAGTGCTTGAACGTTGCGCACGCATGCAATCCGTCGCCGCTCGCAAACATTTTTATTCGCTCGACGCGGCAGCCGACGATGCAGCGCTCGCCGGACCGGCGCCCTTCGCGCTTGTTTGCGGCTCGCGCCACTGTCCGCGCAAGCGCAGGCTGTCGGCGAACTCCACGCGCTCTTGCGGCGACAACGTCGCGGCGAAATCCGCGACACTGCTTTCCACTTTCGCACGCAGGCCGCTGTCGGCCTCGCGCGTGCGAGCCAACGCAGCGTCGAGCGCCGCACGATCCAGTTGCGGCGCGGCGAGCAGACGCAATACCTCGCGACGCGCTTCGCGCGCCTCGCGCGCAAGCTGCCGGCCGTCGCGGCGTCCATTCCTCAGGCTCTCGGCGAACGCCTTCTGCCGCTCCGCCGACAGCGTCTGTGCGGCAAAACGCAACGCCCGCTGCGGCGCGGCGAGCGGCGCCGCAGCATCGCGCGCCGCATACCATCGATAAGCGCCGCCCGCGATCGCGCCGAGCAAAAACACATTGAGGACGAGCGACACTACGAGCACGACTTTCCATGACCGGCTGTTCATTCGCCGCTCCAGTCGGCGGACGATCCACCGAAACTCGACGTGAGATAAGAGGATTCATGCACAGGCGGCACCGCTTCCGTCAACACGAAAAACGACACCGCCAACGCGCCGGCCACGCCACCGAGCAGGCCGACACCGACCGCAGCGCCCGACCACCACCACGCGCGCCGCTGTGGTGTCGCCCGCCGCGCGGGCCGCGCGGGCGCGCTTGCAACGATGCGCTGCTGCAATGAAGTGTCCGGCGGCGCGAGCCGATCCGTCGCGAGCCACGCATCAAGCCCGGCGGCTTCGTCAAGCCATGCTTGCGCCTGCTGACGATGCAAACCCGCCCACGCCTGCGCCGCGGCTCGCTCCTGCGGCGGCCAACGCTGTGGATCGGCGCCATAGGCTTCGACGATCTGATGAAATCTTTCGGGCGTCATGACTTGTCCTTGCTAAGGCCGCTGCCGGCCAGTTGAGCGCGCAGATTGCGGCGTGCGCGAGCGAGCAGGCTTTCCAGCGCATCGACGGTGATGCCCATCAGCGCGGCCGCGTCGATGTTCGACATCTCCTGGTAATAGCAGAGCACCAGCGCCTCGCGTTGCCGCACCGGCAGTGCGGCGAGTGCTTCGCGCACGCGCTCGTCGCGAGCCCGCGCTTCGAGCCGCACGTCGGGCAGCGCGGCGGGATCGATCTCGTCGGGCAGTTCGTCGCGTACTTCTTCACGCCGGCCGCGCAGCCGGTCATAGCAAAGATTCAGCGCCACGCGATGAATCCACGTGTCGAATTTCGCCTCGCCTTCGCGCCAACGCGTCGCGTGTTTCCAGATTCGCACGAACACTTCCTGCGCGACGTCTTCCGCTTCCATGCGGTCGCCCAGCATGCGCATGGCCAACGCGAGCAGACGCGGCAGCTTGCGTGCGACGAGCGTGCGCACGGCGGCCGCATCGTGGCGGCCGACCTGCTCGAGCAACTCCGCGTCGGGGTCGCGTTCACTCAAGACGCGGCGCTCCCGGCATACATGCGATGCAATTCACGTCGGCTTCAACTCTCATGTTCGTTGCGCGTGCAACGGTGGATCGATACGCACGGCAGCCGGGACCGCCACTCTCAATACACGACGACTGCCGGACGATAGTAGACCGGCCGCGCCGGGTACACCACACAGCCGGCCAGCGACGCGGCCAGCAGCATTATCACAAGCGTTTTCATGGCGATTGCCTCACTGGTTACGCGAAGCCGTTCAGGCCCAATGACCTTCGACCCAGCGCCAGTTCGGCCCGCGCTGCACCCAGTGTCCCGGCACCCAGTGATAGCCGACGCGCACCGCCTGCCAGTGACCGGGCACCCACACGTAGCGGCCGTGATGCCAACGCCAGCGGCCCTGATCCCACACGTAGCCCGCGCGAGGCGCCGGCACGACCTCGACGCGCGGCGGCGGCGGCGCGACCGGCGCGATGATCACGGCCTGCGCGAACGCGGGCGCGGAGCCGACGAAGGCGCCACCGGCCAAAGCGGCGGCAAGCATGAAAGTCCCAAGGCTTTTTCTCGATGTCATGCTGGTTTCTCCCGTTCGATATCGAAACATGCCGAAGCATGTCGAAGCACAATGCGGCTTCGTTTCTTCTTGAACGCACCAGCAGCGAAAAATCCGTCGCTGCGCTCGCACAAAAAAACGCGTCAGCGAAATGACAGATGACGTCATGAAAACGTAGGGATTTAGCGCGCGGCAAACGCCTGCGCTTCCTTCCACACATGCCCAATGATCTGCAAAAAGCGACACCATCACGGCACAAAGTGCTGTGATTATTACAGCGTGTCATCAAAGCGCACTGCTAAGCTGATTCAGCAGACTTCATCCGACGACGCGGATCGTGCAACGGCATCCGCGTTCCGCCGCGCGCGTATCGGACTGACACCGAGGAGGCACACATGTCATTTCGGTTAATACCCCGACCGGTTCAAGGCACTCTTCGGACAGGCATCGCCGCGCGGCATCGTTCAATTGCGCTCGCACTGTCGCTCGCCGGATTGATTCCGGCTTCCGTGGCGATAGCGGCGGGCGTGTTGCCGCAAGGCGGTCAGTATGTCGGCGGCCAGGGTTCGATCAACACCAGCGGCAACAACCTGATCGTCACGCAACCGGGCTCCACGCGCGGCGTGATCGACTGGAACAGCTTCTCGATCGGCAAGGGCAATGCCGTGATGTTTCAGAACGGCTCGGGCGCGACGCTCAATCGCGTGACGGGCGGTTCGCTCTCCGCGATCCTCGGCCAGCTGAGTGCAACGGGCGACGTTTATCTGATCAACCCGCAAGGTATCGTCGTCGGGCCGTCGGGTGTGATCAGCACCGGCGGACGTTTCCTGGCCTCCACACTCGACGTCTGCAATTGCGCGTTCATGAACGGCGGCGCGCTGACATTCGCAGGCGATTCGAATGCGAGCGTCGTGAATCTCGGCAAGATCAGCTCGACGGGCGGCGACGTATTTCTGATCGCGCGCAACGCAGTAGTCAACGCGGGCACCGTCGAAGCGCCCAACGGAACCGCCGAACTCGGCGTCGGTGCCAACGTGTTGTTGCAGGATTCGTCGAGTGGCAAGCAGCTTTTCGTGCAAACCGGCAGCAAGGGTACGGTTGCGAACGCCGGGGCCTTGCGCGCCGCGCAGATTAATTTGCAAGCCGCGGACGGCAACATCTATGCGCTCGCGGGCGGCGGCACGCGCGTACGCGCAACGGGCACGGCGACGCGCGACGGCCACGTGTGGCTCGTCGCCGATACGGGCAGCGTCGCGCAGCGCGGGACGATTGCCGCGTCCAACGCAAACGGCAGCGGCGGCACCGTCGACACGCAGGCGCTTAATCTCTCATTCGGCCGCGACGCACGTGTGCTCGCATCGCAATGGAATCTAACGTCCCCCGTATTCACGATCGACACCGCCGCCGCGGGTGCGCTTCGCCGCAGTCTCGACGCGGGCACCTCCGTCAACGTGACCACGACAGGCGCAAACGGCGTATCCGGCGATCTGAGCGTCGCCTCGGGTCTGAACTGGAACGGCGCAGCCGCGCTGTCGCTTGCGGCTTATCACGATGTCTCGATTGCATCGGGCGTCACGCTGAAAAACTCGGGCTCCGGCAATCTCACGTTGCGCGCGGACGCGTCGGGCATCGACAACGGCGGCAGCATCGCGAACCACGGCACGCTCGACTGGTCCGCGAGCACCGGCATCGTCAGCGCGCTTTACGACATGACGGGCACCTACAGCCCCGGCACGGTGCTCACGAACAGCGCGTGGACCGCTGCGCCGTTTAGCGGACTGCTGACGCAGGCGACGGCCTACAAGCTCGTCAATTCGCTGAACGACTTGCAGCAGGTATCGGCGGATCTCGCCGGCAACTATGCGCTAGGCAAGGACATTGACGCGAGCGCCACGTCGGGCTTTCCGCCGGCGTTCGCCTTCACTTCCATCGGCGACGGCGCCACGCCGTTCTCCGGTCAGTTCGACGGCATGGGTCACGCCATCAGCGGCCTGACCTTGTCGCGCACGGTGCTCGTTACGCCGGGTTCGATCACCGGCGGTCCTGACCAGCGCGCAGCAGGACTCTTCGGCCTGATCGGCACGACGGGTGTCGTGCGCAATGTCAATGTGAACGGAAACATTAGCGATCCGAACGATTATGGATCGTACGGAATACTGGCTGGATTCAACTACGGACTCGTCACCTACGTTCGCACGAGCGGATCGGCATCCGACTTTGGAGGCTACAGCTACGCGTCGAGTACGGGTGGCCTCGTCGGCTATAACTACGGCACGATCACGCGCTCAGGCAGCAGCGCCGCTGTACTGGCCGAAGGTACACCGGGCGGTCTCGTGGGCATCAACGCGGGGACGATCAGGCAATCGTATGCGACCGGCGCGGTGACGGCGGAGGCGCATACCGGCGGTGGAGGCGGACTCGCAGGGAGCAACTCGGGCCTCATCTCGCAGTCGTATGCGACGGGTCAGGTATCGTTTCAGCCGAACTATTGCGGCGGCGGCAACGGCACGGCCTGCACAGACGGCAGCGCCGCCCTGGTTCAACGAAACGACGGCACGATCGAGCAGTCGTTCGCGACCGGCCAGGTGATCCAGAGCATTCAGCCCGCGCTGGGTCCGCCCGCGCTCGGCGTCGCGAGCACCAACAACGGCACGATTGCGGGCGACGTCTACTGGGATACGCAGACCACTCACGCGACGCGCGACGTGTATAGCGGCACTGGCACATCGGCGGCGAAGGGATTGACCACTGCGGAAATGAGCGCGCCGTCGAGCTTCGGTCCCACTTACGACTTCAGCTCAACGGGCGTGTGGGCGATGCCGGCAGGCGCCACGCATCCGGTATTGCGCTGGCAGCTTGCGCAGTGAACAGAGCGCGGCCTTGCATCTCACGCTTGCAGGTAAGGCTCGCCAGTTACCGCAGCGTCATGGTCGATAAGGGGAACGCGTCGTTCCTGCAGCGGCCGCGATAGCGCCCCGTCGTGCCCAATCCGGCGCAGATAGCTTCGGTCGAGTTCCGCGATATCGCGGCAACCGAGCAGTCCGAGCGCACGGTCGATCTCCGTTTTGAGAATGTCGATGGCACGTTCGACGCCCGGCTGACCGCCCGCGCTCAAGCCATAAGTCGTCGCGCGTCCGAGCAGCACCGCGTCGGCACCCAACGCGACCGCTTTCAGAATGTCGGTGCCGCGACGGAATCCGCCGTCGAGCATCACGCAGAGCCTGCCGCCTGCCTGCTCGACGACCTCGGGCAATACATCCATCGCCGAGACCGCTCCGTCGAGTTGCCGGCCGCCGTGATTCGACAGCACGATACCGTCGACACCCGCCTTCACCGCTTCGAGTGCATCGGCCGCGCCGAGCACGCCCTTCACGATCAGCCGATGCGGCCACAAATCGCGCAACCATCGAATGTCGTCCCACGACAGCGACGGGTCCAGTTGCTGACCGAGCGTGATCGTCGCGCCCTTCACGCTGTTTTGCCCAGGCGGCAACAAGTCGCCGAGATTCGCGAAGCGCGGCATGCCGCTCGGCCACAACACGTTCGCCATCCAGCGCGGATGCCGCAGCACATCGAACTTGTTGCGCCAGTCGAGCTTGAGCGGCTCGACGTAATTGCGCAGGTCCCATTCGCGTTTGCCGAACACCGCGCTGTCGGTCGTCACGACGAGCGCTTCGATGCCCGCGGCCTCTGAACGCTGCGCGAGCTTCGCAAGCGATTCGCGCGTGCGGTACATGTAGACCTGCATCCATATGCGGCCGCCCGCACGCCGCACGACGTCTTCGAGCGCGACGGTCGACACGTTGCTCAGCACGAACGGAATGCCGGCCGCCGCGGCAGCGCTCGCCATCTTGACGTCGCCTTCGCGGAACATCAGTCCGCTATAGCCGGTCGGGCCGATCATGAACGGCGCGGCGCTGCGCTCGCCGAACAGCGTCACGCTCTGATTGCGCTTTTCGACGTTCACGAGCGTGCGCGGCAGAAAAGCGAGTTCGCGGAACACATCGCGATTGCGGCGCAGTGTCGCCTCGTCTTCGGAACCGCCCTCCACATACTCGAAACAGAAATTCGGCAAGCGCCGGCGCGCCATCGCGCGCAGATCGTCGATGCCATGCGCACGCTTCACGTCGCGGCCTGCATAAAGGCGGCGTTCCAATTCAGTGTCTCCTATCAGCGATTCATGCGGCTATCGCGTTTCAATCGGGTTTCAGTTTGCGTAACGTGCGGGTTCGTGTCACGTCACCACGCCGACTTGCCACGGCACGAATTCACTTTGCCCGTAGCCATGCAATTCGCTTTTCGTGCGCGTGCCGGACGCGCAATCGAGCATCATCTGGAAGATCGCTTCACCCAGTTCGTCGATGCTCGCGCTGCCGTCGATCACGCCGCCGCAGTTGAGGTCGATGTCGTCCGCCTGACGCTCCCACAGCGTGTTGTTCGTCGCGAACTTCAGCGACGGCGACGGCGCGCAGCCATACGCGGAGCCGCGCCCCGTCGTGAAGCAGATCACGTTCGCACCGGACGCGACCTGGCCCGTCGCGGAGACCGGATCGTAGCCCGGCGAATCCATGAACACGAGACCTTTTGCGGAGACCGGCTGCGCGTATTCGTAGACGTCGACGAGATTCGTCGTGCCGCCCTTCGCGACCGCGCCGAGCGATTTTTCGAGGATCGTCGTGAGGCCGCCCGCCTTGTTGCCGGCCGACGGATTGTTGTCGAGCGCGCCGCCGTTACGCGCGCAGTAGTCCTGCCACCATGCGATTCGCGCGAGCAGTTTCTCGCCCACAGCGGGGCTTACCGCGCGGCGCGTGAGCAGATGCTCGGCGCCATAAATCTCCGGCGTCTCGGAGAGAATCGCGGTGCCGCCATGCCGCACGACGCGATCGACCGCGGCGCCAAGCGCGGGATTCGCGGAGATGCCCGAGTAACCGTCCGAGCCGCCGCACTGCAAGCCGATGCTGAGATGCGAAGCCGGCACGGGCACACGCTGGATGCGGTTCGCGTCGGCGAGCATTTCCTGCACCATCGCGATGCCGCGCTCGATCGTCTTGCGCGTGCCGCCGCTGTCCTGGATCGTAAAGCTGCGCAGCTTGAGGTCGCTGCTGCCGAGACCGCCGGCCTCGAGCACGCCGTCGATCTGGTTCGTTTCGCAGCCGAGCCCGACGAACACCACCGACGCGAAGTTCGGATGCACCGCATAGCCCGCGAGCGTGCGGCGCAGAATGCGGATGCCTTCGCCCTGCGTGTCGATGCCGCAGCCGAGGCCGTGCGTCAGCGCGATCACGCCGTCGACGTTCGGATAATCGGCGAGTGCATCGGGATGCACGTCGCGGCGGAAATGATCGGCGATCGCGCGCGCGACCGTCGCCGAGCAATTCACACTCGTCAGGATGCCGATGTAATTCCGCGTCGCAATGCGCCCGTCGCCGCGACGGATGCCCATGAAGTGCGCGGGTTCCTTCACATAAGCGGTCGGTTGTGCATCGACGCCGAACACATGCTCGCGCGCGAACTCGGACATGCCGAGGTTCTGCACATGAACGTGCTGGCCGCGTGCAATGGCTTCGCGCGCGACGCCGATGATCTGGTTATAGCGCTTGACCGGCTCGCCTTTCGCGATGTCGCGCGTCGCGATCTTGTGGCCGGGCGGTATCAAACCGGTGACCACCAGTTGCTCCGCGTCGATGCGCGTGCCCGGCAGTAGCTGGCGGGTCGCGATGATGACGTCGTCGCCCGGATGCAGACGGATGATCGCGGACGCAACGCTGGCTTGAGTCGACATGAGAAGCCTCGAAAGCAGAATGAATCGGATGGGTCAGACAGTGGAGCTCACGCGCTCGCGCTCGTCGTCGCGAGCCGGCTCGATCGACAACGGCTCGATGCGGCCCACGATGACGAGATAGCTGAACGCACCGAGAAAACAGAAACCGCCTGCCACCACGAGCGGAATCGTGAACGAGCCCTTCGTGAGCGCGACCATCGCGCCGGTGAACGTGGTGATGACGATGCCCGCCAGGTTCGACGCGAAGTTCTGAATGCCGCCGATCGACGCGACATGGCCCGGCGTCGGCGCAACGTCGCCTGGCAGCGACCAGATGCTCGCCGCGGCGAACGCGAGGCTGCCGTACGCGATGCCGAAGAACGCGAGCATCAGATACACGTTCTCCGTGAACGCCGACAGCGTGATCACCGACGACAACAGCATGCCGCCGACCATGCACGTCTTGCGCGCCGCGGTCAGGCTCCAGCCGCGCCGGAACAGCGCGTCGGACACATAGCCGCCGAGCCAGCCGCCGGGAATCGCGATCAACGCCGGAATCATGCCGAGCGTGCCGAGCGATTTCAGCGAAAAGCCGCGCGTCTGCACGAGATAGCTCGGAAACCACGTGATGAAGAAATAGATCACGAAGTTCAGGCAGAAGAAGCCGAGCATCATGCCCCACAGCGTGCGGTGGCGAAACAGCGACGCCCACGTAACCTTTTGCTGGCCGCTCGTTTGCGCCGCGCGCGTCGCGTCGTGCGCGCCGTCCAGATCGTCTTGCGACGGGTTGCGATAAATCACGAACCAGCCGGCGATCCACACCGCGCCGAGCAGGCCGGTTAGCACGAAGGCCGCTTTCCAGCCGAGCGCGCTGATGATGAGCGCGACGACAGGAATCGACAGCGCGGAGCCGACGCGCGAACCGCTGTCGAAGATGCTCGTCGCGATGGCGCGCTCACGCGGATGAAACCATTGGCTGACGAGCTTCGCGCACGACGGATACGCACCCGCCTCGCCCACGCCGAGCAGCAGCCGGCAGCCGAACATGCCCGCGACGCTGGTGGTCACCGCGGTCGCGGCGGTAAACAACGACCACCAGCCGACTGCGAGCGGCAACGCAATGCGCGCGCCGACGCGATCGACGAACCAGCCGAACGGCATCTGCATCAACGCATAGGTCCAGAAAAAGCCGCTCAGAATGAAGCCCATTTCGGCGGGGCCGATGCCCAGCGCCTTTTCGATTTGCGGCGCGGCGACCGCGAGATTCGCACGGTCGATGTAGTTAACGGCGATCGCGAGAAAGCATAGAAAGATCACAACCCAACGCATTTTTTTCATGAAACTGTCTCCTCCTGGGCTGATAGTCAGGTGTTCAGATGATCGGGCGACGTTGCGAGCGCCGCGCGCAGACGCGGCTGCTTCAACTGCAAACGCAGTTCATGCGCCAGATCGATCACCGGTTGAAAGCGGCGTTGCTTCTTCTGCTCGTGATTGCGGGCGATGTCCGCGAGACGATGATCGAGGAACGGATTTTCGAAGCGCTCGCGCACGTCGTCGAGATACGCGCGTGCGTCGTCGCCCTGGCCGAGCGCGTCGAAAACGGGCAGCACCTCGTCACGCCATAGCGATTCGAGGTCCGCACGCAGCGCCGGATCGCGCATCGCATGCAACGTGTTTTCCTGCGGATCGCGCGCGTCGACTTTCCAGCGTTCCGCGAGCCATGTGTGGCCGAGATTGAGCAGCAACAGCTTCAGACGCTCGTAGTGCGGCAGATCGTCGGTGACGATCATCGCTTCGTGCTCGCACGGCAGCACCATGCCGTCCTGGCGCTCGATCGCCCACAGCGCGTACGGCTCGGCATAGGCGCCGACCGGCCGGATCGGCTCCGACACGATGCGGTCCACCAGCGAGTTCACCCACACGCAAGTCTCTTCGATATAGCGGATGAATTCGGGCTCGGCATTCCAGCTACGCGCGATGTCGGCGACGAGCGCACGCAGCGTTTCGCCGTTGCGCGATACGAGTTCGCAAGGCAGCAGCGTGAGCGGCGCGGCGCCTGCGTTGAAGCGCGCGTGCAGCAGCACCACGAGCTTCGCCGCGAAGCCGCGCGGCACGCTGGCGTCGCCGCGCAGCAGCTCGGCGGTATCGTCGGCGAAACACTCGTAGCCGCGGTCGCCGGTGTTCGAGATCACGACGCGCGCATCGCGCGCGAAGCGCTCCACCACCGTCGGCCAATCCGTGTTGGCGTTCAAGGCTTCGCTGATCGCACGGCAACGCGTCGTCGTATCGATCACTGCTTCGCGGCGCACGCCGCGGATACGCACGTCGTACTCGCCCTGCGCGCGCAATGCGTCGATACGCGCGAGGCTTTCCGGATTCGCCGTGGTCTGCACGACGGTCACATGGCCGAGCGCGCGCCCTGCGTCGAGCGCTTCGGACACGAACAGATCCGCATGCGCCTGCAAAAATCGGCTTGTGCCGAATTGAAGAATCGGGTTGGCCATTGTTGGTTACTCCAGGCTCGGCACGCGAGCAGCACGTTGATGCTGCGCACGTCCGGTTTGATTTTTTAGTGAGTGTGGAAATTCTTCGGCAAAGAGCGCGGCGCACCGACGCCCGCTGGTTGCATCGCTTCCGGCCTTACCACTTTGCGAAAAATAACGGTAAACTGGCTCACTGGTCAAGCCAATTTGCCGGCTCCCTGGGAAAACCCCGAGCTTCGTCCCGAGCCGCGATTTGCGCCGCTGGCGCTTCGCTCTACAATCGGCGTTCGCCTTACCGGGCTTGATGAAGCTCCACCGCCAGGAAACGTTTTGTGACCACCAGAGCTGCCGACACTCGCCGTCTCTATCTCCAGATCGCGGAAAAGCTGCGCGACCTGATCGCCCAGCCGGACTTCGCGCCGAATGGCCGCTTGCCGCCCGAACGCGCGCTCGCCGAGACGCTCGGCGTGTCGCGGCCGTCGGTGCGCGAAGCGCTCGTTGCGCTGGAGCTCGAAGGGCTCGTCGAAATCCGCATGGGCTCCGGCGTCTACCTGTGCGCGGCGCCGCCCGCGAAAAAGGGCGCGGCGCTTTCGCAGGCCGAACTCGGCGACAGCCTGCTCGACATCATGGGGGCGCGCTGCGTGATCGAAGGCGCGATCGTCGCGAGCGTCGCGCCGCTGTGCAAGCCGAAGGACCTCAAAGCGCTGCGGGCGATCTACAAGGAGATGGAACACGAAGTGGAGGCCGGCAGAATCCCCGTGACGGCCGACCGCGCCTTCCATCTCGCCATCGCGCAGATGTCCGGCAACGAAGTGCTCGTGCGCACCGTCAGTTCGCTATTCGACGCGCGGCATAGTCCGCTGTCGGAAAAGCTGCGCGGCCACTTCGAAAACGAAACGACGTGGCGCGCGGTGCCCGACGAGCATCGCGCGATTCTCGAAGCGCTTGAAGCGCGCGATGCGATCCAGGCGCAAGCGGCGATGTTGCGGCATTTGAAGCTGTCGTTGGAGCGGGTGATTGCGGGGGGACAGCGCAATAGTTAGCGTGGGAAACGGGGGCGCTGGGTTGAGCGTATCGGTAGTGCTGGCGCATGGCTTGCTCGCGATGAACGCACTAGTGCAACCCATAGGAGCACACGATGACGAACACACCATCGAACGACGACGATGATCGGGGCAACCCTTCGAAATCTACCGGGGCTTCAGGCGGCGGCTCATTCGGCAATCAGCGCGGCGCGCCGGTGACCGGCGGCTCGCCCGACAATGGCGAGCGAGGCGATGGCGATGTTCATCCGTCGCGCAATGATGAGGCGCCGGCCGGGCGCGAAAGCGAGATCCCGACGCAACGCGATACCGGGGACGATACTGAACGCAGGTAATGCGAGCCCTCGGTGAACGAAAGCGCCCTCGGCCTGAATGCAACCATTCGGGCCCACCATGACTGAGCCTCGTCTGACATGCCTTGACCAGAATGAATGGGAAAACTGGTTGACGCAAAACGGCGACACGTCGACCGGAATATGGCTGCGCCTTGCCAAAAAGGGAGCCGGGCAGCCAACCTTGACTTACGAAGAGGCGCTGGAGAGCGCTCTTTGTCATGGCTGGATCGACGGCCAAAAACAGGCTGAAAGTGAAGAATACTGGTTGCAACGCTTCACGCGACGATCGGCAAAAAGTATCTGGTCGAAGCTCAACAAAGAGCGGGCCGAAGCGCTGATCGCCGCAGGCAGAATGCTTCCTTCGGGCATGCGGGAAGTCGAGAAAGCCAAAGAGGATGGCCGCTGGGAAGCTGCGTATACGTCGGCCAGCAACTCAGTCGTACCGGACGACCTGCAGGCCGCACTCGCTGCGAATCCCAAGGCTAGCGCCTTCTTTGCGACGCAGAATGGACGAAACCGCTACGCCATCCTGTTTCGGATACAGAACGCCAAAAAGCCTGCAACACGGGTGCGCAAGATCGAGGAGTTCATCGGCATGCTGAATCGCGGCGAAACCATTCATCCGTAGTCGCGAAGATCGGGACGCGGCGGACACCTGCCAATCGACGATCAACGCAGTTAAACGTTGCTGCGTTCGTCGTCGCCATACCCTTCGAGCATTTGCTGGAACACGTCTGCGTCGCCCATCTGGCCACCCTTGAGCATCAGCTCGACGCCGTCCAGTTCGGCACTGTCGGCATGCACGCGGCACACGGTCACGCCGGCCGGCAGCGGAGCAAGATACGACAGGCCCCATGCGCCTAAGGTCCGCACAGCGATGCTCGAGGTGTCTCCGCCAGCAATGCCGACACGCTGCAATTTCACTGCGCCTAGCACCTGGTGCAGCAATGACGCACACGCGTGCGCAAGTTGTGGCAGCGCGCCGGGCGTTTCGTACGCGTTCGACCGGCGCCGCGCCGTGAAGGCCAACACATTACTTCCATCGCGCAACGCATCGGCGATTGCCGCCACTTGCGCCATTAGATAGCCGTGTGCCGATTCGCCCGTCATGTGCAGCGGGTCCAGTTCAATGTGGCGATAGGAATGCGCGGCGCGGATCTGCACCTCGGTCAACGGCGACAGACTGCCGGCCAGCACGAATACCGGACCGCGTGCACGAGCCAACCGCTCGCGCTGTGGCACTGCTTCACTGGCGGCCGATTGGCCGAGCGCCGACGCATACGCCTGCGCCACGCTGCTCGCGCCTACCGCAAGCAGCGGCGCGGCACTTCTCGCCTGATGCATCAGCAAGCGCCCAATCGCGTGAAGATGCGAATCGTCGAGCACGTCGAACAGCACTGCATCGGGCCGCAAAGCGAGCCGGCGTTGCAGTTCGCTCCGAAGCGCGGTGTCGCCTGCCGCGTAGCAGCGCCAGTCGACGGACTGCACGCTATCCACGCCCTGCCGCCGCAGATGCACGCGCAAATCCGCCTCGGTCATCGGCGTAACGGGATGCCGGCTCATGGTCGGGTGACGATCGATCCGATAGATGGACGACTTGTCATCGTCAGCACCCGCCGCTGCAAACAGCTCACCAAACACGCAATAGCGCCGCAGATTGGGCTGTCCGCCAATCACTGCAACAAGCGGATTCGCGCAATAGTCGCGCAACGTGCGGATCGCCACGCCGATGCTGCCCGTTTGCGGCGCACTATCGAAAGTCGAGCAGACCTTGTAGTGCATCACGCGCACGCCGAGTTCGGCAAACGCCTGACCGACATTTGTGAGTTCGACCCGCTGCTCATCCGGCGACATCGTACGCGCGGCTCCCGCCACGCCAATCGCATCGAGCGGGCCGAGCTTTCGCAGACGCGCTGCGTCCGGTGGCGCTAACAGCAGCATCGTGCGCAAGCCGGCGCGTGCGAGATGCGCGAGCGTATCGGTCGCGCCGGTGAAATCGTCGCCGTAAAACGCGTATTGCGGGCCGCCGCCGGCCTCGCCGCTACGGCTGTGGTCGTCGTGTGAACTCACTTGCGGCCGCCGAAAAACTCGAGCGCGCGCCGCAGTTCCGGCATGCGCTCCGCGTAGACCGGCACGGGCGTGCGCGCCTCTACCGCGGCCCATGCCTGCCGCACACTCATCACACCGGCTGCGGGGCCATCGGGATGCGCGAGAATGCCGCCGCCCGACATGAACAACAGGTCGGTGGATCGCACTGCATCGAACGTCGCTTGCGCAGTGCCTGCCCACTGTCCCGAAGAAAACGCCGGCAATACCGTGTCATCGCAGCCTGCGGCGAGCGGCGTCGCGCAGTCGCGTGCGGACTCGATGACTTCGTCGTCGCTTTGCGCGAATTTGCCCGCGAGGCCGTGTACATGCATATGATCGACGCCGGCCAGACGCCACAGCGTCTGATAAGCCTGAAACGATATGCCGAGCGACGGATCGCGCGACATCATGCCGTAGCCGTTGCGATGCGCGTGCAGCACCAATGGCGTGGCGCGACGCAGCGTCTGAATAGCGGAAAAGCCGCACCAGTTGATGCTCGCCATTACACACGTGCCGCCCTCGCGCTCCACCAGTTCCGCGTGACGACGCATCGCGTCGAGGTCGTCGGTGATATTGAAGGCGACCATGACCGTGCGGCCGCTGCGTTCGCGATAGCGGCGCACTTCCGACATGACGGCGCGCACGCGTTCGGCAAGCGGTGCATGCGCGGGGTTCGCGATTACTTCGTCATCCTTTATAAAATCGACGCCTGCTTCGCACAGATCGCGTACCAGTGCCGCGGTTTCTTCTGCACTCAGACCCACGTTCGGTTTGATGATGGTGCCGATCAGCGGCCCGCCGGTTACTTGCGTCAGCGCACGCGTACCCTGCACGCCATGACGCGGAGTTTCAAAGTGCGCACGATAAGACGCCGGCAAACGCAGCGACAATAAGCGCATGCCGGTGACTTCGCCGAGGTCGTACAAATTGCCCGCGACGGTCGCGGCAAGCGTCGGCAAGTTAGCGCCAATATTGGCAAGCGGAAAAGACAGCGTAACGCGCGCGCGCCGCCAGGGTCCTCGCGCGCCCTGTCGGGCGAGCCATGAGCTATGAAGACTCGGCTGCGCCGCGGGTTCCAGCTCGTCGATGCGCAGCACGCTCGCGCGGCTTCGCGCGCGCAGTGCGTCGGTTTCGTTGGCCACGCGCACGAAAGTGCCGCTCGACTGCTCGCCCGCCATGATCTCGGCGACCCGCGCGGTATCGAGCGGCGTCTCGATCAGATAATCGGCTTCGAGCGAATCGCGATCGCCGCCATGCGGCTGCTGTGCGTCGGTCATAGCGCGTTCAGATCAGGAAAGCGGCGCACCGGCTCGCGGCCGTCCCAATCGCGTGAGGCTGCGTAGATCATGTCGAAGAGCTTGCCCTTTGGACCCGCAATCTCTGAGAGCTCGATCACCGTTCCCGGATGATTCTCCGTGTCGAAGTAAACAAAGCGGCCGTTGCGGCCGACTTCGCCGCTCATCGCAACCTTGAAGCCTTGCTGCTGCAAACGCGCGAGGTCGGCGTCGAACGAAGTGGTCCAGTAAGCGTTGTGCTGAAGCCCTGTATTGCCGGCGATGAGAAAATCGCGGTACATGGAGGGCGCGTCGTTCCTTGTCTGAATCAGTTCGACCTGAAGCGGTCCCGAGTTCGCCAGCGCAACAGAGTTATGGACTTCGTATGATTGCCCGCGATAAGTGTAGTTTTCAATCGGCACACGTTCGTTGTAAAACCACGGTCCCACACCGAGCACGCGGCTCCAGTAATCCATCGCAGCTTCGATATCGCGCACCACGTACCCCGCTTGACGAATCTCGCCAAAGAAACGACTCATGAAAATCTCCCCACGCAGCAAATATTGATAGACGAGCGACTCCCCGGCGCGGCAAAAATGCAGCGCCCGAAGGTCGAACGGATAGACAGCAGTTAGAGAAAGCCGGTTGAAATCCAGGGTATCGCGGCAACGACAATCAGCCCTACGATCAACGCCCCCGTATAGCCGACGATAGGACGGATGCCCGCGTCGGGACTGACCTTGCTGATCGCGCACGCGGAGTAGTAGCCGACGCCGAACGGCGGCGAAAAGAGACCCACACCCATCGAGAGAATCACCACGATCGCGTAGTGAACTTCATGCACGCCCGCAAGCCGCGCGATTGGAAACAGCAACGGTCCGAACAGCACGATCGCCGGAATGCCTTCGAGCACGCTGCCGAGCATCACGAACACGACGATCGACACCGCCAGAAAACCGTATGCTCCGCCCGGCATTGCACCCATCCATTGCGCCAGGTCCTGCGAGAAACCCGATTGCGTGAGGGCCCATGCCATTGCAGTGGCGCAGCCGATAATGAACAGAATCGCGCCCGACAAAGTGGCTGCATCGACAAGCATGCGGGGAAGCCGTCGCCACTCGAAACGGCGATAGATGAGGAGGCCGATCAGCATCGAGTAGGCGATGCCGATGGTCGACACTTCCGTAGCGGTCGCGATGCCCTCGACCACCGCGGCCCGGATCACGAACGGCAACGCCAGCGCGGGCAGCGACACAATAAAGAGCCGGCCTATCTGCCGCTTGCTGAAGCGCTGCGTGCCGCTCAAATCCTCCTTCCGATAGCGCCACCACACGACGACGCACAGAACGAGCGCGAGCACGGCGCCCGGCAACATCCCCGCAGTAAAGAGCGCGGAAATGGAAAGCCCGGTGACGGAGCCAATCGTAATCAGCACGATGCTCGGCGGAATGGTTTCGCTTTGCGCGCCGGTGGTGGCAAGCAGGGCGACGAGGTCGCCCTCGGACGCGCCGCGCTTTTTCATCTCGGGAAACAATACGGGCGCGATGGCGGCCATATCGGCCACTTTGGAACCGGAGATGCCGGACACGAGATACATCGCACCGATCAGCACAAACGACAGCCCGCCGCGCACATGACCGACAAGGCTCGCGAGGAACTGGATCATCGCGCGCGCCATGCCTGTCATCTCGATCAGCAGGCCGAGAAAGACGAACAGCGGCACCGCCAGCAGCACGAGATGCGACATGCCTTCGTCCATGCGCCCCACGACCACTTCCAGCGGAGTGTAGGTCGAAAGGCCAAGATAGCCGAACGTGGCGAGTGCGAACGAAAAGCCGATTGGCACGCCGGAGAAAATGCCGATTGCAACCACGCCCACAAAGAAGATGATCAGATTCGCCTTGCCGAGCGTCTGGAACCACGGTCCTGCCCACATCGCCGCTGCGCCGGAAAGCGCCGCGATCACCAGAGCGATAGCGACGTCGCGCATGCGGCAAGTCTGTGCAAGCCGCATCACGCCGACGACCAGCATCAGCGCGGCGCCAATCGGCAATGCAAACGCACGCCACGCATTGCTGATCTGCAAAGCAGGCGTGACGATGGCCGCTTCCCCGGATGCGTAGTTATAGGCGGGCGCAACGAGCAGCGCCAGCAATGCGACCGACGCGGCAACGGCAAGCGTGTCGACAAATGCGCGACGCTCCGCCGATAACCGGCTGACGAGCGCGGTCATACGCATGTGTTCGCCGCGTCGCAATGCGAGTACGGCGCCTAGCATCGCGAGCCAAAGGAACAGGATGCCGGCCAGTTCATCCGACCACACCAGAGGTTGATGCAACGCGTAGCGCGATACCACGCCCGCGAGCATCACCACGATTTCCACAGCAAGCAGCAGCGCCGCGCACACTTCGACGACCGAAATCAGGCCGCGGTCGAGCGCCTTCAGCCAGCGGCGCGGCGTGCTCACCGTCGGCAACGGCACAGCAGCCTCCGCCGCGTTCAATGCGTGATTCGACATGCTGCCATCTCCTCGCGGCCGTGCGCCGCGCGTCGTCCGATGCTTGCCCGCGCGGTGTTGCATCAGGCCAGTTTGCCGACCGATTGCTCGAGCAGGTCCCACGCCTCATTGCCGAACTTGCCTTTCCATTGCGCGTAGAAACCCGCTTGACGCAGCGCCGCGCGAAACGAATCAGGCGCGGGCCGGTTGATCGCAAGGCCCTTGCTTTGCAGATCGGCGACCGCCGCGTCGTTGAGCTTGCGCACATCGTCGCGCTGCTTCAGCGCGCACTGATTGAACGCGTCGCTCGCAATGCCTTGAAGGTCTTTCGGCAGACGCTGCCATGCGCGCGGATTCAGTACGAACCAGTAGCCGTCCCACATGTGATTCGTCAGTGAGCAGTACTTCTGCACTTCGTAGAGCTTTGCGACCTGCACGATAGGCAGGGGATTTTCCTGCGCATCGACAATATGTGTTTGCAGCGACGAATACACTTCGCTGAATTGCAAACTGGTCGGTGCGGCGCCGAGCCCCTTGAACATGTCGATGCTGAGCGGGCTCACCGGCACACGAATCTTCAGGCCGCGCATGTTCTGCGCGCTCGTGATCGGTCCGTTGCTGGTGGTCGTCTGACGAAAGCCGTTGTCCCACATCTTTTCAAACGACTCCAGTCCGGCCTTCTGCATCGCCGCGCGCACATAAGCGCCGAGCTTGCCGTCCATCGCGGCCCACACCTGGTTGTAGTCGTTGAACGCAAAGCCGACGGCGTTGATCGCAACCGACGGCGCGAGCGTCGATACGACGAGTGCGGAGGGCGTGAACATTTCAATGCCGCCGCTGCGCACCTGCGCGAGCATGTCCGTATCGCCGCCGAGCTGGTTGTTCGGGAATATACGGATCTCCATGCGCCCCTTCGACGCCTCGCGGATCTGATTGGCCGCCTCCTGGGCCCGAACGTTCAATGGATGAGTCAGCGGCAGGTTATTGCCGTACTTGAACACGAACTCCGGGCCGGATGCAGCACGCACGATCGCCGGAAAGCCGAGCGCGCCGGCCATCGGCGCGGCGGCTGCGGCACGCAGCAATGCGCGTCTCGCGAGGTTGGTCATTTGAGTGTCTCCTTGCTTATAATTGATGTGACTGACGAATCCATCAAAAAACATCATCACCTGCTGGCAACGCTCCGACTTCCGATCGACTGCGTTGATCTGTCGTGTGATAGCTGCAAGACTAGGCGTGCGCGGCAATCGCTGTCAAACCGCGAACCTGATGGTTTTTGATGGACTTCCAATCTGCGAAGGACGGTTATGGCCGATCCGGTTAACCTCATCACCGCCGCACGTGCCCGCATTACGGACATCGCGCGCGCTGCGGGCGTCTCCACTGCCACGGTGGACCGTGTGCTCAACCGGCGCGAAGGCGTGCGCGCCGTCACCGCACGGCGTGTGCTGGAGGCGGCCGCGCAACTCGGCTATCTGCTCACACAGGAAGCGCCTGCTGCGGCCGCTTCCAAACCCATGCGCATCGCGTTTCTGCTGCCCGCCGGCACGAATCGCTATCTGCATATGCTGGGCGACTATATCGACTTCGCGCACGATCAATGGAATGCGCTCGACATGAAGTGCCGCGTGCATTACGTCGAAAGTTTCAACCCTAAAGAACTGGCCGACCGTCTGCTGCATTACGGACAACGCGCGGATGGCGTTGTATTCATGGCGCTCGAGCATCCTGTGGTGCGCGATGCAGTCAATGCGCTGGCCGACCAGGGCGTGCCCGCGATCACGCTCATTTCGGATCTGTCGAATGCGCGGCGTCTCGCTTACGTGGGCATCGACAATCGTTCGGCGGGACGCACCGCGGCACTGTTGCTCGGTCGTTTCATGGGTCCTCGGCCGAGCGGAAAGATCGCAATGCTAGCGGGCAGCCTCAACTATCGCGGACATGAAGAACGCGAGATCGGCTTTCTTCATCTGATCGAATCCACCTTTCCGCAAGTGCGCGTCATCGGACTGCGCGAAGGACAGGACGATAGCGAGCGCAACTATATGCAGACGCGCAGGCTGCTCGAGCAGCATCCGGACCTCGCCGGCATTTACAACAGTGGCGGCGGATCGGACGGCGTGGCGCGCGCAATCGTCGAAGCGCGCTCGGAACAGAAGATTCTTTTCGTCGGGCATGGGCTGACGCCGGACACGCGAGCCTTGCTAATCGACGGGACCATGGACGCATTGATCACGCAGACTCCGCAGGCCATGGTAGGAAACTGTTTGCGTATTTTCCGCAACGTGCGCGACAAGCGCGATGCAATGAGCGACGTGAAGCCGGTGCAGTTCAGCATCGTGCTGCGCGAGAATCTGCCCTGATGTGCGGGCGTCATTGATTCCCCCACCCCCAGTAGTGCCTCAACACATATCGTCAAAATCCGATATATACTTCGTCCAGTAGCGATGCAGACGTAAGGCAACGCGACGCATCAACGCGCCGCGCCCCTGCTCATTGAAACCGCATGACGGTAGTTGACGAATGAAACGAACCCCCATCGCGCCGGACATCGACGCGATACACAAGGCGCTCGCCAATCCGGTGCGTCGCGAGATTCTTGGCTGGCTGCGCGAGCCGCATGCGCACTTCGCCGACCAGGAACTCCCGCTCGATCACGGCGTATGCGCAGGCAAGATCGACGCGCGCTGCGGGCTCTCGCAGTCCACCGTGTCGGCCCATCTCGCGGCGTTACAGCGCGCGGGACTGGTCACGTCGAAACGTGTGGGGCAATGGGTGTTCTTCAAACGCAACGAGGCCGTTATTCAGGCGTTTCTCGAGCATATGAACTCAAAGCTCTGAGTCGTCCGGCATCGCCGCTTTCCGTCACTTTCTTGTTGTCACGCAACTCTTTTCGGCAAGGCGTCCGCGCCTCCGCCAAAGGTGAATATTTATGCCGACTCTTTTCGATCCGCTGCAAATTGGCGACCTCACGCTGTCGAACCGCATCATCATGGCGCCGCTCACGCGTCAGCGCGCGGAGGAAATCCGCGTGCCGAACGCGCTGATGGCGAAGTACTACGCCGAGCGCGCAACGGCAGGGCTCATTATCAGCGAAGCCACTTCCGTCACGCCGCAGGGCGTGGGTTATGCCGACACGCCGGGCGTCTGGTCGCAGGAACAGGTAGAAGGCTGGAAGCTCGTCACGCAGGCCGTGCACGCTGCCGGCGGCAAGATCTTCCTGCAACTGTGGCACGTGGGCCGCATTTCCGATCCGCTGTTCCTGAACGGCGAGTTGCCGGTTGCGCCGAGCGCGATTGCCGCGAAAGGCCACGTGAGCCTCGTGCGCCCCGAGCGTCCGTATGTGACGCCGCGTGCACTCGAACTCGATGAAATCGCGGGCATCGTTCAGGCCTTCCGCAAAGGCGCGGAAAACGCGAAAGCCGCGGGCTTCGACGGCGTTGAAGTGCACGGCGCGAACGGCTATCTGCTCGATCAGTTCCTGCAGGACAGCACCAATCAGCGTACCGACGCCTACGGCGGCCCGATCGAAAATCGCGCGCGTCTGCTGCTCGAAGTCACCGACGCCTGCATCGACGTGTGGGGCGCACAGCGCGTGGGCGTGCATCTCGCGCCGCGCCGCGACTCGCACGACATGGGCGATTCGAATGCCGCGGCAACCTTCGGCTATGTGGCCCGCGAACTCGGCAAGCGCAAGATCGCGTTCATCGCCGCGCGCGAAGCGTTGGGCGAAGATCGCCTTGGCCCGCAGTTGAAGAAGGAATTCGGCGGCCCGTACATCGCGAACGAAAAGTTCACGAAGGAAACCGCGCAGCAAGTACTCGACGCAGGCGAAGCCGACGCGGTGGCCTGGGGCCAGTTGTTCATCGCGAATCCCGACCTCGTGCGCCGCTTTGCGACGAACGCGCCGTTGAACAAGCCGGACCCGGCTACGTATTACGCTCGTGGCGAGACGGGTTATGTGGATTATCCGGCGCTGGAGACTGTGGAATAAGCGGTGGAATAAGCAGTAAAGCAAGAAGATTCGCTGCTGCAAACATGTAGTGAAAAGCGGCGGGTGTCATCGGAGCATGTGCAAAACTCCGGCGACGCCCGCCGTTTTTTTCTATGAGTCGCGCAAAGCATGCACGTCAAAAACCGCGTCAACCGAGATCGCGTCGCATGAAAACGCGCTTCGATTCATCAAGCCCTCGCGCAATATGCGCATCGCGCCGCGCAATCAGCGCGTCATCAAGCTCGGCTTCTTCGATATCGCGGAAGCCGAGTCGCCGGTAATACGGCGCATTCCACGGCACGTCGCGATACGTCGACAAAACAAGCTGCATGAGCCCGCGCGAACGCGCCAGTTGCACGATTTCTTCGATCAACGCCGCGCCGATGCGCCGCCCGGCATGCGAGGTCAATACATCCAGTTCCTGAATGTAGATGCGCGCCGGTTGCGGCTCGAACATCAGGAATCCGGCGCGCGTTCCATCGCTATCCACCGCGACGATAATCTCCTGCGCCGCAATCTTGCGCTCGACAACAGAGAGGCTCATCGGCGGCGCATCCGCGATGCCGGTCATGCCGACGCTCGCGAAGCGCGCGCCCGCTTCGAATTCGATCGCGCGAATGGTTTCTGCATCGTCCGCTTTTGCAAAACGGAAACTGACGCCGGCGGGTTGTTGCATGTGAATCGGAACAGAACCGGCGCGGTTAATCTCAGGCTCGTTACGCATATCCCGCTATATCCAGCCTTCGATGTTCAAGCCGCTCACGCGCTCCGCTTCTTCGCGCGAAACGGCGCGCACGGTCTGCCCGAAACTCCAGATATGCCCTTCCGGATCGCGCGCCGCATAAACACGGTCGCCATAAAACTGATCCGCCGGCTCGCGCGTGATGACAGCGCCCTCGGCCCGCGCGCGGGCGCAATGTTCGTCGATGCCTTCGCTTAGTTGCACGTGCACCGATTGGGTATTCTTCCCGCCGACCGATACAGGACTCACGGAGTCTTCCGACCATTCGCGGCTGATCATCACGTAGCTATCGCCGAAACGCATTTCCGAATGAGCGAGTTGCCCGGCGTCGTCGGTAATCACCATTTGCCGCTTGAAGCCGAAAGCCCGCTCGAGCCATTCGAGCGCGGCGAACGGGTCCTGGTAATAGACGGCCGCGCCCAATGACGGCCGATGCGTCGATTCACTCATGACAAGTCCCTTGCAAACCGGAGCCCGAGCGCGGCGCTCCTGCAATTTAACTGACACGACGACGCGTTATTGACTCCCGGAGGCCGCGGACGCCGCGCTGCCCGATTGGCCCGAAGCACCGGCCGCCGCCGTATCGCTCGCGCGTTTCGCGGCGTCGCTCTCACCGCTCGTTCCATTCGCGCCCGCCGAATTGCTCATCACACCGCTGCTGGCGGAACTCGTGGTGTCCCTGTTCGCGTCGTCGACCTTCTTGCAGCCGGACGCGCCCATTGCCAACGCGGCAATCGATACGGCCAGCAACGCGCCTTTCAGATTCGAATGCATGGTAGCACCGTTCGGTTCGCCGTCGCGCAAGGCACGGCTTGGGTTAGTCGATGTCAGCCACGCGCAGCATCGCTCATGCCCGCACGTATGCGCGACAGGTCGCACGCGACCGCGGCAAGCGGCTTGCTGGGAAGCTAGTCTCGCCCGCAAATCTGGCGATGCCACTAAAAGGAGCACCGATCATGCTGCTCAGCGATGAAGAACTTGCGCGCCTCGAAGGCGTTGCGCCTTTTCTCGAGAGCGAGGCAAAGACGTCGCTCAACTTTGCGCCTGACTACGAAGTGACGGCTGAATTCGCGGCGCATCTGCAGCCGGGCCTGCGCATTCGCGCGGCTAATCAGGACTCAGGCGATGCCGACGCGCCGCCTTATCCGCTGAACCTGTTCGTCGGCTTGCCGCTCGACGAATTGCGCGAACTCATCGAAGCCAAAGACAGCGCACGCGATGCAATGATCGCGCGCTTCGGCGCGTCGTTCACGCCGCGTCTGTTGCGTGCAATCGAAACGGAGACGCCCGGCGCGATCAACCTCGATGCGGGCGTGCAGAACGAGGCGGGCACGCTGTCGGTGCTGCTTGCGGAGCTTTCGCAAACATGACGCAACGCGAACCGCTGCTGCTTGTAGTTCGTTCCGTCGCTTGCAGATTTGACAGCGGCCGCGGCCTTGCACGCCGCGGCCGCGCGAGGTCACTCGTTGCCCACGCCCTTCGAGACTTCCGCCGGACTGCCGTACTCCTGTTCCGGCAAACGTTCGAGCGCGTCGAGCACTTCGTCGTCGGCGCCGTTGCCTTTTGCGGTGTCCAGCAGACTCGCCTTGTCGGCGGGATACGAGGCGCCTTTCAGCGCCTTCTGGACATCGATGAATTTGCGAATCGGACCGCCGTTGGAACTGGTCGAATTGCTATTGGACGCCATATGCATCTCCTTGAGGTTCGTCATCGGGTGGCAGACGATGCAGCATCGCGCGTTCCTCGCGCGCGTTCACACGTCGCGTGGCAGCGTCGCATGCAAACGCACTCTTTCGCCGTGTCAGGAATGAATCTGGCTGCAGCCATCTATAGGGCCGCCGCGGTACGGGCGGCCCGGTTTCTTCTTCTCAAGCAAGCAAGCAAGCAAGCAAAGGATCTTGCCGTGAGCACTGCGGACCGCGAAGCCATTCTTGTCAACCAGCAAGCGATTCTGGCGCGATTCGGCGAGCTTGCGTTGCGTTCCGACGATCTCGACGAGATCCTCACCGAGGCCTGCCGGCTCGTGGCCGAAGCGCTGCAAACCGACATGGCGAAGGTGATGGAACTACAGAAGGACCGCGTCACGCTCGTCGTGCGCGCGGGCGTCGGCTGGCCGCCGGGCGTCGTCGGGGAGGCCAGGGCGCGCGCCGAGCGCGGCTCGTCCGAAGGCTATGCGCTGCAAACCGGCAAGCCCGCGATCTCGCCCGACATCGCCAATGAAAAGCGCTTCCGCTACTCGCAGTTCATCGTCGATGCGGGCGTGAAGGCGCTGATCAATGTCGTGATTCTTGGCGGAAAAGACCGGCCCGCGTATGGCGTGCTGCAGGTGGACAGCCGCAAGCCGCGTGACTTTAGCGACGTGGACACCGAGTTCCTGCGCTCCTACGCGAACCTGCTCGCCGCTGCGGTCGAACGGCTTCGCATCGCCGCGGAAACGCGCAAGCACGCGACCTCTCTGCGCGAAAGCGAAGAGCGTTACCGCATGCTGGCGACGCAGATTCCGCAACTGGTGTTCACCTGCACGAGCACGGGCGAGCGCACCTGGGACAGTCCGCAATGGACCGAATACAGCGGACTGCCGGAGAAGAACAGCCGCGGCCTTGGGTGGCTCGATGCGATTCATCCCGAGGACCGCGACGCCACCATGGCGGCATGGACTTCGAGCGAGGCGCAGGGCGAATATGCGGTCGCGCATCGCATCCGTCGCGCGGACGGCGCATATCGCTGGTTTCAGACGCACGCGAGGCCGGTGCGCCCCGAAGGACGCACGGTGACGTGGCTCGGCACATCGACGGATATCGAGGACCAGGCTCGCATACGCGAAGCGCTGGAACGCAGCGGCGAGGAACTCGAAAGACGCGTGTACGAGCGCACGGCCGAATTGCAGCAGGCACTCGACACGCTGCATGTGGAAGCGCGCGAACGTTCGCGTGCGGAAGAACGTCTGCGTCACAGCGAAAAGCTGAAGGCGATCGGCCAGCTCACAGGCGGCATCGCGCACGACTTCAACAACATGCTGCAAGCGATCATGAGTTGTCTCGGCCTGATTCGCGTGCGCATGCAACAAGGCCGCCCAAGCGACGTCGTCACGCTTGTCGAGCGCGCGGAAAAAGGCGCGGTGCGCGCCGCGACTCTCACGCACCGTCTGCTCGCGTTCGCTCGCCAGCAAACGCTCGAGCCGCGGCTCGTCAGCCTCGACGCGATCGCGCACGACATGGAGGACATGATCCGCCGCGTGGTCGGCGCGAGCATCAACGTCGAACTGAAACTCGGCGACGGCGTGTGGCTCGTGCAATGCGACCCGAACCAGATGGAAAGCGCGCTCGTGAACCTGTGCGTGAATGCGCGCGACGCGATGCCGGACGGCGGCTGGCTCACCATCAGCACAAGCGAAGTGATCCTGAACGAAGCCGAGGTGGCCGACTTCGAGGACGCACTGCCCGGACGCTACTGCTGCATCGCGGTATCCGACACGGGCACCGGCATGTCGCAAAAGATCATGGAACACGCATTCGAGCCGTTCTTCACGACGAAGCCTTCGGGCCAGGGCGTCGGTCTCGGCCTGAGCCAGATATACGGCTTCGTCAGACAGTCCGGCGGAATCGTGCAGATGCAAACTGCCGTCGGCAAAGGGACGACGGTGCGCCTCTACATGCCGGCCTCGGTGCAACGCGAGGATGTCGAAGAGCACAGCACTGGCCCCGGCAAAACCATCATGCTCGTCGAGGACGAAGAGATCGTCCGCGAAGTTACCGCCGAGCAATTGAGGGAACAGGGCTATCGCGTACTCGAGGCCGACAGCGGAGCCGCGGCGCTGCGGCTGCTGCATGCGGGCGCGCGTTTCGATCTGCTGATCAGCGACGTCGCCCTGCCCGGCGCGCTGAACGGCCGCCAGGTCGCCGAGTCGGTGAGACAGCGTTATTCGCGGATGCCCGTGATACTCGTCACAGGCTATGCGCCGGGCGATACACCGTCCGATATGGAAGTGATCAGAAAGCCCTTCTCTCCCGAAGTACTCGCCGCGCGCGTGCGCGCTAAACTGGAGCAATCGCAAGCCGGCGTCGACTAAACGACGCAGTCGCCCCGCGCGGCGATCGGCACTTAAATTTTTCGTCTCGCAGATCGACACCCATGCCAGTTTACGACTACCAGTGCGCCGAATGCGGCAACTTCGAAACGGCGCGCCGCATTGCCGAGCGCGATGAACCGGCGCCCTGCCCGCAGTGCGGAAACGCTGCCGCGCGCGTGGTGATCGGCGCACCGTCGCTCGGCGGCGGCTCAGCCGCTTCGAGCGACGACGCGGGCAGTTACGGCATGCGCCATCGCGGCGGCTGCTCGTGCTGCTGAAGCATTTTTTCGTATTACCGGAAGCCGCTTGCGCGAACCCGGCACGAACTGTGCTGCGCGTTCGATAGAATCATTACGGGAGAAATAACATGAGACCAGCAGAAGCGCGCTCCAGCTCGGACAGCATCAACACTATTCCGCCGACCTCGAGCCCCGCGTACGCATCGCGCAATCCGGTCACGCGCGCGTTCGACGTGTTCGCCAGTTCAGTCACGCGGATCGCGGGTTCGCCCATCGCATTCGGCCTCGCGCTCATCACGATAGTCGTTTGGGCCGTCACGGGACCGGTCTTTCATTTTTCCGACGCGTGGCAACTGGTCATTAACACGGGCACCACGATCATCACGTTCCTGATGGTCTTTCTGATCCAGCAAAGCCAGAACAAGGACAGCGTCGCGATGCATCTCAAACTTAACGAGTTGCTCGCGTCGCATCGGGCGGCGAACAATCAGTTGATCGGTATCGAAGACGCTTCCGAAGACGATCTGCGGCGGCTCGCGGCCGCGTACCTGCGGCTGGCAAGCCGCGTCGGCGCGCATGGCAGGGAGAGCGTCGACGTCGATGCGTGCGTGGAGAAAACGGCGGCGGAGAAGGCTCGGAACGAGGGGAACAACGAAGCGAAAAGCGAAGCAAAAACCGAAGCAAAGGAAAGCGAACGCGCCTGATCCCGCGCCTCACGCCTGCAATCTCATGCGCGGCCTCGCACGCCGCGCGCCGCGCTTCGCTTCGCGCATTCACGGCTCCGGGTTCAGCAAATCCGCCGCGACCAGTTCCGCGCCCTTGCGCGCGGCAGCCTCGCGCGCTTCCAGCGCGGTCTCGAATGGACCGATCATCGGCGCGCCGTCGTAAGGGAAAATCACGCGGTCATCCGTCGTCCTCACGACCTTCAGGTCGCCGGTGAACGTGCCGGTCGCCGTGCGTCGATACGTCGGGTAGATCCTGTAATCGCTCGCGGTGGTGGGCGCACCGTCGGGCGATGCGAAGTCCCGCAGCGAGCTATTGCGAAAGTGCAGCTTCCTTCTCACCATCTCAATCCCTGCAATTGCTATCGTCGACTGGTTAGGGGCCTTGTGAAAAATCACATGGCGATGGCGCATACGCGGACACGGCGCGCATCCAATGCGCGCCGCGCTCTGTCGTCACACGGGCTGCCGGCGTGTCAAAAGCGAACGCCGGCAAGCCTGCTACAGCGAATCAGGGCTGACGTTGTCCGCCCTGGTGCTGCGGCGTCTTCTGCTGGTTCTGCTGTTGCTGGCCGCTCTGCTTGCCCGCATTCTTCGGATTACCAGGTTGTGTATTGGATTGCTTCGGATCGCTCATCTCTGCTCCTTGGTTTGCGAAAGTAGTGGCCGGAGGCACCGGCGTTCTGCACTGCATGCTTTACGCGACTATTCAGCGACTATTCAGGGCTTTCCTCCTCATACTCGGTACGCACGCCCTTAGGCAGCCACGGTTCCTTGCGGCGGCACCACAGTTCGTAAGTAGGTTCGTAAAGCCCGACGTTATCGAACGCGCCGAGCGGCACGTCCAGTTCATCGCTTCCCAGATATTCCATGAAGGCCACCGACCCGCACGTCGGGCAAAAGTATCGGCGTCCTTCCGCCGAACTTTGCCAGGTCTGCACGGGACCGGTGAACTCGACAGCGTCGCGGGCGAACATCGCATAGGCGCCGAATGCGCTGCCGTGAACGCGGCGGCACGTCATGCAGTGACACAGCGATACGCGCCGCGGTTGAGCCGTGACGCGAAATCGCACCGCTCCGCATGCGCATCCGCCTGTCTGTTCAGCTTGTCCGCTTTGTGTGGGTTCACTGTCTTGCGTGCCCATGCTGTCGCCTCCGGTCCGAGGTTGCGGTGTCGTCGTGTCGAGCGCCATTCGCGCGCCATTCGGCGCGTTACTTGTCGCTCTTCTTCGGAATCTTTGCGCCCGATTTGCGGGCCTGGTTCAACGCAATGGCGACCGCCTGCTTACGCGGCTTGCCATGTTTCGTTTCGGTCTTGATGTTGTGCGAGACGGTTTCTTTGGATGTTCCTCTTTTCAGCGGCATGATCTTCTCCCGTCAATTGACGCGTTGATCGGAACGCAGCGAGCCGGCTGGCCGGCCTCGGCTGCCATTACAGCTACGACTCAAACTACCATTCAAACGCAGCACGCCACGTGCCACATGGCGTGCTGCGCGAGGCCGGCGTCGACGGAGCGCGGGCTTGCCGCTTCGCGCGGCTCCATCGGCGGGAAGCAGGCGTTACTGCTCCGAGACGCCCTTCTTCGACGCCAGTTGCTGGGCGCGCTGGTAGTGCTCCTTGATGGTCGGCAGCGCCTTTTGCGCGGCCTGCTTGAGCTTCGCGTTCTGCCCGTCGGCAATTTCCTTTTCGAAAGCCGCAATCGTCTTCTTGTGGCCTTCAAGACCGAGCTTCTGGATATAAGCCTGATCGAATTCCTTGCCCTTGAGCGGCTTGAGCGCGTCGAGCACGCTCGTGTCGGAATTGTCCTTCGGCACTTCGACGCCGTGCGGTGCAGCCATCTTCAGTTGGACCGTCAACTTCGTGTGGTCGAGCATCATGTGATGCGCGAACGACTTCACGTCCTTGTCGCTGGAGTTGCTGGTCGCGAGTTTTGAAGCGTCGATTTCCGTCGACGAAGACATCGAGGCGGCCTGAACGAAGTCTTTGTCCACCTGCGAGAGCGGATTCGCGGCGGTGGTGGAAGCGGCTTCTGTCTGCGCGTTAGCAGCGACCGGAACCAGGCTGAAACAACCGCACGCTAGTGCAATTACTGTCATCTTCTTCATGCGTTTCCTCACTTGTTCGAACGGGGTAGCCAGGGTGGCGCAATGTTCGTTGCGACACCGGTAGGCCAGCAACCCGCATGCCGCGGCGCGTCAAGCAGACGAATTTTTCGCCGCCTGCCACGCGAACGCCGGACCAACGCATCGCACCGCTCGGGACCGTGCCTTGCTGATTGCACTTGCCTTCCAACCAACCGAGGGAGAACGCAATGGCAACCAAACCGAACGACCCGAAAGAGTCCAACGAGTCCACGCAAAACGATTCCGGCGAAGGAACATTTGAAACCGATGTGTCGGAAACCGGCGAAGACGGCACCACTGTCCGGCAAGCGGAAGTGAAGGAAAGTGACTTGTCGGAAGTGAAAAAAGACCAGTCGTAAAGCGTGTCGCGATGGCCGCGTGCGCGCTTATCGCGGACGCGGCCGCAACCCAACCTGATGACAAGATTGCCTGTGAGAATCGCTCAAGTCGCACCTCTCTACGAAAGCGTTCCGCCTTTCGCCTACGGCGCCACCGAGCGCGTGGTGTCCTACCTGACTGAAGAACTCGTTCGACGAGGCCACGAACTCACGCTATTCGCCACGGCGGATTCGCGCACCGCCGCGCGGCTCGTGCCGATCTGCGAGCGGGGACTATGGCGCGATAGCGCCGTCTGGGACACGCTCACGCATCATGTGCGGCAGCTCGCGCGCGTCGCGGATCTCGCGCATGAATTCGACGTCGTGCATTTTCACGGCGATCCGCTGCACTTTCCGCTCGCGCGGTCGCTGCCATGCAAGTCGCTCACCACATTGCACGGGCAATTGCTGCCGGTGGATCACGGACCGCTGTTTCGCGAATTTGCGTCGGCGCCGCTGGTGTCGATCTCCGACGACCAGCGCAAGCCCGTGCCCTTCGCGAACTGGCAAGCGACCATCCATCACGGCCTGCCGCGCGACGAATTCGAATTCGAGCCGCGTGCGGGCTCGTATCTGCTCTTTCTTGGCCGCATCATGCCCGGCAAGCGGCCCGATCTCGCCGTCGAAATTGCAAGGCGCGCGGGGCTGCCGTTGAAGATGGCCGGCAAGGTTCACCCCGGCGAGCGCGAGTACTTCACGGAGCAAATCGAGCCGCTGCTCGAACGTTCGCGCGACTTCACCGACTATCTCGGCGAAGTGGGCGGAACATTGCGCAAGGAACTGATCGCGAATGCACGCGCGCTGATCTTTCCGGTCGAATGGGCCGAGCCGTTCGGCATGGTGATGATCGAGGCGATGGCATGCGGCACGCCGGTCATTGCATTCGGACGCGGCGCGGTGCCCGAGGTGCTGGAGCACGGCGTCAGCGGCTTTATCGTCGATAACGTGGAAGAGGCCGTGCAGGCGGTGGCGCGCATCGGCGAACTGGATCGCGTGCAATGCCGCCGCGCTTTCGACGCGCGCTTCACGGCCGCGCGCATGGCCGACGACTATCTGCGTGTGTACGAGCGCATCGTCGCGGGCACGCGCGCGGCCGTGCCGGCGTCGGACAGCGATGCCGACGCACAGCAGGTATGCGGTTAGCCGCGTCGCGGACACAAACCGCGGCCCTAAAGCACGGGCCGCGGCATTGCCATTAGCCGACGTTCACCTCAATCCGCCGTGGCCGCGCTTCTTCGCGCCGCGGAATGACGAGCTTCAGCACGCCATCCTGCAGGTTCGCTTCGATCTTCGACGTGTCGAATTCCGGACTCAGCGTGAACGAGCGCGAGAAATGCGGCGCGCGGATTTCCGCGTGTTGCAGACGCAAGCCGGCGCGCGTCGGCACGCTCGCTTCCGCTTCGATATGCAGATTGCCGTCGTGCACGCGCACTTCCAGCTTCTCTTTCGACACACCCGGCAGATCCGCCCACAGCGTCACGCCATGCGCGTTCTCGATCACGTCGACGGGCGGCGTGAGCGTCGTGCGCGGCTCGGCCGGTTCGCGCTCGCCGCGCGCGACGGGCTGCTGCTCCTTCTGAACTACATCGGTCGTATCGTTCATGATTCCCTCCATCATCGGTATCGGTGAGATCACTGAATGGCGATTGCGCGAGGCTTGGACGATTCGCGCTTGCCGACGCTAATCGACAGGCAGCCGTTCGTATAGCGGGCTTCCACCTTGTCGGGATCGGCCTGCTGCGGCAATTCGATCACGCGGCGAAATGACCCGGTGAAACGCTCCTGCGCGTATTGACGGGTCGACTCGTCCGCCTCCGGCGCGATGGATTTGCGCTCGCCGGCAATCGTCAGCAAGCCCTTGTCGATCGACACGTCGAGTTGCGACGGATCGATGCCCGGCGCGAACGCGACGATCTCAATGGAATCGTCGGTGGTGCCGATATTGATTTGCGGAAAAGCCGCGAGGCGGCTCGAGCGGATGCTCGAAGGAAAACCGCCGAACAGCGCCGACATCTGCTGCTGCAGACGGTCGAACTGGCTGAACAGGTCGGTCGCGAAGTAAAGGTCGCTCATGATCGTTTCCTCCTCGGTAGTACCGGGGCGAGGAGAGGACGGCACTGCACACTGCACTCCGCCTGCCCGCAGCCCCTGACAGACAAATCGAACACGCAGCGCATTGCAGAAACGGCGCGTCTGCATGATCGCAACTCACTGAACGACTTCTAAAATAAATGCACGCGCAACGATTTCAAGACCCCTCGCGCAAATTTCCGGGCTTGAAAAATAGCGGCGCAGCCGCATAGTTGTGCGAGATCAAAAAGTGTCGGAGAAAAGGCATGGAATTCGATTCAGACTGGCTCACTCTTGGTCGTCACCGCGTGTCCCTGCGCTCGCCAAGAGGATTTCCCACCGAGGGAATGCGAACCGCCGTCGACGTGATACGGATTGCGATAGAGAACAACATGAGCGCCCGCGCGCGCCTCGTCGATGTTGCGGTGCGAGAAGAGAAAACCTACGACGTCTCAGTTGGAACCACGTTCGCGGAGGACCGGCTGTGCGCTCCGCAACTGGAAGCCGCGATTGCCACCGTGCTCGGTTTGCTGCCCTCGCAAGTGCGCATCTTCGTGACCGTCGTGACGCAAGAAGAAGTGGACCTGCACTTCGGCGTGTACGAGCGGATGCTGGCCGAAAAAATCAGCGGATTGCCACCGATCCGGCGCGGCACAGAAGACGCTCTACGCGATATGCGCAGCCAGTCGCGCGTCGACGCGTCGCCGGTAGACAGAAGCTAGGTCCGGTGGCCGCTAGAGACCAGCCTTAAGATTTCCTTCAGCATCGCGCGATAAATTCAAACGATAGATTCAAAGCAACGTCTGTCACCACACGATACCGGCGAGCCTGGCTCGCCGTACATCAATAAAAATAGTGAGAGAACCCATGCCGAAGGCAAAAACAGCCGGCGCCGCCGCGGCGAATGCACGTCTTGCGTACGTGCTCGAACTCGCGCGCGGGTCTTCGCATATCAGCAGCACATTGAGTCGCGAAAGCGAACGGCGCGCGATTGCGGAAACGCTGACCGAGTTCTGCCAACTGTACGGCGAAAAGGAAGCGGCCGTCTTCCAGAAGCTCCTCGCAGACGAACTGCGGCAACGCGGCAAACGCGACGCCGCCGCCGCGGTCGCTCAGTTCCGATTCGCGTGCAATACCTTTGGACGCTGACAGGTCGCGTGCGGTCCTGCTAGTCGTCGAAACCGCGCAGCATCGCGCTCAATTCGTCGATGCTATACGGCTTGCGAAGCGCTCCCCAGCGAAACGGCAACGTGTCGACCGCGGGCATCTCGTGGCCGGACGCGAAGATAACCCGTAGCGTGGGCCGCAATTGCGTGGCGCGTTGCGCCAACTCGAGCCCCGGCATGACAGGCATCGACAGATCGGTGATGAGCACGTCGAATGGTTGCGCTTCAAGCAGGCGCAACGCCTCTTGCGGCGAACCGGTGACAACCGGATCGTGGCCGACGAGCTTCAGCAATTCGCCGATGGCCTCGGACGTGTCGATGTCGTCGTCGACCAGCAAGAGACGCAGACTCGTCTCGCCGCCGGCCGGCTGCTGCGTTTCGTGGCCGCGGCTGCTGCTATTGCTGTTGCTAGTGCTGTTCATGTGCGCATTGCTAACGCTGTTGGTATTGGTGTTGGTAGTGCGCACGAGCGGCGCAACGCCGAGTATCTGCCGGATCTTGTACGCCAGTTGTTCGCGGCTATACGGCTTGCTCAGCAACTCGACGCCGGGGTCGAGCCGCCCGCCGTGCACAATCGCGTTTTGCGTATAGCCCGATGTAAAAAGCACCTTCAGACGCGGCAACATCTGCACTGCCTGCGCGACCATCGCCGGACTGCGCAGCGGGCCGGGCATCACCACGTCGGTAAACAGCAGGTCGATATGCACGCCGCTGCGCACCACGGCGAGAGCCTGCTCGGCGTCGTTCGCCTTCAGCACGCTGTAGCCCAGACCGGAGAGCGTATCGACCACGGTGGATTGCACGTCCTTGTCGTCTTCCACGACGAGGATCGTCTCCGTTCCGCCGAGCAGCGTGACCGGCTGCGAAACCGGCGCCTCGACCGCTTCTTCCATCGAGCGCGGCAGATAGATCTTGACCGTCGTGCCGTGTCCGACCTCGCTGTAAATCCGGATGTGACCGCCGCTCTGCTTCACGAAGCCGTAGGCCATGCTGAGACCCAGGCCCGTGCCCTCGCCTTCCGGCTTGGTCGTGAAGAACGGATCGAACGCGCGCTGCACGACTTCGGGCGGCATGCCCGTGCCGCTATCGGTCACGGCGAGCATCACGTACTGGCCCGCGGGCACGTCGGGAAAACCCGCGACGTAATGGTCGTCGAGCATCGCGTTCGACACTTCCATGGTCAGCTTGCCGCCCTCCTTCATCGCGTCGCGCGCATTGATCGCGAGATTGAGGATCACGTTCTCCATTTGATGCACGTCGACGAGCGTATTCCACAGGCCGCCCGCCACCACGGTTTCGATCTCGACGGTTTCGCCGAGCGCGCGGCGCAGCAGGTCGTCCATGCCGCGAATGGCGGAGGCGAGATTGATGACGATCGGCCGCAACGGCTGCTGACGCCCGAACGCGAGCAGTTGCGACGCGAGCTTCGCGCCGCGCTCCACGGCGTCGATCGCCTTGTCGAGACGCTCACGAGTCCAGCCGTCGCGCTTATGGCGGCTTTCCAGCAGTTCGAGGTTGCCGCGCAAAATCTGCATGACGTTGTTGAAGTCGTGCGCGACGCCGCCCGTCAGCTTGCCGATCGCTTCCATCTTCTGTGACTGCACGAGTGCGACGCGGGTCTCTTCGAGCAAGCGCGTCGCTTCCATTCGCTCGGTGATGTCGCGCGTAATCTTCGCGAAGCCGACCAGCGTGCCGTTGTGGCGGATCGCGTCGATCACCACATGCGCCCAGAAACGCGAGCCGTTCTTGCGCACGCGCCAGCCTTCCGATTCGAAGCGGCCGTCGCGGGCGGCGGCTTCCAGGCCGCGCTGCGGCAGTCCGCGCGCGGCATCTTCCGGTGTATAGAAGCGCGAAAAATGCGAGCCGATGATCTCATTCGCCGCATAGCCCTTGATGCGATGCGCGCCCGAATTCCAGTTCGTCACGCGGCCTTCCGGCGACAGCATGAAGATCGCGTAGTCCGTCACGCCGTCGACGAGCAGCCGGAAACGCCGCTCGCTTTCGAGCACCGCGTCATGCACCGCTTTCTTGTCGGTCATATCGCGCACGATCTCGCCGAAGCCGAGCAGCGCGCCGTCGGACGAACGCAGCGCCGTGAGCACGACGCTCGCCCAGAACGCCTTGCCGTCCTTGCGTAGCCGCCAGCTTTCACCCTCGAAGCGGCCTTCGCGGCGCGCCGTGGCGAGCGCCGTTTGCGGCAGACCTTTGGCGCGCTGCTCGGCGCTATAGAAGATGTCGAGCGGCTGACCGATCACTTCTTCTTCGCTATAGCCGTGAATGGCTTCTCCGCCCGGATTCCACGAGCGAATGCGGCCGTCTTCCGACAGGCCGATCACCGCATAGTCGCGCAAAGACTGAAGCCATATATTCGCCCAGTTCTGAACGATGTCATCCGGCTCGTATGCATGCGCCATCAAGCTGCTCCTGGACAATAGGCCGAGGACCTGGTCTGCGATTCAATGCGCCGGAGACGGCGCACCCCGTGTTCTTGTACTGGTTTTCTGTTCTTTCGCACATAAAGCAGCGGCAAGCCGGGGCTCTGCGGCCTCATGCGCATCGCAACATTTTATTAGCGAACGCCGGCGATATGAAGCGCTCTCGCCGCTCATTAAGTAAGACGGGCGCGACTTCTGTAAGCGTTTGAAAGCGCCGTCGGCGCGGCCTCGCGCGAGGTACAGCGATTGCTAGCCAGTCGCAAACGTCCCCACCATCACGCCACCTCGCGCAAGCATGCACACAGGCCAAGCATCTCGACGCCGGCTGGACAACCCTGCTGGAAAGCGGCGGCATGCCTCGTGGCTGCTGCGGATCGCCGCGCTTTGCTGCTGCAGCGCAACGCTGAATGCACGGGCCGCACCCGCCCATGATGCGCTCAGCCCGGCAGGCGTGCAGGCGTCGCACATCTTCACGCTCTGGACGCTGACGCTCACGGTCTGCTCGCTCGTTTTCGCGGCCGTGCTGATCGCGCTGCTCGTCGCAATGGCGCGCGCGCCGCGCGTGAGCCACGATGCCAACCCCGACCTGGGCCCGCTCGAGCGTCCGGAGAAACGCGTGCGCCGCGTGGTCGGCGCGGCGTCGATTGCGTCGGTTGTGCTGTTGTTCGGCCTGCTCGTCGCCGACATCGCGACCGACCGCGCGCTGTCGCGATTGCCCGTCGCGGACGCCGTTCATCTGGAGATGACCGGGCACCAGTGGTGGTGGGAAGCGCGTTACGCGGACGACACACGCGGCGGCGGATTCGCCGTTGCCAACGAATTGCACATTCCGGTGGGACGGCCGGTGGTGATCTCGCTGAAGGCCGACGACGTGATCCATACGTTCTGGGTGCCGAGCCTGCACGGCAAGAAGGACATGATACCTGGACGCGAATCGACGATCGAATTCCGGGCGGACCGCGCCGGCACCTACCGCGGACAATGCGCCGAATTCTGCGGCCTCGAACATGCGTTGATGGCGTTCACCGTGGTCGCCGAGCCGCCCGCCCAGTACGACGCGTGGCTCGCGCGTCAGCGGGCGCCCGCGCCGCAGCCGGCCAACGCATTGCAGGCACAGGGCGAGCGCCTCTTCACGACCGGCAACTGCGCGGGCTGCCACACCGTGCGCGGCACCTCCGCGCACGGCGTGCTCGGGCCCGACCTCACGCACGTCATGAGCCGCCCGATGCTCGGCGCCGGCACGTTCGAAAACACGCCGGCCAACCTGGCGTCGTGGATCAGGGCGCCCGGCAGCATGAAGCCCGGCACGACGATGCCGGCGAGCCAGTTATCCGCGCAGGACCTCGATGCGCTTGTAGCATGGATGAGAACCCTTCAATGAGCGAACGTCATTCCACTTCCGCGCGCCCGATCGAGCATCTGGTGGACGGCCCCGCTGCCGGACCGCAGATCGCCGAGGCACTCGCGCGCACCTGGAGCGATCCGCCCGGCTGGCTCGGCCGGCTATCGGCGATCAATCACAAGACCGTGGCGCGGCGCTTCGTCATCACCACGTTCGTGTTCTTCGTGCTTGCCGGCCTGCTCGCGCTTGCGATGCGCCTGCAACTCGCGCGGCCCGGCAATCGCCTCGTCGGCCCGGAACTGTACAACCAGCTCTTCACGATTCACGGCACGACGATGATGTTTCTGTTCGCCGTGCCGGTCATGCAGGCCGTCGCCGGCTGGCTCGTACCGTTGATGATCGGCGCGCGCAGCGTCGCCTTTCCGCGGATGAACGCCTACGCGTACTGGGTCTTCCTGTTCGGCGGCGCGACGCTGTATGTAGCGTTTCTGCTCGGCGCCGGCCCCGACGCCGGCTGGTTCAGTTACGTGCCGCTCGCCGGACCCGACTATTCGACCGGCAAAGGCGTCGACATCTGGGCGCAGATGATCACTTTCACCGAACTTTCCGGCCTGCTCGAAGCGGTGGTGCTCATCACCACCATCTTCAAGATGCGCGCGCCGGGCATGTCGCTCAACCGCATGCCGCTTTTCGTGTGGGCCACGCTGATCACGCAATTCATGGTGCTGTTCGCGATGCCGGCGGTGATGCTGAGCAGTACCGCGCTGATTCTGGACCGTCTCGTCGGCACGCATTTCTACAACGCGGCGCGCGGCGGCGACGTATTGTTGTGGCAGCACCTGTTCTGGTTCTTCGGCCATCCCGAGGTGTACCTGATCTTTATTCCGCCGCTCGGCTTTCTATCGTCGATCATTCCGACGTTCGCGCGCCGCCCCATTTTCGGCTATCCGGCGATGGTGCTGGCGCTCATCACCACCGCGTTTCTCGCGTTCGGGCTGTGGGTGCATCACATGTTCGCGACGAGCATTCCCGCGCTCGGCAAGAGCTTTTTTACCGCGGCGAGCCTGATGATCGCCATTCCCTCCGGCGTGCAGATCTTCTGCTGGATCGCGACGCTCTGGACAGGACGCGTCAATCTGAAGACGCCCCTGTGGTTCGCGCTCGGCTTCTTCTTCATTCTCGTACTCGGCGGAATGACGGGCGTGATGCTTGGTTCGGTCTCGCTCGATCTGCAGGTGCACGACACGTACTTCGTCGTCGCGCATCTGCATTACGTGCTGCTTGGCGGCGCGGTGTTTCCGCTATTCGGCGCGTTCTATTACTGGTTTCCGAAAGCGACCGGCCGAATGCTGAACGAGACGCTCGGACGCCTGCAATTCTGGCTCTTCTTCATCGGCTTTAACGTCACGTTCTTTCCGATGCACATCCTCGGTCTGCACGGCATGCCGCGGCGCGTGTGGACGTATCCGCATGCAATGGGCTGGGACGGCCTGAACATGACGGCAACGATCGGCGCGATAACGATCGCAGTGAGCGTACTGATTTTTATCGTCAATGTGCTCCGTAGCTATCGGCATGGTGCAATTGCGGGCGCCGATCCGTGGGGCGCGGGCACGCTCGAGTGGAGCACCGCGAGCCCGCCGCCGCCGCATAATTTCGACGCGTTGCCGGTGGTTCACGGACGCGATCCGCTGTGGGAACCAGGCGCGCAGCCGACGCATGTCAGCGGGCTCGCGGCCGAGTCGCGCGAAGTGCTGTCCACCACTGCACTCGATGCATTGCCCGACCTGCGCTTGCTGTTTCCGTCGCCGTCGATCTGGCCGTTTATCAGCGCGGTGGCGACCACGGTGCTCTTCATCGGCTCGATCTTTTCGCCGTGGGCCGTGGTGTGGGGCTCGGTGCCCGTGATCGTCGCGATGATCGGCTGGTTCTGGCCGAATCGTGGGCAAAACCGGCGCGCGCTTCAGTTGGAGCAACGGCCATGACGGAGTTGCGCAAAGTGCCCGGCAATGCGGCGTTGGACCAACAGGGCGCCGCGCCTGCGTTGATGCTGGACGTGCGTCATTTGCCGAGCTTCGGCTTCGGACATCGCAGCCTGATGTGGTGGGGCACCGTATGCCTGATGCTGATAGAAGGCACGGTGTTCGCCATCGCGGCAATGGCGTACTTCTACCTGCGCAGCCTCACCGCGCACTGGCCGCTCGACGCGGCGCCGCCCGCGCTGCTGTGGGGCAGCGTGAACACGGCGGTACTGTTGCTGAGCATGTGGCCGAATCAACTCGCGAAGCGCGCCGCCGACTGCGAGCAGCGCGGCCGCGCGCGGCTGCGGCTCGCGGTGTGTCTGCTGTTCGCCGTCGTGTTCCTCGTGATTCGCGGCTTCGAATTCGCGGCGCTCAACGTGAGCTGGTATGCGAACGCGTATGGCTCCGTCGTGTGGCTGCTGCTCGGTCTGCACACCACGCACCTGATTACCGACGCGGTCGACACCGCGGTCCTCGCCGTGCTGCTGTTCACCGGACCATTCGAAGGAAAGCGTTTCGTCGATGTCAGCGAGAACGCGCTGTACTGGTACTTCGTCGTACTGAGCTGGTTGCCGATCTATGCGGTGATCTATCTTGCTCCCCGCTTGTGATGGAGGTTGCCATGCGAACCTGGCTCGCGCTCCTTGGTGCGCCCTCCGCGGTACTCGCCGCGCTGAGCGTCGACTACGCGCTCGTCACGCCATCCTGCGCGTGGCGCACGCTCTTGCCTTTGGGCAGCGTGACCGGCACCGCGCTGCTGTTCTCGATCGTCGCCACGCTGCTTGCGTGGCATCGCTGGCGCGAGGCCGGCATGGTTGCGCCGGCGAGCGCGCCGGCCCTGCCCGCGCGGCCCGCGATGATGGCTTGCGCGGCCACATGGGTCGGCATGCTTTCGACGCTCGCGCTCGTCGCAATGTGGATACCGCAATGGCTTATTTCTCCGTGCGTGCAATGAACAATCCGCTCCGTTGTCTGCTTGCCTGCGCCGCGCTCTGCGCTTCTGCCGAGGTAAAAGCGCATGTGCTGAGCGCTGCCGAACGCAGTGCGCCGCCTGTGCTGCGCTGGACGTTCGAGCCGTGGGTCGTCGCATTGCTGATCGCGAGTCTTGCTTTGTATGTGGCCGGCTATCGGCGTCTGCGCGCGCGCAGCAAACGCGGCCGCGAGGTTCGCGCGCGTCAGCTAGGCGCATTCTTGCTCGGATGGCTCATGCTCGTCGCCGCGCTCGATTCGCCACTCGATGCGTTGAGCGCCGCGCTCTTCTCCGCGCACATGGTTCAGCACGAATTGATGATGATCGTCGCCGCGCCGCTGCTCGTGCTCAGCAGGCCGCTCGCGGTATGGCTATGGGCCTTTCCTCCCGCCGCGCGTCACCGGATAGCGGCAGCCGTTCGCACACCGGCGTTGCGCGCACTCTGGCGAACGCTGTGCGCGCCGGCCGTCGCGTGGATGCTGCATGCCGCCGCGTTGTGGGCCTGGCATATGCCGCGTCTGTTCGAAGCGGCGCTTGCGTCGTCCGCTATTCACACGCTTCAACATGCGAGTTTTCTGCTGAGCGCACTATTGTTCTGGTGGGTCGTTTTCGGCGAAGGCACGCGACGCGATCAGAGCGGCTATGCGATGTTGTCGCTCTTCACGACGATGGTTCACACCGGCGCGCTCGGCGCATTGCTCACGCTCGCGCCGGGACTTTGGTATCCCGCGTATATCGAGCCCACGTCGGCGCTCGGTTTCGATCCGTTGCAGGATCAACAACTCGGCGGGCTCGTGATGTGGGTGCCCGGCGGCCTCGCCTATCTGATCGCGGCGCTTGCGACCGGCGCGCGCTGGCTGAAGCATCGCGCGCCCGCGACGCTGATGCCGAACGCGCTGTCCGCACACAGAGACAGCAATTCATGACGCGGCGCTTCACCTACAGGGCGCTGGGCGCTACCGCGATGCTGTGCGTGCTTGGCGTGCTGCATGTCTCGCCGCAACAGCGCGCATGCGCGCAGCAATCGCAAGCCGCGGATGCCGCGCTCGTCGCGCGCGGCGACTATCTCGCGAAAGCATCCGACTGCGCGGGATGCCATACCGCGGTCGGCGGACCAGCGTACGGCGGCGGCCTCGGATTGACCTCGCCCTTCGGCACGATCGTCAGCAGCAATATCTCGCCGGACAAGCGCTATGGGATCGGCGCATTCAGCTATGAAGACTTCGCGCGCTCCGTGCGAGAAGGCGTGTCGCCAGGCAATAAGCGCCTCTATCCCGCGATGCCGTATGCGTCGTTCGCCAAAATGTCCGACGACGACATGCGCGCGCTTTACGCGTATTTCATGCATGGCGTGAAGCCAGTCCCCGAACCCGCGCCGCCGACGAAAGTCCCGTTCCCCTTCAATCAGCGCTGGGTGCTGTACTTCTGGCAACAGCTTTTCGCTCCGAAAGAACCGTATCGGCCGAAGCCGGGACGCGACGCGCAATGGAATCGTGGCGCGTTTCTCGTGCAAGGCCCCGGCCATTGCGGCGCATGCCACACGCCTCGCGGCCTGGGCTTCCAGGAACGCGGCTACGACGAAACGTCGTCTACTTATCTGAGTGGTGGAGTCAACGACAACTGGTTTGCGCCGAATCTCACTGGCGATCCCGGCTCCGGGCTCGGACGCATCGGCGAAAAAGATCTCGCCGCGTTTCTGAAGACGGGCCACGGTGCGGGCCTCGCGGCATTCGGCTCGATGGTCGAGCAGGTCGAAGACAGCACGCAGTATCTGACGGACGACGACGCGCTCGCGATGGCGCACTATCTGAAATCGCTGCCCGCGCAAAAACCTTCCGGACGCTACGATCCGCATGCTCAGCCCGACTTGCCGACGCGCAACGGCAATCGCGTCGATGCGCCGCAATCGGTGGGCGCACGCGTCTATGTTTCGTTCTGCGCACAATGTCACGGCGCAGAAGGCGCCGGTGTGCCGAATGTGTTTCCGCGCCTCGCGGGCAATCCGTCGGTGATCACCGAAGACACGACCTCGCTGATCCGCTTGATGGTGGAAGGCGGCAACAGTCCCGCGACGATCGGCGGGCCGCCGCGCCAGGCCATGCCCGGCTTCGCTCAAACGCTCACGAACGCACAAATGGCAAGCGTGCTTTCATGGATTCGCAGTTCATGGGGCAACGACGCGCGGCCCGTCACCGCGAACGACATTCAATCGCTACGCAAAAAATTGCATAAGTAGCGCGGCGTGTGTCGTGCCGCGCGATGCCGTCGAGTTTCTGACGCGTCACGCGTCGCGCATCGTTTCCTTGCGCTGATTGTCGGGCGCCTGCCCGCCGAGGCGCTTTTCGTAGCAGCATGCGTCGGCCTTGCCCACATACGGTCCATACGGCGCAATGCGCTGGAAACCATGCTTTTCGTAGAAGTCGATCGCGCGGCGATTGTTCAGGTGCGTGCCGAGCCACAGCGCCTGATAACCGAGTTGCGCCGCTTCTTTCTCGAGTCGCGCGAGGATTGCACTGCCCACGCCATCGGCGCCCGGACGCGCATACAGGCGCTTGATTTCGGCGATATGCTCGCCCAGCGGACGAAATGCGCCGCAGCCGAGCGGAGTCGCCGAATCACTTCGCGCCACCAGAAAGCGCGAGCAATCGAGCGTGACGTCGCGAATGGAAAAGCGGTTCTGTCCGCTGTCGCCGGTGAACACGGCGAGCGTCGCACTCAGTTCGTCGAGCAGCGTCTGTGCGTCCATCGAGGCGGGGTCCTCGCGATTGATAACGATTGTGGGAAACATCATGGGCGTCGCCTCCTTTACCGTCGCGTGTGGTTGCGCCCAACAGAAACAGCAATCGCTGTACCGATCTGCGAAGCGACGCGCCGATGCTTCGGCGGCCTCGGCAAAAAAATGGCCCGCCAACCGGCGGGCCGAACCGAACAAACAACCATGGCGTCCCGGTGAAGGGACCCTCGTGTGGAGCAATCCGCGTGCCGCTTCGAGTACCTGCACGCGCAACGGGTATCGCACTTGCTTGCACAGAAGTGATCGGTCCATGCCCTGAATGAGAGAGGAAAAAATGAATATTCCCCGCAGCGTGGTTGGATTTCTGTCGTCGCGCGGTCTCGTGATCGCGACCGCCGAATCGTGTACCGGCGGTCTGATTGCATCGCTGATCGCAGACGTGCCGGGCAGCGGCGCGTGCCTCGACATGGGATTCGTCGTCTATTCGCCATCGGGCAAATGCGGTGTGCTCAACGTGCAGGCGCAGACGATCGAAGAGCACGGCCTGACGAGTGAGGAAGTCGCGCGCGAGATGGCTACCGGCGTGCTTGCGCTCGAAGCATGCTCGGCGCATATTGCCGTTGCCAATACGGGAATTGCAGGTCCGCCGCCGAAAGGCACCGATCTCGCGCCGGGCACGCAATGCTTCGCGTGGCGCTACAAGCGCCGCGACGGCGAATACATGTTCAGCGAGACTCGCGTGTTCGACGGCGACCGTACGACCATCAGGCAGAACGCCGCGCTTTATGCACTGTCGCGGATCGAGCATTATTTCAATCAGTTGCCGAACGCGAGGCGCCGCGGACCATGACGCGATCATTTTTCAATCTCTACAGTCACGATTTCGCGCGTGTCGCGGTCGCGGTTCCTGTGTGCCGCGTCGCCGACCCGCAATTCAACGCCCAGGAAACGCTGCGGCTCGCGCGGGAAGCCGCGCAAAAGGGTGCGTTGCTCGTGGTGTTTCCCGAGTTGGGCATCTCCGCTTATACGTGCGACGACCTCTTCCATCAGCGCGCGTTGCTCGACGCATGCGAAGCGGCAATTGGCGACATCGTTGCGGCGTCCACCAACATTCCCGCGGTACTCGTGATCGGCGCACCGCTGAAGATCGAGCATAAGCTCTTTAATTGCGCACTGGTCATTTCAAACGGGAAGCTATGCGGCGTCGTGCCGAAGAGCTATTTGCCGAACTATGGCGAGTTTTACGAGGCAAGGCAGTTCAGCGCGGCGGAGAATGCATCGTCCACCGAAGTAATGTTGTGCGGACAGCAGGCGCCGTTTAGCGCATCGCTGCTATTCGACGTTCCCGGCGCGCCGCTCTTTCGCTTTCACATTGAAATATGCGAGGACGTATGGGTTCCCGTGCCGCCTTCGTCGTTCGCCGCGCTGGCGGGCGCGACCGTGCTCGTGAACCTGTCTGCGTCGAACATCGTGATCGGCAAGTCGGGCTATCGTCATCAACTGGTTGGGCAGCAATCCGCGCGATGCCTGTCCGCGTATCTGTATTCGTCGGCGGGGCGCGGCGAATCCACCACCGACCTTGCATGGGACGGCCAGGCGCTGATCTACGAAAACGGCGAACTGCTGGCGGAGTCCGAGCGTTTTCTCGATACGTCGCACATCATTTTCGGCGACGTCGATCTCGAACGACTATCGCGCGAACGGATGCGGCAGACGACTTTCGGTCAATCGACGCGCCGCCATGCAGACGAAGTCCGCAAATTCCAGGTGGTCAGCGTGCCGGCTTCGCTGCCGGACGCGGAGCATCTTCCGCTCATGCGCGCGATCAACCGCTTCCCTTATGTGCCGTCCAATCCCGCGACGCGCGACGAACGCTGCGCCGAGGTCTACAACATTCAGGTGCAAGGGCTGCTTCAACGGCTCGGCGCGGCCAACATTTCGAAAGTCGTGATCGGCGTTTCGGGCGGGCTCGATTCTACTCAGGCACTGCTCGTCTGCGCAAAAGCAATGGACAGGTTGAAACTGCCGCGCTCGCATATCCTCGGCTATACGATGCCGGGCTTTGCGACCAGCAGCCGCACGCTCCAGCAGGCGAAAGATTTGATGCAGGCCGTGGGCTGCTCGATGCAGGAAATCGACATACGCCCTAGCTGCATGCAAATGCTGAAGGACCTGAATCATCCATTCGCGACCGGCGAAGAACAGTACGACGTCACATTCGAAAACGTTCAGGCCGGCGAGCGCACCAGCCATCTTTTCAGGCTCGCCAATTTTCATCACGCCATTGTGATCGGCACCGGCGATCTCAGCGAACTGGCGCTCGGATGGTGTACTTATGGCGTCGGCGATCACATGTCGCACTACAGCGTGAATGCGAGCGTGCCGAAGACGCTCATCACACATCTTGTCCGTTGGGTCGCGGAATCGGGTCAGGTAGGCGACGCGGGTTCGCGCGTGCTCGAACAGATTCTCGCGACAGAGATCAGCCCGGAACTGGTGCCCGGAAAAGTCGAGAAGGTTATCGATCAGAAAACCGAAAGCATCATCGGTCCATATGAATTGCAGGACTTCAATCTGTACTACCTGTTGCGTTTCGGCTTTGCTCCGTCGAAAGTGGCGTTTCTCTCGCATAGCGCATGGGCCGACCGTGAGCATGGCGTCTGGCCCGCGGGCCGCAATGTCGCGCGTAACCAGTACACGCTGGCCGACATTAAACGCAATCTGGCGATTTTCGCCGAGCGCTTTTTTCACACGAGTCAGTTCAAGCGCTCGTGCATTCCCAATGCACCCAAAGTCGGCTCCGGCGGTTCACTGTCGCCGCGCGGCGATTGGCGCGCGCCGAGCGATAGCGAGGCAACCGTCTGGCTGCGGGACATAGAAAAAATTCCGGACTAACCTCGCTAACACGGCGTTGCAGGTACGGAGAATGCGGTATGTCGCGCATCCGCGAGCGCCCGCATGCCGACGTTGCGCATGCCGACAATCCCCAATACCGACGCCTGGCGCCGCGTCATTCTGGAGAACTGCCATGCCCGATAGCAATTCGTCGATGTCGCCCACCATCACCTCAATGATCCGCCTGGATCATATGCATGTACTCACCGCGTTCCATCGCTATCATCCGGACACCGCGTGGTGGCGCAAGCGCGCGATTGTCAATTCAGTGTGTGCCGCGCTCGAAATTCACGCGCAGTTGGAAGAAGAGATCTTTTACCCGGCGCTGGGCGGTGTACTCAGCGAAGATCAGACGCTCGAAAAGAGCCGCCCGGAACACGACGAAATGCGCGCGACGATTGCGAAGCTGCGCGCGACCGGTCCCGAGGACGCTGCCTACGACGGCCTCTTTCAGCAACTGATGCGCGAAGTCATGCACCATGTGGCCGATGAGGAAACGGTACTGCTGCCCACCGCCGAACGCGCATTGAAGGACGAGTTGCGTTCGCTTGGCGCGAAGATGACGCGCCGCAGACTCCAGCTTCTCGGCGAACGTCCGCGCGAAATCGCGGTGAATACGGCGGGCACTTTTCCGGTCGCCACGTTTCTGCTCGGCTCTCTGCTTGTGATCGGCGCGACGCATTGCCTGCCGAAATCGCGCAGAACTCGGTACGCCGATTAAGCGCCAATTAAGCGCTGATTACGCACTTACGATCAGCCGGGCTGTAGGAAGCCCGGCTGATTTGTCACGCCGAAACCTGCACGCCCGGCTTATCCACAATCCTCACCGGAATCGACTTCGCCCCTGGCACCTTGCTCTCTTCCGCGTAATGCCACAGCGGCAATAGCGGATTGCACTCGGGGTAATAGCCGGCGATACAGCCGCGCGGAATGTCATACGCCTTCACGGTAAAGCCGCTGACGCGCCGGTCAAAGCCGTCGTCGGCGATGGTCTGCAAGCCGATCTTGTCGCCTTCGGAAAGACCGCTCGCCGCCATATCGTCCGGATTCATCAGCACAACCATGCGGCTGCCTTGCACGCCGCGAAAGCGGTCGTCGAGACCGTAGATCGTCGTATTGAACTGGCTGTCGGAGCGCAGCGTCATGAGCCGCAGCGCGTCCGGTTCACGCTCGGGCATGTCGGGATCTTCGCCTAGCGCCTTGGGCACGAGGAACTCCGCCTTGCCGCTCTTTGTTTTCCATTGCCGCTGGCTGGCTGGCAAAGGCTTGTGAAATCCGCCGGGCGTCCACATGCGCTGATTGAAATCGTGGAAAATCTCCGGGTACGTCTTCGCTATTTCGTCGCGCACCACCGAGTAATCGTCTCGCCACGCATCCCAATCGACGTTAAAGCGCGTGCCCAGCGTCGCTTTTGCAATGCCGGCGACAATGTACGGCTCCGAGCGAATGTTCTCACTCGCGGGTTCGGCCACGCCATGCGAGCCATGCATGCAGGCGGTGCTGTCTTCCATCGAAACAGCTTGCTCGCCGCTCGCCTGCCGGTCGATCTCAATGCGGCTCAGGCACGGCAGAATGTACGAAATCTCGCCGTGCACGAGATGGCTGCGGTTGAGCTTCGTCGCAACGTTCACGTTCAGCCGCAAACCGCGCCATGCGGGTTCAATGCGCAAACGGTCGGGTACTGAACGCACGAGATTGCCGCCGAGATTGAACACGCCTTTAACCTCGCCTTTAAGCATTGCCTCGAATGCCTCGACGGTATTCAGGCCTTTTTTGCGCGGCGGTTCGAACGAGAACTGACTGGCCAGTTTGTCGAGCGGCGCGAGTTCCGGTTTCTCCGTGATGCCGACGGTGCGCTGCCCCTGCACGTTCGAATGCCCACGCACCGGAGAAGGCCCGGCTCCCGGCTTGCCGATATTGCCGCGCAGAAAGAGCAGGTTGCATACCATGCGCACGTTCTGCACGCCGAGTCGGTGTTGCGTGAGTCCCATGCCGTAGTGAATCATCACGGCATTGGCTTTCATGTACTCGTTTGCCGCAGCTTCTATCGCCTCGCGCGGCAAGCCGCTCACTTTCTCGATGTCCGCCCACGACGCCTCGCGCGCATAGTTCGCGAACGCTTCATAGCCGGTTGTGTGCTCGCGAATGAAATCGACGTCGATGACGCGCGGCCGCGCCTGTTCGATGGCGAGATCGTCGGCCGCAATCACCGCCTTGCAGATGCCGAGAATCGCCGCGGTATCGCCGCCCGTCTTGAGCTGATGATATTGCGTGCTGATCTGCGTATTGTCGGGCGTCAGCATCTGCACCGGCGATTGCGGATTGGCAAAGCGCACGAGGCCCGGCTCTCGAAGCGGATTGAACGTGATGATAGGTACGCCGCGTTTGCGCGCGTCCTGCAACTGGTGAAGCATGCGCGGACTATTGGTGCCGACATTCTGGCCGAAGAAGAACATCAGATCGGTCTTCTCGAAGTCCTCGAGCGTAATCGTGCCGACGCCTACGCCGATCGCTTCCTTCAGGCCGACGCTGGTGCTCTCGTGACACATGTTCGAGCTGTCCGGCAGATTGTTAGTGCCATACATGCGCGCGAAAAGCTGGTACATGTATGAGGTTTCGAGCGATGCACGGCCCGACGCGTAAAAGACCACGCTGTCCGGATCGAGCTGATTCAACTCGCGGCCAATTTCGTCGAATGCCTGTTGCCATTCGACCTGCACGTACTTGTCGGTGGCGGGATCGTAGCGCAACGGCGCGGTGAGCCGCCCGGCTTCCTCCAGATCATGGTCGTGCCATGACAACAGTTCAGTTACGGTGTGAAGCTGAAAGAACTCGGGCGTCATTCGCTTCGATGTGAGGTCCCACGCCGTCGCCTTCGCACCGCTTTCGCAAAACTCGAACACGTGCGGGTCGGCCGGTTTCGCCCACGAACAGCTTACGCACATGAAGCCGTCCGGTTTGTTCTGCTTGCGCAGCGCTGCGCTGTCTTTGACGCTCACATGCTCCTGCGCCAGGATCGTCGTGACCGCTTTCAACGACCCCCAGCCGCCGGATGCATACGGGTAGTCTCGTGTGGTATCGCTCTCTTTCATCATCGTCTCCGCGCGATCGTCAATGTACAGGCGGTGAGCAAAGCCTGTACCCGTGCCGCGCAATGAGCACTGCTGCTGACAATAGGGTTACAAGGCGGGGTACAAGGCGGGTTACACGGCGGGTTACAAAGCACTACCGCGTGCCCGTTCGCACTGCCGCATCCATTCAAGCAATCGGGTCACGTATTTGCTACCCTGCATGAGCGCTTGCCGGGCGATTGCCCGTTCGTCGATGTCCGCTCACGTCCCTTACTCGAGGTTCCGCGATGCCACCCTCGGTTGACGCTCTCTTTCTCGCCCGCGCGCAATTCGGCTTCACCATCGCCTTTCACATCATTTTTCCGGCGATGTCGATTGGGCTCGCCAGCTATCTCGCGGTTCTCGAAGGTGCGTGGCTCATCACCGGCAAGCCGGTCTATCTGGCGGTATTTCGCTACTGGCTGACGATTTTCGCCGTGGTATTCGGCGTGGGCGTGGTGTCGGGCCTCGTCATGTCGTATGAGTTCGGCACCAACTGGGCGGGCTTTGCGTATCGTGCCGGTCCTGTAGTAGGCCCGCTGATGGGCTACGAAGTACTCACCGCATTCTTTCTCGAATCGGGCTTTCTCGGCGTGATGCTGTTCGGCATGAAGCGCGTCGGACCCAGACTGCATTTTCTCGCCACGGCGCTCGTGGCGATCGGCACGTTGATGAGCGCGTTCTGGATTCTGGCCGTCAATTCATGGATGCAAACGCCGCAGGGCTTCACGATGGTGGACGGCCGCTTTTTTCCCGCGGATTGGCTCAGCATCATCTTTAATCCGTCGTTCCCCTATCGGCTCGTGCATATGGTGCTTGCCGCGTATTTAAGCGTGGCATTCATCGTGGGCGCCGTGGGTGCATGGCACCTGCTGCGCGATTCGAGCAACGAGCCGGCGCGCCTGATGGCTTCGATGGCGTTATGGATGGCGTGCATCGTCGCGCCGATCCAGATCGTCGCCGGCGACCAGCACGGCGTCAATACGCTCAAGCATCAGCCCGCGAAGATCGCCGCACTCGAAGGCGACTGGGAGTCGAAACCGGGCCAGCCGCTCATATTGTTCGGCATGCCAAACATGAAGACGGAAACGACCGATTACGCCGTCGAGATTCCGCACCTCGGCGCACTGATTCTTACGCATACATGGAACGGCTCGATTAAGGGGCTGAAGGAATTCCCGCCGGCCGATCGTCCGTTTTCACCTCTTATTTTCTGGACCTTTCGCATCATGGTCGGACTCGGCGTGCTGATGGCGCTGACCGGCTTTGCGAGTCTCGCATTGCGGGCGCGGCATTCGCTTTATCGCGCGCGCTGGCTGCACCGGCTCATGGTCGCGATGGGACCTTCCGGGCTGATCGCGCTGTTGTGCGGCTGGACTGTGACCGAAGTCGGCCGTCAGCCTTACACCGTGTATGGCCACTTGCGTACCGTCGACAGCGTATCGCCCATCGCCGCGCCCGGCGTTGCAACATCGCTCGCGGCTTTCGGCGTGGTCTATCTGATCGTATTCGGCGCGGCAATGGTGTTCCTGTTGCGGCTCATGGCGAGGCCGCCGTCGCTCGCCACCGAAGGGCCCGCGAAGGACAAGCCGCATCGCAGCGCGGGCATCACGCCGGGCCCCGCGCAACGGCAACCAGCATCGGCCTCTAGCGATAACGCTCTTTCACAGGACCCACGCCATGACAGCCGCCACGATTGATCTGCCGCTCATATGGGCCGCGATTCTCGCGTTTGCCGTGCTTGCGTACGTGCTGCTCGACGGCTTCGATCTGGGCGTGGGCATTCTGTTTGCCGTCGAGCGCAATCGGGAAGACCGCGACCTGATGGTCAATTCCATTGCGCCGGTATGGGACGGCAACGAGACATGGCTCGTACTCGGCGGCGGCGGACTCTTTGCCGTTTTTCCGCTCGCCTATTCGATCATTCTGCCCGCGCTCTATCCGCCGATCATCGCAATGCTGCTCGCACTCGTCTTTCGCGGCGTGGCTTTCGAATTCCGTTTTCGCGCAACAGGCTCGGGGCGCATGTGGTGGGACGTCGCCTTCTTCTCCGGCTCCGTCATGGCTGCTTTATGCCAGGGCCTCGTGCTCGGCGGACTGCTTCAGGGCATCCACGTCGAAGGCGTTTCGTATTCCGGCGGCTGGTGGGACTGGCTCACGGGCTTCACCGTGTTGTGCGGACTCGCGGTGATCGTCGGCTATACGTTGCTGGGTTCATGCTGGCTCATTTGGCGCACCGAAGGTCCACTGCATGAACGCTGCCGACGCTACGCGCGCAGCATGGCCGTGGCAGTACTCGCGCTAATCGTGGTGGTCACGCTATGGACTCCGATGCTGCAAGGCTCGCTCGCCGAACGCTGGTTCCGCTGGCCGGCGATTGCATTCACGGCGCCAGTGCCGATCTTGCTGGTTCTTCTCGCGGCCGGCTTCTGGCGCAGCCTGTCGGCGCGCAGGCATGTACTGCCCTTGCTGTTTGCCTATGGCATTTTCATTCTTTGTTATGCGGGACTTCTCATCAGCCTCTATCCGAACCTGGTGCCGCCCGCCATTTCTTTCCGCGATGCCGCTGCGCCGCACTCGAGCCTGCTATTTCTTCTGGTAGGCGCTGCGATTACCGTACCGATGATTCTCGGCTATACCGTCTACGCGTATTCCGTCTTCAAAGGCAAAATGCGCCCCGGCGAGGGATACCACTGACATGTGGCGACGATTCGCATGGTTCGTCGGTTTATGGATGCTGGGCGTGGCCACGGTAGGTCTAATAGCAGGCGTATTGAAAGTTATATTACGCGCGGCTACGCATTAACTCTTTTGTGGAACGGGTTCTTCAATTGTGCCCGGTGAAATGTTTGCTCGCCGACGCGTAACGTTTTCAAATTTTTGTCGATAGTCGCGCGCTGCGAATGCGTATTGCGTACTGCGTATTGCGCCAGCGAATACGAGGGAGTTCTTCCTCGTACTCGCCGGCGCTCTGGTCTTCAATGCAAACCCTTGATTACGGCAGCGTGTACGCAATCACATAGTCGCCCTGCTTCGTGCCGAGCGAGCCGTGGCCGCCCGCGGTGACGAGCACATACTGCTTGCCATTGCTGTCCGCGTAGGTCATCGGCGTAGCCTGGCCGCCTGCGGGCAAGCGCGCCTCCCACAAGCGCTCGCCGTTACGCACGTCATAGGCGCGCAAATAGTAGTCGAGCGTACCGGAGAGGAATGCGACGCCGCCAGCGGTCGTCACCATGCCGCCGAGACTCGGCACGCCGAGCGGCATCGGAATCGGCAAAGGCGCGCTATCGCGGATCGTGCCGTTCTTGTGCTCCCACACAATGTTGTTCGTGCGCAGATCGACGCCCGCGACATAACCCCACGGCGGCGCCTGGCACGGAATGCCGAGCGGCGAAAGAAATGCGTTGATCTCGAATCCATACGGCGTGCCGCGAGCGAGCTTGATGCCGCTCGTTTCGCTGCCCTTCTTCTCGCCGTTATCCGACGGAATCTGCGAACGCGGTATCAGCTTCGAAGTAAAGGCCATGTAACTCGGATTCGCGATGAGTATTTGCCGCACCGGGTCGACCGCGACGCCGCCCCAATCGAATACACCGAAATTGCCCGGAAATACGAGTGATCCCTGTTCCGAAGGCGGCGTGAACATGCCGTCGTAACGCAGCGATTTGAATTTCACGCGGCACCACAACTGATCGAAAGGATTAGTGCCCCACATGTCGCGTTCGCGCACTTTCGGCGGCTTGAAGTTAAGTGCGGAGAACGGCTGCGTCGGCGATGTGTGGTCGCCCGACGCGGCGCCTTGAGGCACGGGTTCTTCTGTAATAGGCACGATAGGCTTGCCGGTCTCGCGGTTCAGCACATAAATGCTGCCCTGTTTCGTCGATGCAATTAGCGCAGGCTGCACGCCGCCTGCCGTCTGCAAATCGATTAGCGAAGGTTGGCCGCCGACGTCCATATCCCACAGATCGTGGTGCGTGAATTGATAGTTCCAGCGCATCTTGCCGGTTGCGAGGTCGAGTGCAACCACGCCTGCTGCCACTTTCTCGGAAGCCGGCGTGCGCAATCCGCCCCACTGGTCCGGCGTCTGATTGCCGAGCGGCAGATAGACCATGCCGAGCTTCTCGTCGACGCTGAACACCGACCACATATTCGGCGAATTGCGAACATATGTCTGGTTGGGGCCAACGGGCTGCGTCGCGTCCGGATTGCCCGCGTCCCAGTTCCACACGAGATGGCCGTCATGCACGTCGAATGCACGCGTGACGCCGGAGGGTTCGTTGGTCGATTCGTTATCGGTGACGTGACCGCTGATAATCACGAGATCGCGCGTGACCGCCGGCGGCGATGTCGAGTAATAACCGCCCGGTGTGAACGGGCCGATGTTCGTGCGCAGGTCGATCTGACCGTTATTGCCGAAGTGCGTGCACGGTTGTCCCGTGTCCGCATTGAGCGCGATGAGGCGCGCGTCGGCGGTCGGCAGGAAGATGCGGCGCGGGCATTCGGCGCTGGCTGCAGCGTTGGTGTTGGCGTTGGCTGTCTGCTGCGTGGCGGCGGCAGTATCGCTCGCAGTAGTCGCAGCCGCTGCGGATTGCGTAGTGTCGGCCGCCGCGGAAGCCGCGTTCGCCGATTCGGTGCTTGCCGATGCGGCGTCGGCCGCAGGCGTCGATGCAGCCGCGCCGGAAGATGCATCCGCAGTCACGCTTGCAGTCGCGCCCGAAGCCGCAGCCGCATTCGAGGCCGCATTTGAAGCCACATTCTCACCAGTGCTCGTGCCCGGCGCCGAAGCCCCCGCTGCATTTTCCGCGGCCCCGGTCGTCGCATTCGCCGAATACATCGCGTCGTCGTGATAAGACACGCCGCGGCATGTCATATGTTCCCAGTGCTTGAAACCGACGGGGCTCTGGATATGCGGATCGTAGCGCCACAGTTCTTTGCCCGACGCGGGATCGAGTGCAATCACGATACTGTGCGGCGTGCAGAGGAACAATTTGTTGCCCACCTTGATGGGTGTATTTTCATCGGTCGTTTCAGTCGGGTCGCCCGGACCCGGCTTGTCGCCGGTCTGGAATTGCCAGGCGACCTTCAATTGCCGCGCATTTTCAGGGGTGATCTGCGTAAGCGGCGAATAGCGCTGACCGAACGGCGAGCCGCCATAGTCGGTCCAGTCGCCGGCCTGGCGGTTCGCATCGCCGGCAAGCGTCGCGCTCGGCGCCGCGGCGGTGGAGGCCAGCGTGCCGGGGCGATCGTACGGATGATTGAATGCGGTGCCGATGCCAAGCAGCACCGTCACGATCACGGCCGCAGCCAACGGCACCACGCCCTCGCGATGCGCGGCCGGCGGCCCGAACACCAGTTTGCCCGCGACGGGCGGCAACAGCAGCCACAACGCGAGCACCAGCCACACCCACAAACGCGGCAGCAATTGCCAGAAATCGAAGCGTGCTTCCGTGACCGCCCAAATGGTCGAACCGAATAGAACGAGCGCGAACAACCAGAGCGCCGACCGCCGGCGAATGAACAGCAGCACACCGGTCAGCGCGATCGCAATGCCCGTTATGACGTAATACCAGGAGCCGCCAAGCGTGACCAGCGGGACTCCGCCCGCGGCTAACGCCAAACCGATAATGATAAATACGATACCAGGGACCGCGAGCGCGGGGGGAAACCGATGCGGCTTCGACATGTTCGCCACCTCTACAGACAATGATTCAAATTGAATTGCAACAATAGCCCACCCATGCAGGCTCGGAAGACGCTGCCCTGCGAGTAGCATTTGTGGTTCCCGGACGCTTGCCGGGAAGGCATAGTGCATGCTTTGTAAGGTCGCCCTTTCTTGCCCGATATCCGATGAAGCAGCGAGCCACCATACTCTGTCTACGCGCCAATAGCATCCTCCTCGTCGCGAGATCGAATGGAAGATGGGCGCTGCCCGGCGGCCGATGCAAGCCTGGCGAATCGGTCGCGGCAGCGGCCATTCGCGAACTTCTGGAAGAAACGCAACTGACCGATCTCGTGCTTCACTACATCTTCGAATTCTGGGGCGCGCGCACTCGCCACTATGTATTCGCCGCGCGTATTCCCGATGACATCGAGCCTGTTCCGGGCCGAGAGATCAGCCGGTGCCGCTGGGTTCGCGCGAAAGACATCCATTCCGCATGGGTGAGCGTATCGACGCGCGGAATCGTTCAGGTACTGCTTGGCGAAGGCAGTCCTGTGGGCCCCGCGCGAAGGTCGAGCCCGTTGCGTGTTTTCTGAGCGCCGCATTTGACGCGCGTGGCACAAGCGTTGCATCGCAAAGCTTGTCGCCTATTCACTCACGGAGTTTCAAATGGCAGGAGATAACTCGTTCAAGCCCGGCGAAATCGTCAAGACGTCCGGCATCTATGCAGTCGTTCATGACGACGGCAAGGGAACATTCGAAGTGACCTGCGTAGAGGGAGAACATTTTCCGCCGACGCGCAGCGGCAAAGGCGCCCACTTCGAACTCAAATACGCGGCCACTCATGCGCATCGCCATGGCGAGCTGAAAGGCAGCGAAGCGCGACAGGCTGTTTAAAGAACCCAAACCACTGAACTCGCGCGCGCTATCGGCCAGGAGGCGAGACCGGTGCCCAAAGCTTCCGCCACACCATTCGCTCTCGCCGAGCGCGCGATCATCAGTCTGTATGACGGCGGCGTACTGTCGCCCGCCGTCCTCGAACGGCTTATCGCGTCGTTCGCCACGGCGAATCCCGACTGGGACACTGAGCCGACGGAGCGCTCCGTCGACGGACGCTCGCTTCACGAAGTCGTCGCTCTGACCATGCTGCCGGGCGAATCGCTGCGGGCGGCGCGCAAGTCGTTCACGTCCATCATCGAACATATTGCGGGCGCGCCTAAAACGAAAAAGACAAGCCGTGCAGCGAGCAAAGTCAAAGAAGAAGTCGAGGAAGAAGAGCCGGCAGAAGAAGACGACGAAGACAGCGCCGAACTCGCGAGGCAATTATCCGGCGGTACACGCGGCACGCGCGGTACGCGCGGTACACGCGGCACGTCGTCTAACGGGCGACGCGGCTCCGCGAAGAGCGAAGACGCCGACACGTCCGCACGCAAGCCTGCTGGAAGGGCCGCATTCAATCCGCTCGTGAATGCCGCGGCGCCGCGCAAGAGCAAAAGCTGACTGTTGGCAGAGAGCCGCCCGCCAACGGGCACAATGCTTGCGATGCTTCGCTCAGACATGCCGCCACGCGGCGGCGTCCAACATGGAGAGCGACATGCCGGAACAACAACCAACCCCCAACACCGACGACGCACTGGAATTACTGATCGCGGACCATCGCGCGGTCGAAAAGCTTTTCACCGCATTCAAGCAGGCCAAAGAGGACGATCTCGAAGCGAAAGCCACCCTCGCCCAACGCGCGTGTGAAGAACTGACTATTCACACCATCATCGAGGAAGAACTTCTTTATCCGGCCGCGGGCAAAGCGCTTCCGTCGAGCGATGTGGTCGACGTCGAGGAAGCCTACGTCGAGCACTTTCTCGTGAAGACGCTAATCAGCAAATTCGAAACGCTGAAGGCGGGCGATAAGGGCTTCGATGCAACCTTCAAGGTGATGAGCGAAATGGTGCAACATCACGTCGAGGAAGAAGAGAACGAGCTATTCCCTGAATTGCGCAAGGCCAATCTCGACGTCAAGGGGCTCGGCCAGAAGATCGCGAAGCGCAAGACGGAGTTGCAAGGCAAACTCGACCAGGTAGGAAGCCGCGCTGTGGGCGATAAAACCTGATACAGGTTCCGCGCCGCGCGGTGCGTCGCCGCGTATTGCCATAAAAAATCCCGCCCTGAAACGGGCGGGATTTCGCTCGTCATTCGACGGGAACCGCGCTGCTTACCGCTGCTTACTTCTGCTGCTTTGCCTTCTCGTTGCCGGCGCGCTCCGCGAATTCGGTGAGCTTCAGATCCGTAGCCTTTTCTTCTTCCAACGTTTCCTTCAGCAGATTAACCGCCTCGGTAAAGCCCAACTGCTTGCCGATCGCGCAGAGACTGCCGTACGACGCGATTTCGTAGTGCTCCACCTTCTGCGCGGCCGCGACGAGACCCGCGTCGAGCACCGGTCCTCTTTCGATTTCGTCGATGAGTTCCTGGCCTTCTTCAATCAGGCCTTCCATCGCGACGCACTTCATTCTTTTCAACTTCACGCCACAACTTTCTACAACCTTGTCGATTCTTTCCACCTGTCCCTGCGTTTCTTCCAAGTGAACCTTGAATGCCTCGCTCAATTGCGGATCGGACGCAGCGCGCGAGAGCTTCGCCAGTGCTTTGGTCAATTGCTTCTCGGCGCTGTAGATATCCGACAGCATGTGAACGAACAGATCATCGACAGTCTTTCGCTGTGTCATATGCAACTCCCAAGGTAGTGGTTAGGAGCCCTGCATCGCGCAACGGGTGTGCCTGGCGAAGCGGACGGGCATGTGATTGACCGTAGCGCGTCGCATTCGCACCAGGTACGGCGCATGCGCAGGCAAGCGTGCAGTCCAACGTTTCCCAACCATACTCAACGGAGAAGCCAATGTTCGTTCACAACAAGCGACTTCAATACACCGTGCGTGTCGCCGCCCCTAATCCGGGCCTCGCCAACCTGATGCTCGAGCAATTCGGCGGGCCCCAGGGCGAGTTGGCAGCCGCGTGCCGGTACTTCACCCAGGCCGTCGCTGAAGACGATCCGGGCCGCAAGGATTTGCTGTTCGACATCGCCACGGAAGAGTTGAGCCACCTCGAAGTGATCGGCTCGATCGTCGCCATGTTGAACAAGGGCGCGAAAGGCCAGCTTGCCGAAGGCGTCGAGCAGGAAGCGGAGTTGTATCGTTCGCTGACGGGCGGCGGCAACGACTCGCACACGACCGCGCTGCTGTACGGCGGCGGGCCTCCGCTGACGAACTCCGCGGGCGTGCCGTGGACGGCCGCGTATATCGACACGATCGGCGAGCCGACCGCCGACCTGCGCTCGAACATCGCCGCGGAAGCGCGCGCGAAGATCGTCTATGAGCGGCTGCTGAATATCACGGACGATCCGGGCATCAAGGACGCACTCGGCTTTCTGATGACGCGCGAAATCGCTCACCAGAAGTCGTTCGAAAAAGCGCTGCATTCTATCCAGCCAAACTTCCCGCAGGGCAAGCTGCCGGGCGTTCCAGAATTTACAAACGTGTACTACAACATGTCCTCGGGCGAAGGCGACGCACGCGGTCCATGGAACGAAGGGCCGGAATGGGAGTTCGTGGAAGCGCCGCAACCGGCGGTGGACGGTGGCGACGGTTTGCCGTCGGTGAACGTGACGCAAGCGGACGTCGAAGTACTCGGCGCGCTGGCTTCGCGAACCGCTTCGGACACTGCGATCGATCCGGTGACGGGAGCGGATCTTGGATCGGGTAAGCAGCCGGGTTGAGTTCCGATCCGCTATTTGAGAAGTCGCTTGTAAAAGAAAAATGCCGCGGAGCGAGTCGCGCTTCGCGGCATTTGAACGTCACTAACGAACCAACGCTTCGTTTCGCTAGCGCGCCGTCGCAACGTGCGTTTTCACCTTGATTGACGATGCATTGTCGAATGGCGGCTGCGGAACGAAACTGCTGATCACGTCCCGCTCGAATACGAGGCAGCACGTCGAACCGCCGTACTGGAAAAAGCCTATTTCGTCGCCCTTTGAAACCCGCTGACCCGGCAGTGCTTCGATGATGCACGACGACACATCGGCCATACCGACGAATACGCAGCCCACCTGGCCAATGGCCGGATCGTCGCTTTCGATCACGATGATTGCCCGTGCCGCGAGTGCGGTAATGTAGCCCTGCGAGTCGTTAAGACCGCCGGGATCGCGGCCTTCCGCATCGGCGTCCGAGTAATAGGTGCCGTCCAGTGCATAAGCTTTTTTAATGACGCCCGCGATCGGCGCATGCCAGCGGTGGTAATCGAATGCACTGAGAAAGCACTGGTAAATGGAACCGCCGACAAAGCGCTGCGCCAGCTCGCGCTGGCCGGCCGAAAAGATGTCCAGCAGTGAATAAGGCTGCGCCTTGATCCAGAAATTGTCGGTCAGTTTCACGTCTCTCTGGATGTTATACGGAGCCGCCTCGCAGGGACTGACAATGATCTTGTCGTTATCCGGCTGATCCACTGGCCGCTCGCCCTCGCGAAAGCGGCGCGTGAAGAAGTCGTTCCATGAAGAGAAGCCCCAATACGGCTTGTCCGGATCACACACGAACTGCGAAAGGTTGATCTTCTCGTCGGCCTCGGGCGAGAACCATCCGTTCGGCGGCGACGTATTCAGATGCTCGCGCGAATGCGGTCCGCTCAGGAATCCGCACCAGCAATCAAGCACATGCTTGATCTGCTGATTGAACGCGGGGTCGCGAAAGAGCGCGTAACCGGAGGGCATGCACATCGGCCAATCGAGTACCGCATTCAACGGGCAGTGAATCAGGCTCTTTTCGCTGAACGGCGGCGCATAAGTCATCAGATAGTCGATGATGACCATCAACTCTTCTATCGACGAATAGCCGAGTACATAGCCCTTATCGCGCGCCTGATTGATAGCCCGCGTCATATCCATGCGAAGAACCGGATCGCCGTCGAGGAGCGCGGCGAGCTGTTCGACCGCTGCCGTGCGCGGCGCATGCGCCGCACGGGCGCGAGCTTTTTCCGCCAGGTCGGTGCGGTATTGCGCGAGTTGCTCTTCGTTGCTCGGCAGCCACCCACCGAGCCGGCGGCGTTCGTCCGCTTCCTTGTCTGTCATGCTTACCTTTCCCTATTGCGTTAAACGTTGATGAAACACTGCGACGACGGGGGCCTATTTCGCGCGCGGCGTTTGCAACGCGTCGTCGGGCTGCTTATATCCGTTGCGAATCTGCTCGACGCGTTCGGCGACCGCCTGCGCCACATTCACGACTTCCTGCTGCATAGCCTCGTCATGATCGAGGGCCGCGTGGCTCGTCGCATAGGGCTCGTAATAGCCGATAAAGCGGTCGAGCCGCGACTTCGGACCGGCTTCTATCAGTCCCATCCAGTCGAGCCAATCGCTCAGCGCACGGCGCGATCCTTCGATACCGGCAACATCTCCATGTACTACGAGGCCATAGGCCCTGCCCGCCAGATGCTTGGGATAGTCCCAGCCGGCAAGCTCGATTTTCTTGGCCTCCTCGGGCGTCTTGCCGTGCGTCGAGGTCGGATCGGGATTGCCGCCGTCCGCGCAAACGAGGCGATCCATTAGCAGCTTGAGCGGGCTCGCGACCTGATACCAATAGACAGGCGTGACGAAAATCACACCATGCGCGGCCGCAAAGCGCTCGTAAATCTCGTTCATCCAGTCGTTCACGAGACCGAGCGAATGATTCGGATAGCAACTGCATGGCCAGTGGCAAAGCGGCATCGCCGTCGAGACACAGCCTTTGCAGGGATGAATATGGAGATCGCGATCGGAATTCAGGCGCGACAGATCGAGGAAGTCGACGTCGAACGCTCGCCGCTCGAGCGCGCCTTGCGCGATTTTCCCGAGGCGGAAGCTCTTCGACATTTCGCTGGGGCACGTATAGTCGTTTCGCGACGAGGCATTCACGATGAGCACGCGCGAACGGCCAGCCGGGTCGCGCTGCCGGACTTGCGCGGCCTTGATGCGCTCGCTCGCCGCGCGCCATTCGACGGACAGTTCGTAGTCGGGATCGGCATAGCCCGCGCCGGCCTTCGCCGTTATCGGCGATTTACGCGCGTGCGAATAGGCGTCCCACGCTATCGCTTCGAGCCGCGCGAGCGCCTCGTCTTCCGCGCGGAATGCGGGGTCGTAGAAGCGCGCCATGAAACGTTCGCGAAAGACTTCGCGCGGCAGCTTCTCCGTGATCTGCCCGCGGCGGACTTCGACGGGCACCGCCGCTATCGACGGGTTCTTTGCTTCGCTCACGTGGTCTCATGCAAAAAACGGTACGACGACCAAGCGAGCAACTAGCATTCCCGGATGCGATCGCGGCCACAACGTCGGAAGCCAGGTCCGCGATTTGCTTCTAAAAGCGCTCCCCCGGCCCCATACAACTTACATCAAAGAATGATGCAATCACGCGCCCGCCTACTCGTCGTTTCTCCGCATCTGGACGATGCCGTATTGAGCTGTGGACTGCTGCTGACAGCGAGCCCGTCCGCCATTGTCTGCACCGTTTTCACTGCGCCGCCAGGCGAGAACATGTCGACCGACTGGGATCGGCAATCGGGATTCAAAGACGCGTTCGAAGCAATGCAAGCGCGCAAACAGGAGGACGCCCATGCTCTGGAAATGCTGGGCGCCCGGCCCGTCCATCTTCCGTTTTGCGACGCGCAATACCTTCACACTCCGTCGCGCGATGAATTGGCCGAAGCACTGCGCCACACGCTCCATGCGTATCAACCCGAAAACGTCATGGTCCCGCTCGGCCTCTTTCACTCGGATCACATACTCGTATCGGATGCCTGTCTTTCGTTAATCGCCGGGATGGGCGACGCGGTATTCCACGCCTACGAAGAGATTCCGTATCGACGAATGGAACACGCGGTTCCCGATCGCATTGAAGAACTGACGAAGCGCGGTTACCTGCTGAGTCCCGCCGACGACCTCGCCGCGGCCGCGCGCCAATCAGTTTCGCATGAACAGATGAAGCGCGAAGCGATTGCCGCGTATGCGAGCCAACTACGCGCATTCGGCCCTGATGCCGAAACCACGCTCTATTGCGAGGAAAAGTACTGGCGACTACAACGAGCGTAAAAAAAACCGGAGGCCAAACCTGAAGCCAGTTGAAAGCGAACGGCACATCGTTTGCTTGAAGCGGGAATCGCCCCGTCAAGAACAAAGAACAGCATGGATAAAAAACCGCTTTCCCGGCGCATTTCGGTAGTCGTTCTGACACACAACCGCGCCTCCGAGCTTGTGGCCACCCTCGAGCGCTTACTCGCCCTTCCAGAAAATCCGCCCATCTTTGTGGCGGATAACGGCTCGAATGACAATACCGTCGCGCTGGTGAGGACGCTCTTTCCGACCGTATGCATCATCGAATGCGGAGGAAATCTCGGCGCAGCCGGGCGTAATCGCGCCGCCGAGTGCGTCGGCACAGACTACGTAGCGTTCTGCGACGACGACACCTGGTGGGAGCCGGGCTCGCTCGAACGCGCGGTGCAACTGCTCGACGCGTGGCCCAACGTGGGTGTATTGAGCGGGCGCGTCGTGGTGGGCGAAGACAGGATCACGGACCCCATGTGCTCGGTGATGCGCGCGAGTCCGCTCGGCAGCGAGGGACTGCCGGGGCCCGCGTTGATCGGCTACATGGCGGGCGCATGCGTATTTCGCACGTCGCTTTTCCGCGAGTTGGGCGGCTACGAGCCGCGTCTTTTCATCGGCGGAGAAGAAGAACTTGTCGCGCTCGATGTGCTCGCGTCCGGGCACGCGATTGTCTATTGCGATCAACTGACGGTGCATCATCATCCGTCGCCGGCGCGCGATAGTACTTTGCGGCGGCGCACACTCGCGCGTAATGCTGCATGGGTCGCGTGGCTGCGGCTGCCGTGGCCGGAAGGGTGCCGCGCAACAGCGCAGGCGCTCGCCACGTTCTCGCGCGAAGGCACGCTTGCGCGCGATGGCCTCGCACTGCTGCGCGGTCTCGCGTGGGCATTGAAAAACCGCAGGCCCGTACCGCCTCAAGTACTCAACCTGCGCGAACGCGTGCACATCGGCGAACGCCAGATGGCCGCGCCTGCGCCAAGCACTCGCGCGAAGGCTACGGTTGGCAAAGCCGACGCAAGCACGTGATCTCAATCGCTTGATCCAAGCGAGCGCACCGAAAAGTTGCTACGCGCCAGTGCGCGCGGTCGCCATCGCAAGGTTGCGAATCTCGCCGATCAGCTTCTGCGGTGCCACGGGTTTCGTCAAATGTGCCTGAAAACCAGCCATTTTCGCGCGCATGCGGTCTTCGGCCTGCGCGTAGCCGGTCAGTGCGATGGCCGGCACGCGGTCCTGCAACGGCAACTGACGGTCGGCTTCCAGCCGCCGCAAACGGCGCAGCACGTCATAGCCGTCTTCATCGGCGAGCACGATGTCGCATAGCAACGCATGCGGCCATTGCGTGGTCGCGGTCTGCGCGAACCAGTCCAATGCCTCCTTGCCCGACGACGCCGTGCGCACGCGTGCGCCGCTCGCCGTGAGCACCGCTTCGAGCGCGTCGAGCGCATCTTCCTGATCGTCGATCGCCATCACGAAGAGGCCTTCGAGCGGCGCGGCGCCGTCGGCATCGGCAATGGGCGCCGCCGCCTGAGTACTCGATTCGGCATCGGCCACGGGACGCAGCGGCAGCATCGCCACATACGCGAGCCGCCCGTTGAGCGGCATCAGCGTGAAGCTGCCGCCGGCGGCGGACAGCGCTTCTTCCATATGACGCGCCGCTGCCTGCGACAATTCGGCGGGCTTCTCGCTCATGCCGAGCACCGTCACCCAGACCTGATTGTTATGCCGCTCGACGCGCAATTCGATGCGCTGCCCGGGCCTCGCGTGCTCGATCTCGTTGCGGCACAAATCGGCGATCAGCGGTTGCAGCACGCTCGGGTCGCCCGTCACGCGCAGATCGTTGTCACTGATCTGCGGGTACAAGGTCACGCGCCGCGCCGCGATTTCGTCGTGCAGCGCATCGATCACGCCGGCCATCAGCGCGGCGAGACTGACCGATTGCGCGGTGAGCTTGCGCTGCGCGTGCTCGAGTTCGCCCTGCTGCCATTGCAGCGACCACATCTTCGCGTAGACGCCGTCGCGCGCGAGCAGTTCGCGATGCGTGCCCTGCTCGACCACGCGGCCATGCTCCATCACGAGAATCCAGTCGGCGTCGACCACGGTCGAGAGCCGGTGCGCGATCACAATCGATGTGCGGCCTTGCGCGAGGCGCGTCAACTCGGTTTGTATCGCGCGCTCCGAACGCGTGTCGAGCGCTGACGTCGCTTCATCGAACACGATGATGCGCGGGTCCTTCAGAATCGCGCGCGCAATCGCAATGCGCTGCCGCTCGCCGCCGGAGAGCCGCACGCCGCGCTCGCCCACGCGCGTGTCGTAATGATCCGGCAATCGTTCGATGAATTCGTCGAGCTGCGCCGCGCGCGCCGCCCGCACCACGTCCGCACGGGTGGCGGAAGGCCGCCCATACGCGATGTTGTATGCGATCGTCTCGTTGAACAGCACCGTGTCCTGGGGCACGATGCCGATCGCCTCGCGCAGACTCTTCTGCGTGACCTGGCCGATGTCCTGTCCGTCGATGCGTATCGTGCCGCTCGTCGGCTGATAAAGGCGAAACAGCAGCTTCACGAGCGTCGATTTTCCGGAGCCGCTTCCACCCACTATCGCGAGCGTCTTGCCAGGATACGCATGAAAGTCGACGTCGCGCAGAATCTGCCGCGCCGGGTCGTAGCCGAAGTCCACATGCTCGAACGAGATCTGCCCCGCGCTCACGATCAGCGGTTTCGCGGCCGGCTCGTCAATATCCTCGCCGACACGCCCGCGCGCGGCGAGTATCTCGAACATGCGCTCGACATTCACCATCGCGTCGTTGGTCTCGCGAAACACGAAGCCGAGCGTGTTGAGCGGCATGCAGATCTGGATGATGTACGCATTCACCAGAATCAGATCGCCGACGCTCATGCTCCCCGCCACCACATGCTGCGCCGCGAGCAGCATGATCGCGCCGATACCGAACGCGATCACCGCGCTCTGACCGACATGCAACGCGGTCAGCGCACGCTGATTCGCGGTTCTCGCGTGCACCCACTTGTCGAGCACGGCGGAAAGGCGCTGCGTTTCGGTGTCTTCGGTGGCGAAATATTTGACGGTGTCGTAATTGAGCAGACTGTCCACAAGCCGGCCATCGGACTGCGCCTCGAGCGCATTCACCGCGCGCTGGAACGCGACGCGCCGCCGCGTGAAGATGAATGTATAGACCGCATAGCAGACGAAGGTCGCGGCAATCGCGATCATGAACTCGCGCGCGTAATTGTGAACCATGATCGCGACAATCGTGACGATTTCGAACGCGGTCGGCACGATCGTAAAGAGCGCTACGCCAAGCAGAAAGCCGATGCCGTCAGCGCCCTTCTGCACATCGCGCACAATCGCGCCTGTCTCGCGCTTCGTATGAAAGCGCGCACTCATGCGGTGCAGATGCGCGAAGGTCCGCTCGGTGAATGCGGCGACCGTGCGCTGCGCCACGATGCTGAACACCACGTCGCGCGCTTCGTTCAACGCGTCGCCGAGAAAACGCAGCAACGCATACGTCAATACGAGAAACACCGGAAAGAACGCCTGCGCGACCGGGTGCCCCAATTCGTCGACGACATGCTTGAGCACGAGCGGTATCAGCACGGTCGCGAGCTTTGCCGAGATCATCAGCAGCAACGCGGCGAGCGTCTGGTTGCGGTAGCGCCAGACCGCGCGCGTCAGGTCGGCGGCAATACGGCGGGTCAACTGGGAACGGGGCAGCGTGGCGGGGTTCGGCATGAGGTCCCTGAGAGAGCCGCCGCAGCAACAATGCTGCAACGGGCATTAGATTCCACTATGCGGATTCACAAAGCGGCGCGACGAAAAACGCGGCATGTCGAGTCGCGCGCCGAGGCCAGTGACCAGCAAACGATGCGCCCGCCGTCGGACAAAACTTAGCACACGCGAGACCGCGACGACAGGCGCGATTCTTCTCGCATCGCAGAGAAAAAAATTCGCGCTTCTCCAGGAAGTACTACTCGAAATTACATGACGGGTTGTAGAAAAAGGGAACGCCACACCGCTTCCCTCCCGCGAAAAAGGGAACGCTACAGCGCTTCTCCGCACCCACTGTCGGATCAACGTTTCTTGCGCGCCTTGCCGCGCATAGGCACACCACATGCTGTGGCCGGGTAACAGCGTCGTATCGGCGGAAATTGCATAAGAGTGCTCAGCAAACCGCGCGATGCCCGCCCTGCTAATGCCTATCTCGCGAAGGAATGTCAATGAAGATCGCCCTCATCAGTGAACACGCCTCGCCCCTCGCCGTCGCCGGAGGCGTCGACAGCGGAGGACAAAACATTTACGTCGCGAACGTCGCGCGTGAACTCACGGAGATGGGCCATCAAGTGGACGTGTTCACGCGGCGCGACCGCGCGCTGCTGCCGCTCATCTCCGACATGGACGGCGTGCGCGTGATTCATGTGCCGGCAGGGCCGCCGATGCAGTTGCCGAAAGAACGGCTGCTGCCGTTCATGGACGAGTTCGCCGCGTTCCTGATCGAGTTCTTCCGCGGCGAGAAGACGCCGTATGACGTGATGCACGCGAACTTCTTCATGTCGGGCCTCGCGGCATTGAAAGTGAAAGCGGCGCTCGGCGTGCCGCTCGTCACGACGTTCCATGCACTCGGCCGCGTGCGCCGGATACATCAGGGCGCGAACGACGGCTTTCCCGATGAGCGCTTCGCAATCGAAGACGACCTCGTCGCGCAATCCGACGTGGTGATCGCCGAATGCCCGCAGGACGAAGCCGACCTGATCGAGCATTACCGGGCCGACCCCGCGCGCATTCAGACTGTGCCGTGCGGCTTCGACGCCGACGAGTTTCATCCGATGGACCGCGCCACTGCCCGCGAAGCACTCGGCTGGCAGCAGGATCAGTTCACCGTGCTGCAACTCGGACGCCTCGTGGAGCGCAAGGGCATCGACAACGTCGTGCGTGGCGTCGGCGTGCTGAAGCAAGCCTTCAGCGCGTCGGCCGAGCTGTACATCGTGGGCGGCAATTCGGATGCGCCGAATGAAAAGGCCACGCCGGAAATCGCGCGCTTGCGCGGCATCGCGCGCGACTGCGGCGTCGCCGGCCAGACTCACTTCGTCGGGCGGCGCGGGCGCGCGCAATTGCGCTACTTCTATAGCGCCGCCGACGTGTTCGTGACGACGCCGTGGTACGAGCCGTTCGGTATCACGCCGGTTGAAGCAATGGCGTGCGGCACGCCGGTGATCGGCGCGGACGTCGGCGGAATCCGCTATTCGGTGGCGGACGGCATCACCGGCTTTCTGGTGCCGCCGCGCGATCCGGCTGCGCTGGCCGCACGTCTCGACCAGTTGCGGCGCGACCCCGCGCTCGCTCGCCGGATGGGCGAAGCGGGCCTTGAACGCGCACGCAAGGAGTTCACGTGGCGCGGCGTGGGCGAAGCGCTCGCGCAAATCTATATGCGCACCGCGCGGCTCGTGCCGGCAAAGACCGCGGAAGAAGAACGCGTGGAGGTTCGCGTGCGCGCGGCGGCCGGCGCGTCGTTCCGCTAGAACACCGCGCGTCGTCGCAGCGCTATCAGCGCAGCCAGTTTCGTCGAGCCGGGGCGGACGCACTGTCCGCTTCCGGCGAATCGCTCACGTTTTCGGCACCGCCATCATCATGCTGCAACCCGCTGTGTTTCTCGACAAGGACGGCACGCTGCTCGACGACGTGCCGTACAACATCGACCCTTCGCTGATGCGCCTCGCACCCGGCGCTCGCGAAGCGTTGACGCTGCTCGCGAGCCAGCCGTTCGCGCTGTTCGTGATCAGCAATCAGTCGGGCGTCGCGCTCGGTAAGTTTCAGCGCGCCGCGTTAAAAGAGGTGGAAGCCGAACTCGCGCGCATGTTCAGCGAATGCGGCGCGACGCTCGCCGGCGCTTACTGGTGCCCGCATCATCCGGACGGCACGGTCGCGCCCTACGCGACCGCCTGCGATTGCCGCAAGCCTGCGCCCGGACTGCTGCTGCGCGCGGCGCGCGAGCATCGGCTGGATCTCGCGCGAAGCTGGTTCATCGGCGACATTCTCGACGACGTGGAAGCGGGCAATCGCGCCGGATGCCGCACAATTCTGCTCGACAACGGCCACGAGACCGAGTGGATTGAAGGCCCGCAGCGCGTGCCCGGCGCGCGCGCCGCTGATTTATACGAAGCTGCGCAGATTGTCGTGCGCAGTGTCGAAGCGGTATCGCGGCCCGCGCCCGCCGGCGAGGAAACCGCTCGATGAACGCGCCCCTCCTCATCGCCCAGCCGACACTCGCGCACGCTCGCGTGCCCGACAGTCCGCAGCTCGCGCATTGGGGCGAGGACATCAAGCGGATTCTGTGCGTGCGGCTCGACAACCTCGGCGATGTGCTGATGACCACGCCCGCGCTGCACGCGTTGCGCGAGTCGGGCCCCGGCCGTCATATCACGCTGCTCGGCTCGCGCAGCGGCGCCGCGCTCGCGCCGTATCTGGACGATGTCGACGACGTGATCGAATACGAAGCGCCGTGGGTCGCGAATCCAGCCGCGAGTTCGCGCTCGCTCGCCGACGATCAGCGCATGCAGGAGCGCTTGCGGCACGGCGGCTTCGACGCGGCCGTGATCTTCACCGTCTACAGTCAGAGCCCGTTGCCCGCTGCGATGCTGTGTTATCTCGCGGGCATTCCGCGGCGGCTCGCGCATTGCCGCGAGAATCCCTATGCGTTGCTCAGCGACTGGCTGCGCGAACCGGAGCCGCAGCAGCGCACGCGTCATGAGGTGGAGCGGCAACTCGATCTCGTGCGCCAGGTCGGCGCACAAGCGCCCGATACGCGGATGCGCTTCGCTGTGCGGGATTCGGATAGGCGCGCGCTTGCGAAGCAGCTTGCGGCACGCGGCGTGCATAGTGACGCGAAAAGCCGCGCAAATGGCAGCACCCAACACCGCGCCCCGTGGATCGTATTGCACCCAGGTGCAACGGCCGCATCGCGCCGCTATCCGCCGGAGCGCTTCGGCCAGGTGGCCACGCGCCTCGCCACGGAAACCGGCGCACCTATCCTGATCACCGGCAGCGCGAGCGAGCGTCCGTTGGTCGATGCAGTGATCGCGGCGGCCGCGCCTCGCGTTCGCGCGCAACTGCACGATATGAGCGGGGCGCTGTCGCTCGGCGAACTCGCGGCGCTGATCGAGCGCGCCAGCGTGCTGGTGTCGAATAACAGCGGACCGGTCCATCTTGCGTCCGCGCTTGCCACGCCCGTCGTCGATCTTTACGCGCTGACGAATCCGCAGCACACGCCGTGGCAGACGCCGCATCGCGTGCTGTTTCGCGATGTCGAATGCCGCTGGTGTTATCGCAGCGAGTGTCCGCAACATCATCACGCGTGTCTGCTCGGCGTGACGCCCGGCGAAGTCGTGACAGCCGCGCTGGAGTTGCGCGCCGAAGCGCAGTCACACGCGCCGTCTGCGCGCCGTGCTTCCGACAACCCACCCAATGCCCACCACGAAAGCGACGCGGCACAGCCGCTCGCCAAACAACCGGTGGCGCCCTGACAACCCACTTCTACTGCGAACGCCCATGTATACACTCGGAATCAATGCCGTCTATCACGACAGCGCCGCAGCCATCCTGCGTGACGGCGTGGTGCTCGCCGCCGCCGAAGACGAACGCTTCACGCACGTCAAACATGCGAAGCGTCCGGTGCCGTTCTCGACCTGGCAACTGCCCTTCGATGCCATCGACTACTGCCTGAAAGCCGCCGGCATCACGCTTGCCGACGTCGATCACGTTGCGTATTCGTACGACCCGAGCCTGTTCGGCGGCATGCCGAAGCAGCCGGGCGCGACCATCGAACTGCCGTTCGATCCGGCCAACACGCGCCTCACGGACCCGTCCGCATCGCCGTGGGACCCGCTCTTTCTCAGCTATATCGCGAACGCCAAGGGTCAGTTGCTCGACGGTGCGCCGCATCATCTGCGCAAGCGTTTTCAGGGCGTGGACCGCAACAACGGCTTCAAGTGGCATTTTGTCGAGCATCACCTCGCACACGAAGCGAGCGCGTTTCTCGCGGCGCCTTACGACGACACCGCCGTGCTCACGATGGACGGCCGCGGCGAAGGCGTGACGACCAGCATGGGCCAATTTGTCGACGGCGAATATACGCGGTTGAAACAGGTCGAGTTGCCGCACTCGCTCGGCCTGCTCTATGAAGCCGTGACCGACTGGCTCGGCTTTCTGCATTCGTCGGACGAGTACAAGGTGATGGCGCTCGCGTCGTACGGCAAGCCCGAATATGTCGATGTGTTCCGCGACATCGTGCGCTATCGCGGCGACGGCAGCTATACGGTCGACGCGCCGCGCCTCGTCAAGCGCTTTGGACCGGCGCGCGAACGCGGCGGCCCGCTCGAACAGCGCCACTTCGACATCGCGCATTCGTTGCAGCGCGTGCTCGAGGAAACGGTGCTGCAACTCGCCGGCTGGCTGCATGAGAAGACCGGCTTGCGCAAGCTCAGCATGGCGGGCGGCGTGGCGTTGAACTGCGTGATGAATTCCAAGCTGCGCGACGCGGGCCCGTTCGACGACGTATGGGTCCAACCCGCCGCGGGCGATGCGGGCACCGCCCTCGGCGCGGCGCTGTGGATCGACTATCGCGAACGCAGCGAGCGCGGCGACCGCAAGCGTCACTGGACGATGGACCATGCGTACCTCGGCCCCGAGTATCCCGAAGAGGAAATCGAGCAGTTCCTGAAATGGTCGAAGGTTCCCTATCGGCGGCTTGACGACATTGCCGGCGAAACCGCCGACCTGCTCGCGAGCGGCAAGGTGATCGGCTGGTATCAGGGCCGCACGGAATTCGGTCCGCGCGCGCTCGGCGCACGGTCGATTCTCGCGTCGCCCGTCGATCCGCACATGCAGGCGAAGCTCAACGAGATCAAGGACCGCGAGGACTTCCGGCCGGTCGCGCCGGTCGTCATGGAAGAGCATGCGAGCGAATGGTTCGTGAACGGCAAGGTCGCGCCGTTCATGCTGTTCGTGTTCGACGTGCACGCCGACAAGGCCGCGCGCATTCCGGCCGTGCGCCATGTCGACGGCACCGCGCGCGTGCAGACCGTGAACCGTTCGCAGCATCCGCTCTATTACGATCTGCTCGCCGCATTCAACCAACGCACCGGCGTGCCGATTCTCGTCAACACGTCGTTCAATACGCGCGGTGAGCCGATGGTGAATTCGCCGCGCGACGCGGTCGAATCGTTCTGGACCTCGCCGCTCGACGCGCTCGTGATCGGCCCGTTTCTCGTCGAGAAAGCGAGGGATAGCGCATGAGTCCATCCGCTACGGGACCGATGGACGTAACAGGCGGCTTCAGTCGTTCGCATGACGAGACGGAGCCGATCGCCGCGGGCTATCCGGGTGCGCTGCTCGCGCACCTCGATGTGTCCGTGGTGGTGCCGACTTACCGGCGGCCCGACATGCTGGCGGCGTGCCTTCGCGCGCTGACCGAGCAGGACTTCCCTGTCGACCGCTATGAAATCGTGGTCTGCGACGACGGCCCCGACGAAGCGACGCGCGCCTGCGTCGCTCACATTGCGGCCGAGCAGGCGAAGCGCGGGCTCACGGTGCGCTATGTGCCCGTCACCCGCACGCAAGGTCCGGCCGGCGCGCGCAATGCGGGCTGGCAGCAGGCGCGCTCGCCGGTGATCGCCTTCACCGACGACGACACGCTGCCCGATCCGCACTGGCTGCAAGAAGGGCTCACGGCGATTCGCCAGGGCGCGGCGGCCGCCGCGGGCAGAATCGTCGTGCCGCTGCCCGCCGTGCCGACCGACTACGAAGCTGATGCAAGCGGACTCGAACGCGCCGAATTCGCAACCGCCAATGTATTCGTCGCCCGGAGCTTTCTGACGATGACGGGCGGCTTCGACGAACGGTTTACATCAGCGTGGCGCGAGGACTCCGACCTGCAGTTCGCGCTGCTGCAAGCGGGCGGCAAGATCGTGCGCGCGAACGAGGCGGTCGTCGTGCATCCCGTGCGGCCGGCGCGTTGGGGAGTCAGCATTTCGCAGCAAAAGAAAAGCCAGTTCGACGCGCTGCTGTACAAGAAGCACCCCGAACTGTTCAAGGCGCGGATTCGCTCGTCGCCTCCTTTTCTCTATTACCTGATTCTGTGCGCCGCATTGGCCGCGCTGATCGGCGTCGTGCTCGGAGACACGACCACCATGACGCTCGGCTTTGTCGCATGGCTCGCGCTGACGGCCTACTTCTGCGCGATACGCCTGCGCGGACGGGACCGCGGTTTGCGGCACATCGCCGAAATGGCGTGGACGTCGATTCCGATTCCGTTCCTTTCGATCTACTGGCGGCTTTACGGCGCCGTACGTTACAAGGTGCTCTTTCTATGAATGCAGGCCCGTTCATCGCGTCACTCGCACCGCGGCGCATCGCCGTTTTTCGTGCGCTGCAACTCGGCGACATGCTCTGCGCGGTGCCGGCTTTGCGGGCGCTGCGCGCGGCTGCGCCGCACGCGCATATCGCGCTGATCGGTCTGCCGTGGGCGCAATCGTTTGTCGAACGTTACGCGGATCTGGTCGATGAGCTGATCGTTTTTCCGGGCGCCGAAGGCTTTCCCGAGCAGCGCGAATCGAACGACGGCCTGCCCGCGTTTTATGAACGGATGCGCGCGCAACGTTTCGATCTCGCGATCCAGTTGCACGGCAGCGGCGGCATTGCGAACGATCTGCTGCTTCAGTTCGGCGCGCGCGCTTATGCAGGCTTCGTGCAGCCGGACGAGCCGCCGCGCGATGGCGTGTTCATCGGCTGGCCCGACGATTTGCCGGAGCCCGAGCGCTATCTTGCGTTGATGAGCGCGCTAGGCGCCGACACCACCGAGCGGCACTTGTCGTTTCCGCTGAGCGATCGCGATGGCGATGAATACGCGTCGCTCGTCGCCGCGCACGGTATCGAAGCACAGCGTCTGGTGCTGGTTCATCCCGGTGCGCAATTGCCCTCGCGCCGCTGGCCCGCCGCGCGTTTCGCCGAAGTCGCGGACCGTCTCGCCGCCGACGGCTGGCAAATCGCGATCACGGGAACCGCGGCTGAAGCGTCGCTTACCGGCGAGGTGCTCGGCGCCATGACCGCGCCCGCGTTGCACCTGGCCGGCGCGACGTCGCTCGGCGGATTGGCGGCGCTCGTCGCGCATGCGCGGCTCGTGGTCTGCAACGACACGGGCATTTCGCATATCGCCGCGGCCGTGGCGACCGCGTCGGTGGTGATTGCATCGGGCAGCGACACACGGCGCTGGGCGCCGCTCGACCACGCGCGGCATCGCGTGCTCGCCGACTATCCGCCGTGCCGTCCGTGCATGTTCCGCGAGTGCCCGTACGGCCATCCTTGCGCGCTGAATATCGGCGTCGAGCGCGTGGTCGAGACGGCCCGCGCGCAACTGGCCGAGGTTCACGGCGCCCGTCCCGCCGGTCCGTACGCGTTGCATACACAGACCGGAAGCGGGCCCTTCGAGGAGTTGCATAATGCTGCGTAACTGCCGCCGTCTGCGTGTGCTGACATGGCACGTCCACGGCAACTATCTGTATTACCTCACTCAGGCGCCGCACGACTTCTATCTGGTCACGAAGCCGGGCCATCCGCCCGGCTATGCGGGCAAGGTCGGCGTGCTGCCCTGGGGCGACAACGTCCACGAAATCAATGCGGACGACGTGCCCGATCAGGAATTCGACGTGATCCTGTATCAGCACAAAACGCACTGGGAATACGACCGCGAGCACGTGTTGAGCGAGGCGCAACGGCGCCTGCCGCGCGTCTATATCGAGCACGATCCGCCGCAGGAAAACCCGTTCCAGCAATGGCATTGGGTGGACGACCCGGACACGCTGCTGGTCCATGTCACCCACTTCAACCGGCTGATGTGGGATTGCGGCGTGACCCCGACGCGCGTGATCGAACACGGCGTGGTGGTGCCGGAAGGCGTGCGCTACAGCGGCGAACTGGAACGCGGCATTGTCGTCGTCAATCATCTGGCGCAGCGCGGAAGGCGGCTTGGCGCCGACGTGTTCGCCGACCTGCGCACGCGTGTTCCGCTCGATCTCGTCGGCATGGATGCGGAGCGGCTGGACGGTATCGGCGAAGTCGGCAATCTGGATCTCGCCGCGTTCAGCGCGCGCTATCGCTTCTTCTTCAATCCGATTCGCTGGACGAGCCTCGGTCTCGCGATTGTCGAGGCGATGACGATCGGCATGCCGATCATCGGCCTCGCGACCACCGAACTCGCGACGGTGATTCGCAACGGCGAAAACGGCTTCGTGCATACGGATGTGAATGCGCTCGAAGACGCGATGCACGAGTTGCTGCGCGACCCGGCGGAAGCACGGCGTCTGGGCGAAGGCGCGCGGCGCACCGCGCTCGAGCGCTTCCACATAGACCGTTTCGCGCAGGACTGGCACGAAGCGTTGCTGCACGTTACCGCATGAGCGGCGCGTCTTGACGACCTTCGCCGCATCATCATAAGGACGACGCAACATGAAAGAACTTACCCGCAAGCGGATTCTCGTCACAGGCGGCGCCGGCTTTCTCGGCTCGCACCTGTGCGAGCGGCTCGTGACGCAGGGCCATGACGTGCTGTGCGTGGATAATTTCTACACCGGCACGAAGGACAACATTGCGCATCTGCTGGACTGCCCGAATTTCGAGCTGATGCGTCACGACGTGACATTTCCGCTTTATGTCGAAGTCGACCAGATCTACAACCTCGCGTGTCCCGCATCGCCGATTCATTATCAGCACGATCCAGTGCAAACCACCAAGACGAGCGTGCACGGCGCGATCAACATGCTGGGCCTCGCAAAGCGCGTGAAGGCGAGGATTTTTCAGGCGTCGACGAGCGAAGTGTATGGCGATGCCCTCGTGCATCCGCAGAAAGAAGACTACTGGGGCCATGTAAATCCGATCGGCCCGCGCTCGTGCTACGACGAGGGCAAGCGCTGCGCGGAAACGCTTTTCATGGACTACCGGCGCCAGCATGGCCTGTCGATCCGCATCGCGCGAATCTTCAATACGTATGGGCCGCGCATGCATCCCGCCGATGGCCGCGTGGTGTCGAACTTCATGATGCAGGCGCTGCGCGGCGAGCCGATCACGCTCTATGGCGACGGCTCGCAAACGCGTTCGTTCTGTTATGTGGACGACATGATCGACGCGTTTATCCGCCTGATGAATTCCGCCGACGACCCAGGCGGTCCGGTCAATCTCGGCAATCCGCACGAAGTCAGCATGCGCGAGATCGCGCAACGGATCGTCGCGATCACGGGATCGAATTCGCCGCTCGAATTGCATCCGTTGCCGACCGACGATCCGTGGCATCGGCAGCCGGATATTTCGCGCGCGCGCGAGTTGCTCGGCTGGCAACCGCAAACCTCGCTCGACGACGGTCTGCAGCACACCGCGCGTTACTTCCGCGCGCGAATCCAGGCGAGTTCGGAGGCGAGTTCGGAGGCAGGTTCAGAAGCGGGCGCGCCAAGCGCGCCCGCGGCTCAGCGTCCGGCCCTCACATAGCTCGCGAGAAAGGTGCGCGTGCTGCCGTCGGGGAATTGCACGGCCACCTGTTCGCCGCTCGCGAGCGCGACCTCGCCTGCGCCGTAACGCGGCACGCGTACTGCATCGCCCGGCGCCCAGACGCGCGGTTTGACTGGGTCGCTTCTCTTACGCGGCGCTTCCTTGTCCGCTGACGTTGCGCCAGCAACGATCGCGTCGGGCGCGACGTCGATTTGCGGCGGACGCACGCAGTTATCACACACGCCGCAGCGCTCAACGGCGGGCGTGTCGCCGTAATAGTCGAGGATCGCGCGCCAGCGGCACTGGCCGGTTTGCGCATAGTCGATCATTGCCTGCAGCGTTTCCCTGTCATGCGCGCTCATCTGCTCGAATTGCGCCGCGGCTTTCGCGATGGTGTCACGCGTGGATTCACGGGCCGATTCGCGCGCATCCTCATGCGTTCGCAGACGATAACGGCGCTGCCGGTCGCGGCCGGCTACGCGTGCGTCGACCAGCATGTTCAGCGCGACTTCGAGCTTGCCTGCGCCGACATCGGGCAACGCATCCTTCAGCGCCTTGAGCGTCACACCCTTCGGTTCTTCGCCCACACGCGCCGCCAGCGTGTCATACACGCGTTGCGCCAGTTCGACGCTCGGGTAGCGTCCCGCAAGAAAGAACTGCTGGATGCGCTTGTCGTTCAGATCGAATAGCAGCACGCAATCGGCGGGCTCGCCATCGCGGCCCGCGCGGCCTGTCTCCTGATAGTAGGCATCGAGGCTGCCAGGTATCTGGTAATGAATCACGAAGCGTATGTCCGCTTTGTCGATGCCCATGCCGAACGCGTTCGTCGCGATCATCAAGCGGGTCGCGCCCGACATAAACTGCTCCTGCGCCTCTTCGCGCGCGGCCGCCGACATTCGGCCGTGATAGCGCGACACCGATTCGCCGGCTTCCGTCAGCCAGCCGTAAATGCGGTCGACGTCGCGCACGGTGGCCGCATACACGATGCCGGCGCCGCCGAGCGATCCGATCAGCTTCGACAGTTGCTCGCGCTTCGCGGCCATCGCGCGCGCGGCGCCGTCCTTGCCGCCTGCCGCGCTCACCTGCACGACGCGATAACGCAGATTCTCGCGATACGTGCCCGTGCGAACCACAAGCGGGTCGCGCAGCGCGAGCGAATGCACGATGTCGTCGATCACGCGCTGCGTCGCCGTTGCGGTCAACGCGAGCACGGGCGGTTGCCCGAGCGCCTTCACCGCCGCGGCGATCTCCAGAAACGCGGGACGGAAATCGTGTCCCCAATGCGACACGCAATGCGCCTCGTCGACGACCACGAGGCCGACGCGATTTTCCGGGCGCGCGCGCAACGTCTCGATGAACGCCGGCTGCGCGAGACGCTCGGGCGTCACGAACACAATGCCGCTGTCGCCCGCTGCAATGCGTTGCAGCGCCTCGCGCTCGGCGCGGCTTTTCAACGTGCTGTTCACCAGCGTGCAGTCGATGCCCGCCGCGAGCAGCTTGTCCGCCTGGTCCTTCATCAACGCGATCAGCGGCGACACGACGAGCGTCGTGCCTTCAAGATGCAGCGCGGGTAACTGGTAGCACAGCGATTTGCCCGCGCCGGTGGGCATCGTCGCAAGCGTGTCGCGATGTTGCAATACGCTGCGGATGATGTCCTCCTGCCCCGTGCGCAAACGCGCGATGCCGAACATGTCGCGCATGGTCTTGCGCATGCTGCGAAGCCGTTGGTCGACTGTCATGGTTATGAAGAAGCGTCCTTGCAGGCGTTGCCGCCCGCGGTGAGGTGAAGGATGAATTGCCGCTCGTTTTCGGCGACCTGCGGTGCACGGTTGCAGTGCCTTTTAGCCGCCGAGCAATTAGCGTGCAGCACCCTTTCTCCTATGCGTTGCGGCGAGCGCGCCGCAGGTATCGCGTTTGCTCGATTCCCGATGTGCATCGACGAATGCGTGAACCCAACCGAAAGGAGAAAGCGATGAATCAGGAACCGTCCGATCCCGTCGAACGCGCGGACCAGCGGCGTGAAGAACTCGGCGATGGCGATGTGAAAGTGAATCCCGACGGCAAAGTCGAACAGCGTCCGCATGGAAGCATGGACGCCACGCTACTTGCGAAGGACAAGGATCATCCGTCGGAAGGGCCATACACGCCCGAGCACGATCACGTCGATCCGGATCTCGAACCCGGCGGCGCGAAAGGGCATCCGACCAGTAAGGATGATTTGTCCGCGTGAATTAGCGCGGCAGTAAGCAATAAATAGAGTCAGGCGGCCAGCATCACGCCGCCGGACAGCCGGCCGGGCGAAGCGTACCGCCGCACTGCCGGTACGCTTCCCGCACTCACTTACTTATGCGCCGTTCGTCGCGCTACCCGTGCGTCCAGCATTCGCCTGCGTCGCTGACTGACCGCTGCGCGTGTACGGCGCGAGCGCATCGGGCGCGCGCATGTCGCGTGGCGTTTCGAAGTCCGCGAGCGCGGCGCCGCGCATTTCCTCCGCCGACCTGGCAAAACCCGTGCGATCGCTATAGTCGACCGACGGCAGACGCGGCGCGGCGGCCGCGCTTTTCGCCGCATACACATCGAGCGCGGTGACGCATGCGACGTTGACGGCCGCGACGGTCGCGCGTTGCCGGTCGCGCGCGCTCCATTTATTCGACGACAGCGCCAGCGTGCCGAGATCGAGTGCATCGCCGCCGACACGCGCCCACAAGAACGGCCGCGGATTGCGCGACGCAAGAATGCCGACGCCGCAAGCAATCTCGCGCAATCCATAGAAACGCACTGCCCCCGGTCCCGCATTCACACCGGCGGCGCGCGCCATCATGCGCGGCGCAACCAGTTCCGCGACGCCCAGCGCAATGCTGAACCACGCCAGACCGCGCGCGACGGAATCCGGCTGCGGCAGCTTTTCCTTCAGCGCGCGAACGCCCTCCTGCTTCGACTCGTTACGTGAATCCATTTGCATCACCTTCGTGTGTTGGGCCGCGATCCATCGACGCGGCTCAGGTAGTCAAAAAGTGCAGCACGCTTTGCATGGTCAATGGAAAACAACGGCATGAACATCAAGGCTTCAGCACGACCTTGATGCAGCCGTCTTCCTTGTCGCGAAACGTCTTGTACATGCGCGGGCCTTCATCGAGCGAGACCGTATGCGTGATTACGAACGACGGATCGATCTGCCCTTGCTGGATTCGCCGCAACAGGTCGTCGGTCCAGCGGTTGACGTGCGTTTGCCCCATGCGCCATGTGAGGCCCTTGTTCATCGACGCACCGAACGGAATCTTGTCGAGCAGCCCGCCGTACACGCCGGGCACCGACAACGTGCCGGCAGGACGGCAAACGTAGATCATTTCGCGCAGCACATGCGGGCGATCTGTTTCGAGCATCACGGCCTGCTTCGCGCGGTCGTACATGGAGTCGAGCGAGCGCGTGGCGTGCGATTCCATGCCGACGGCGTCGATACATTTTTCGGGGCCTTTGCCGCCCGTCAGTTCCTTCAATCGCTCGAGCACGCTCTCGGCCTTGAAGTCGATGGTGACCGCGCCACCCGCGCGCGCCATCGAAAGACGCTCGGGCACGCAGTCGATTGCGATCACCTGTTTGGCGCCAAGCAGCACGGCGCTGCGGATCGCCATTTGCCCGACCGGACCCGCGCCCCAGATCGCAACGGTGTCCGTCGGTTCAATATCGCATTGCACTGCCGCTTGCCAGCCGGTCGGAAAGATGTCGCCGAGAAAAAGCACCTGCTCGTCGGTGAGGCCGTCCGGAATCTTGACGTGCGTTTTGTCCGCGAAGGGCACGCGCACGAACTCCGCCTGGCCGCCGGGATAACCGCCCGTCAGATGCGTATAGCCGAAGAGGCCCGCTGTGGTGTGGCCGAACATCTTGTCGGCGATGTCCTTGTTGCGGTTCGTGCGCTCGCACACCGAGAAGTTGCCGCGCCGGCACTGATCGCATTCGCCGCAAATGATCGTGAACGGTACGACGATGCGGTCGCCGACCTTCAGCGCCGTGTTTTCCTTGCCGACTTCGACGACCTCGCCCATGAATTCGTGGCCCATGATGTCGCCGGATTCCATGCCGGGCATGAAGCCGTCGTACAGATGCAGATCGGAGCCGCATATCGCGCAACTCGACACCTTGATGATCGCGTCGCGCGGATGTTCGATCTTCGGATCTGGCACGGTGTCGCACCGGATGTCTTTCTTGCCATGCCAGCTAAGCGCCTTCATAAAGTCCTCCACACTGTAGGGTTCATCGGCTCGCGGCTGCATTGCCCACATGGGCGCCTTGCGAACATTGCGACATTGCGCATGAAACGCGCCGCGCGCTGCGTCACGCGATAGTTGCTACATCGCGCGCGTAAATTCGCGGCGCGGACATCGCAGCGCCGCACCGTGCGCTAGTGTTGAAACACGCTTCGCGCAGACCTGGTGAGCCATGCCATCACGCTCGTTCGCGCGAGCGTTCCGATCGCCTTGCGCGGTCCGAGCAGCGCCGCGGCGACACCGGCCGCGAGCAGGAGCGCCACGTACGGCGTGTCGGCGAGCGAACTCATGACGTTGACGGCCGGCAAGCCGCCCTTGATTGGATGACGCGACGGTGTGCGCAGCGCGAGATTCGCGGACAGCAACTGCGCGCGCGACATGGCCATGCGCTCGAGAATGATCACGCGATGTTGCTGATGCCGAAGCGGATCGTGTTTCATTTCAGGGCATCCTTCAGGGCTTCGAGGTCGCTCGACATTTCGTCGCGCAGAACGTGCAACGGCTCGGCGGGCTTTTGCGTCTTCATCATCGCGAAGGTCGCAATGGAGATGAGGAGCCACGCCGCCGCGACGCCCCATGCGACTGCGACCACGTACGGCGTATTCCACGCCGAGACGATGATGGCCACGCATAGAAACGAGAGGGTGAACATGGCGGCGACTGCCAGCACGACCATCGCGATGACCTCGCGTACGAGCCGCGCTTTGGCCTCGTCGAGCTCCAGCGCCAGAAGCTCGGCGTAGTCGACTGCCCGACTGGAACAGAAGCGCGCCACGTTGCGCCACTGGCTGACTCTGCTATGTATCGACATCGTGTATCTCCCGCCGCAATGCCGTCACGCGCGCTCGCCGCCGGATGTGCCGGGCGGCGAGCGCTTCATCGCAACGATGCAATCGACTCTGTGCCAACCGTGTCTTACGACCGTTTCTAACGGTAATCCCTGTCGTCGCGGTAATCGCGTGCGGTCGACGAACGCAGCGCGCCGAGTATGAAGCCCGCCGCCACCGCAATCGCGAGTGCGGTGAACGGCCGCTCGGTGGTCGTCTCGCGCACGACGTCGGTGAGATCGGCCCATACCTGTTGAGCCTTGCCGCTCAACTCGCGCGCGGTGCCGGCCATTTGCGTGCCGGTGTCGCCGAGCATGTCGCCCGCCGTCTGCTCGAGCTTGCCGCCGATTTCCTTTACCGTGCCTTCCACTTTTCCTGTTTCCATGTCTGCTCTCCGTGGTTTGTGCGCACAAGCGCGCACTGCGCTGCCGCGCTGCCGGAGCTCCGGCATGCGTTGCCGTCACGCCGCAAGAAGCAGGCCGCGTGAACGGATCTTCGACACTCGACGGATAGCGGCGCGCTCGCGCGGCGAATCGCATCGGCGCGCGACGGAGAACAATGGAGAAGAGAGCGAGGAATGAAGAAGTAAAAGCGGAGAAGCAAAAGCGGCGCAGTCAGCGCAAGCATGACGGACGCATTGAAACGCGCGCCGTCACGCGAACGCGTCGGCGCATCGTGGAGAAATCGTGGACAAAAGCCTCGCGAACTCGCGGCTACATTGACGTATGCACTCGCGCAACCAGGGCAGTTCACGAGGCGCGACTATGCATGCGAGCCGCGCGGGTTGAAACCGCGCGTGAATAAACCGCTAACGACAGGGTTAACCCGGCGGCAACGCGCCGTTGAGTATGCGCTGCAAGGTGTCGATCTTGCGAAGATGCACGCCCCATAGCTGGCCGGCGTCCTTGATACGGCGCAGCCGATCGTGCCAGTAGCTGAGTGGAAATGCCGAGTTCTCGCGCGCACTCGCATGCGAGCGCAGCAGAACGTGTTCGATATGGGCGAGATCGCGTTCGATCATCGCCTGTCGCATGGAGCCGAGCGCTCCGTTGGAGAAGGTCTGTCGCATGGAAGTAGCAGGCGGCGGTAAAAGCACCCAACTAGCAAAGCCCGTGCCGCGGGACCGCGATTAGCCGGTCCAATCCCGCCGAAATCCATGCGGGGCGCGCTATTCCTCTTTAGCAAGCAGGCGCCGCGACATCGCTTTCTCGCGTCAACGAGTCGTAGAAAAACGCCTTCGTCCATGCCCTTTTTACAATCGACGCCTGCGCGAAAGAACACCGCGCGCGCCGCAATGCGCCCCGTCGCAAGCCGCCTTCTGATTCAAGCTTCCCCGCCGCGAGCCGATAACAAAAAGGTGACGATCCATTTTTGAGGAGCGTTCTCCAGATCAATTCGGCTGTCATGGCTCCCATTACGCGCGCTTCCTATTCCGCTTGCTATTCCCTCACGCACCGCCTGGTCGTTTATTCGGTCGCCGGGCTGGCGACGCTCTGTTCGCCGGCCGCTTTCGCCGACAACGAGCCGGCCGCGAGCGGAACGTCGGTCTCGGACACGGCCGAGCTGGCCGCGATGCCACTGGAGGCGCTGATGCAGGTCACGGTGAACACCGCGTCGCGTTTCGATCAGTCCGTCACCGACGCGCCGGCTGCGGTCGTCGCGCTCACCGCCGAGGACATCCGTGAGTTCGGCTGGCGCACGCTCGCCGATGCGCTCGCGTCGCTGCCAGGTCTCTATGTGACGAACGATCGCTCGTACCAATACCTCGGTGCGCGCGGCTTCCAGCGCCCCGGCGATTACAACAGCCGGTTCCTGCTGCTGATCGACGGCATTCGCACGAACGACGGCGTGTACGGTCAGGCGCCGATCGGCTCGGACTTTCCGCTCGACATGGATCTCGTCAAGCGCATCGAGTACGTACCGGGTCCAGGTTCGTCGATGTACGGCGCGAACGCGCTGTTCGGCGTCATCAACGTCATCACGAAGAGCGGCAGCGATCTGGCCGGCGCGGAAGCCGCGGTCGCGGCGGGCAGCTTCGGCGAAAAGAAGGCGCGTGCGTCATACGGCTGGCATGGCGCGCATGGGGCCGACATTCTGCTGTCGGCAACCGCATATGGACGAAACGGAGAGGACTTGTATTACCCGGAATTCGACACGCCGGATCAGAACCACGGCGTTGCGCACCGGCTCGACTACGACCGCGCACAGGACTTTCTCGCGCGCGCCGCTTATGGCGATTTCCGGTTCAGCTTCATCTACGGAAATCGCACCAAGGGTATTCCCGATGCGCCATACGACGCCGTGTTCAACGCGCCGTTCAGCGTGTCGGATACGCATAGCTATGCGGATCTCACGTATCAGCATGCGTTGTCCGATGGCGTGATGCTGGCATCGCAGCTTTACTGGGGCCGCTACGATTACCGGATGCCGGCGATCGACGGTCCCGCGCCGTACGTGGTGAACATCGATGGAAGCCATGCGCTGTGGTACGGCGCCGACGTGCACGCGACCATCTCGTCGCTTGCGAAACATCGCATCGTGGTCGGCGCCGACTTCGCGAGAGACGCGCGCCTTAACCAGTACAACTACAACGTCGACCCGTACTCGCAAATGCTCGACGACCATCACAGCGGCAATCGCGCCGGCGTCTATGTCGAAGACGAAATCACGCTGCCCTGGAACTTCACGCTGAACGCGGGCTTGCGTTACGACCAGCAGACGTCCGCGGGCGGCAACCTGAGCCCGCGTATCGGACTCATCTACAAGCTGACTCCACGCGATACGTTCAAGCTGCTCTACGGTCAGGCCTATCGCGCGCCGAACGCGTATGAAATGTACTACGCGATAAGCGGCCCGGATGGCCAGTTGGGAAACCGGTCATTGAAGGCAGAGCACATCGCGACCACCGAACTCGTCTATGAAAGAGCGCTGTTCACGACGGCGCGCGCAACGCTTTCGCTATTCCAGTACGACGCGCGCGATCTGATCAGCCAGACGCTCGATGAATCGTCCGGGCTCTTCATTTTTCGCAACGTAAGCCGCGCGAGCGCGCGCGGCGCCGAACTCGCCTATGAACAGCGCGTCGCGGGCGCGCGCGTGCGCGCGAGCTATTCCTACCAGATAGCTCACGACTCGAACACCGGCGCTTCGCTGCAAAACTCGCCGCGCCATCTCGGCAAGCTCAATCTCGCCGTGCCGTTCTTCGCCAATGCGTTGATGACCGGACTCGAGGTGCAATGCACGTCGTCCCGTCTCGCCGCGGCCGGCGACGCCGGCGGCTTCTGCCTTGCGAACCTGACGCTCAGTTCGCGCCGCCTGGTTCGCGGGGCCGATCTGTCGTTCTCCATTTATAACCTGACCGATAAACGATACGCCGACCCAGTGGGCCCCGGCTTTACACAGGAGACAGTTGCGCAGCAAGGCCGGACTTTCCTCTTCAAGGCCGTCTACGGGTTCTGACATGGATCGCGTTCGCATCCAGATCATTGCGGCGTCCCTGATATTCGCGTCGCCGGTCATCGTGCAGACCTCCGTCGACGCGCAAGTGGACTTGCCGGCGCTCGAGGCCGCCTACATCTTCAACTTCGCGCAGTTTACGGACTGGCCCGCGGGCCGTCCTGTCGACAACGTACTGTCGATCTGCGTGGACCCGGAGAGCCCGCTCGGCCAGGCGCTCGCGCGACTCGACGGCAAGCACGGCGGCAAACAGGCGTGGCGGGTTCGTCCGTTGCCGCGCGGGGAGAAGGTTGGCGATTGCCAGCTCGCGGTACTGACGGCGAGCACGGCATTGAGCGCGGCAGTCAAGGCGCTGCTCGCTTCGGACGCACCCGTGGTGATCGTCAGCGAAGCGGACACGGCCGACCAGGGATGGGTGATCCGCCTCGTGCGCGAAGGCGATCACCTGAAGTTCGACATCAACGTTACCGAGGCTTCACGCCGGCGCATCACGCTCAGTTCGAAACTCATGCGGCTTGCAAGGACAGTGCTATGAAAAGTTTCCCGGTCTTGCGCCGGTTTGCATGGCCTCGCGAACACGTCAACCTCGTCGGCGTGATGATTGCGCTGCTGATTTCCAGCGTCGTGCTGCTGGTCTATCAGGCGCTTTCGCTGCGCACGTCGTTGACCAACGACGTCAGCATGCAGGCGTCCGTGCTCGCGGAAAATCTGACTGCATCCGCGATGTTCGGCGACCGCGACGCCACCGCCGAAGTGCTCGGCTCGCTGCGCAAGGTGCCGCATGTCGAAAGCGCGACCGTCTATACGCCCGACGGCGAACTGTTCGTGCGCTATACGCGCCCCGGCCTGAGCCGCAGCGAATCGGAAGAAGGCACGCTCGCCAATGTCGGCAGTTCGCCGCGTCTTTCGCTCGAAGATATTTTCGTCGCGGCGCCGATCATTCATAACGGTCAACTGCTCGGCAGCATCGTGATCGTCGCGACCACCGAAGCGATAAAAATGCAGCTTGCGCAATACGGCTGCTTTCTCGTCGGCGCTTCGCTGTGTTCGGTGTGGATCGCCTCGCTCGTGATGCGGCGCATGCGCGAGCGCGTGTCGCGCGCGGAAAAGGACCTGGAATATCTTGCGTCGACGGACCCGCTCACGGACCTGCCCAACCGCCGCGCGTTCTACGACGAACTGAAAGCGCGCCTGCATAAAGCGCACGCGGCCGACAAACGCGTCGCGCTGATGATGGTCGATCTCGACAACTTCAAGATCGTCAACGACACGCTGGGTCATGGCGCCGGCGACGAACTGCTCAAGCAGGTCGCCGACGCGTTGCGCAATGTCGTGCGGCCCAACGATCTCGTCAGCCGCATTGGCGGCGACGAATTCGCCGTGGTCATCGGACCGGACGCGAGCCGCGTTCGCGCACGGGCGACCGCGGGCCGCATCGCGCGCAACCTGTCGCGTCCGTTCATTCTGCACGGCAGCGACTCGGTGGTGACGGCAAGCGTGGGCTTCAGCGTCTATCCCGAGGACACCGGCGAAATGGCGGAACTGGTGAGCAATGCCGACATCGCGCTTTACTCCGCGAAAAGCAGGGGCAAGAGCATTGCCGTCGAGTTTCAGAGCGAGATGACAGCGGAGGCGCAGCGGCGCGCGCGCATCGAGGCGGAACTGCGCAAGGCCGTCGATCAGGACGGCTTGCAGATCGTCTATCAGCCGCAGTTCGACTGCCTGTCGGGACGGCTGCTCGGTGCGGAAGCGCTGGTGCGTTGGACCCATCCTTCGGAAGGCCCTATTTCTCCGGCTGAATTCGTGCCGATCGCGGAGAACAGCGATCTGATCGTGTCGCTGGGCCGCTGGGTGTTGTGGCGCGCATGCCGCGACGCGGCGAACTGGAATGCCGGCCGCAATGCGGGCGTGCATGTGGCCGTGAACATTTCGGCGCGGCAATTGCGGGCGGAGGGCTTCACGAACGAAGTGTGCAACGCGCTCGAAAAAAGCGGCCTGCCCGCTTCGCTGCTCGAACTCGAACTCACCGAAAGCCAATTGATGTCCAATATGTCGGTGGGCATTCAGGCGATGCAGGAACTGCGCGCGGCCGGTGTGCGCCTCTCGCTCGACGATTTCGGCACCGGTTACTCGTCGCTGTCGTATCTGCAATCTTTTCCGGTGCACAGCATCAAGATCGACCGCAGCTTCATCTGCCCATTGCCGAATGGCGGTCAGCCTATCGTCACTGCAATCATTTCGATGGCGCATAGTTTCGGGCTGCTGGTCGTCGCGGAAGGCGTCGAATATCCGGCGCAACTCGAATGGCTGTGCGATGCGCATTGCGATGTCGTTCAAGGCTTTTTGACCGGCCACCCGATGTCGCTCGAACAACTGCTCGCCATCATTCGCATGGAAGAAGACAGAGGGGAACATAAGCGCGTCGGCCGCCGCGCGCCGCTGCGGTCGCGAGCGCAACGGGCGCCTACCGCCTGAAGGTTCGCTTAAAAGCCTGCTTGACCCTCGCGATATATGAAGGTAACCTGCACAGGTAACCTTCATATATGGTTCCGGCACGCATGGCCAAAAACGATCCGCCGCTCGACACCGACTCGCTTCACGTATTGGCCGAAGACCTGCGCGTGCTGACCGGCAAGCTGCGCCGCCGTCTGCGCGAAGAAGCACACCTCGGCGACTTCACGCCTTCGCAAATACAGGTACTCGGCTTGCTCGAACGCGAGGGCCCGGCAACGGTTACCGAACTCGCGCGCGCGCACGGCATGCGTCCGCAATCCATGGGCGAGACGCTTTCGGTTCTGAAAGCCGCGGGCCTCGTGAGCGGCGCGCCCGATCCGAACGACGGCCGGCAAACCGTGCTCACTCTCACGCCGGCCTTTCGCAAGAAGATCAAGGCGAGCCGCGCCGCGCGTGAAGACTGGCTCTTTCGCACGATCCAGACGCGCTTTTCAGCGGCCGAGCAAAAGCAGCTTGCCACCGGCGTCGAATTGCTCAAACGCCTGATCGACTCGTAATCCGTCAACTTCACCGCAAGAGGAATACGTATGGCACTGACTACACTCGATGCAAAAACCGCGCTCGTCGTGATCGATTTGCAGCAAGGCATCGTGGCGATGCCCACGGCTCATCCCGCCGCGCAAGTCGTCACGCACGCGGCCGCTTTGGCCGAAGCATTTCGCCGTCACGGCCTGCCCGTCGTGCTCGTCAACGTGGCGGGCGGCGCACCTGGGCGCGCGGAGCAGGCACGCCCCACCGGCAACTTTCCGCCGGGATTCACCGAGCTCATGCCCGAACTGAACCGGCAAGCGTCGGATCATCTGGTCACGAAACAGACGTGGGGGGCGTTTACGAATACAGACCTCGAAGCGTATCTGCGCGAGCAAGGTGTGACGCAGATCGTGCTGGCGGGCATCTCCACCAGCATCGGCATCGAATCCACCGCGCGGTTCGCACACGAGCTCGGCTTCAATATCGCCTTTGCCGTCGACGCGATGACCGACCTGCATCTCGACGCACACACGAATAGCCTGACGCGAATCTTTCCGCGGCTCGGCGAAACCGGCACGACGCAGCAGGTACTCGCCATGCTGGAACAAACGCGCGCATGAGCATGAGCTTGAGCATGCGCCGCAAGCCCAACCTCAGCCACGCGCTTACGCGCAAGGAGCCGTAGTGAGCAGCACATTCCGTTCGCTGCGCAACTTCAATTACCGGATGTGGGCGAGCGGCGCGATCGTCTCGAACGTCGGCACATGGATGCAGCGCACGGCGCAGGACTGGCTCGTGCTCACGGAACTCACGCAGCACAATGCGACGTCCGTGGGTATCGTGATGTCGCTGCAGTTCGGGCCGCAAATGCTGCTGTTGCCGCTCACCGGCTACGCGGCGGATCACTTCGACCGCCGCAAGCTGCTGTTCTTCACGCAGGCAGCGATGGGCAGTCTCGCGCTCGGCCTCGGCCTGCTGACCATCACGGGCCTCGTGCAACTGTGGCAGGTCTACGTTTTCGCGGGACTGCTCGGCTGCGTGACCGCGTTCGATTCGCCCGCGCGTCAAACCTTCGTGTCGGATCTTGTCGGCGAAAGCGATCTGTCGAATGCGGTCGCGCTCAATTCGACCTCGTTCAATGCGGCGCGAATGATCGGGCCGGCAGTGGCCGGCTTGCTGATCGCATCGGTCGGAACGGGTTGGGTGTTTCTGATCAACTCGCTCTCTTTCATTGCCGTGCTCGGCGCATTGCGCATGCTGCGCGTACGCGAGCTGCATGCGAAGCCGCTCGCGGTTCGCTCGCGCGGCAGCTTCGTGGAAGGCTTTAAATATGTGTGGAAGCGCCCCGATCTGAAGGCCGCGCTTTTAATGCAGTTCCTGATCGGCACGTTCGGACTCAACTTCCCGATCTTCATTTCGACGATGTCGGTCAGCGCATTTCATGCGGGCGCCGGCGAATACGGCGTGCTCAGTTCGACGATGGCGGTGGGTTCCGTCACCGGCGCGCTGCTGGCCGCGCGCCGCGCGCAACCGCGCATGGCGTTGCTGCTGGGCGCGGCGGCGATCTTCGGCGTGGGCTGCACGGTCGCTTCGTTGATGCCGAACTATGTGCTGTTCGGCATTGCGCTCGCGTTCATCGGCGTGTCGACGCAAACCTTCAATACGTCCACCAACAGCCTCGTGCAACTCTCCACGGAACCTGCGATGCGCGGCCGCGTGATCGCGATTCTGCTCGCTATCGCGCTGGGCGGCACGCCGCTTGGCGCGCCCGTCGTTGGCTGGGTCGCGGATCGTTTCGGTCCGCGCTGGGCGCTCGGCGTGGGCGCGGCGTCGGGCTTCGCGGCCGCGCTGGTGGGCCTCATGTATCTCTTCCGATACCGCAGTCTGCGCGTGTTTTTCGACGCGGGGCGCCTTCGCTACAGCATCGACGAGCCGCGCCAGGCGCCGCCTTATGTGAGTCCCGCCATCGCCGTGCAAAATGCGGTGCTCGATGAGGCGGAAGAAGAGTCGTCGTCGGGTGTGTGAAGTGTGAAGTGTGAAATGTGAAAAGGCCATGAAAAAAGCCGCGGCTCGAGTTTGAGCCGCGGCTTTGTTATTAGGCTTGTTGCGCTTGTTTCGCTTGTTGCGCTTGTCGCTTCTACCGCAAATTACTTCGCAACAGGCATCGTGAATTCCGCGCCCTTCGCGATGCTGTCGGGCCAGCGCTGCATGATGCTCTTGTAGCGCGTATAGAAGCGCACGCCCTCTTCGCCGTACGCATGGTGATCGCCGAACAGCGACCGCTTCCAGCCGCCAAACGAATGCCATGCCATCGGCACCGGAATGGGCACATTGATGCCGACCATGCCGACCTGAATCTGCCGGCCGAACGCGCGCGCGACGCCGCCGTCGGACGTGAAGAGCGATACGCCGTTGCCGAATTCGTGTGCGTTGATCAGTTCGACCGCACTCGCGAAATCGGGCACACGCACCACCGCCAGCACCGGGCCGAAGATCTCTTCCTTGTAGATCTTCATTTGCGTGCCGACGTTGTCGAACAACGTTCCGCCGATGAAGAAGCCCTCTTCTTTCGCGACCGCATGCGTGCGGCCATCGACGATCAGCGTAGCGCCCTCTTCCACGCCGGATGCGATATAGCCCGCCACTTTCGCCTTGTGCTCGGCGGTCACGAGCGGGCCCATTTCGGCGTCGAGGTTCTCACCGTTCTTGATGACGAGCGACTTCACGCGCGGCACGAGCTTTTCGATCAGCCTGTCGGCGACATTGCCCACGGCCACCGCCACTGAAATCGCCATGCAGCGCTCGCCGGCCGAGCCATAGGCCGCGCCGATGAGCGCATCCACGGCCTGATCGAGATCGGCGTCGGGCATCACGACGAGGTGATTCTTCGCGCCGCCGAGAGCCTGCACGCGCTTGCCGCGCTTCGATGCTTCGCCGTGGATGTATTCCGCAATCGGCGTCGAGCCCACAAAAGACAGCGCCGCCACGTCGGGGTGCTCGATCAATGCGTCGACGGCGACCTTGTCGCCGTTGACCACATTGAATACGCCATCGGGCAAGCCGGCTTCCTTCAACAACTCGGCAATGCGCAACGACGCCGACGGATCGCGCTCGGACGGCTTCAGCACGAATGTGTTGCCGCAAGCGAGCGCGACCGGGAACATCCACATCGGCACCATCACAGGAAAATTGAACGGCGTGATGCCGGCCACGACGCCGAGCGGCTGACGCAAATTCCAGTTGTCGATGCCGCCGCCGATCTGATCGGTGAAATCGGTCTTCAACAGGTTCGGAATGCCGCACGCGAATTCGACGACTTCGATGCCGCGCACCACTTCGCCTTGCGCGTCCGTGAACACCTTGCCGTGCTCGCGCGTGATGAGCATCGCGAGTTCGTCGTGATGCCTGTTGAGCAGTTCCTTGAACCTGAACAGAATGCGTGCGCGCTTGAGCGGCGCGGTTTCGCTCCATGCCGGAAAGGCCGCCTTGGCCGATTTGACCGCGGCATCCACTTCCTCGACCGATGCGAGCGCGACCGAGCCCGTCACCTTGCCGGTCGCGGGATTGAATACGTCCTTGAAACGGCCGCTGCCGGGCGCAGCCAGCGCGCCGCCGATGTAGTGACCGATCTGCTGCACTGACAGCCGGTCTTGCTCGTTTACTGCGTTCATGTCGTACCTCACGTTCGGGAATGGGCCGCGGTGTGTACCGGGCAGGCAGGCGGATTCGAGACCCGCCAACTGTATCGACGTGAAGCGGGTAATTCCCTATACAGCAAAACAGAACCGCGCCTCACTGTATTGTTTTTTGCGCAGCAACTGTATTGGATAGACGGGACTATGCCGGGGATGTGCGGACGTGTGACGCGTTGCAGCATCCCGCTACAAACGCGCTTCATCGCCGTGTAAGTCCTGGCTTGCATAGTTCGTGAGCCGGACGCCAAATCACAAAACCGCACGACAGGTCACGCATTTCGGTGAGGAGGCGCGACATGGCAACGAACGCATCGGCGAGTGGCCGCAAGCATCGCGGACAGGCTGGCAAGGCAACGGCCAGTGGCTGGATCGGCTCGGCACTCGAGTACTACGATTTCTTCATCTACGCGCAGGCAGCGGCGCTCATCTTCCCGCAGTTGTTCTTTCCATCCGGTAATCCAAAGATCGCGATCGTCGCGTCGCTCGCGACGTATGGCGTCGGTTACGTCGCGCGGCCAATCGGCGCATTCGTACTCGGCCATTGGGGCGACACGCACGGCCGCAAGAACGTGCTGCTGCTCTGCATGTTCCTGATGGGCTTTTCGACGATGGCAGTCGGCCTGCTGCCTACTTATCATCATGTCGGGCTGCTCGCGCCGACGCTGCTCGTCGTGCTGCGTTTGATTCAAGGCTTCGCGGTGGCCGGAGAAATCTCGGGCGCGAGTTCGATGATTCTCGAACATGCGCCATTCGGACGACGCGGCTATTACGCGAGCTTCACGCTGCAAGGCGTGCAAGCCGGACAGATTCTTGCGGCCGCCGTGTTCCTGCCGCTCGCCTATTACATGGAAGAAAGCTCGTTCAATTCGTGGGGCTGGCGCATTCCGTTTCTGCTTAGCGCGCTCGTGCTGGTGGCCGGCTACATCATCCGTCGCGAGGTCGAAGAAACACCCGCTTTCGCGAAAGAAGACGCGAGCGGCGGCGTGCCGAAGTCGCCGATTGCGGAAGCGTTCCGCTATAACTGGCAGGACATGCTACGCGTGGTCGGCTGCTCGCTGATGAATGTGATTCCCGTCGTCGCGACGATCTTCGGCGCGGCGTATGCGGTGCAGGCCGCGTACGGCATCGGCTTTTCGAAGAGCGTGTACCTGTGGATACCCGTGATCGGCAACATTGTCGCCGTGCTCGTGATTCCATTTGTGGGCAATCTGTCGGACCGGATCGGCCGGCGTCTGCCGATCATCGTCGGCGCGCTCGGCGCGGGGCTGCTCTCGTTCGGCTACCTGTACGCGATCAGCATTCATAACGTCGCGCTCGCGATGGTGATGTCGATCCTCATGTGGGGCGTGGTCTACCAGGGCTATAACGCGACCTTTCCGAGCTTCTATCCCGAGCTTTTTCCGACGCGCTCGCGCGTCTCCGCGATGGCGATCGGACAGAACATCGGCACCACGATTACCGCATTGCTGCCCGCGTTGTTCGCTTATGTCGCGCCGCCGGGATCGCACAACGTTCCGGTCACGATCGGCGCGATCACCTTCGGCATAACGATCATCGCGGCAGTGACCGCGTGGAGCGCGCGCGAGAACTACCGCGTCAGATTGAGCGATCTCGGCCAACCCGGCGCAGTGCCGCTCGACAAGACGAGCTATGACCAGTTGAGAGCCGAAACGTTGGCTGCGTCGAAAAAGGCGGTTGCTTCATAGCACTCGGCAGCATCGCGTATTGCGGCTCAGCGCCACTGCGCAGTGAGTTCGTTCGCGAGGACCATCTTCTCGCGAACGCGTTCGATAAACGCTGCGTCGATGCCGCTTTGCGCCTTCAGGAACTTGAGCGCCGCCGAATGAACCACGCGCATCGCGCCGCCGTCTATTCCGCCGATACGCGCGGCGCTGCGGCGCGTTTCTTCGAGGAGATCGCGCGCGCTGCTGAAGTCCGGTGACAGGCCGCTCTGCGCTTCAAAGCCGGCTTGCAAACCGGCCGCATGATCGCGCGACTGCCCGAGAAGATCCATGTCGACGAGCAGGTCGACGCCTTGTCCCATTCGGCACGCGCAAAGCACCCACAGCGCGACAAACGCACGATACGCGTTATTGCCTTCCGCGCTGCGTGCATAGTGTTCGCACGCGATTGCATAGGCGTCATCGGAAGCGGGCACAGCGGGCGGCAATTTAACGTCGCACAAGTCGATGATCTGTTTGACCAACGGTTCCGCGCGATTCAATCCGAGTACGCGAAACGGCGCGGCCACAAAAAACGGATTGCGCCACTGCTGATTCAGCAGCCAGCCCGAAGCAAACTGCGACGCGGGATTGCGCAGCACGCCGACGTGCATCGCATCCGGAAACGCCTGTCTGAGCCACGGCAATCTTCCCGACGAGCGACAGAACTTGAACACCGGCACACTGCTCTGCTTTTGCGCGTACTCGCAAAGGCTGCGCAAATACGCCGCCAGCGCGGGGAATTCGGCGTCCGGAACATCGCCGAAACGGTCTATGCCGAATGTTCTCCGGTATCCGCTCACACCGCGCACGCCTTCCTGCAGGAACGGCCGGTATTCGTCGAAATACGGCGCATCGAGCGGCGGATGTCCCGAGGTTAGCGTCGGGAGGCTTGCGGACACGTCGGCGAGACTCAGATCGGCGAGCACGTTGCTAAGCGGCTCGTAAAACCCCGTCGCGCCGTTGAGCGCGCGAAGACAAGACCACACCCAGGTGCCGCCGCTGCGCCAGCCGGTATGCAGAAATATGGCTTTCATTCGTCTTCTTCCTCGAGACCGGCAAGCAGATCGTCGACGGCGCGATAGACCCGTTCGACGATCTCCGGACCCACCTTGCGCTCCAGTTCGCGGTATTGCGCCTCCAGTTCCTTCGAGATCACACGCACGAGTTCGACGCTCGTATCGGTGAGCGAAACCAGCACGCGGCGCTGATCTTCCGCGAAACGCTCTTTCGTTATCAGCTCCATGCTCTCCATACGCGCGAGTACGCCCGCCATGCTCGGACTCGAGATCGTGCAGATGTCGGAGATATGACGCGGCTCCATCGGGCCGTGCTCATTGAGCGCGCGAATCACGCGCCATTGCTGCTCGGTCAAACCGTGCGCCGTGATCAACGGACGAAAGCGCTCCATCATTTTTTCCCTGGCGCGCAGCAGCAGCATCGGCAGGTTGCGGTGCAAAACTCGTGTGGAAGCAGACGAAGACATAGTGGGCGATGAATGAAAGCAGCCGTCGAAACTTAAGGGAAAACCCGCGATCAGCCGACTGGCTATTGACCCCGGATCATATCAAGCGCAATACTACTAACATGTTAGTGTTTATGTCGAGTCTCCATTCAGAGGCATAGCCAGTTCATGTTTGCACTTGCCGATTATCTGTTGCACCCGGAAGGCGACGCGTTGCCTCGCGATGTCGATGCGCAAACCGCGGCGGCGCTGCTCGCGCGCGGCATGGCGTGCCGGCCGCCCGTGAGCGGCGCGGTCTACGGCACCTTGCTCAACGACCGTGCCGCGCTCGACGCGCTCGGCGATGCGATGCATGCCGCGCCGTACAAGGCGCCGCCGAAAGCGCCGGTTCTTTATCTGAAGCCGCGCAATACGCACGCGGGGCATCGGGCGAAAGTCATCGTGCCGGACGATGAGTTGGGCGTCGCGCCGGGCGTCGAGTTAGGCGCTTCGCTTGGCATCGTGATCGGGCGCACTGCGACGCGCGTCAGCGCGGAGCGTGCGTTCGACTATATCGCGGGCTACACGCTCGTAGCCGATCTCAGCGTACCGCATGCGAGCGTATATCGGCCGTCGGTGCGATTCCGGGCGCGCGACGGTTTTTGCGTGATCGGACCGGCGCTCGTTGCAGCGCGGCACGTTGCGAATCCCGACGAACTCGCCATTACGGTTGCGCTCAACGGTGCGCATGTGTTCACGGCGAGCACGGCGTCGTCGGTGCGCAATGTGGCGCAATTGCTCGCAGATGTCACCGACTTCATGACGCTCGCGCCAGGCGACGTCATCACGACCGGTGTGCGGCACGGCTCGCCCGTCGCGCATCGCGGCGACGAGGCGACGTTGTCAGTCGGCGCGCTGCCGCCGCTTCACGTCTCGTTTGTCGGCGCAACTCAACACGACGGAGAACAGTCATGATGCGCGGCCGCGTGGCCTATGCAGGCGCAATTCACGAAGCCTATCCGCACGCGCGAGGCGTGCAGCTTGCGGACGGACGTATATGCGCCGAAGAGCAGGTCGTCTGGCTCGCGCCTGTCGAAGTCGGCACCATCTTCGCACTCGGATTGAACTACGCCGAGCATGCGAAAGAATTGCAGTTCAACAAGCAGGAAGAGCCGCTGGTGTTCCTGAAGGGACCGGGTACGGTGCTCGGTCATCGCGGCTTCACTCGCCGCCCCGCCGATGTGGCCTTCATGCACTACGAGTGCGAACTCGCTGTGGTGATCGGGCAAACCGCGCGCAACGTACAACGCGAACATGCGATGCAGCACGTGGCCGGCTACATGATCGCCAACGACTACGCGATCCGCGACTACCTCGAAAACTATTATCGCCCCAACCTGCGCGTAAAGAATCGCGACGGCGCGACGATACTCGGCCCATGGTTCGTCGACGCTGCGGACATTGAGGAGGTCACGCAACTGGAATTGCGCACGTTCGTCAACGGCACGCTGCAACAACGCGGCAACACGCGCGATCTCGTGACCGACATTCCCGCGCTGATCGAATACCTCAGCGGCTTCATGACGCTCGCGCCGGGCGACGTGATTCTGACCGGCACACCGGAAGGCATCGTCAATGTGAATGCCGGCGACCAAGTGGTGTGCGAGATCGACGGTCTGGGCCGCCTCGTCAACACGATTGCATCCGATGCCGATTTTGGCCGCGCGTGATCGGCGCATAAAGAAAAGGGACAACGCAATGCGAATCGAACATCTGATCGACGGCAAGACAGCCGGCGCGAAAGACTACTTTGAAACGGTCAACCCGGCGACGCAGGAAGTACTCGCCGAAGTGGCGCGCGGCGGCGAGGAAGAAGTGCATGTCGCCGTGCGAGCCGCGAAAGAAGCCTTTCCCGCATGGGCGAGCAAGCCCGTCGCCGAACGCGCGAAACTGATCCGCAAGCTCGGCGAGTTGATCGCGAAGAACGTACCGGATATTTCGGAAGCCGAAACAAACGATACAGGCCAGACGATTTCGCAAACGCGCAAGCAACTCGTGCCGCGCGCGGCGGACAACTTCAGCTATTTCGCCGAGATGTGCACGCGCGTCGACGGCCATACCTATCCGACCGACACGCATCTGAATTACACGCTGTTCCATCCGGTCGGTGTGTGCGCGCTGATTTCGCCGTGGAATGTGCCGTTCATGACAGCCACCTGGAAAGTCGCGCCCTGCCTTGCGTTCGGCAATACGGCGGTGCTCAAGATGAGCGAGTTGTCGCCGCTGACCGCGTCGATGCTCGGCAATCTCGCGCTGGAGGCCGGCATTCCGGCCGGCGTGCTGAACGTCGTGCACGGCTTCGGCAAGGAAACCGGCGAGCCGCTCGTCGCGCATCCGGACGTGCACGCAGTGTCGTTCACCGGATCGACCGCGACAGGTAACCGGATCGTGCAGACCGCGGGGCTCAAGAAGTTCTCGATGGAACTCGGCGGCAAATCGCCATTCGTTATTTTCGACGACGCCGATTTCGAACGCGCGCTCGACGCCGCTATTTTCATGATCTTTTCGAACAACGGCGAGCGCTGCACTGCCGGCTCGCGCATTCTGGTGCAGAAGTCGATCTACGTGAAGTTTGCGGAGCGCTTTATCGAGCGCGCGAAGCGCCTCACGGTAGGCGATCCGCTTGCCGACAGCACGATCATTGGGCCGATGATCAGCCAGGGGCATCTGGCCAAAGTGCGCAGCTATATCGAACTAGGCCCGAAAGAAGGTGCGACGCTGGCGTGCGGCGGCCTCAATACGCCTGATTTGCCCGAGGCCATGCGCAAAGGCAACTTCGTAATGCCCACGGTTTTCGTCGATGTCGACAATCGCATGCGCATCGCGCAGGAAGAGATCTTCGGCCCGGTCGCGTGCCTGATTCCATTCGACGACGAAGCCGACGCGATCCGGCTCGCGAACGACATCTCGTACGGCCTCTCGAGCTATATCTGGACCGAAAACACCGGACGCGCGCATCGCGTCGCGGCTGCCGTCGAAGCCGGCATGTGCTTCGTCAACAGCCAGAACGTGCGCGATTTGCGGCAACCGTTCGGCGGCACGAAGGCGTCAGGTGTGGGACGCGAAGGCGGCACGTGGAGCTACGAAGTGTTCCTCGAACCGAAGAACGTATGCGTGTCGCTCGGCTCGCATCACATTCCGCGCTGGGGCGTCTGACACGCCGGACAATTTCACGCGAGGCCCGCAAGGTCTCGCGGCACAGAAGAGGAGACCGCGATGGGTAAGCTCGCGCTGGCAGCAAAAGTGACACACGTGCCGTCGTTATATCTGTCCGAACTCGACGGTCCGCATAAAGGTTGCCGTCAGCCCGCCATCGACGGCCATCATGAAATCGGCCGGCGTTGCCGCGAATTGGGCGTGGATACGATTGTCGTGTTCGACGTGCATTGGCTCGTCAATAGCGAGTACCACATCAATTGCGCGCCGAAATTCGAAGGCGTCTACACGAGCAACGAACTGCCGCATTTCATCAAGAACATGCCGTATGCGTATCCCGGCAATGTGGAACTCGGCAATCTGATCGCCGAAGCCGCGAATGAAATCGGCGTGAAAAGCCGCGCGCATAGCGAAACCACGCTTGAGCTCGAATACGGCACGCTCGTGCCGATGCGCTATATGAACAGCGATCAGCATTTCAAAACCGTGTCGGTCGCCGGCTGGTGTATGTGGCATCAATTGGAAACGAGTGCGCGCTTCGGGCTCGCGGTACGCAAGGCAATCGAAGAGCACTACGACGGCACCGTTGCGATTCTCGCGAGTGGGTCGCTGAGTCATCACTTTGCCGACAACGGCACCGCCGAGCAGTTCATGCACAAGGTGTGGAGCCCCTTTCTCGAACAGATGGACCGCCGGGTTGTCGAACTCTGGCAAGGCGGTGACTGGAAAACCTTTTGCGACATGCTGCCGCTCTACAACGAAAAATGCTGGGGCGAAGGCGGCATGCACGACACAGCAATGCTGCTTGGCGCGCTAGGCTGGGACCGCTATGACGGCAAGGTGGAAGTCATCACGCCGTATTTCGGCAGTTCGGGAACCGGGCAGATCAATGCGATCTTTCCGGTTACGCCGCTGCCCGCCTGAATCGAAACGGAGGAGTTATCGTGCCGCATCTGACACTGGAATACAGCGCTAATCTCGCCGATGGAGAAAGTATTAGCCGCTTATGCAATACGCTCGCTGAATGCCTCGCCGCGCAGCGCGACCAGGAGAAGAGCGTTTATCCAATCGGCGGCATTCGCGTGCGCGCGCTGCGTTGCGAGCACTATTGCATTGCCGATGGACGCGCGGATGCAGCGTTTCTACACGCGAACCTGAAGATTGCCGCAGGCCGCTCCGACGCGATAAAAAAAGCAACCGGCGACGCGTTATTCGAAACGATCAAGCAGCACTTCGCCAATGAGTTTGAAACGAGCGGGCTCGCGTTGTCGCTGGAAATCAACGAGTTCAGCGAAGCCGGAACGTGGAAACACAACAACCTGCATGCGCGGCTCAAAGCGCAGTAGCGAGCCGGCACACACTCATAGCGGCTCAATAGAGAACCATCATGCTAGACCAACAAACTATTCGCGAACTCGCGGCGCAGCTCGATCATGCGGAGAAGACGCGCACGCAATTGCGCCACTTTTCCGCGGCGTATCCGCAGATGACGGTCGAAGACGGTTACGCGATTCAGCGCGAATGGGTGAAGCTCAAGCTCGCCGAAGGCCATGTAATCAAAGGACGCAAGATCGGCCTCACGTCGCGCGCAATGCAACGCTCATCGCAGATCGACGAACCCGATTACGCGCCGCTGCTCGACAGCATGTTTATCGAAAACGGCCAGGACATTCGCGCGGATCGCTTCATTGCGCCGCGTGTCGAAGTGGAACTGGCGTTCGTGTTAAGCAAGCCGCTCAAAGGCCCGGGCATCACGCTATTCGATGTACTCGACGCCACCGCGTACGTCACGCCCGCCGTTGAAATCATCGACGCGCGCATCGAGCAGTTCGACCGCGGCACGCGCGCGCCGCGCAAGGTGTACGACACGATTTCCGACTTCGCGGCCAATGCGGGCATCGTGCTCGGCGGGCGTCCGGTGCGTCCGCTCGATGTCGATCTTCGCTGGGTCGGCGCACTGCTGTATAAAAACGGCGCCGTCGAAGAAAGCGGACTCGCGGCCGCAGTGCTCAATCATCCGGCGACGGGCGTCGCGTGGCTCGCGAACAAGATTGCTCCGTACGACGAAATGCTCAACGCAAACGACGTGATTCTGAGCGGCTCGTTCACGAGCCCGATCGCCGCGAAGGCGGGCGACACCTTTCACGTCGACTATGGTCCGCTCGGCGGAATTGGTTTGAATTTCATTTGAGTGCGCACATGTCCTTGCCGCAAAACACATTCAAGCGCGCGCTGCGCGAAGGCACGCCGCAATTCGGCTTGTGGGCCGCGCTCGCCGATGCCTACGTGACCGAGTTGCTCGCCACCGCCGGGTTCGACTGGCTGCTGATCGACAACGAACACGCGCCGAACGACGTGCGCAGCACGCTCGCGCAATTGCAGGCGGTGGCCGCGTACGCATCGCATCCGGTCGTGCGGCCGGTGCGCAGCGACAGCGCGCTGATCAAGCAGTTGCTCGACATCGGCGCGCAGACTTTGCTTCTACCGATGATCGACACCGCCGAACAGGCCGCCGATGCCGTCGCGGCCACGCGCTATCCGCCGCACGGCATTCGCGGCGTGGGCAGCGCATTGGCGCGCGCGTCGCGCTGGAACCGCGTGCCCGATTACCTGAACCGCGCCGCCGACGAACTGTGTGTGATCGTGCAAGTGGAGACGGTGCAAGGCATGGACAATCTGCCGGCGATTGCAGCGGTCGACGGCGTCGACGGCGTTTTTTTCGGTCCTTCGGATCTGAGCGCGTCGATGGGTCTGCTCGGCAAGCCGGGCGATAGAAGCGTGCGCGAAGCGATTCGCGGCGGCATACAAACCGTGCGGCGTGCGGGCAAGGCTGCCGGTGTGCTCGCGCCGGATCGCGCGATCGCCGACGAGTATCTTGCGGCAGGCGCTACGTTTGTCGCGGTCGGAACGGATACGGGGTTGTTGAGCCGCGCGGCGTCGGATCTGGCCGCGTCGTATAAAGGCCAAGCTCAGACGGATGCGGCCGTGAAAGGCGGGTACTAAAAGCGAGCGAGCGGCCGACGATCTAAACGCCGCTCACTCCCCCGCCGGCCAGGGCAACCCTTGCGCCGACCAGTCCAACTCCACCCCAATCACCGAGCGCTCATCCGCGAACTGCGCCGCAAGCGTCACTGCAATACACGGTCTTCCACTCGCGAGCGAAAGATAAGGATTACTGGCAATCGCCACACCCGGCAGCAGCACGGCATTGCGATAATACGGCCGATGATCCCACCGCGCATCGCGCGGATTGGCCACCGGATGCAGCGACGCGCCTTCCATGCTCCACGCCGGCCCCGGCACTTCCGGGCCGACCTGCCGGCCGGAATCGTCGAGAACAAAGCAGCTCACACAACGCTCGAACGACGCAAGTGCAGCGAACGCGCGCTCCATCGCGGCCCCCGCGTGCAGCGCGTCCGCAGCCTCGCGCAGCGCGAGGCGATACGGCTCCACCACAGACTCGAACAACGCATGCTGATGTGCGCGGCCTTGCGCGATGACATCGAAAGCATCGTCGATTCGCAAATGCACCGAGCCTGGCGGCGCGATCTCCGGCGCGGGCCGCCCGAGCAGATAACCTTGCGCGAAGTCCACATTCGATTCGACCGCGAGTATCAGTTCCTCGGTCGTCTCCACGCCCTCCACCACGACTAGCATGCCCGCCTGATGCAGCAGCGACACGAGCTTCGGCAAGATCGGCTGCTCGGTGCCGTGCCCGGTCGCGCGTATCAGTTCGCCGTCGAGCTTGACGATGTCCGGACGGATGCGCAGCAGCCGGTCGAGGTTCGATTGACCGGCGCCGAAATCGTCGACGGCAATCAGGAAGCCGTGCTCGCGGTACAACGCCGCCGCGCGCGACATCTCGTCGACGCTGCCGCCGTGCGATTCCAGAATCTCGAGGATCACCTGCTCCGGCGCGAGCCCCACTCTGCGCACGATCCCGGTGAGTTCATCGGCATAGCCCTCGGCGACGAAAGTGGCCGGCAGAATGTTGAGGAAAAGCCAGCCGTCCGAGGGCAGCGACGCGCGCGCGTTCGCCAGATGCACGGCATGACTCGCGCGGTCGAGCACCCCTTCGTCGTTGGCGGGCTTGCGCGCGAACAGCACCGCGGGCGGCAGCAAGGTGCCGTCGTCGAGTTCGCCGCGCAACAGCGCCTCGAAGCCGACCTGCTTCTGATGCGACAAACTGAAGAGCGGCTGAAAGTGCGAGGTCAGGTAATAGTCTTCCCATTTATGCCGCGAGCCGCCGGCGCCCGCTGTGCCGCAGGCGTCCTCGATCAGCAGTTGCAGCGGCGCGTCCGGCACCGGCCGCTCGGCGCACACGCGATTCCTGCCGGATTGCTTCGCGCGCAGCAACGCTTCGTCGGCGCGATCCAGCAGGACCATGATGTTTTCGTCGCCGCGATGCTCGGCCACGCCGAAGCTCGCGGTCAGATGACCGTCCGGGCGTTCGAGCGCGGCAATCGCGCCGCGCAGCCGCTCGGCAAGCCGCAGCGCGCCGGCAAGTCCATCGCAGGACAGCACCGCGAATTCCTCGCCGCCGATCCGGCTCACACTGTCGCCGCGCGTGGTTTGCTCGAGCAGAACCTGGGCGACCTGGCGCAACGCGAGGTCGCCCACCGCATGACCGAACCTGTCGTTGAGCGACTTGAAATTGTCGATGTCGAGAAAAATCGCGCTGGCCTCGCCGCCGCGCGCGAGTTCGGCGAGGCGCCGCTCCGCCTGCGCGACGAACGCACGGCGGTTTTGCAGGCCGGTCAGCGGATCGGTCGCGGCCAGTTGCGCGAGCTGATCCTCGAGCAGAAAGTGATTGCGCCGGAACCCGTAAAAACCGAAATGAAAGACGACGGCGGTCGGCATGCCGATCGCGGCGATCCACATCCACACGACCACGTCGACGTCGGCCGTGTGCGGCGCGGCGGGCAGCAAGCCGATCGCCGCCGCATAGAAAAGCGCGCTGCCGACCACGAAATGCGTCGGCGTCAGCCACAGCGGCGCGGCGCAAACCGGGATCACGACCATCGCCGGCAAGGTCCACAGCAACGGCTGCTGCACGCCCGCCACGTTCAGCGCGAGACCGGCGACGAGCGTCAGCGAGAAGGCCACGCCGATCGCGCCGAACGTCCACGTCGATTTCGCGAGCGGAATGGCCAGCACCAGCAAAGCCAGCACGAGCGCGCAGCCGAGCCGGTACGCGAGCGGCTCGGCGGGTCCGGCAACGAGGCCGCGCGCCGCCACCAGACAGAGAAACGCGACGACTGTGAACGCCATCGTCACCGTCGAAAGCGGGCGCTGATGTTCAAGCGAGCGCTGGTGAAAGCGCTGGCGCAGGCCGGCATCGGCGGAGTGCTGCGGCGAGGTCAGGAGCATAGGAAGGGCTAGCAGGCGGGTCCGGTCACTCTACCGATGTATATCGGCAATCATCGGACGAATATTTAGCCCTTCGTGAAAATAACCGCGCTTCAGCCCTCGCCGACGCCCGTTGCGTATTTGCGGCAATGCTCGAGATAGCCGGCCGCGTGAGTGCTGACCAGTTGGACGATGCTCTTCCACAGCCAGCCGGGCGCATCCAGCGTTTTCGAGCGGTTCTTGCGCAACTCGGCCAGCCATGCCTTGCGTTCGGCGAGGTCCATCTGCCGCGCGTGCGCCTTGCCGACCACGAGCGCGAGAAAGCGCGCCGCCCTCGTCGCTTCGTCGCGGGTCAGTTGCTCGATGGTCAGCTTCATGTCCTGCGGCAGCAGTTCGCGCAACACGACGGGGCGGTCCGTGAGGCGCGCGGGCCTCATCCGTTCGCCGAGCGATGGCGACAGATGCCGCGCGCCTTCCACCACGCGCTCGGCGTGATCGCGCGGCATTCTCACCCCCGAGCAGCGCGGCGCCGCGGCCTGCGCGGCTTCCTTGATGTCGACGAGGCATAGGTCGTCGCCGTCGGCCGCGGCGCCGTCGATGTCGAGCAGCACCGCGTAGCGCAACCGTCCGAGCGAGCTGCAGCCCTTGACCCAGTACGCGGCGTCGAGCACCTGGACTTGCGCGTCGGCGCCCGCCCCGCGCAATGCGGTCGCGAGCGCTGCGATCGACCTGGTCCTGCACAGCTTGTCGATCTCGCGGCGCTCGGTTTTGTCGAGCGGCCAGAAACGCGAACCCAATGGAATATACGGCTCGGCGTCGTCGATACGCTCTTCGGCGAGATGACGCCACGTACGATGGATCGCCTCCTTCATCACGACGCGTACCGCCTCGGGTTTTTCCGCGTGAATGTCGGCCTCGCCCGCGGTTTCGTCGAAGGCGCGTTCATAGCCGTCGGCGAGCGCTTCCATCATGTGGACGATCGTCACGCCGGGCAGATCGGAGCCGCGCGCGGCCGTCGCAAGCGAGAGCCCGAGGCGAATCAGATCGTGCGCGGGATTGCCGATCACCGTCTGATCGAAGTCGCGCATCTGGATCTCGACGCGCCCGTAGGCATCCGCGACCGGCCCGATGTTGCCGGTATGGCAATCGCCGCAAATCCACACCGCCGGACCTTCGGGCAGCGCGTGGCCCTCGATGCCGTCGAGCCACTCATAGAACCGGCTCGTGCTGCCGCGCACATACGCATGCGCCGAGCGCGCCATTCTCGCGTTGCGGCGCGCGGTCAGGAGCGGCTGCCGGCCGTCGGCGCGAGGCATTTTCCTGGAACGCTTGCTGGGAGATTTCTTCGCCAGCTTGCTGGTTGCGACGGGCTTCTTCGGCATCGTACGGTCCGCTCTTATCGATCTGCGAAGCCGGCGACATTCGCCGTCGCCAGCGCTCGCGGCGCGCATTCGTCGCGCGCGCGTGCACTCGACATCCAGCAGAAAACGAGCCTATCGCATGAAGGATTCTGTAAGGACGCGCAGCGCAACAACGACCATCGCGCGAACGATGAACCGCCGCAAAAGCAAACACGCAAAGGCTCGCTTCGACAGAAATGCGCATGCGCTTATTGCCGCTTTCGAATGCGCGCGCGAGCGGCGCAGGTAAAACTTGCGAGCGTTTAAGGTGCGCGCGCAACTAAACGGCATACGCGGCGTATCGGCCCTTTACGCGGAGAATGTGAAACGGCAGACTGGACACCCACCTCATTAACGCGATCTCGTGGAGCGACGCATGCCCTTTCCGGCACAAGATCATGGCTGTACAGGCTGGAGCGGCGAAATGGCGCGGCGCATCAGTGAATTCGACTGGGCGGCGACCGGCGTCGGCGCGATCGCGGACTGGCCGCGCAGCCTCACCGCCACGGTGCAGTTGCTGCTCGCTTCGCCGGTGCCGCTCGTGCTGCTGTGGGGCCGCTCCGGCTACATGATCTACAACGACGCCTACGCGGTTTTCGCGGGCGGACGGCATCCGTATCTGCTGGGATGCCCAGTCGAAACAGGCTGGCCCGAAGTCGCCGAATTCAATCGCCACGTCATGACTACGTGCCTCGCGGGCGGCACGCTCTCGTATCGCGACAAGGAACTCGTGCTGCTGCGTGAAGGCAAGCCCGAGGACGTGTGGATGGACCTCTACTACAGCCCCGTCGCCGACGACAGCGGCGCGCCCGCGGGCGTGCTGGCGGTCGTCGTCGAAACGACTGGGCGCGTGCTGACCGAGCGCTGGCGGCAACGCGCCGAAGCGGAGCTGCACGAGACCAACGAACGTCTGCAACTCGCGCTCAATACAGGCGCGGTGCTCGGCACTTGCGTCGTCGACATGCAGACCGGAAAGATCACCGGCGACGAGCGCTTTGCCCGCACGTTTTCGTTCTCCGTCGAAGAAGCGGCGCGAGGCGTCGACCACAGCGCCGCGGCCCGAATGATTCATCCGGACGATCAGTCGCTGCTCGAACGCCTGAGCGCGGATGCGCTGCAAGAAGGCAAGCCGTTTCGCGCCGAGTACCGGATTCGCCGCCCTGACGGCGACTATGTGTGGGTGCAGGCAAACGGCCAGTGCGAGTTCGACGAACACGGTCAGCCGACACGCTTGCCGGCTGTGCTGATCGATATTCACGAACGCAAGATCGCCGAACAGTCGCTGCGCCAGTTGACCGAGACGCTCGAACAGCGCGTGGCCGACGCGGTCGCGGCGCGCGCGCTCGCCGAAGAACAACTGCGCCAGGCGCAGAAAATGGAAGCGATCGGCAGTCTCACCGGCGGCGTTGCGCACGACTTCAACAACGTGCTGCAAGTGATCAACGGCAACCTGCAGATGATGGCCGCCGACGCGAGCGGCAATCCGGCCACGCTGCGCCGTTTGTCGGCAGCGACCGACGCGGTGAAGCGCGGCGCGAAACTCGCCGCGCATCTGCTTGCGTTCGCGCGGCGCCAGCCGCTGTCGCCCACTGTGCTGAACCCGCGCCGCCTGCTTGCCGGCATGAGCGAGATGCTGCATCGCGCGCTCGGCGAAACCATGCGGATCGAAACCGTATTGAGCGACCATTTGTGGCACGTACAGGTCGATCGCAACCAGTTGGAAAACGCGCTGCTCAATCTCGCCATCAATGCACGCGACGCGATAAAGGCCGACGGCACGCTCACCGTGCGCGCCGCGAACCGCGTGCTGGACGCAGCGTTTTGCAGCGACAAGCCGGAGCTTTCGCCGGGCGAATACGTGGTGTTTTCCGTCACCGATACCGGCGCGGGCATGCCGCCCGACGTGCTCGAGCATGCGTTCGAACCGTTCTTTACGACCAAGCCTCACGGTCATGGCACGGGCCTGGGTCTCAGCATGGTGTTCGGCTTCGTGAGGCAGAGCGGCGGGCATACGCTGATCGAAAGCGAGTTGGGGCGCGGCACGACGGTATCGCTGTTTTTCCCGCGCTGCTGCGAGCCCGAAACGGCCGAAGCCGCCGATGAAACCAGCGCGCCGGTGGGCGGCGGCGAAACGGTCCTCGTGGTCGAGGACGATGCCGACGTGCGCCTGACCGCCGTCGAAATGCTGGTGCAGCTCGGCTATAAGGTGCTGACGGCGTCGAGCGGCGACGCGGCGCTCGAATTCATCGACAGCGATGTGCCGATCGACCTGCTGTTCACCGACGTCGTCATGCCCGGCAAGATCAAAAGCGTCGAGTTGGCGCGGCGTGCCGCGGCCCGCTCGCCGTCGGTGCCGACGCTGTTCACGTCGGGCTACACGCGCGATGAGATCGTCCACCACGGCAAGCTCGACGCGGGCATCACGCTGCTGTCCAAGCCCTACCGCCGCGACGATCTCGCGCGCAAGGTGCGCGGCGTGCTGCGCGCCGCCGCCGGCGGAGCTGGCGGCACGGCGGCTGTCGGCAAGATGACGGATCGCGAAATCGCCGCTTGTGTGCCGAGCGTTGCGTATGATCCGGCGAGTGGCGATGCGTCGGGCGTCGCTACGTCGGGCGTCGATGCGCCGGGCCTCGCCACGCCGTTGACTCCAACACCCAAGGCAGCCGCAAACGAGAGCGAGTCCGCATCGACCGACGCGCCCGCGCGCTCGCCGGCTCATGTGCTGCTCGTCGAGGACGACGCCGATTCGCGCGAGGCGCTAAGCTGCCTGCTCGGCGCGCTCGGGCTCGATTGCACGTCGGTCGGCAGCGCCGAAGAAGCGCTGCCGCTGCTGCCGGCGCAGCGCTACGACATTCTGTTCACCGACATCACGCTGCCCGGCATGTCGGGCGACAACCTCGCGCGCGCCGTGTTGCGCGAGCAGCCGGATGTGCAGGTGCTGCTGGTGTCCGGCTATGGCGCACAGGCGCCGATCGGCGAGCGCATCCCCGGCGCGCGACTGCTCGGCAAACCCTTCGACCTCGCGCAACTGCGGCGCGAACTGGCGCAATGGGTCAATCCGATCGAAGCGGCATCGTAACGCCGGCACGGCCACGCAAGCGATGAGCTTTTAGCCCCATGCCGCGGAATGCGGCATATATTGTTTTATATCGATGCAAGCACACACGGCGCGAAGTGCGCGACACCTGCGCGCCCTGGTATGATGCCGGGCACGCCTGTTCCGCTGTCGAATGGGCGCCTTGCGAATGGGCGCCTTGCCCTCCGCCGCTTTTTGTCACGAGAGTCATCATGCCTGCTCAACACGACCCCGCCGCCAGCCCGAGTCCCGCGAAGGCGACGCGCAAAGAGCTGTCCATTACGGTGCGCAATCTTCTGATGGTGGCCGTCGGCGTCATCGTCTTCGCGGCGGTCGCGGGCGTGGTGCTGTATGAGCCGATTGCTTACGGCGACGCCATTCCGAACTTCGGCATCATTCTGATGCTCACGGTGCCGGTGATTGCGGGCGTGGCGTTTCGCGTGGGGCTGGATGCGTGGCTGGATAGGCAGTAAGCGTCATCGCGACGTGAGTTAGCCACGCACTGCCAGTGGCAGTAGCCAATTCCTTCGGCAACATAACCGCAACTTCTAATCGATCTCCCTCGCGCGGGTAGATTCCGCGCGTTGCGTCACCTCCTTGCGCCATCTCCTTGCGTCACCTCGTTGCGCCATCTCAATGCGCCGTTCCAGCGCGCAGATCAGACTTCCCAATCCGACCTTCCGGCCGCACTCCCGTTGTCCTGAAGAATCGGGGAACGCCACTTGCTCGTACATTATCGCCGTCCACCTTTTTTGTCGCCTCTTATCGGATACGCCAGATGAGCTACCAGAACCTGGACAACGAGATCGCCCATCTCGAGCGGGTGTTCGGGCGGATCTCGGTGAATGACGCGATTCCGCTTTCGTACTGGGACAGTCGCTTGCGGATGCTGGCGAATGCGCCGCTCGTGCCCGCGCAACAGGCGCGGCTCGCGCGGCTCGAAGCCACGCTTGCCGCGCTGCGGGAGCCCGAGGAAGCGGTCTGCGAAGCGCCCGGCCCGCGCCCGAAGGATGCCCGCTGATGACCGATGCCACGCGCGAAGAGCAACGGCAGTCATCCGCCGAATCGACGGAATTCGCCGGCAACGACGTCCCGCGAGCCCAGGACGCCGGCGCCGATTCCCCGCATCTGAACGAGGGCGAGCAGGATCAGGCGGCGCATCACACCGCCCCGCACGCGCTCGTGCTGCATGAGATCGTCCGTGAAGAGGGCGAAGCTGCACTCGAGCGGACGATTGGCGCGCTGATCTGGTCGTCGCTCGCGGCCGGGCTTTCAATGGGCTTTTCGTTTCTCACGCAAGCGGTGCTCGAAGCAGGACTGCCGGATACGTCATGGCGTCATCTGGTGTCGAGCTTCGGTTACTCGATGGGTTTCGTGCTCGTCATCATGGGACGGCAGCAGCTTTTCACCGAAAGCACGCTCACCGTCGTGCTGCCCGTCTTGACGCGGCGCGATCCGAAGACGCTGCTCAAAGCCATGCGTCTGTGGGCCATCGTGCTGTTCTTCAATCTCGTGAGCACATGGATTTTCGCCGCGATGCTGCGCATTCCCGATGTGTTCGCGCCCGCCGTGGTGCAGGCATTCGGCGAGGTGTCGCGCGCCGCCGTCGGTTCCGAACATATGCTGCCGACGATGGTGAAAGCGGTTTTCGCGGGCTGGCTGATTGCGTTGATGGTGTGGCTATTGCCGAGCGCGCGTTCGGGCCGCCTGCTGACGGTGCTGCTGATTACCTATGTGGTGGCCGTGAGCCATCTGTCGCACATCATCGCCGGATCGACGGAAGTGGCGTATGCGTTTTTCAGCGGCGACGCGAGTCTGCGCGATTATTTTCTGCGCTTCCTCGTGCCGACGCTCGTGGGGAATACCGTGGGCGGAATGTCATTGGTCGCGCTGCTGAATCACGCGGCGATCGCGCCGGAAATCAACGGTCATCGCTGACGTATGAAAGCGGCGGCGCCGTGATCCACGGCGCGTCAGCCGATCAGAATGCGTGCGCCGAGCGCGAGCACCAGCGCCGGCAGCATCACCACGACGCCCACCTTCAGGAACTTCATGAAGCTGACGTCCTCGCCTTCGCGACGAATCGCGTTGAGCCAGAGGATGGTCGCGAGCGAGCCGGTGATCGACATGTTGGGCCCGAGATCGACGCCGATCAGCAGCGCGTCGATCACGCGCTCGGGACTATGCGCCTGCATCACCGTCGAACTCGCGATCAGGCCGGCCGGCAAATTGTTCATCAAGTTGCTGCCGATCGCGATCGCCATGCCGGCCCAACCCGCCGTGCTCGCTTCGTTGTGCGCGGCGCCCTCCTGCGTCAACGCGGCCAGCATGCGGATTACGCCGGTATGGTCCAGCATTTCGACGAGCACGAAGAGCGCGGCCACGAGCGGCAGCACGCTCCACGATATTTCGCGGATCATCGGCAACGGCGATTTGCGCTCCTGGATCAACACGACGATTGCGGTCAACGCACCGAGTATCGCCGTGGGCAAGCCCAACGGAATATCGAACGCGGATACGGCCAGCAGCACGACGGCCGTCACCGCAATGCCGGCCAACGCAACGCGTCCACTCGACGAGAGCCGCAGCGGTTCGAGATTCGCCTCGCAGATGCCGGCAAGCGCGTCGCGCTGCGTCCAGCGCAGCAGCACGTAAGTCGCGCCGATCGACAGCAGCGACGGCAACGCGAAGCGCATCAGCCACGGCCCGAGCGCGGGCGTGTGGTTGCCGTACAGCACGATGTTGGCCGGGTTCGAGATCGGCAGAACGAAGCTCGCCGCGTTGGCAATGAACGCGCAGACGAAGAGCAGCGGCAACGGATCGGTCTTCGCTTTCTTCGCGGCGGCAAACACCGCGGGCGTGAGCACGACCGCGGTGGCATCGTTCGAAAGAAAGGCGGTGATCACCACGCCGACCAGATAGACCAGCATGAAGAGCTTGCGCGGCGAGCCTTGCGCATGATTCACGGCGAGCACGGCGACCCAGTCGAACAGCCCTTCGCGGCGGCCGACTTCGGAGAGCAGCATCATGCCGAACAGAAACAGATAGACGTCGGTGCCCTTGCCGACGGCTTCCATCGCGAGATGCATCGGCAGCAGCCCGAGCGAGACCAGCAGCACCGCGCCCGCCACCGCCCACACTGCCTCGGGCCATTTGAAAGGCCGCGTGATAACGCCGGCTGTCGCGAAGGCGGCGATGCCCCATGAAAGGAAAATCGAAGTCAAAACTAACGTCCTGAATGATGGTTGTACGTGGGCCGTGCCCGGTGCGCAGGATAACCCAACTCGGTTCGGCCTCCGCCGTTCGTCGGTGCGCGTTGCAACGCGCAGGCCCGGACGGCATTAACGTCATCCGTAGAACGATGTGTTCTCTCGCATCCGGCTATTCGGTTCTTCTTGACATCCCTATCATTCGCAGTCAGCGCGGCAACGGCTTGCTCGCCGATTCGCTACGGACTGTTGGCAATCAAATTCCCCACTGTGTGCAATGAACGCGCATGGGTTCGATAGGATGCGTACCACCATGAAAACGATACTTCATCACTCCATCCTGGCGGGCGCCGCCGCGCTTTCGCTGTTCGGCGCGAGCCTCGCGCATGCCGACGTCGACACCAGCAAAAGCACCGTGATCGCGACGACGAAACAGATGAACGTGCCCGTCGACGGCAAGTTCAGGAAGTTTTCGGCGCAGCTATCGTTCGATCCGGCGAAGCCGACGGCGGGCAGCGCGAACGTGTCGATCGACACCGGCAGCTACGACCTCGGCGCCGACGACTACAACAAGCAGGCGCAAGGCAAGGAGTGGTTCGACAGCGCCGCTTACCCGGCCGCTACCTTTGTTTCCAGCGCGATCGCGCCGGCGGGCGGCAACCAGTACAAGATCACCGGCAAGCTGACCATCAAGGGCAAATCGCAGACGGTGGTCGTGCCGGTCACCATTGCAAGCCAGGGCTCGACGCAAACCTTCGACGGTTCATTGCCGATCAAGCGCTCGCAGTTCGACGTCGGCACTGGCGAATGGAAAGACACGTCCGTCGTCGCCGACGAAGTCGTCATCAAGTTCCATCTCGTCGCCTCCAAAAAGTAATTAGAAACCCGAAACAAATCATCAAAGCGCCGTAGCGCTTTTCAAAACCTGGAGAACATCTTGAAGAAGCAATTCCTGCTCGCCGCCGGCGCTCTCGCCGCCGCCCTGTCGTTCAACGCAATGGCCGCCGACACGTATCAGCTCGATCCGACGCACACGGCCCCGAGCTTCGAAGCGGATCACTTCGGCGGCGTGTCAATCTGGCGCGGCAAGTTCAAGAAAAGCACGGGCACCGTCGTGCTCGATCGCGCGGCGAAAACCGGCACGGTCGATGTGACCATCGACATGAGTTCGGTGGACATCGGCAACGACAAGCTCGACGCGGAACTGGTCGGCGAGAAGTTCTTCGACGTCGCGAAGTATCCGAGCGCGACCTACAAGGGCACGCAAATCCGCTTTGAAGGCGACAGGCCGGTGGAAGTGATCGGCACGCTGACCATGCATGGCGTGACCAAGCCGGTGAATCTGAAGATCGAGTCGTTCAAGTGCTTCGTGAACCCGATGCTCAAGCGCGAAGTGTGCGGCACGGAATCGACGGCGACGTTCAACCGCGACGATTTCGGCGTCGACTTCGGCAAGACGTACGGCTTCAAGATGCAGACCACGCTGCATATTCAGGCTGAAGGCATCAAGCAGTAAACCTCGTTAAGGCGGGCGCCGCTGCGCGCCCGCCATAGTCGCTATTTACGCGGCATTATTTCCGCTTTCCCGACGACGCCGGACTTGAGCCGGAAGAGCCACCGAAATCGCCCGCTTTTCATGCATTTGAACTGCGCGCGCAAATCGTAAAGTCCCCGCATGCAATTGATTTTTGTCGGGAGACAAGCGGTGGTGCAGGTGAAACGGCAGGTAAAAAATGCGGCGCTGGCCGCGGTCGCGGCGATGGCGGGGTTGGTCGCATTGACTAATACGGCGCACGCGCAGGAGATTTATGCGCACGGCGGCACGCTCGGCGCGGGAATCGGCGCCGCGTTGCCGCTCAATTCATGGACGGGCGTGCATGCGGAATTCGAAGGTCTCGGCTTCTCGCATTCGGTCAACGTCAATGAAAACGAGTACGACGGTCACCTGAAGCTGCTGCAAGGCGGCCTTTATCTCGACGTGTTCCCTTTCCGCTCGAGCGGTTTCCGCCTGACGGCCGGTGCGCTCATCAACGACGACGAACTCTCGGCGCACGCCGTGCCGAATGCGCAAGGCAACTACAAGATCGGCGACGACTACGTGCCGGCAGTCGGCCCCGCGCCGTCGGCCACGGTCACGCTGCCGCGCGTGATGCCTTATGTCGGCATCGGCTACGGACACAAGCCGGTCTCGAAGGGCTTCGGTCTGACTTTCGATGTCGGCGTCGCGTATGGCCGTCCGCGCACGCACTACAACGTGCCCGCGATTTATTCGATGTTCACGACGCAAGCGAATATCGACGAGCAGGAACAGAAGATTAATGACAAGGTCGAGCGGTATAAGTTGTATCCGGTGGTGCAACTCGGTGTGAGTTATCGGTTCTAGACCGCGCTCGCCGGCACTCCCGCGGCCGACCAAGGTACTATTACGGTTACCTTCCGTTTCCGCCCTCCATGAGTTCAGCAAGCCGCCGTATCGCGCATCTCGACATGGACGCGTTCTACGCGTCCGTCGAGCTATTGCGCTATCCGGAATTGCGCGGCAAGGCGGTCGTGATAGGCGGCGGCCGCAACAGCGCGCCTGAAACGCTCGAAGACGGCAGCCGCCGTTTTGCGAAGCTGCGCGATTACGCGGGGCGCGGCGTGGTCACCACGTCCACTTACGAAGCGCGCGCGCTCGGCGTATTTTCCGCGATGGGCATGATGAAGGCGGCCGTGCTCGCGCCCGACGCGATCCTGCTGCCCACCGACTTCGACTCCTACCGTCATTACTCGCGGCTCTTCAAGGCCGCAGTAGCGACGTTCACGGATCGCATCGAAGATCGCGGCATCGACGAGATCTATATCGATCTCACGGAACTGCCGGGCGAGCCGCGCGACATCGCCGCGCGCATCAAGCAGGCGGTCAATGAGGCCACCGGCCTCACGTGCTCGATCTGCGTGGCGCCGAACAAGCTGCTCGCGAAGATCGGCTCGGAACTCGACAAGCCGGACGGGCTCACGATTCTCACGCCCGAAGACGTGCCGCTGCGCGTGTGGCCGCTGCCTGTGCGCAAGGTCAACGGCATTGGTCCGAAGGCGGCGGAAAAACTGACGGCGCTCGGCATCGCCACGGTCGGCAATCTGGCGGCCGCGGACGCGGGTCTGTTGCAGGATCACTTCGGGCACAGCTACTCGGCGTGGCTCACGCGCGTCGCGCGAGGCGAGGACGAGCGGCCGGTCGTGGTCGAATCGGAACCGAAGTCGATGAGCCGCGAAACCACCTTCGAGCGCGATCTGCATCCGCGTCACGACCGGCCCGCGCTGTCCAGTTCGTTCACCGGCTTGTGCGTGCGGGTCGCGGAAGACCTCGTGCGCAAGGGCTATGTCGGCAAAACGGTCGGCATCAAACTGCGCTACGACGATTTCCGCACGGTCACGCGCGACCTGACGCTCGACACGCCCACCGCCGACGCCGCGGAAATACGCCGCGCGGCCACCGAATGTCTGCGCCGCGTCGAGTTGAACCGCAAGCTGCGCCTGCTCGGCGTGCGCGTGAGCGCACTGAGCCTCGCGAGCGCGCAGCCGCCGCAGCGGCGTCTACCGGTTCAGGCGGACTTGCCCTTCACGAGCGATGAATAGGAAGCCGGCGAGGAAGCCGGCGCCGATGTACCGCCCGCGTTCGCCGCGGCATTGGCCGCCACGTTCGCACGCGCGGGCGGCGTGACGCTTTCCACACGCGACGCCGCAATCGAAAACGCAAACGTGTTGACACCGTTCGCGCTCTGCACCGACACGCTGCCGCGATGCATCTCGGCAATCGCCTTCACGATCGCGAGACCGAGGCCGTGATTCTCGCGGCTATTCGTGCGCGACGCTTCCACGCGATAAAAACGGTCGAACAGATGTTCGAGCACCGCGGGCTCGATCGGCTCGCCGGGATTCGCGACTTCGATCCGCACCTGCTCCCCCTCGCGCACGATCCTGACGCCGATCGCGGCGCCCGGCTGGCAGTGTTGAATCGCGTTCATCAACAGATTCGTGCAGGCGCGGCCGAACAGCGAGCGGTTCACCTGAGCGACGGCATCGCCATCGAGGCGCGCATGCACGCGAGCCTCTTCCAGCGGAATCTCGAGAAACTCCAGCGTATGCGCGACTTCGGCCGCGAGCGACACTTCCATGAGACCGGTCGCGCGCTCGCCCTGATCGGCGCGCGCGAGAAACAGCATGTCGTTGATGATCGCGCGCATGCGTTCGAATTCCTCGAGGTTCGATTGCAGCGTGTGACGCAGATCGTCGACGGAACGATTGCGGGTTAATGCGACTTCGGTCTGGCCGATCAGAATGGTCACGGGCGTGCGCAACTCATGCGCGACGTCCGCATTGAACGACTCGAGCCGGCAATACGCGCCGTCGAGCCGCTCCAGCGCGCCGTTAAACGAATTCGCGAGGTCGTTCAACTCGTGCGGCAACGAGGCGGTATTCAACCGTTGCGAGCGATTGTTCGGACTGACGGCGGACGCATCGCGCGTGAGACGCGTCAACGGCGCAAGACCGATACGTGTGACCGAGTAACTGAGTAGCAGCACCGCGAGACTGCCGAGCGCCGACAGCGCGGCGAGCGCGAAGCCGAACACGCGCATCGTGCGAATGTTCGGCAAGTAGCTCGATGCGACCTGCAACTGCATCGGCGGACGCGTCGAATAGCCGGGAATGGAGACGGTGGTGGTGAGCATGTCGTCGCCGCCGCCCGCCGGTTTGACGCGCGCGTAGCCGCCGGGCCAGCTCTTCACGATCGTCCCTTCGATCGGTTTGCCGTAGTTGTAGGACGGCTCGATGCTCGTGACCGCGTACACGGTGCTGCGGTCATGCGGCGTCATGTCGGTGAGCTTTTCGCGCGACATGCGCCATTTGTCAGGCGTCATCCCGTGATTGCAGATCAGCCGCGCGATTTGCGCGCGGTCGTCGAGCGATTCGCGCAAATGGCTTTCGAGCTGCGAGCGCAACACCGCAAAAAGCCCCGCGCCGATGACCGTAAATACGAACAGCGCGACGAGCGCGAACATCAGGGCGAGGCGTCGCGCGATGGAACGGTTCATGACGGCTCCCCGTCTTCGTGCAGTTCGCGCGCTTCGCGCACTTCGAGTACATAGCCCATGCCGCGCACGGTATGCAGCAGCTTCGACGGAAACGGGCCGTCGAGCTTCGCGCGCAAGCGCTTGATCGCCGTCTCGACCACATTGGTATGACTGTCGAAGTTGACGTCCCACACAAGCTCGGTGATGGCCGTCTTCGACAGAATATCGCCTTGTCTGCGGGCTAAAACGCTCAGTAGCTGGAATTCTTTCGCGGTCAGATCGAGCCGTACGCCGTCACGCGTTGCGCGCCGCCCGATCAGATCGACAAACAGATCGCCGACGGAAATCAGCGTGGATTCCTGCGAACGCGTGCGGCGCGCCAACGCATGCAGACGCTCGACGAGTTCGAGAAAGGAGAATGGTTTGGTGAGGTAGTCGTCCGCGCCTTCGCGCAAACCGCGCACGCGGTCGTTCACGTGATCGCGCGCGGTCAGCATGATGACCGGCGTCGACTTGCGCATGCGCAGCGCCTTCAGCACGCTAAAGCCGTCGCGCTTGGGCAGCATGACGTCGAGCACGATCACGTCGTAATCGAATTCGGTGGCCAGATACGTGCCCTCTTCGCCGTCGAGCGCGACGTCCACGACCCAGCCCTGCTCCGTCAAGCCGGAGCGCAGATAGTCCACGACCTTGTGCTCGTCTTCAACGATCAGCAACTTCATGCGCGTCCCCTAGTGTCTGCATTATACGAAACGCCCTGCATTGCCTGCTCCCGTGCTTGCTCGCTTGTTGCGCCACGCTGCACCGCGCGTTACTTACTGCGCAGCGGCGCGCGTTTGCGCGTCATGTTGCGCGGCGCCCGCGTCCGCGCCCGCGAGCGCGGGGTCCGCGTCCCAGCCGCCGCCCAGCGCCTTCACGAGCGCCACCGACAACGTCATCTGCTGCCCGCGAATCTGCGCGTCCTGGCGCTTGCTGTTAAGCAGCGACTGCTGCGCGGTGATCACGTTCAGATACGCGACGAGGCCGCCGGAATAGCGGTCGTTCGCGAGCCCGAGCAGGCGCTCCGAGTCCGCGACCGCTTCTTCCGATTGCTTCGCCGCGCCGTCGAGCACGGCAAGACCCGTGATGCCGTCCTGCACCTGCTGGAACGCGTTGAGCACCGTCTGCCGATAGTTGGCCTCGGTCGCCTTGTAGCCTTCGCTCGCGAACTGCACGTTGGCCGCGCGCCGGCCGCCGTCGAACAGCACCTGGCCCGCAGCCGCGCCGAGCGTCCACATCAGCGTCGGCGCGCTCAGCAGACTCGCGAACTGCGTGCTTTCCCAACCGATGCCCGGCGTCAGCGTGAGGCTCGGAAAAAACGCGGCTTTAGCGACGCCGATCTGCGCATTCGCCGCCGCCATCGCGCGCTCGGCGGAGGCTATGTCGGGCCGGCGCTGTAGCAGATCGCTCGGTACGCCGAGCGCGATGGCCGGCACCGGAAAGCTCAACACTTTCGGTTCGATGGCGAATTGCGGCGCGGGCACGCCGACGAGCGCCGCAATCGCGTGCTCGTATTGCGCGCGCTGGTTCAACAGCAGTTGCGCCTGCACACGCGTGGTATCGAGCAGCGACTTCTGCTGCAATACGTCGAGGCCCGACACCGCGCCGAGGTCGTGTTCGGCGTTCACGTAGTCGAGCGCCTTCTGTTGAAGTTTCACCGATTGATTCAGCACGTCGATCTCGGTGTCGAGTTCGCGCAGCGAGAAGTAATCGGTCGCGACCTCGGTGGTCAGCACGAGCCGCGCGTTGGCGAGGTCGTCGGCCGACTGTTCCGCGGATGCCGCCGCGCCTTCCACCTGACGACGTATGCGGCCGAACAGGTCCGTGTCGTAGTTGATCGTCGGGCCGATTTGCAGATTGTTTTGCACCGTCGACATGGTCGGCAGCGCGTAGTTGGTGCGCGGCCTGTCCGCCGAAATGCGAAAGCGCGACGCCGATGCCGCCAGGTCCACTTCGGGAACCTGCTGCGCGCGCGTATTGGCCAACGTCGCTTTGGCCTGCTCATAGTGCGCGCTGGCGGCGACGAGCGTCTGGTTCTGCGCGAGCGCCTGCGTTTCGAGCGAGGCGAGCGTGGCGTCGCGATAGACGTTCCACCAGTCCGGGTCCATCGGCGCATGCGAAGGCGCCGCGACGCGCCAGTATGAATCCGTGTTCCATGCAGGCGGCACCTCGGCCTGCGGCCGCTTGTAGTCCGGTCCAACGGTACAGGCAGCAAGCATGACCGCGCTCGCCACAACAGCCGTCATCGCCCCCGCGGCTGCAAAACCGCTCACTGCGCGGCTCGCGCGTTGCGGCTTCACGACGCCTCCTTCCCGCTCTTTTGCGGCTGCGCGATTTCCACATGATCGCCGTCCGCAATCGAATCGCTCGGGTTGATGACGACCCTATCGTTCCCGTCGATGCCGCTTTCTATCTCGAGCGTCTGGCCGAGATCCTGCGCGATCACGATCTTGCGCAACTGCACGTTGCCCTTCGCATCGACCACGGCAAGCCGCGGACCTTCGGCGCGAAACAGCAATGCATTGCCGGGCACCATCCATTCGGCGCGCGCCACCGAAGGCAGCGCGACCTGCACATACGCGCCGGGACGCAGCGTGTTGTCCGGATTCGGCAACGTCACCTCGACTTGCAGCGAGCGAGTGGGCACGTCGATCGCGCCGGAAATGTGCGTGACGCTGCCATGAAACTGTTGACCGGGCAGCTCGGCCTGCGTGACGACCACCTTCTGTCCGACCGATACGTTCTGCGCATACGCCTGCGGCAATTGCACATAGACGCGCAGCGGGTCCGACTGCGCAAGCGCGAACAACGCGCGGCTCGTGCCGCTGCCGGCGTCGATCAGATCGCCGACATCGACATTGCGCTGCGTGACCACGCCGGCAAACGGCGCGACGATCCGTTTGAACGATTCGAGCTGACGCAAGCGCTGCACGTTCGCATCGGCGGCGGCGAGGTTGGCGACGCTCTGCGCGTATGTGCTTTGCCGCTCGTCGAGTTCCTGCTGCGAGACCGCATCGCGTTGACGGAGCTGCTGCCAGCGTTCGAGCGAGCTCTTTGCAAGCGCAAGACTCGAACTGATCTGCTGACGCTGCGCCGAGGCCTGCGCAAGCTCCTGATCGATCTCGGGCGTATCGAGTTCCGCGAGCAATTGGCCCTGCTTCACTCGCGTGCCGATGTCCGCATACCAGCGCAGCAGATAGCCGGTCGAGCGCGCATAGATCGGCGATTCGACGCTGCCGCGCAGCGTGCCCGGCAAGGTCGTCGCGCCGCCGCTTTCGGCCGGCGTCGGGCTCACAACGTTCACGTATTGCGTGGCGTTCTGCTTCGTCGTCTGCTCGACGGCGCGGTTTTGCATCAGGTTCGCGATCACCGTGCGCAACGCGCCGAGCGCGAGCAACGCGAGCACGATGAAGATGGCGATCTTCGCGCGCTTCCATTCGCGATTACGCGGCGGCAATGCGTGGCCGCTTTCCGTCTCGCGCGACGGAATCGCCAGCGATGCATGAGTTTTTTCGGTCATCTCAGTTGGCCATCTCGGTTAGCTAGCTCCGTGAGTTGAGTAGCCGGTTTCTTGACGTTTTCCACGATTCGCTGTTCACGCTCAGGCTTTAGGCCGGCTCGCCGGCACTACCGCTTTCGCCTTCGCTGTTGCCGTCGTCTTCATGATCGTTGCGATGACGACGCGCGAGGCGCGTATGAATGCCCGCGAACACGAGCGGCACGAAAAACAGCGTGGACACCGTTGCAAACAGCAATCCGCCGATCACCGCGCGGCCGAGCGGCGCGTTCTGCTCGGCGCCTTCGCCGAGACCGAGCGCCATCGGAATCATGCCGATGATCATCGCGAACGCCGTCATCAGCACCGGACGAATGCGGCTCGCTCCCGCTTCGAGCGCGGCGGTCAGCGGCGGCGCGCCGGCCGACAGGCGCTGACGCGCGAACGCGACCATCAGAATACTGTTGGCGGTGGCGACGCCCATCGTCATGATCGCACCGGTCAGCGCAGGCACGCTCAGATGCGTGCCCGTCAGAAACAGCATCCATACGATGCCGGCCAGCGCCGCAGGCAAAGCGCTCACGATGATGAGCGGATCGACCCACGACTGGAAATTCACCACGATCAGCAGATAGACGAGCACGATCGCCATCGCCACGCCGAGACCGAGACCCAGGTACGAAGTGCGCATCGTTTGTACCTGGCCGCGCACGGTGATCTGACTGCCGCGCGGCAGCGTCGCGCGCGCTTTCTCGACGAGCTTGTCGACCTGATTCGCGACGCTGCCCAGGTCGCGCTTGTCGACGCTCACATAGAGGTCGATCACCGGCCGGATGTTGTAATGCGTGACGACCGCGAACTGGTTTTGCGGCGATACGCGCACCAGATTGCCGAGCAGTTGCGTCGGTCCCGTTGACGATGCCGAGACCGGCGTGCGCAACAGATCGTCGATGGAAGAAATGCGGTACTGCGGCGTTTGCACCGCCACGTTGTATTCGACGCCGTTGCGGTCGTTGTACCAGAAGCCCGGCGACGTCTGCGAGCTTCCCGATAGCGAAACGAGCAGGTTTTGCGCGACATTGCTCGCGGTGAGATTGAGCTGCTGCAAACGCGTGCGGTCCATTTGCAGGTTGATCGCGGGTTCGTCGAGCTTTTGCTGGATGTGCGTATCAACCGTGCCGGGAATCAGGCGCACTTCTTTCAACAGCTTGCGCGCGACGTCGAAATTGCCTTGCTGGTCCGCGCCGGCAATCTGCACGTCGACGGCCGCGGGCAACCCGAAGTTGAGAATCTGCGTGACGATGTCGGCAGGCTGGAAGAAAAACTCGACGCCCGGAAAACGCTGCGGCAGCATCGCGCGCAGTTTGTCCACGTAGACCTGCGTCGGCTCGTGGCCTTCCTTCAACGCGATCTGGATTTCGCCGTCGAGCGTGCCGATCGTGCCTGCATTGCTGTATGAAAGATTGATGCCGCTATACGGCAGGCCGAGATTATCGAGGATCGTGCCGAGTTCGTTCGCGGGCACCACTTCGCGGATCACCTTCTCGACTTCGTCGGCAAGACGCGCGGTTTCCTCGATGCGCGTGCCGGTCGGCGCGCGCATATGCAGGCGGATATTGCCCGCGTCGACGCTCGGGAAAAAGTCTTCGCCGAGCACGAATGCGAGTCCCATCGAGACCACGCAGAAGCCGAGAAATATGCTGCCGAAGCGGCGGCGGCGCACGAGCAGGCTGCTGAGAATCACAATGTACGCAGCGCGCATGCGCTCGAAACCGTTGTCGAAACGCCGGTAAATGCGCTGGAAAAGACCGGGTTTTGCAGCGGCTTTCGGTTTGTGCGCGTGGCCCATCAGCAGCATGGCAAGCGTCGGCACGAGCGTGCGCGACAGAATGTACGACGCCAGCATCGCGAACACAACGGCTTCAGCGAGCGGCACGAACAGGTAGCGCGCCACGCCGGTGAGGAAGAACATCGGCACGAACACGATGCAGATGCACAGCGTGGAGACGAGCGCGGGAATCGCGATTTCGCCGGCGCCTTCGAGAATCGAATCGTGCAGATTGGTGCCCATATGCAGATGCCGTTCGATATTTTCGATCGTCACCGTCGCGTCGTCGACGAGAATGCCCACCGCGAGCGCGAGGCCGCCAAGCGTCATGATGTTGATGGTCTGCCCGAGCGCATGCAGTGCGATCAGCGACGAGAGAATCGACAGAGGAATCGAAATTGCGATGATGCAGGTGCTGCGCCAGTTGCCGAGGAACAAGAGAATCATCGCGGCCGTGAGCGCGGCGGCCACCACCGCTTCGTGCACCACGCCCTGCACCGCCGCCTTGACGAATACCGACTGGTCGAACAGCGCCGTGATGTTGAGGTCCGGCGGCAATGCCGCGCGCGCCGCCGGCAGCAAACCGTGCAACGTATTGACGATCGACAGCGTCGACGCACTGCCGTTTTTCAGCACCGAAATCAGCACGCCGCGATGACCGTCTTGCCGCACGATATTCGTTTGCGGCGAGAAACCGTCGCGCACGTGAGCGACTTCTCGCAGATAAGTCGTCGCGCCGTTCACCGTGCGCACCGGAATGTCGTTCAGACCTTCCAGCGTCGACGGCGAGCCGTTCATGTTGATCGTGTATTCCTTCGGTCCGATCTTTGCCGTGCCGGTCGGCAGAATCAGGTTTTGCGCGTTGAACGCGCTGACCACATCGAGCGGCGTCAGACCTTTGGCGAGCAACGCGCGCGTATTGAGGTCGACGGAAATCAGCCGCGATTTGCCGCCATACGGATAAGGCACGGCCGCGCCGGGAATCGTCACGAGTTGGGGCCGCAGGAAGTTCAGCGCGGTGTCGTTGAGTTGCTGCTCGGAGAGCTTCGTGCTCGACAGGCCGAGTTGAATCACCGGAATGCTGGACGCCGAGTAGCTGATCACGAGCGGCGGCGTGGCTCCCGGCGGCATCTGCTTGAGTTGCGCCTGCTCGACGGCCACGGTCTGCGCGATGGCGGTCTGGATGTTCGCATTCGGCTGCAGAAACACCTTGAGGATCGTGATGCCCGCGAGCGAATTCGACTCGATATGCTCGATGTCGTTGACGGTCGTCGTGAGACTGCGCTCGTTCACCGAGGCGATCCGGTGCGCCATGTCCTCCGCGGACAAGCCGTTGTATGTCCAGATGATGCTGACGACCGGAATATTGATTTCCGGCAGCACGTCGACCGGCGTGGTGAACAGCACAAAAGGCGTCGCCAGCACAATCAGAATGGCCATCACGATGAACGTGTATGGCCGCTTAAGCGCAACGTTGACAATCCACATGAAACGCGCCTGAAGAAGTGCAGGTCACTGCGGCTGAGCAGCGGGAGGTGGGCGAACTGGCGCTTATGCTAGATCGCCTGGACCAACACCTGCATGGCGCCAAAATGGCGGAATTGTCAGGAAGCTTATCGTAAGGAAAAAGCGTTGACGGGCGGCCCTTTTCGAAAATCGGGCCGCACTTTTATTTCAGTTTGCCTACGCGCTTTTCATGTTTTCACTCGCGCGCTCTGCTTGCTCTACTTGGCGAACAGCGACGACATATCGGCGAACGCCTTGAATTCGAGCGCATTGCCCGACGGATCGAGGAAGAACATCGTGGCCTGTTCGCCGACTTCGCCCTTGAAGCGCACATGCGGCTCGATGATGAAGTCGATGCCCGCCGCTTGCAGCTTGTCCGCGGCGGCCTGCCATTGCTCCATCGAAAGCACGGCGCCGAAGTGACGCACCGGCACCGCGTCGCCGTCGACCTTGCTCGTCTGGCGATGCCCCGCTTCTTCCGGCGCGAGATGCGCGACGATCTGGTGCCCGTAGAAATTGAAATCGACCCATTGATCCGAGCTGCGGCCTTCGGGGCAACCCAGCAATTCGCCATAGAACTCGCGCGCGGCGGCGATGCTATGGACGGGAAACGCGAGATGGAACGGCGGCAAGGTGGTGTGCGTAACGCTCATGATGTGGAACTCGCTGTAGATGATGCGATGGACGATAGAGATTGACTCGTCAAGTTTAACCACAAGCAAAAGTGATCGGAAACGATATATATTTGAGCTGACCATCACCGGAATCGATCAGTTGAAACATGCTTGCAGAACTTAGAACCTTGATCGCCGTTAGCCAGTACGGCACGTTTTCCGCTGCGGGCGCGCGGATCGGGCTCACGCAGTCGGCTGTCAGCGCGCAGATGCAGCGGCTCGAAGAGGAACTCGGGTTTGCTCTGTTCGACCGCACGGGCCGCTCCGCGATACTCAACGACGCGGGGCGCGAAACGCTCACGCTCGCCGAGGAAATCATCGCGCTCTATGCGCGGCTTTCCGAACGCGGCGCGGTTGCGGCGGAGAGCGGCATGCTGCGCGTGGGCGCGATTGCATCGGCGCAAGTGTCGTTTCTCGCGGACGCGCTCGCGCGTTTCCGCGACGACCGTCCGGGCTGGCGCATTCGTGTCGTGCCCGGCGTATCGCTGAATCTGCTCGGACAGGTGGACTCGGGCGAACTCGATCTCGCCGTCATCATCAAGCCGCCGTTTGCGCTGCCTTCGGAACTCGAATGGCGCACGCTCGTCACCGAGCCGTTCGTGCTGCTCGTGCCCAAAGTGCTCGCGCGCGGCAAGCGCGGGTGGCGCGAACTGCTCAAGAGCGAGCCGTTTATCCGCTACGACCGCAGTTCGTTCGGCGGGCGGCTCGTCGACCGTTTTCTGCGGCGTTCGCGGCTGAACGTGCACGACGTGCTGGAACTGGACGAGTTGCAGGCGATCGCGCAGATGGTCGCGCGCGGCATCGGCATCGCGCTGATTCCCGATACGGCGGGACTCGGCAAGTGGCCTGCGGGCGTCGCCGCGTTGTCGCTCGAAGACGCGACGTTTCATCGCGAGATCGGGCTCGTGCAGCGTCCGCGGCATAGCCGGCAAGCGGTGGCGGATGCACTCGCCGATTGCATCGGGAATGCGGCGCAGGGATAACAACCGCGCGCGGCTCATGCCCGATTGTGCCGATCAGCGCTTCATCAACTGTATCTGTGCGGTCGATGCAGCAGCGCGCAAAATCGTGATTCCTCTGGCCGCCCGCGAGTCTTAACTGATGACGCCCACCGCTTTCCTCACCGCCGATGTCCTGATCGCCTACAGCGCGTACTTCGTCGGCACCGCAAGCCCTGGTCCGAGCAATCTCGCGATCATGTCGCTTGCGATGAGCGCGGGCCGCCGTTCGGCGCTCACGTTTGCGCTCGGCGTGGTGTCCGGATCGTTCTTCTGGGCGCTGCTGGCGTCGCTCGGTTTGTCGGCGCTGCTCGCCACCTATTCGGAATGCCTCGTCGCGATCAAGATTGCGGGCGGCGTCTATCTGCTTTGGCTCGGCTTCAAGTCGGCGCGCTCCGCGTTGGCGCCCGCTACGTTGCCCGCTGGCGACGCGCGACAGAACGAACCGCTCAAGCGGCTCTATCTGCGCGGCCTGTTGCTGCATCTCACCAATCCGAAAGCGATTCTCGTGTGGATGTCGATCGTGTCGCTCGCCATGTCGCCGGCGGGCGGCGCGCATACCGCGCCGGTGGTGCTCGGCTGCATGGCTATCGGCGTGTCGGTGTTCAGCAGCTATGCGCTGCTGTTTTCGACGGCATCCGCGCGGCGCGTGTATCTGGCGATCCGGCGCTGGCTCGACGGCTCGCTCGCGATCATGTTCGGCATTGCAGGCTTCAAACTGCTGACGTCGAAAAGCTAACGCGCGTATTTGTCGGCGGGCTCCGCAACGCCTGCCGCGCGCAGCGCTTCATGCAAGGTGCCGAAAATGCAGCTTGCGTCGACAATCGGCGTGATGCCGTGCCGATCCATGTCGGAGCGCAAATAGCGGTTCACGCGCGCAAAAATCACGTGGATGCCGCTACGCTTTAACGCGGTGCATAGCTCGCCGACCGAGCGCGCCGCCGAATAATCGAGGTCGGTAATTGCGCTTGCATCGATCACGAACCAGCGCACCTTCGTCGGCGCATGGTCGATCAGGCGCCGCGTATCGTCGACGAAAAAGTGGTCGTTCGCATAGAACAGGTCGGCGCCGAAGCGATAAACGATCAGCCCCGGCGCGGTCTGTCTGCCGGGAACGGCGGGCACCGGCATCCACATGCCGTCGTCGCCGGGCTCGAGAATCATCGTATGCGGACGGTAGCTGTGGCGCACGTGCCGCAAGAGCGACACGGCGACCGCAATCAGAATGCCGTGCTCGACGCCGATCAGCACGACGGCCGCAGCCGTGAACACCGCGAGCGCGAATTCGCCCGGACTTTCGCGGCGAATCGCAAACAGCGTCTTGAGATCCACGAGTCCGACGGCGATCGTGAATACGATGCTGGCCAAAATGCAGCGCGGCAAATACTGCAAAAACCGGCTGAAAAACAGCAGCACCACGACGACCACCGCCGCGAAAACGATCTGCGCGAACTGGCTGCGCGTGCCGGCGCGATCGGCCATTGCAGTCTGCGTCGGGCTGCCGTTCACGACGAACGCGCCTGAAAATGCTGCGGCTGCGTTGGCCGCCGCGATGCCCAAAAGATCCGCGTTGGTGTCGGCCACCTGATGATGCCGCTCGGCAAACACGCGGCTCGCCGCAGCGCTTTGCGCGACGATCATCACGAAGCAGGAAGCGGCGACCGGCACGAGGTCGAGCGTCTGCTGCCACGTCACAGACGGCATGCGAAGCGGCGGCAGCCCGCCCGCGACCGGACCGAGCACCGCGATGCCGTGCGCGGCGAAACCGTACACATCGCTCGCGACGATTCCCCCGACGACGGCGATCAACGGCATCGGCACGCGCGGCCGCACGCGTTTGAAAAACAGCACGGACGCGACGACCAGCACCGAAACGGCCAGCGTCGGCCTGTTCAGTTGCCCCCACTCGCGCACGACTAGAACCAGTTGATCCACGCTGCGCGACGCGTGACCGGGCAAGCCGAGCATATCGCCCAGCATCGCAATGCCGACTTGCACGCCGACGCCCGCCAGAAAGCCGACCAGCACCGTGCGCGACAGGAAATCGGCGAGAAAGCCGAGCCGGAAAATGCGCGCGACGAACAGGAGCGCGGCGGTCAGCAACGCGACCATCGCGGCGAGCGACGCGTATTCCGCGCTCGAGGCGGGCGCCATGGTCGCGAGGCGGCTTGCGAAGATGGTGGCGGTAGCGGAATCGGCGGCGACGACGAGTTGCCGCGACGCGCCGAAGAACGCGAACGCGATAAGCGGCAGAAAGACGGTGTAAAGCCCGGTAACGGCAGGCATGCCGGCAATGCGCGCATAGCCGAGCACTTGAGGAATATCCATCGACGCAAGCTGGACGCCCGCGAGCGTGTCGCGCATCGCCGCCGCGCGGTTCAATGGAAGCACGCCCTTGAGCACGCCCGCGCGCGCCGTCCAATTCGCCAGAAAATCTCGCATACGCGATGCCGCCCCAGAGCCAGGTTATCGCGCATCGTGCCGCGACCCGGCACCGGAAAGCAAGGCCCGTGGACAAATTGCCAACGGCTAATGCTAATAGCTAGTAGAAAACAGCTAATGGCTAACCGGGCCGGCAACGGAACTCACTTGCCGGCTTTGCTCGAACCCGCGACGTTGAAAATCAACGCTTGAAGTGACCTGTCCGCGGATCGACATGCCGCGCAAAACCGAAAAGCGCCGCAATGCAGATTGGACAGGCGATGAAGAAAACGGCCAACATCTCGCACCCCGTAACCATTTTTTGTTAGTACAAGTCTACGCGATAAGCCGGTGAATTAAATGAGGGAAAACAGCAAATCACTGTTGCCGACTATTACACCATTGTCAGGTAGCGGCGCATTTTAGGCCCTGAAATAGGGCATAAAAAGCGACGAACATGGCATGGGCTGATGAGCGGGCAAGCGTTTGTTTGAAACCGCAAACGTTTCCGCCGCACTACCCTTTGAACGCGCCGCGATCGTAAGCCTCGCAATACGCTTTCCAGTCCGCCGCGACTTGCGCCGCGCATTGCGTCGCGAGTTCGATCAACGGCGCCTGCCAGTCGGTGCGATTGCCGAACGCGATCAACTCATCCGCAATCGACGACTTCTGCCGCCCGCCGCTGCGCAAATGCGCCCATGCGCTCAGTTCCGCCATGCTGACGACGACGCCCTCCAGCCTCGGCAGCTTGCCGTCCCAGTCCTTCAACGCGACGCGGTCTTCCGAAGGCTGCAAACTGCGCAGCACGTACGAGCGCCGATTGAAATCGACCGCGTGCAGAAACGCCTGCGACACCGCCTGATTGCGCCGCTGAATCTCGACGACGCGCTCGGCCTCGCTTCGCCATGCGGGCTGCGGCGTGCGCATATGCGGTACAACTGAAGAAGGCAGCGCTTCTTTAAGGTCGATCAGATAGTTGCCGTCCGGCGAGCCCTTGCCTTCGACGAGAATCACATAACGGTCCACGCCGAGGCTTCCTGTACCCGCGATCCGGCGTGCAACGTCGAGCACGCGATAAAAGCCCGGATCTGTCTCGCCCGCAGCGAACTGCAGCATGAACTGCGTGATTGCGGCACGTCGCTCATCGCTCACGGGCAGCGCTTTCTTGCCGTCCACCTTGAGCGTGCGCGTCTTGCCCTTGAGCGTCGTGCGGCGGTCCAGATGCGCGGCGCGCGTGCGGCTCGCCAATCCATCGAACAGATCGCGCACCATGCCGGACGATGTCTCGCGTTCGACCCAGCGCGCCTTGCCGAGCGCGAGCGCCGCGCCATATGCGTGCACGGCCGTATGACACAGCGCGAGCGCCTGCGCGCGGCTCAGCTTGAGGTCGGCCGCGCCGACCAGCACGCTCGTCAGCAAACGCACGAGTTCGTACAGATTCGGCGCGAGGCACGCTTCATCAAAGTCGTTGTTGTCGAAATAGACGAGGCGGTTATCCGCTTTGTAGCTGCCGAAATTTTCGAGGTGCATGTCGCCGCAAATCCAGACGGGCGGTGCATCGTCGAGTAAGGGCTGTTGCGGCAGGCGCTCATAAAACAGATGACATGTACCGCGCAAAAACACGAAAGGCGACGCACACATCGCCCTGTATTTCATGGCCAGCCGTTCGGGATCGCGCCCGGCGTTAAAGCGCGCGATAGTCTCTGCGATGTCGATCATCTGGTTTCCTTGCAAGCAGCGTGGCGCGTGGTCCTCATCAAGCTACGCCGTCGGCGCGCCGAACTTCTTACGATACGCTCCGGGACTCGTCAGCGCTATGCGCCTGAAGTGCCGGCGCAGCGATTCCTCGGAACCGAAGCCGGCGAGTTCCGCGACGCGCGCCATCGGCAGCGCGTCCTGCGCTTCGAGCAACTCACGCGCGATGGCGACGCGCTCGCGCACCAGCCATTCGTACGGGGCCATCCCCGTCGCGTCATGAAACTGGCGTTGCAGCGTGCGCGGACTCATCGCCGCGCGTTCGGCGAGCGAGCGCAGCGTGTGCGGCAACGCGGGATGACCGCGCACCCAGTCCATCAGCCGCGTGAGGCGCCCGCTTTCGTCGTGCGGCACCGGGCGCGGCACGAACTGCGCCTGGCCGCCCTCGCGATGCGGCGCGACCACGAGCCGCTGCGCGACCCGGTTCGCGACCGCGCTGCCATGATCGCGCCGCACGAGATGCAGCAACATGTCGAGCCCCGCCGCCGATCCCGCCGACGTGATGATCTGCTTCTCGTCGACATAGAGCGCGTCCGGCTGCACGCGCAGATGCGGATAGCGCTCCTGCAATTTCGCGGCATAACGCCAGTGCGTCGTGACGGTCTTGCCGTCGAGCACGCCCGCGGCGGCCAGAACGAACACGCCAGAACAGATCGAACAGAGGCGCGCGCCGCGGCGATGCGCGGCGCGGATCTTCTTGAGCAACGGCTCAGGCGGCAGTTCATCCACATGACGCCAGCCGGGTATCACGATGGTGTCGGCGCGATCCAATAGCCTCAGCGTGTACGGCGCGGCGATCGTGATGCCGCCCGCCGCGCGGATCGGACCGGGCTCCGCTGCGCAGACCGCGAAGCGATACCAGTCCACGCCGAGTTCCGGGCGTTCGAGCGCGAACAGTTCGGTCACGCAGCCGAATTCGAAGGTGCAAAGCCGGTCATAGGCCAGCGCAACGACAAGATGATTGTGCATGGCGTGATGTTACCGCTCCCCCGCGAACGCGGCTGCTTCAATGCGCGCTGTCAGGCAGCCGCGGCCGCATTCAGTTCGAAGCCCTCGTCGAGCCAGCCGGTCACGCCGCCGATCATGACCTTGACCGGCCGGCCCAGTTGCGCGAGCCGCATCGCACCACGCGTCGCGCCGTTGCAATGCGGGCCCGCGCAGTAGGTCACGAACAACGTCTCGGGCGGATAGCCGGCGAGCTTCGACGCCACGATCTTGCCGTGCGGCAAATTCACCGCGCCGGGCACATGGCCGCGCGCGAACAACGCGGGACTGCGGACGTCGAGCAACACGAAGTCGGCGGCGTTCGGGCCGTGTGCCATCGCCGAGTGCACATCGGCACAATCGGTTTCGAAGGCGAGCGACGCGCTGTAATGCGCGAACGCAGCGGCGCTGTCGGCGGCGGGTATGGCGGACACTTCGGACATGTCTGGCTCCTTCGCGTGTTTGAATGCGGACCATTATCCTGACGCGGCCCATCAGGCGACAGTGGCCATATCGACAACTTCCGGCAACATCACGCCACGGCCATTGCATCACGGTTCGTCGATTGGGCGCGCCGCGTCCGGTCAGCTTGCAACCTCCGCTGTGATCGCTGGCGAACTGATCGCGGCTCCGGCTCTCGATCTAATTGCGTGCACGGCTCCTACAAAAACTCGGGGCAGCCACGCTTTGCGATCAAGCGTATGCTGGGTTCCACTTCTATATATAAGAGAGCTACTCGTCCCGTGCCGCAGTGCACGAACGAGTCGGTCAGCGGGCTGTTCCGCAACTGGAGGATGACATGCTGGTTGGCGTACCCAAGGAAATAAAGAACCACGAATACCGGGTGGGACTGACGCCGTCGTCGGTCCGCGAAATGGTGGCGCACGGTCACACCGTCACGGTCGAGCAAGGCGCGGGAAGCGGCATCGGCGCGTCGGACGCCGTCTATGAAAAAGCCGGCGCGACGATCGTCCCGCGCGCGGAAGATGTATTCGCCGCGGCCGAGATGATCGTCAAGGTGAAGGAGCCGCAAGCCGGCGAGCGCGCCATGCTTCGCGAAGGCCAGATTCTTTTCACGTACCTGCACCTCGCGCCCGACCCGCAACAATGCGCCGATCTGATCAGGAGCAAGGCCGTCTGCATCGCCTATGAAACGGTCACGCAGGCCGCCGGCGGCTTGCCGCTCCTTGCGCCGATGTCGGAAGTCGCCGGCCGCATGTCGATCCAGGCGGGCGCGTATTGCCTCGAGCGCGCGCATGGCGGCAAGGGCATCCTGCTGGGCGGCGTCGCGGGCGTGCCGTCGGCGAAAATCGTGATTCTGGGCGCGGGCGTGGTCGGCTCGAATGCGGCGCAGATCGCGGTGGGCACGGGCGCACAGGTCGTCGTGATCGACCGCAATCTCGACGCGCTGCGGCGCATCGACCGGCTGCTCGGCGCGCGCGTCATGACGGTGTTTTCAAACCAGGACAACGTCGAAAAGCATGTTCTCGAAGCCGATCTCGTGATCGGCGGCGTGCTGATCCCCGGCGCGGCCGCGCCGAAACTCGTGACCAAGGCGATGGTTGAAGCGATGCAGCCCGGCTCCGCAATCGTCGACGTGGCGATCGATCAAGGCGGTTGCTGCGAGACCGCGAGGCCGACCACGCACGCGGACCCGACGTACATGGTCGGCGACGTGGTTCACTACTGCGTCGCCAACATGCCGGGCGGTGTGCCGCGCACGTCGACCTACGCGCTGAACAACGCGACGCTGCCTTTCGCGCTGCAGATCGCCGACAAGGGCTGGCGCAAGGCGTTGCAGGACAACGCGCATCTGCGCAATGGCCTGAACGTCGCGTTTGGCAAGGTGACGTGCAAGGAAGTGGCCGAAGCGCTCGACTACACGTGGGAAGCGCCGGAATCCGTCATGACGATGTGACGCGGCGGCTGAGGCCGCTGCCGGCGGCTTAGCATGACGCCGGCAGCAGGCTAAGCGCGCGGCTGCGCGCCCTCGCGCCCCATCTACCGCTTACTCGACATGCACCTTCACATGCTCGGGCCGCCCCGCTGCATAGCCGAACCACGCCGCCACCACGCAAACGCCCGCGCACAACGCAGCCAGGCTGTACAGCGAGCCGGTTGCATGCAACAGCGATCCGGCGATGAACGGTCCGCATGACGCGATCAGATAGCCGATTCCCTGCGCCATGCTCGACAGTTGCGCGGCGACATGCGAGTCGTACGAACGCAATCCGATGACGGTCAGCGCGAGTGTGAACGACGCGCCCTGCGCGATGCCGAGCAGCAAAGCGAACATCCACATGATCGGGAAAGGCCCGAAGAAGCAGCCCATCAGACCGAGGCCGGTCAACAGCAGCGCAGCCACGTTCACCACGCGCTGATCCCGCAGACGCACAAGCAGGAACGGCAGCAGCAACGACGCCACCGCCTGCGTGACGACGCTCAGCGAGAGCATGAACCCGGCATCGACAGCGCTCATGCCGCGCGTGCGAAGCACCGTCGGCAGCCAGCCGAACACGATATACGCCAGCGACGATTGCGAACCCATGAACAGCGTGACCTTCCACGCGAGCGGATCGCGCCACAAGCCGCGCACGACGTGCACGCGTCTTCCCGCATGCACGGCTTTGGCAGGCAGATTCACGCCCCACACGAGCGTAGCCAGTGCCACAGGCAACGACCACAGCGCCAATGCCCACGCCCACGCGTTGCCGCCCGCGCCGTCGAATAGATGCGCGATGGCGTTGGCCGCCGGCACCGTGGTAGCGGCTGCCGCAGCGGCGCCCGCGCACATCGCGGCGCTGTAGACTCCGGTCATCAGCGCGACGTGATGCGGGAAGTCGCGCTTGACCACGCCCGGTATCAGCACATTCATCAAACCGATCGCAAAGCAGGCCACGATCTGGCCGACATACAGCACCTGCCATGCGGGAACCACACGCAATGCGGTGCCGATAGTCAGCAGCATCAACAAAGCCAGCAACGCGCGTTCGCTGCCGAGGCGCCGCACGAGCATCGGTGCAAGCGGGCCGAATAGACCGAAGCATAACGACGGCAACGTGGTCAGCACGCTTGCGCCGGTGCGCGACAGGTTCGTCGCCCGCACTGCTTCGAGCAGTATCGGACCGACGCTCGTGATCGGCGTGCGCAGCGAAAAAGCGATCAGCGCGAGGCTCGCGGCAAGCGCAATGCTGCGAGCGCGCGAATCGTGCGGAGGAGCGTCCGCGACCGGCCGCGCGGTGCCACGGCGTTCAGTCGATGCAGTTGCAGCGTCTGCCGCCGCACGCTGGGAATGATCGGAAGGGTTGGGGGCGGTCATCAATGAGGCGGTTGTGGGGTTGCCTGCCATTGTATTCGGCAAAAGCGCTGGACAGCGGGCATCCGGCATCCGCCATACCGCAGATAAGGCATTAGGTATCGACGCGCGACGGCGCCCGGCAGCGCACGCGCAAGGCCGGGCGCGGCAATCGCTAACATATTGAAAATTAATTAAATAAACGCGCCGACTGGTCGATAACTAGTTCAGCCGCTTTTCCATCGCGGTTGGACTTCACATGCAGAGCTCATACAATCCCTGGCTGGTGGCAATGTCGTTTGTCGTGGCGACGCTTTCGTCGTACACGGCACTCGATCTGACCGCCCGCATCTTCGTGCTGGCGTCGCCGCGGCTGCGGCACGTCTGGCGTATGGGCGGCGCGGCGGCGCTCGGCGTCGGCATCTGGTCGATGCACTTCGTGGCCATGCTCGCGTTTTCCCTACCGATTCCGCTCGGCTACGATTTCGCGGAGACCGCTTATTCGCTCGCGCTCGCCATCGGCGCGTCATATCTGGCGCTCTGTCTGACCACGCGCGCGCGGCTGACGGTCGCGCGCCTGATCGGAGGCGGCGCGTTCATGGGCCTCGGCATCGCCGGCATGCACTATAGCGGCATGGCCGCGTTGCGCATGTCGCCCGCCATTAGCTATCGGCCCGTGTGGTTCGCCGCCTCGCTCGCGATAGCGATCGGCGCGTCCACGGCGGCGCTGTGGATGGCGCGCGCCCTCAGCAACGACGACGAACAGTATGTACTGCGCAAACGCTGCGGCGCGGCGCTCGTGATGGCGATTGCGATCAGCGGCATGCACTACGCCGCGATGGCCGCCGCCGACTTCGCGCCGGGCGCGATCTGCGGCGCGGCGGCCGGGGTGAATGCCGCGTGGCTCGCGACGTCGGTGATTCTTTTCACGTTCGCGATTCTCGTCGTGACGTTGCTGCTGTCGCGTTTCGACGCGCGCACGAGTTTCCTCGTCGGCGCGTTGTCGAAGCTCAACGGACAGATCGTGCGCCTCGCCACGCTCGACACGCTGACGGGCCTGCCGAACCGCGCCACGCTGACCGAGCGCATCGAGCGGGCGATTCATGCGGCGCGCCGTCAACGGTCGCTGTTCGCGATCCTCTTCATGGATCTCGACGGCTTCAAGACGATCAACGATTCGCTCGGCCACTCGGCCGGCGATCAGGTGCTGTCCGCGTTCGCACAGCGTCTGCTCGTCTGCGTGCGCGCGGGCGATACGGTCGCGCGCCTCGGCGGCGACGAATTCGTCGTGCTGTCCGAGAACCTGGCGTCGCGCGACGACGCCGCCACGCTCGCGGAAGGCGTACTCGAACGCATGCGGCACGACACGTGGGCCGATTCGCAGCCGCTGCAGGTGATGCCGAGCATCGGCATTGCGTTGTTTCCCGAGGACGGCGATACCGTCGACACGCTGCTCAAGCACGCGGACGCCGCGATGTACGAAGCGAAGCGCGCCGGGCGCAGCACGTATCGGTTCTTCGAACGGAGCATGAACGAAGCGGCGATGCGCACGCTGCAGATCCAGAACGCGTTGCGCGATGCGCTTGCCGAACATCATTTCACGCTGCATTTCCAGCCGAAATTCGACGGCAGCAGCGAGTCGCTCGCGGGCGCCGAAGCGCTGATCCGCTTGCACGATCCGCAACTCGGCACGCTCGCGCCGCTCGAATTTATTCCGATCGCCGAACGTTCGGGGCAGATCGTGCAGATCGGCTACTGGGTATTGCGCGAGGCATGCCGGCAAATCAGGCGCTGGATCGCGCAAGGGCTGCCGCCGATCAAGGTGGCCATTAATCTGTCGCCGCGCCAGCTATTGCAGGCCGATCTCGTGCCGACCATGCTCGAGATCGTGAAGACGGAAGGCGTGAAATGCGATCAGATCATGTTCGAGATCACCGAAACGGTCGCGATGCAGGACGCGCCCCGCACCATCGACATGCTTCGCGAGTTCCAGGCAAGCGGCTTTGAAATCGCCATCGACGATTTCGGCACCGGTTATTCGAGCCTCGCGTATCTGCAACGTTTTCGCGTGAAGCAACTGAAGATCGACCGCTTCTTCACCAACGGTCTCGACGCGCACGGCCCGGAAGGCAGCGCGATCGTTTCGGCGATCATCGCGCTTGCGCATTCGCTCGAAATGGACGTGGTCGCGGAAGGCGTCGAAACCGAGTCGCAAATGCACATGCTAAAGGCGATGCGCTGCGATGAAATGCAAGGCTTCCTGCTCGGCAAGCCGTTGACCGGCGAAGCCTTCGGCGATCTGCTGCGAGGACGGGCCATGACCGCCGACGCCTGCTGATTCGACACGCGGGGAATGCGCGTGAAATGCGCGAGAAAAGTTATTCCGCCGTAGCCCGATCCGACGATAAACAATAAAAGCTGCACAGGTGCTGGAGACTTCATGAGATTCGATGTAGCGACGTTTACCGCGTTGTGGCTAATCACGTTTCTGTGCTGCGCACTGATCGCTACCGTGCTTGCGCGGATGTTCGCGCAAGTGAGCGCGTTCCGCTTCTGGGCCGCCGCTTTTTATCTGCTCGCGATCGCTTCCGCATGCTTTGCGTTGCATCTGACGTGGCATACGGATCTGCTGCTCTTCGCAACCGCGGCGCTCGCGCTGCAAAGCCGCATCCTGCTCTGGGCCGGCACGCGCAAACTGTTCGGTGTCCCGGTTTTGTGGCGCACCACGATTGTCGTCATGGGCGCATTCTGCGTGTTGTATGGCGGGGCGTTGTTGCTCAAGCTGCCCATGCTGCCGCGCGCCGTTCTGCTCGCGCTGTTCTTTGCGCCGTATCGCGCCGCCACGCTCTATGAGGTGTGCCGCCGACGCCGTCCGCAACTCGGTCTTGCGCGGACCATCGTCGCGATCGGCGCTGCCATCGCGACGCTCAGTGCGATCGTGCCGCTCATGCTGGTGCTGCTCGACCGCGCGAATCTCGCGTTGCTGCTCGGTAATCCGCAGACCACGTCGGCGGTCTACGCGGTCGTGTTCGCGGGCGACGTGCTGCTCGCGAGCGGGCTCATGGTGCTGGCGTTCAAGCTGCTGATTCTCGAACGCGACATGCTCGCGACGCTCGATCGCAGCGCCAGTCAACGGCTCGCCGTCGTGCGAAATATGCGGGGCATGACGGGCTCGAATGCCGCTCACGATTATCTGCCGGGCGCCGACGAACCCACGCAACGCTGCCCGCTGCCAGGCGCGGTGTGAACTTCAGCACCTCATTGCACCACGTCATTACGCTTCGTTGAGCGCCATCGAGTTCGATTCGCGTCCGGCGTCGAGCATCGACGTGAGCGGTGTCGGCGCATTGCCTCCGTCGCGCCGCGTGAGCTTGCCGTCCACCGACGCGCCGCAATCCATGCGCAATTGCTGATAGTAAATGTTGCCTGTCACATGCGCGTTGGCCTGCAACTCGACGAAGTGATCCGCTATTACGTCGCCGACAATCTTGCCGTTGACGACCACGTCGTAGCCATGCACGTTGCCTTCGATCGAACCGCGGTCGCTCAGCACGAGCAGCGTCTGGCCGCCGGGCTCGCCGCTGACATTGCCCTTCACGTGGCCGTCGAGACGCAGGCCGTTGGTGAACTGAAGATCGCCGACGATGCGCACGTCGTGTGCAATCAAGGTGGCAAGCTTGGTTTGCTGAATGCCTGCGGCTTTTTTCTTGCTGAACATACGGACTCCGGAAAAAAATGGATGACGCGAATCACGCGCGGCGGCGCGCCTAGCGTCGCGGCGCTGCCCTGCTTTGCCCGCGCAGGAACTGCAACTGGTCGTTGAGCCGCGCGACTTCCGCAGCGGCGCTGTCCGCCGTTTTCTGCACCGACGCGCGCGCGGCCGACTCTTGCGCCAACGCGAGGCGCGCACGAGCCAGTTCGGTCTCCTCGGCGCTTTTATCGACGGGAACCGGCAGGCATTGCCTGAGCGGCAAACCGGCGCGCCACGCGTCGGCGGCGATCACCGCGGCCGCGCCGGCCAGCGCGCTCAGTCCGCAGACAAGTGTCCACACGACGATGCGAACGCGCAGCGGGCGCACGGGTGCGAGTGCATAAGCGCCATGCGCCACACGGCTTGCGTCGCGGGAAAGAAAGCGGTCAGCCATGAGAAGGAGGCGCGAAAAGCGCGAGATAAGCCGCGGGATCGACGGGCGCGCCGTTGACCAGCACTTCGAAATGCAGATGCGGGCCGGTCGAGCGTCCGGTCGAGCCGACATCGGCAATGTATTGGCGCGGCAGCACGAGGTCGCCGACATGCACGACGATGCGCGACGCGTGGCCGTAACGGGTCATCAATCCGTTGCCGTGATCGATCTCGACGGCATTGCCATAACCCGACTTCTCGCCTGCGAAGACCACCCGGCCACCCGCGGCGGCGAGAATCGGCGTGCCTGTTTTCGCGACCAGATCGAGGCCCGGATGAAAACTCAGCCGATGTGTGAAGGGATCGGTGCGGTTGCCGAACGGCGAACCGAAACGCGCGCCGTCGGCGGGCATGCGGCCGGGGAACGCGGCGTACGCGACCGCGTGTGCCGCCGTCTGCTGCTCGAGCGCGCCGAGCGTCGCGGCGATGCAATTGAGTTGCTCGCCGGTGCGCTCGGCGTCGAGGCGCGCGCCGAGGTATCGCGGCGCGTCGACGCAGCGTCGTGGCGGCAACGAAGGGCCGCCCTCGCCTTCGCTGTCGGTGGCCGATGAATCGCCGCTCGACGCGGGCAGCGTGGGAGAAGCGCCAGGCGAGGCGCCAGGCGAAGCGGCCGGCGAGGCAATGGGCGCGAGCGGCGCGGGACGCGGCGTATTCAGACGGGTTTCGAAGTCGCGCAGCGCACCGACCTGCGCGGTGAGGCGCGCAATGCGCGGCTCGATTTGCGCGACCGACGCGTTGAGCTTGCCGAGCTGGTCGATTGCGTAATCGCGCTCGATGCGGTTCGCGCTTTGCATACCGGAGACGCCGCGCGCGGACCAGTACTTGCCGATCGCAATGCCGGCCGCGAGTGCGAGCACGGCAGCGGCAAGCGCGGCGCCGAGCGCGAGCGCCGTCGCCGAACGGCGCGTGATCAGTCCCACGGAACCGCTGGAGAGCCGGTCGCGCGCGCGAAACACGAACGCCATCAGCACGCTCCCCGGCGCGAGCGGCATGCAGCTCGCCGCGCACGGCGCGTGAGCGGCATATTCAGGACAAACACGAATCGGACGAACTTGACTGACTGCATGCGGCATCCGCCGGACGGATGCCGGCGGCGATAATCGATAGAGGGCGCCGATTATCGCTTCATCGCCGAAAGCAGCATCTCAAATATTAGGGACGCATCTCGCCGCGCAGTTCGCCGCGCAGTTCGCCGCGTGGTTTGCCGCGTGGTTTGCCGCGTGGTTCGCCGCTCCGCTCACGCGCGCTCCAACGCGGCGAGACGCTGCGCCAGGATTTCGCTCGCGCGCGTCATCGGCAGACGAAGTTCGTCGCGGATCAGCCCTTGCAGCGCGAGCGATGCCTTCACCGGCGCAGGATTCGGTTCAGCGAACAACGCGTGAATCAACGGCACGAGCGTGTGAAAAATGCGCCGCGCTTCGTCGAGCGCGCCTGCCGCCAGCGCGCGATACAGCGCGACGAAGCGTTCCGTGCGCACATGCGCCGACGCCGCAATCGCGCCGCTGCCGCCCATGCACAGCGTGTTGAACATCTGCAGGTCTTCGCCCGCGAGCACCTGCAAGCGGCCGTCGCGAATCAGCGCGAGCGTGGTGTCGAGCGAACCGGCGCAATCCTTCACCGCCTGAATCCGCGGATGCCCGGCGAGCGCGAGCAATGTGTCGAGTTCAAGCCGCACGCCGGTTCGCTGGGGAATGTCGTACAGCACGACCGGCTTGTCGCTGGCATCGGCAAGCGCCATGAAATGACTGACGATGCCGGCCTGCGACGGCCTCACGTAATACGGCGCGGCCATCAGCACGCCGGCGATCGGCAGCGAATTTAGCTCTTGAATGCGCTCGCGCATGCTCGCAGTGTTGTTGCCCGATACGCCGACGACCACGGGCAACGGCGCATCGTGCGCCGCTTCCAGAATGGTCGCCAGCACCGCGTCCTGTTCCGCGGCGTCGAGCGCGGCCGGCTCGCCCGTCGTGCCGAGCGCCACAATCCCCGCGACATCCGCGTCGGCATAGCGGCGCACGAGCGCACGCAACGCGGCGTGATCGACCGCGCCGTCGGCGAAAGGCGTGATCAGCGGAATCCAGATACCCGAAAAAATAGACATGTCTTTCCTCTTGCGTCGATGAGCGACCGTATCGATTCCGGCAGCGTGCGAAGGAGAAAGACAGGAAGGACCGCCGAAGCGCGTGGTCCGCTGTTCCGTCGCATCTGACGGAACAGCGTGCTCCGGTCAGATGAGCGGCTGTTTTTTGGCTTTGGCGCTGAACTCCAGGCTGCATTGCTCGACGCGCGGCGCGTTCGAGAGCGAGCGGCGCGCGCGGCGCGCGGCCGCCGCGTCTGCGAATGCAGAACGAAGCGCGGTCGACGGGCAGAGTCGGAGAAGTTGGCCGGAGAGCATGAAGCGCAGTGTAACCGCGCCGCGCGCAGCTTGGCAAAGCGCATCTTGAAATTGCTTGACTTCTATCGCGCGCAAATTAATATACGCATCGCGTATATCCGGCGCAACCACTCAGATAGACAGGTGCCTTCATGAGCGTCCCGCAACAAGCCTTTCTCCGCGACGCCATGCGGCGTCTGAACATGACGCGCGAGACCTTCGCGGGCCGCATCGGCGTGTCGCGAAGAGCGCTGGATACGTGGCTTCTGCCGGACGACTCGCAGGAATCGCGCGCGATGCCGGAGATTGTCGAGCGATTCGTGTCCGAGATCGTCCTGCATGGCGAGCCGGGTGAAAAGTATACGCAGAGCGTAGACTCGCAATCGCTCGCGAGCCAGATGCTGTGGGAGGGCAAGCCGCAGTTGCTGTCGGTCGATCAGTTCTCGCGCGACTCGGTGGAAGCGCTGTTTCGCGTCGCCGACATCATGCAGCCCATCGCGCGGCGCCGAAAAATCTCGCGCGTGCTGGAAGGCGCGGTGCTCGGCAATCTGTTCTTCGAGGCCAGCACGCGAACCCGCGTGAGCTTCGGCGCGGCCTTCTGCCGGCTCGGCGGTTCCGTCTGCGACACGACCGGCTTCACGTTTTCGTCGATGGCCAAGGGCGAGTCGATCTACGACACGAGCCGCGTGATGAGCGGCTACGTCGACGCGCTGGTGATCCGCCATCCCGAGCAAGGCTCGGTGGCGGAATTCGCGCGCGCGACCAACGTGCCGGTGATCAACGGCGGCGACGGCCCCGGCGAACATCCGAGCCAGGCGCTGCTCGACCTCTACACCATTCAGCGCGAATTCTCGCGGCTCGGCAAGATTGTCGACGGCGCGCATATCGCACTTGTCGGCGACCTCAAATATGGGCGCACCGTACACTCGCTCGTCAAGCTGCTGGCGCTCTATCGCGGCATCAAGTTCACGCTGATCTCGCCGCCCATGCTGGAAATGCCGGGCTATATCATCGAGCAGATTTCGCGCAACGGGCATGTGATCGAACAGACTCACGATCTGCCGAGCGGGCTGCGCGGCGCCGACGTGGTGTACGCGACGCGCATTCAGAAAGAACGCTTTACCGACGAATCGTTCGAAGGCTACACGCCCGACTTTCAGATCAACCAGGCGCTGGTGGACAGCGTGTGCGGCACCGATACGCTGATCATGCACCCGCTGCCGCGCGACAGCCGGCCGGGCGCGAACGACCTGAGCGTGGACCTGAATCACGATTCGCGGCTTGCGATTTTCCGGCAGACCGATAACGGCATCCCGGTGCGGATGGCGATATTCGCGGTGCTGCTCGGCGTCGAAAAACTGGTTCAGCATTCGATGCGCGACGCGGCCTGGCGACCGCCCGCGTATCTCGGCCCGGACGACGCCGTGTTTCATGGCATCGACTGAAGCTGCCTCGGTAATTTAGTTCGGTTACCGAAATAAAACCCGGCAGTGGTAGTGACAGTGCATCAAGCTACCGCGCTGCTGCCGTTGCGTCTGAAACCGGCCGCAAAAAACTGCACCTGGTACTGAACTGCATTCGCCCAGTACTTCCACGTATGACCGCCGGGCCGCTCGGCATACCGATGCGGCACGCCAAGTTCGACGAGCCGCGCATGCAGCATCCGGTTCGAGTGCACGAGCGAATCGTTCGTGCCGCAGTCGATCATCAGCGCCATGTGCGCGCTCGCGAAGCTGCGCGCGTGTTCGACAATCGCCTCGCTGTTCCAGAAGTCCGCGTGCCGCGCCGGATCGCCGAACACCTGATCGATGCCCGGCTCGTCCTCGCAACCGCGCGGATCGACTGCGCCGCTCATGCTGCCGGCCGCGCCGAATTCGTCCGGCCGGTCGAGCGCGATATGCAGCGCGCCGAATCCACCCATGCTCAAGCCGGTGATCGCGCGCGCGTCTTTGGTTGCAATCGTGCGGAAATGCATGTCGATGTAGGCGACGACTTCGGTGCCGACATACGTGGCGTAGCGGCTACCCGCATCGACGGGACTGTCGATGTACCAGCTTTCGCGCCCGCCGTCCGGCATCACGAGGATCACGCCGTAGCGGTCGGCGAGTCTGCCGATAGGCGAATTGGCGGTCCAGTCGGTGTAGTCGCCGCCCGAGCCGTGCAATAGATAGACAACCGGGAAGCGGTCGGCCGCGTTGCTGCGCGCATAGCGGTCGGGCAACACGACTGTCGCTTCCAGAGACTTGTGCATGGCCGCGCTCGGAATGGTCACGACACGGGACTGGAACGCCCATGCGGGAGCGGCGGCAAGCAGCATCGCGATCAGCCAGACAAGACGTGCTGTACTCATATTCGTCGCTCTCCCTTCTACATGTGCGGACAACACAGTCGATGCAGCAGGCGGCTCTGCATGCGGGGCGGCAAATTCCAGCGACGACTCTAGCAACGGCGACTTACAGCCAAATTTCAACGAACCCTACGATTCGCCTCACTCCATGCGCGACGCATGCATCGGCAACATGCGCGCGCGATTCCGCTATTTGACATGCACGCTCAGGCCCTCGCGGCCCGGCGCGATGTCGTCCTTCAGCGTCAACTCGGGAATCAGATAATCGCCGCCGTTCTGCGGACGGAACGGTATCGGCGCGGTATCCCAGAGATTGTCCAGACGCTTGCCGAGCGCATCGCGTACTTCAAGATATTTTTCTTCGTCGATGCGGCTCGTGCGATACACGACGAACGGCGGCAGCACGTCGAAGCCGGGGTAATAGAGAATGCCGTGCTGGATCGGGAACAACACGTCGTCGATGGGACCATTGATGCCGCGCGGACTGTAGTGCGATTCCCAGCCGCCCGTGGTGACGACGAGCATCGCGCGCTTGCCGGCTAACATGCCTTCGCCGTAGCGGTCGCCCCAGCGCGCATCGGAATGCTCGCCCACGCCGTACGCGAAACCATAGGCGTAGACGCGCTCCACCCAGCCCTTCATGATCGCGGGCATCGAGAACCACCACAGCGGGAATTGAAAAATGACCGCATCGGCCCATTTCAGCTTCGCCTGTTCCGCGGCGATGTCCGGGCTTTGCAGTCCATTCTCGAATGCATGCTTCGACGCGCGCGACGGATCGAAGCGTTCGCCCGTTGCAGGCGCGAGGCTATCGGCTGCATCGAGTGGCGCCTTCCAGTTCATCGCATACAGATCGGAGACCTGAACCGCGTGCCCCGCTTCCTGCAGGCGCTTGACGGAGAAGTCCTTCAGCGATCCATTCAACGACCGCGGTTCAGGATGAGCATAAACAATCAGAACGTTCATTTTGCGTTGCCTTGATTCATGTGGGAATGCACCCACGATAGTGGCCGGCGCGGTATATTGGAAATGAATTGCTGATATGACAGGTATAGCCGTGAATAATCTGCGCAAGCTCGACTTGAATCTGCTCGTCACGCTCGACGTACTGCTCGCGGAACTCAACGTGACGCGCGCGGCGGAGCGGCTGAATTTCTCGCAGCCGTCAGTAAGCGTGCATCTCGCGAAACTCCGCGATGTGCTCGGCGATCCGCTGCTGCTGCCGGGGCCGCGAGGCATGCGCGCCACCGCGCGCGCCGAGGCGCTGCGCGAGCCGTTGCGGCAGGCGCTCGAAGCATTGGAGCAAGCGGTCGCGCCCGCGCGTCCTTTCGACCCGGCGCAGGCGACGCAAACCTGGCGCATTGCCGCGACGGACTACGCCGAGTCGACCATCGTTCTCCCGGCGTTGCAAGGGCTGCGCACCGCAGCGCCCGGCACGCGGCTCGCGGTCGTCGAAGCCGTGCCGCCGCGTATTGCGAAGCAGGCGGAACAAGGCGAGATCGACCTCGGCTTTCATACCAGCGAAGACGCGCCCGCCGGCTTGCGGCGGCGCGTGCTATTTGCCGAGCGTTATGTGCTGGCCGGACGCGCGGATCATCCGCGTCTCAAACGGCGGCCCACGTTGGCGCAGTTTTCGAAGCTCGAGCACGTGATCGTGTCGCCGGACGGCGGCGGCTTTGCCGGCGTCACGGACCAGGTTCTGGCCCGCGCCGGTCTCACACGCAAAGTCGTGCTTTCCGTTCCGCACTTTCTGTTCATGATCTCCGCGCTCGCGAACAGCGACCTCGTGGCGATGGTGCCCGCGCGGCTCGTCCGCGATAACGCTGCGTTACGCGTGGTCGAGTCGCCCGTCGAAGTCCCCGGCTATGAAATGGCGATGCTGTGGCATGAGCGCTCGCATCGCGATCCGGCGCATCAGTGGTTGCGCGCGCATATTGCCGGTTCGGTTTGATGAAGCGTCATGCGCTGGCTAACTCTGGCCGTCAACGTGACCATTGCCGCGGCCGATCGCATCCAGCTTCGCGAGAATCTCGCCGCTCAGTGTCAGGCTGGCCGCCGCCAGGTTCTCGCGTAGATGCGCGACCGACGAGGTGCCCGGGATCAACAGAATGTTGGACGCGCGCTGCAGCAGCCAGGCGAGCGCCACTTGCATCGGCGTCGCGCCGATGGTTTGCGCGATCTCCGTCAAAGCCGACGACTGGATCGGCGTAAAGCCGCCCAGCGGGAAAAACGGCACATACGCGATGCCTTGCCCGGCCAGTTGATCGATCAGCGCGTCGTCGGTGCGGTGCACGAGGTTGTAGTGGTTCTGCACGCAGACAATCTTCGCGATGCGCTGCGCCTCGGCCACTTGCGCCGGCGTCGCGTTGCTCAGGCCGATGTGGCGAATCAGGCCGCGCTGCTGAAGCTCGGCGAGCGCGGTGATCTGCTTTTCGAGCGACCCTTCGCTCGGCGCGTGCACGTCGCCCATCAGCCGCATGTTGACCACTTCGAGCGCGTCGAGCCCGAGGTTGCGCAGATTGTCCTGCACGCCGCGCTCCAGATCCTGCGGCTCCTGCGCCGCCAGCCACGCGCCGTCGCGGCCGCGCACCGCGCCCAGCTTCGTGACGATCACGAGATCGGCGGGATACGGATGCAGCGCCTCGCGAATGAGCTGGTTGGTGATATGCGGGCCATAAAAGTCGCTGGTGTCGATGTGATTCACGCCTTGCTCCACCGCTTCGCGCAGCACGGCAAGCGCCGCGTCGCGATTCTTCGGCGGGCCGAACACGCCCGGTCCCGCGAGTTGCATTGCGCCGTAACCCATGCGCCGGATCTGGCGGCCGGCGAACGGGAAGGTGTCGGTGATTTCGAGGTTCGGCATCAGGCTCTCCTTGCTGGTAGTTGAAGCGCAGTATGGCCGGGATTGCACCGTTTAATAAAGCGGGCTAACGTGCACGGGTCGTGCAAAAAAACGAACAATCAAAAACGAACCATCGCCATGGAATTAAACGACCTGACCGCGTTCATCTCGGTCGCACGTGCGGGCGGCTTTCGCGACGCGGCGCGCAGCAGCGGCGTTTCCGCGTCGAGCCTGAGCGTCGCCGTGCGCCGGCTCGAAACAAAGCTCGGCTTGCGTCTGCTGAACCGTACGACGCGCAGCGTCGCGCCGACCGAAGCAGGCGTGCGTCTGCTGGAAAAGCTGACGCCGCTTTTCAGCGAAATGGAAGCGGCGCTCGACGTGCTCAACGGTTTCCGCGAGCAGCCGAGCGGCACGCTCAAACTGAACGTGCCCGCGAGCGCCGCGCGCATCGTGCTGCCCGATATCATCGCGCCGTTTCTGAAAGCGTATCCGGACATACGCGTCGAAGTGTTCGTCGAGGACGGCTTTGTCGACGTGCTCTCGATCGGCTGCGATGCCGGCATCCGTTACGACGAACGGCTCGAGCAGGACATGATCGCCGTGCCCATCGGTCCACGTGTGCAGCGCTTTGCGACGGCTGCCGCGCCGGACTACCTCGCGCTTCGCGGACGCCCGCAACATCCGCGCGAGCTGCTTTCGCACGCTTGCCTGCGCGGTCAGTTTGCCGGCGGCGCGATGCCGACCTGGTACTTCGAGCGCGACGGCGAAGTGGTGCAACTGAATCCATCCGGGCCGCTGCTCGTGCGGCCGGGCGCAGCAATGGACCTGCTGATCAACTCGGCCGTCGCGGGCGTCGGCGTGATCCATCTGTTCGAACCCATGCTTCGGCCGCATCTCGACAGCGGTGCGCTCGAACCGATTCTCGAACCGTGGTGGCAGCGCTTTTCCGGACCTTTTCTGTATTATCCCGGCCACCGTCATGTGCCGGCGCCGCTGCGCGCATTCGTCGATTTCCTGAGGGACCGCAACGCATGACGTGACCGGCCCGCAATTTCGACGCCACGCCGCCGATTTGCGGTGATAATGAGCTGCCGCCATTGCAGCGACGCACTTCCCAAAACCTGATCGACCGCGCCATCATGAACGACAAACGCGTTAGCCCGCTGCGCAACTTCGCCGGTTTCATTCGCGCCGAGCGGCTCCGACTAACAGAGCAATGGATGAACGCGGTTTTCGGCGACGCCGACCTCGTGGAAGCCGACAAGCTCACGTATCAGCAACTCGCCGACCATCTGCCGGAAATTCTCGAAGGCTTGTGCGCGGCGCTCGATATTGAAGACCTGGAAAGCGTCGAACCGGCCATCGAACGCGATGCCCGAAAGCACGGCCTGGTGCGCTGGCGCCAGGGCTATCGCATCGAAGAACTCGTGCGGGAACTCGACCTTTTCCACCAGGTTCTCGCCGATGCACTCGAAGACTACGCGTCGCGCGACGGCACATTCACGCGCCGGCATGAGCGGCGCGCGCGCCGCATGATCGCCGAAACGCTGAGCGTCGTCACGCTCACGTCGATCAGGGAAGTGGTCAGCGAACGCGACCGCAAGATCGACGAATACACCGGGCGGCTCGAACGCGCCAATCACGAACTCACGCTGAAGCAACGGCTCGTCGGCGAATTGTACGAGTCGCGCATGCACATCACGCGCAGCGTGGTTCACGATCTGCGCAACTTCCTGAACGCGTTTTCGATGGCGCTGCAACTGATCGCCCGCGCGCCCGCGAAAGCCGACACCGCGCTGACTCTGGCCAACCGCCAGGCGGAAGACATGAAGGCGCTCGTCGAGCAGATGGTCGAGTACTCGGTGATACTCGGCGACGGCGCGCCGTTGACGCCCGAACAGGTCGATCTGCATGAACTCTTCGAGGAACTGGTTGCGTCGTCGCGGCCGTCCATCGAGGCAAAGGGGCTGACGCTGCGCTCGGCATTCGATCCCGCGCTGCCCGCTGTGACGTCGAATCGTTTGAAGCTCAAGCAGATCGCCGTGAATCTGCTTACCAACGCGATCAAGTACACGCAATCAGGACAGGTCGAGTTGCACTTTGCGATGGCCGGTCCGGAGCATTGGTCGATTCGCGTGTCCGATACCGGCGTGGGCATCGCGCCCGCCGATGCGGATCGCGTCTTCCATGAATTCGAGCGCGCGGCGGACGACGACATTCCCGGCACCGGGCTCGGACTCGCCATCGTGAAGGAACTGTGCCGCGTGCTGGGCGGACACATCGAGTTCGTGTCGCGCGAGGGCGTGGGCACGACGTTCACGATCCGCTTTCCGTTGACGCTCGAGGAGGAGCGGTTGCAGAACTAACAGCACCCGCCACCGCGGCTACGGAAAATAGCGGCCGAATTCCGTTGACAGAGCGTGCGGCAAAACGGCACACTCGATTCATGTTCACGCACACCTCCATCGCCGTCGCGATTAATCACCCGAAGCGAGCCGTCATCGGCTGGCCTTTGGGAGCATGTGCGCGTTAGCAGTCTGAATCTGTAAAACAAGCCCCCAAGGCCCCGCCGGTAACGGAAGGGGCCTTTTGTTTTGTGGGCGCCTCCGTCAGCCGGCTCTATAACGGAGAGCAAGATGGATCAGGCAAGCCCGCAGTGCATGGACGACGACGCACGTGTTCTGGCGTATCAGCAGGACGAGCGTCTGCCGAAGGTGGTGGTGCATTTCCCCGTCGCGCCCGGAGCGACGCTGACATGGCGCGTCGAAGCCGACAGCACGCTCGCGGTGAACGGCGCGCGTCTTTGGCTGACGCGCGTTAGTTCGCCTTACGATCACTGGTTGGTGCCGGGTCAAACGTTCAGCCTGCAGCGCGGCGAACGCATATGGCTCAGCATCGACGGCGAGCGCACGGCGCATGTCTCGCTGACTTATCTGTTGCCCGCACAGGGCTTGTTCAGGCGTTGTCTAAGCCGGCTCGCCCGCCTGGGCCTGGGACCGCCGACACCGCGTTGACATGCTTCCCGCGTGCGAAACACGCTCGCGAAAAGTGCAACGGCGCGATGGTCTCTTGCAGGCCATCGCGCCGCGCAAATACTCATGCTTTACCGAATTGTGTCTTACTGCGTATCTTGCGGCGTGACCTCGACGGCCGCAGCGGAGACGAACACCGCATGGATCGTATCGCCCACTTTCACACCGGTCAGATCGACTTGCGGACCGGCTTCTAGCGTCTGCGTCTGATAGGCGCCGCGCAGCGTGACGAGGCGCCGTTTGCGGTCGATCTTCTGCACGGTGGCAAGCACTTCGACCTGGCGCGCCGATTCGAAGCCGCCCGAAGCCGGCGCATAAACCTGCGTATCGACACGTTCGCGAATGCCCTTGCCTTTGCCGTCGACCCGATCCGCCTTCACGAGCAGCGCGTTCTTGTAGAGCGCATCGACACGATCGCCGACTCTGAGCTTCTCGAAGCCGGCAACTTGCTGACCCACGAGCACGACCACCACGTTACCGCCTGCGCCCTTCAGCGTCAGCGCGCGGCTGCCGGGATCGATGCCCACGATCGTGGCCTTCAGATGCACCGGCTGTACCGCGCTCACAATGTCTTGCGCGGCGCTCGCCATCGCGTCTTGCGCCCATGCCGGTTGAGCCGCCGCGAGCATCGCTGCTGCCAATGCCGCTGCAATCGTCGCTGACTTCATTTACGCTCTCCTCGATGAATCGCCCTTTATTCAATGCGCATTTCGCATCGCTCAATACGCATATATTCAGGACGCTTGATTAAAGGTGCAGCGCAAAGATTGTACATGCCTTACAGAAAGCTTCAATCGCGCGAAGGGCCGCAGGCATCCATGCAAAAAAACAGCCTCTTCGCTGTTGGGCGAAGAGGCTGTTGTGCGCGGAGCGTTATCTAACGCAGACGCGTTCAGAACATCACACGCGTTCGATTGCGATTGCAATTCCCTGTCCGACGCCGATGCACATCGTGCACAACGCGAAGCGCCCTTGCGTGCGTTGCAACTGGTACATCGCCGTCGTAACGAGACGCGCGCCGCTCATGCCGAGCGGATGACCCAACGCGATCGCGCCGCCGTTCGGGTTCACGCGTGCGTCGTCGTCGGCCACGCCGAGCGTGCGCAGCACCGCAATGCCTTGCGACGCGAACGCTTCGTTCAGCTCGATCACGTCGAACTGATCGATCGTCATGTTCAAACGCGCCAGCAGTTTTTGCGTGGCGGGCGCCGGGCCGATGCCCATCACACGCGGCGCGACGCCGGCCGTCGCGATGCCGAGCACGCGCGCGCGCGGCGTGAGGCCGAAGCGCTTCGCGGTTTCTTCGTTGGCGAGCAGCAGGGCCGCAGCGCCGTCGTTGACGCCCGACGCGTTGCCCGCGGTCACGGTGCCGTCAGGGCGCACGACGCCCTTCAGTTTCGCGAGCGTCTCGAGGCTCGTTTCGCGCGGATGCTCGTCTTGCGACACGGTGATCGGATCGCCCTTCTTCTGCGCGATCGTCACACCGACGATTTCCTGCGCGAGCGTGCCGTCCTTCTGCGCGCGCGCGGCTTTTTGCTGGCTGCGCAGCGCGAACGCATCCTGATCGGCGCGGCTGATGTTGTAGTCGCTCGCGACGTTTTCGCCGGTCTCGGGCATCGAGTCGACGCCGTACATCTGCTTCATCAACGGATTGACGAAACGCCAGCCGATGGTCGTGTCGTAGATGTCCGCCTGGCGCGAAAACGCGCTGGTCGCCTTGCCCATCACGAACGGCGCGCGGCTCATGCTTTCGACGCCGCCTGCCACCATCAACGCGGCCTCGCCCGATTTGATCGCGCGCGCCGCGATGCCGACCGCGTCCATGCCCGAACCGCACAGGCGGTTCACGGTCGAGCCGGGCACCGCTTGCGGCAAGCCCGCGAGCAGCAGCGACATGCGCGCGACGTTGCGGTTGTCTTCGCCGGCCTGATTGGCACAGCCGTAGATCACGTCGTCGATGGCGTTCCAGTCGACGTTCGGGTTGCGCTCCATCAGCGCCTTGAGCGGCACCGCGCCCAGATCGTCGGCGCGTACCGACGACAGCGAACCCGCATAGCGGCCGATGGGTGTGCGAATCGCGTCGCACAGGAATGCTTCGGACATGTGATGTCTCCAGTGATGTACTGCGCGCGGCGCCGGCAGAAGCGCACGGATGAGTCGGGCATCGGCCGGACGGGCTGCCGGGCGGTACTCGCGGGAATTCAGCTTAGCGCAGGATAGTGAACGATGCGTTCGAGTCACCGGCTGTTTTGTTCTTTATGCGAACAGACGGTCATATATCGAACAACAAGACTCGATGATAGGCGCGCGGCGGAAACGCTGTCAAGCAAACGCCGGCTTGCACCAGGGAATACGTGAGAAGCCGGAACGCGCACGGCAAAGCGTCTGACGATTGAGGCGCTCGCGCCGCGGCCCGTGTTTGCAAGGCTGCGGCGCGAGGCTGAAGGGGCGTTTGAAGGGACGCTAAAGGGACGTCAGCGGAGCGAGATGCCTTCGTCGGCGATATAGCCGCGGATCACATCGGCGAAACTTTGATCGCCGCGCAAGCCGAGCTGCTCGGCGCGCGACGTATCCCATCGTCCGGGCCAACTGCCGACAATCTTTTCCACGCGCGCATCCGCCTGCCACACGATCCGTTTCGCGACTTCCTCGCCGGCTACTTCGCGCAACGCCGCGACCATTTCATCGACGCTGACCGAAATGCCGGGCAGATTCAGCACGCGCTGGTTGCCGAGCGCGGCGGCATTCAGCTCGAGGCCGCCGATCAGGCATTCAATCGCCTTGCGCGGCGACAGCAGCCACAGGCGCGTCGAGCCGTTGACCGGACACAGAGCCTCTTCGCCGTTCAGCGGCTCGCGGATAATGCCGCTCGCGAACGACGACGCCGCCGCGTTCGGCTTGCCCGGCCGCACGCTGATGGTCGGCAGACGCAGCACGCGTCCATCGACGAAACCGCGCCGCGAGTAATCGTTGAGCAGCAATTCGGCGATCGCTTTCTGCGCGCCGTACGACGACTGCGGATTGAGCGCCGTATCGTTCTTCACGACCTCGGGCAACTCGCCGCCGTACACCGCGACCGAACTCGTGAACAGCACGCGCGGCCGATGTCCGCGTTGCCGGCAGACATCCAGCAGCAGACGCGACGCATCCAGATTGATGCGCATGCCGAGATCGAAATCCGCTTCGGCCTGCCCGCTGACGATGGCGGCAAGATGAAAAATCGCCGCTGTCTGGCCGTCGATCGCGCGTTCGAGCACGCTGCGCTCGGCGATATCGCCGACTTCGGTGCGCACGCGGCTGTCGCCGAAATCGTTGGCTTGCACGACGTCGAGCAGCACGAGTTCCGTGACTGCTTGCGGCGCGCCCTGCGCGTCTTTCAACGAACCGCGCGCGAGCAGTTCACGCGCGAGGCGCTGACCGAGAAAACCTGCGCCGCCGGTAATGAGTACTTTCATGATTCGCTTGAGTCCTCGTGTTGGGTTATCGGGCCGCGTTCACGCTGCGTTCACGCTGCGTTCAGATAGGGCTTTAACCAGCCGAGTCCCGCGGACGTCGCGGCGCGCGGCCGGTATTCGCAGCCGATATAGCCGTCGTAACCGAGCGCGTCGATCACCTCGAACAGATACGGATAGTTGATCTCGCCCGTGTCCGGCTCGTGCCGCTCGGGCACGCCCGCGACCTGAATGTGGCCGATGCCCGCGAAATCGCGCCTCAGTTTCATCGCAAGATCGCCTTCGACGATCTGGCAGTGATAACAGTCGAACTGCACCTTCAGATTCGGCGCGCCGACTTCCGCGCAAATGGCTTGCGCTTCGTCCTGCCGGTTGAGAAAAAAGCCCGGCATGTCGCGTGTATTGATCGGCTCGATCACGATCGTGATGCCCTCCGCTTGCGCGGCCTTCGCGGCATGCGCAAGGTTTTGCAGATACACCTCGCGATGCCGCTCGCGCGGCTGATCGGCGGCGATCAGGCCGGCCATCACATGCAGCTTGCGATTGCCGATCACCCGCGCGTAGTCGAGCGCGGTGTCGATGCTGCGGCGGAACTCGTCTTCACGCCCCGGCAGCGTCGCGATGCCGCGCTCGCCGCTTGCCCAGTCGCCCGGCGGCGCATTGAAGAGCGCTTGCGTGAGGCCGTTCGCATCGAGACGCGCCTTGATTTCTTCCGCGCGGAAATCGTAGGGGAACAGAAACTCGACCGCTTTGAAGCCGTCTTTCGCCGCGGCGGCGAAGCGGTCCAGGAAAGCGTGCTCGTTGTACATCATCGACAGATTCGCGGCGAAGCGAGGCATGGCGGCAACTCCTTTGAAGCGATGTTCGGCGCGCGGCAAACAACACCAGGCAATGCGTAAGCCGCGCGCAGGACGATTAACGGTTGACCAGTTTCGCGGGCGTGAGCCACGTGGCAATCGCGCCGATCACCAGCATGCCGGCCAGCACATACATGCCGGACTGCGTGCTGTGCGTCAGGTCTTTCAGATACCCGATCATATAAGGGCTCGCGAAACCCGCGAGATTCCCGATCGAATTGATGATCGCGATGCCTGCCGCCGCGGTCGCGCCCGACATGAACGCCGTCGGCAGCGACCAGAAAAGCGGCGCGCAGGTCAGCACGCCGGCTGCGGCGAGCGATAGAAACGCAATCGACACAACCGTGTTGCTCGCGAACGAAGCCGCTACCGTGAAGCCCACCGCGCCGAACAGCGCCGGCACGATCAGATGCCAGCGGCGTTCGCGGCGCTTGTCGGCGCTATGGCCCATCAGATTCATCACGACGATCGCGCAGAGAAACGGAATCGCGCTCAGCAAGCCGATATTGAACGCACCGCTAACGCCTGTCGATTTGATGAGCGTCGGCATCCAGAACGTCAAACCATATTGCCCGGTGACGAACGCGAAATAGATCAGCGACATCCACCACGTGCGCGGATCGCGGAACACGGCGCGCAGCGAATGCGCATTGGCTTTTTCCTTCGGCTGCGATGCGGCGATTTCATCGCTGAGCAAGCGCTTTTCGGTTTCGCTCAGCCACTTCGCGCTCGCGATGCCGTTGTCGAGATACAGGATCGTCGCAATGCCGATTGCAACCGCGGGAACCGCTTCGATCAGGAACATCCACTGCCAGCCCGCGAGACCCGAGCTGTTATGAAACGACTGCATGATCCAGCCGGACAGCGGATTGCCGAAAATGCCCGACACCGGAATCGCCGACATGAACACCGCAATGATCTTCGCGCGCCGATGCGACGGGAACCAGTACGTCAGATAAAGGATCACGCCAGGATAGAAACCGGCTTCGGCGAGACCGAGCAGAAAGCGCAAGATATAGAACTGCGCGGGCGTCTTGACGAACACGAACAGCGCCGACATCACGCCCCAGGTAATCATGATTCGCGCAATCCAGATACGCGCGCCGAGCTTGTGCATCAGAATATTGCTCGGCAACTCGAACAGAAAATAGCCGATGAAGAACACGCCCGCGCCGAGGCCGAACACGGTTTCGCTAAACGCGAGATCCTGCGACATTTGCAGCTTGGCAAAGCCCACGTTCACACGGTCGAGATAAGCGACCACGTAGCACAGCATCAGGAACGGCACGATGCGCCAGAACACTTTCTTGTAGGTACGCTCGATTTCCGCGGCGCCGGGTTGTCCCAGGGCCGCCGCAATCGGCTGGCCCGATACGGCCTGATACGAACTCATGCAATGTCTCCTTGGATGGATGTGTGATGCGTCGCCTTGGGCGATCTGGCTTTGGATGGTCCGTTGCAACCGGCTACCAGCGCGCGCCGAACACGCTGCGCAGTTCTTCGAGCGCGGCTTCGGAAAGCGGCGCGGGCCGCGAATTCGTCATGAGCCACAAACGTGCGGTTTCCTCGAGTTCTTCCAGTGCATACGACGCCTGCGCGACCGAGCGCTCCCACACCACCGGACCGAGCCGCTCGAGCAACACCGCGCGAACGCTGCCGGCCAGCGCGGCGATTTGCTCGGCGACTTGCGGGTCGCCTGGCCTGCTGTAACGAATCAGCGGGACGTGGCCCACTTTCATCACGTAGTACGGGGTGATCGGCGGCAGTACGTCGCTCTCGTTCCACACGCCCGCAAGCGTAAGCGCGACGAGATGCGTCGAATGCGTATGCACGATGCCGCGCGCCTCGCCGTTGCGCGCATAGATGCCGCGATGCAGCGCGAGCGTTTTCGACGGCTTGCCGCCCGACACCGCGTTGCCGTCGAGATCGACTTTGGCGATGTCGGCGGGATCGAGGCGGCCGAGGCACGCATCCGTCGGCGTGATGAGCCAGCCGTCGTCGAGACGCGCGCTGATGTTCCCGGCGCTGCCCACCGTATAGCCGCGCTGATAAAGACTCGCGCCTGTTATGCAGATTTCTTCGCGCACGCGCGCTTCGTTGGTTGCATGGATGGCGGGTGCGCCCTTCGTTGCGCCCTTCGTTGCGCCGGTCGTTGCGCTAGTCAGTTCACTAGTCATCAAGCGGCTCCGCTCAGATGGCGCAGCGCTTTTTCGAAGAAATCCGTTGCGCCGAAATTGCCGGACTTCAGCGCGAGCGCGAGCGGTTGAGAACCGGTCGTCGCAGTCGCGGGCACGCCCGGGTCGATCTGCGCGCCGATGCGCAAGCTGTGTACGTCGAGCGCCTGCACCACTGCGCCCGACGTCTCGCCGCCCGCCACGACGAACTTGCGCACGCCGCGCTCATAAAGACCGCGCGCAATCGACGCCAACGTGGCTTCGACCAGATGCCCTGCCTTATCGACGCCCAGTTCGCGTTGCACCGCTTTGACTTCGTCGGGCGTGGCGGTTGCATAGATCAGCATCGGCTCGCCTTTGTCGAGGTACGTTTGCGCGAATGCGAGCGCCTGTTCGACGACGGCCTCGCCGCGCGCGGCCGCGAGCGGATCGATGCGAAACGCGGGACGCGTGTCGCGCCACGCCGCGACTTGCGCGTTGGTCGCTTTCGACGCGCTGCCCGCGAGCACCGCCGACAAACCTTCGACGGCCGGCAACTGCGCGGCATCGTCTTGTGGCTGAAGCAAACCCGCGCGGCGAAAGTTGGCCGGCAAACCGAGTGCGATGCCCGAGCCGCCCGTGATCAGCCTGAGATCGGCGCAGGCTTCGCCGAGCACGTATAGATCGGCGTCGGAGACCGCATCGGCGATTGCCATGCGTGCGCCCTGCTTACGCAACGCGTCGAACGATTCGCGCACTGCCGCGGCGCCTTTTGCCACCGCGTCATAGCGCACGAGCCCGACTTGCGATTGCGTCTGACGTTGCAGCACGCGCACGAGGTTCGCGTCGCGCATCGGCGTGAGCGGATGATTCTCCATGCCGGACTCGCTGAGCAATGCGTCGCCGACGAACAGATGCCCGCGAAAAATCGTGCGGCCGTTCTCGGGAAACGCCGGGCATGCAATCGTGAAAGCGCTTGCCTTGTCGTCGGCGCAAAGCACGTCGAGCAACGCATCCGTCACCGGGCCGATGTTACCCGCATCGGTCGAATCGAACGTCGAGCAATATTTGAAAACGAACTGGCGGCACCCTTGCGCGCGCAACCAGTCGAGCGCGGCGAGCGATTGCGCGACCGCATCGGCGGCCGGAATCGTGCGCGACTTCAGCGCGACGACGATTGCATCCGCCGCGATCGTTTCGCCATCCTGAGGAACGCCGATGGTCTGCACGGTGCGCATGCCGCCGCGCACCAGCATATTCGCGAGGTCGGTCGCGCCCGTGAAATCGTCGGCGATGCAGCCGAGCAGCGCGCGTTGTGTCGTAGCCGTCATGGCAGGCGCTCCCGCTTACTTGGCCGCCGGCACGTCGATGCCGGGGAAAATCTTGATGACCGCGGAATCGTCCTCGCCGCCGTGGCCGGCCGTGGACGCCATCATGAACATCTGATGCGCCGCCGCCGAGAGCGGCAACGGGAACTTCGAGCGGCGCGCGGTATCGAGCACGAGGCCGAGATCCTTGACGAAAATATCGACGGCCGACAGCGGCGTGTAATCGCCAGTGAGTATGTGCGGCACGCGATTTTCGAACATCCACGAATTGCCCGCGCTGTGCGTGATGACGTCGTACAGCGCGTCGGGATCGACGCCTTCGCGCAAGCCGAGCGCCATCGCCTCCGCCGCCACCGCGATATGCACGCCGGCGAGCAACTGGTTGATGATCTTCACCTTCGATCCCGCGCCATGCGCCGAGCCGAGGCGATAGACCTTGCCGGCCATCTTCGCCAGCACGTCCTCGCAGGCCGCATAAGCCGCGGCGGGGCCGGACGTCATCATCGTCATCTCGCCGGATGCCGCGCGCGCCGCGCCACCCGAGACCGGTGCATCGAGCATCTGCAAGCCGGCTGCTTGAACACGCTTGCCGAGTTCGATCGCGAAGTCGGGCGCGACCGTCGCGCTTGCGATCACGACGCCGCCCGGCTTCATCGCCGAAACCGCGCCTTGTGCGCCGAACAGCACGGCTTCGGTTTGCGCAGCGTTGACGACCAGCGTGACGACCACCTCGCATTGCGCGCCGAGTTCGGCGGGCGATGCGCAACCCACGCCGCCTTCGTTCACGAAGCCCTGCAGCACTTCACTGCGCAGGTCGCACGCGTGAACGCGAAAGCCCGCGCGCAGCAACGAGCGCGCGACGCCCAGGCCCATTGCGCCAAGACCGATGACACCGACATTTCTGGACATGCTCGAACCTCTCTGAAGTCTGTTAAGTGCTCACGCGAATCGGCGCGGGAATACGCCGGGCACGGGGCTTTGCATCAGCAAATGCCCGCTTCCGCGAGCCGCCGCGCCGCGTTGTACATATGCGTTCGCGCCGCATTGCGCGCGGCCATCGGATCGCCCGCGCGAATCGCGGCGGCAATGGCCGCATGCTCTTCGCGCACCTGACGCGAAAAGTCCTCGCGCAACGCTTCATTGCGACGCGTGACGACCGTGCCGGCCTCGAGATACTGGTTCAGGAACGTGAGCGTTTTGAGGAAATACGGATTGCCGGTGGCCGCCGCGATCGCGCGATGAAACGCGACGTCTTCGGTCACGCCGTCTTCGCCCTCGGCGACAGCCTCGTCGATCTTCGCGAGCGCGGCGTCGATGGCCATCATGTCGGCGTCGGTGCGGCGCATCGCGGCCTCGGACGCGACTTCGGCTTCGATCGCCCGCCGCAGCGCGAGAATCTGCACGACGGAGCCAGGCTCGACCGCTTCCGCGTAGTCGATACGCAGCGGCCGCACCGTCCCATGCGCCGCGACGAACACGCCGCTGCCCTGACGCGGCTCGACCACGCCTTCATTCTTCAGCCGCGAGATCGCTTCGCGAATCACCGTGCGGCTCACGCCGAACTGTTGCGCGAGCACCGCCTCGGTCGGCAGCTTGCCGCCGCGCGTGAACGTGCCCTTGTCGATCTGCTTGAGAAGCTGCTGCGCGACCGTGTCGCTCAATGCGCGCGCTGGAATCTTGTCGAACATGCACTACCTCGTTGTCATGTTATCGGGTCATCATACAAATTTTCGATGCGGACGGCATCCTCGGATACCCTGGGTTTCTCAAGCGCAGGGTGCTTAAGTTGGCGAAACAGAAGGCTTAAGCTATCGTCACGCCTTTGCGCATCCGCATGTTGATCAAGCGTCGATCACGGTCGACCGAGGTCGATTCACTCGACGCCAGCGGTGCCCGAGCCCTTCGAACGCATTCTCCCAGGTCCATGAGCAAAGCCTTGCCGCCGTCCTCCGACGTTTCCGCCAGCGCCGAACCGGCCCCGGACAAACCGGGCGACTCCTACGTGCAGTCGTTCGCGCGCGGCCTCGCGGTGATTCGCGCGTTCGACGCGAAGCGCCCCGAACAGACGCTCACCGACGTCGCCGCCGCGACCGGCCTCACGCGCGCCGGCGCGCGCCGCATTCTGCTGACCTTGCAGACGCTCGGTTATGTCGAAGCCGAAGGGCGCCTGTTCCGTCTCACGCCGAAAATTCTCGACCTCGGCTTCGCCTATCTGACGTCGATGCCGTTCTGGAATCTCGCCGAGCCGGTCATGGAGGAATTGTCCGCGCAGGTTCACGAAAGCTGCTCGGCGGCCGTGCTCGACCGTACCGAGATCGTGTATGTGCTGCGCGTGCCGACGCACAAGATCATGACGATCAACCTGTCGATCGGCAGCCGCTTGCCGGCGTATTGCACGTCGATGGGCCGCGTGCTGCTGTCCGCGCTCGACGACGAAACGCTCGACGCAACGCTGAATTCCTCGCCGCTTTACGCGCACACGCCGCGCACGGTGACGGACAAGGAAGAACTAAAGAAGCTGATCGCGCAGGTGCGCCGCCAGGGCTGGGCCATCGTCGATCAGGAACTCGAAGGCGGTCTGATTTCGCTGTCCGCGCCGATCCGCAATCGCCAAGGACGCGTGATCGCGGCGATGAACATCAGCGGCAATGCGCAGCGCAATTCCGCGAAGCAGATGGTGAAGGCGTTTCTCGAGCCGCTGCAACACGCGGCGCAAAGCGTGTCGGAGATGGTGGCGCGGCGCGGGTGATGGCGCTGGCGCTTGTGCTTGCGCTTCTGCGTGAATAACGTTGAAGCACAAGCGCCACTGCCTGCGTCCAGGCGTCTAGCGGCTCAGATACCGTTCCACAAGACGCGTCCAGAACGCCGCGCCCACCGGCAGATTGCGGTCGTTGAAGTCGTAGTGCGGGTTGTGCACCATGCAGCCGTCCTCGCCGACTCCGTTGCCGATACGCAGGAACGTGCCTGGCCGCTGTTGCAGCATGAACGCAAAGTCCTCGCTGCCCATGAGCATGTCGGTCTGTGCGACGACCTTGTCGTCGCCCACCAGTTCGCGCGCGACTTCGATGGCGAAATCTGTTTCGTGATCCGAATTAATCACGACCGGATAGCCTTCGATATATTCGACGATGGCCTTGCCGCCATAACTCGCGGCCTGCGTTTCGGCGAGTTCGGTAATGCGCTTTTTCAGCAGCGCGCGCACTTCGGCGCTGAACGAACGCACGCTCAGTTCCAGCTTCGCCGTGCTTGCGATCACGTTGTTCGCCGTGCCCGCATGCATGGAGCCGACCGTCACCACCGCCGGTTGCGACGGATCGACGTTGCGCGCGACGATCGTCTGCAACGCCATTACGATGCTCGCGGCGATCACGACCGGATCGACCGTCAGATGCGGACGCGCCGCATGACCGCCCACGCCTTCGATCGTGATGATCGCCTTGTCGCCCGCCGACATGAACGGCCCCTTGCGAAACAGCAGCACGCCCGGCTCCGCGCCCGGATGATTGTGCACACCGAACACGGCGTCGCACGGAAAGCGCTCGAACAGGCCGTCTTCGATCATTTTCTTCGCGCCGCTGTCGATGCCGCTTTCTTCGGCCGGCTGAAAATACAGATGCACCGTGCCCGAAAAATTGCGCGTGGCCGCGAGGCGTTGGGCCGCGCCGAGCAGCATCGTCGTGTGACCGTCGTGGCCGCACGCGTGCATCTTGCCGTGCGTGCCGCTCGCATAAGGCAAGCCGGTTTCCTCGACGATCGGCAACGCGTCCATGTCCGCGCGAATGCCGATGCTGCGTGTGCCCTCGCCCACTTTCAACGTACCGACCACGCCGGTTTCACCGACACCGCGCGTCACCTGCCAGCCCCATTCTTCGAGTTTGCCGGCGACGAGCGCGCCCGTCTGCAATTCCTCGTAAGCCAGTTCGGGATGGCGATGAATGTGATGGCGAATGTCGCGCAGGCTTTCGGTGGCGGGAATCAGATCGGCTAGTTCGGTCAAACGCGCGGTTTCGCTCATTTTTCAAGGGACTCCGTGATGGGTGAAGCTGAATGAAGGCAGATGCAAAGGCGGCCGTAAGCGTGATGCACGCTCGGGCAGCTCGATGTCCAGCACTATAGCCGGGCATGGCCCTTGAGGAAGGCGATCAAGGCATGACCCGCGTCTTCGAGTTCGCCTGAGTTGTCGATCGACTCGCAGCGCACGCCGTCGGGTAAGCTGAAAGGCGCGTGACGTGCGAGCCGCGCGGCCACCTGTTCCGCGGATTCGCGCGCGCGTGCGCCGAGACGCGCTTCGAGAATATGCGGCGCGGCGTTCACATGCACGACTTCGGTCCGCGGATAGCGCGCGAGCGCATGATGCAGATACTGACGCGAACCGTTGACGACCACCGTGCAACCACGCGCGAGCCACGCATCGAGTTCGATGCCGATGCCATAGTGCAGCGAATGACTCGACCACTCGAGCGCGAAGAGACCGAGCAACGAACGCGCGGCGAACTCCTCGACACTGAGCGCCACATGTTCCTCGCCATTGCCGCTTGGCCGCGTAATGTAACGATGCGCGAAAAGAATCGGCTCGCCCGCGAGATGCTTGCGCGCAAAGCCCAGCAACGCGTCTTTACCCGCGCCGGACGGCCCCATCACATAGACCAGGCGACCTGTCATTGGCCCCTCACCTCATGGCTTTTAAACGGCACACTTTGCCATAAGACGGCGCGTTTCGGGACCTGTCCAGCGCGACGTATTTACGTGGACAGCGGCACGCGCTCGGGTTCGTCCGCTTCGAACCACGCGGGATTGCGCGCGGCGATGGGACCGAGCGACACGAGAATTTCGCGCAGATGACTGCGCATCGCGGCTTCGGCGGCGGCCGGATCGCGGGCGCGCAAGCCGGCCAGAATTTTCGCGTGCTGTTTGATTAGCAGATCGAGTGGCGACACGTCGGGCAGACTCAAGTAACGCACGCGGTCCATCTGCGCCTTGATGTCCTGGATGGTTTCCCACGCGGCCGTGCAATCTATTGCTTGGGCGATCGCGTAATGAAACGCCTCGTCGAGTGCGAGAAACGCGGCCGTGTCGTTCGATTTCGCCGCGAGCTTCTGGTCACGGATGTTGTCGGTAAGCGCCTGCAATTGCTCGTCGGTAATCGACACAGCCGCTTTGCGCACGACGGCTGCTTCGATCGCTTCGCGAATGAAGCGCCCTTCGCGCACCTGACGCGGCGAGATGCGCTTCACGAAGGTGCCGCGTTGCGGCAAGACCTGCAACACGCCCGCCTCGACCAGTTTGATGAACGCCTCGCGCACGGGCTGTCGCGACACCTGAAACATGTCGGAGACGTCCTTCTCCGAAAGCGGTGTGCCGGGCGCCATCTGTCCGATAAAAATGGCCTGCCGCAACGCCCGGAAAATCTGCTTGCCGATGGGTTCGTGCGAATCGAACGACACGTTCGCGGTCAGGTCGGGCAGCGCGACATGCTCGCCTTGCTGCGCGCTCGCCCGACGCCGGGCGCGCGGCGCGGCGAGCGTTGCATCGGCGGAAATCGAAGGCTTGCTGGCGGAGAAATTCCTGGTCGGCATTTTTGCAAACTACGGAGAGCATCGGGTGGGAAGCCTCAGCGATACGTCGCGAGGCTTCGCACCATACTACCATGCACGTTTGATGGTCAGCGTGCCTGCACGCGGCTCGCGAATCCATACGACCGAGCACACCGCGCCGAGCACCGCAATCCCGCCCGCCAGCACGAATGCGCTGCCGTATGCGCCATGCGTCGCCTGCACGATGAAGCCGGTAACCGCGGGTCCAATCACGCCGGCCAGATTCGCCAGCAGATGCACGAAGCCGCCGACGCCGCCCACATGTTCGCGCGGCACCGTGTCCTGAATCACGGCCCAATACACGGCGCCCGTCACATAGAGGAAGAAGATCGAGACCGACATCAACGCGACCGCGCTTTGCGTGCTGGCCACGCGGCCGGCCAGCGCGACGCACACCGCCGCCGCGCCGAGGCAGGTGCCGAGCACGATCTTGCGCGACAGGAGCGGCCTGCCCGTCAACCGCAGAATCAGGTCAGAGATGAAGCCGCCCGCTGCGAGCCCGATGCTGCCGAGTACCCACGGGATCACCGTGGCGATACTCATGTCATGCAAGCTCAGGTGATGCGCTTCCGTCAGATACGTCGGGAACCACGAGAGAAAGAAGAACAGCACATAGTTATACGAGAAGAACGCGAAGGCCGTCGCGAGAATGATCGGCTTGCGCAGGAAGTGGCCGAGGCCGAGCTTCTCGCCATCGGCCGAATGGGTGATGGCATGTTCATCCGCCTGACCGGCCAGAATGAGCTCCATCTCCGCCTGCGAGACACGCGCGTTCTGCTGCGGATGTTCAGTCGTGGTCGCGGCCCATGCGATCAGCCAAAGCAGCCCCAGCAGCATGATTGCGACGAAGGCCCAGCGCCAGCCGAACTGCACCGCCATGAAGCCCACCACCGGACCCGCGAGCGCGCCGCCAAGCGGCGTGCCGGAGCTGATCACGCCGATCGCGCTCGCGACTTCCTTGCGCGGAAACCAGTTGTTGACCATCTTGCTGTTAGACGAGCTGAACGGCCCTTCGCCCATGCCGAAGAGCACGCGCAAGACGATGAGCGAACCAATGCCCGTCGCAAGCGCCGTTGCTCCGCAAAACACGGACCATACGCCCATTGCCGTGCCGAACACGCGTTTTGCTCCGACCTTATCCGACAGCACGCCGCCCACGAAATTGAACAACGCGTAGCCGACGAAGAAGCTGCTGAACACCACGCCCATTTGCGCGTGCGAAAAGTTGAGGTCTTTCTGGATCAGCGGCGCGGCGATAGACAGCGCCGAGCGGTCCAGATAATTGATGACGCCTGCGAGAAACAGCAGCGCCACGACAAACCAGCGTTGACTTTTAATCATGCGATGTCTCCTTCGGTTCTCGCCTCTTGACGGGCGTTAATACCGCTTGTGAATGGGATGCGCGCGCCTCTCGGACGTGCGGCTTCAATCGAAATTCAGGTGCACCTTCATCGATTGCGAGCGATCGAGCGCGACCTCGAACGCCTTATTGGCGTCGTTCATCGCAAATGCGTGCGTCATGAGCGGGCGCAGGTCCAGCTTGCCGGAGGCGATTTCATCGGCGGCGGTCGCGTATTCGTCGGCGAAGCGAAATGAGCCCTGATAGCGCAGCTCTTTCGACATGACGAGGTTGGCGGCAACAGGCGATTGACCCGCCGGCAAATTGCCGACCTGGATCACCGTGCCGCCCGCGCGCGCCGAGCGCAACGCAGTGTCGAGCCCCGCGGGGCTACCCGATGCTTCTATCACGACATCGAACGTGCCGCGTTGCGCGGACCATTGTTCGATGGTCGCGGTATCGGCGGCATTCACGGTCTGGTCCGCGCCGAGCTGTTCCGCGACGCTCAACGCGCGGCTCGACAGATCCACCGCGACGACCCGATGCGCGCCGGCGCGCCGCGCGACGGACAGCAGAATGCAGCCGATCGGTCCGCAACCGATCAGCAGCACGCTCGCGCCGATGAGCGAGCCGGCCTGCTTCACCGCGTGCAACGCAACGGCGAGCGGCTCGGCCATCGACGCCTGCGCGAAATCGACGCCGTCCGCCACGGGGAAACATTGCCGCGCGGCCACGACAATGTATTGCCGGAACATGCCCTGCGTGTGCGGGAAGGTCGACGCGCTCCCCATGAAGCGCATGTTCAGACAATGATTAGGCATCCCTATCGTGCAGTACTTGCAGGTGCCGCATGCGAGGCCCGGATTCACGGCGACGCGCTGGCCGGGCGCGAGACGCGTTTCCGTACTCACGCCCGCGCCGAGCGAATCGATTTCGCCGGCCACTTCGTGTCCAAGCACAAAGGGCTCGCGCACCGCAAAATCGCCGCTTTTTCCCTTGAAGTAGTACGACAGATCCGAGCCGCAAATGCCGCCCGCGCGCACGCGCACTCGCACCTGACCGGGGCCCGGCTCCGGCGGTTCCATTTCGTCGATGCGGATCAGCTTGGGTTCGTGAAGGACGGCTGCAAACATGGTGGACTCCGGTATTTCAATTCGAAAAGAAGAATGCTCGGCGATAGCGCGGCGTCACCAGTTCCATAGCGTGCCGTCCTCGAGACGCGCAACGGGCAGATAAGCCGGGTCGTACGGGAAACGCGCGGCAGCGGCTTCGTCGATGTCGACGCCGTGACCCGGCGCATCGCCGGGATGCATCATGCCTTTGTCGAAACGCCATGCATGCGGGAATACATCCAGCGCGTCTTGCGGAAAGCCCATGTATTCCTGCACGCCGAAATTCGGCACCCACAGGTCGAAATGCAACGCCGCGCCCATGCAGACCGGCGACAGGTCCGACGGTCCGTGGCAGCCGGTACGTACCTGATACAGCGAAGCAAAATCCGCAATCCGCCGAAGATGCGTGATGCCGCCCGCGTGAGTCAACGTCGCGCGGATATAGTCGATGAGCTGTTCCTCGATCAACTGCTTGCAGTCCCAGATGCTGTTGAACACCTCGCCGACTGCAATCGGCGTGACCGTATGCTCGCGTATCAGGCGGAAGCCGGCCTGGTTTTCGGCGGGCGTCGGGTCTTCCATCCAGAAGAGACGGTACGGTTCGACAGATTTGCCGAGACGCGCGGCTTCGATAGGCGTCAGCCGATGGTGCACGTCGTGCAGCAGATGCGTGTCGAAACCGAACTTGTCGCGCACGGCTTCGAACAGCTTCGGCACGAAGTCGAGATATCTCTCCGACGACCAGCTTTGCTCTTCCACCGCGCCCTTCGTTGCAGGCTCATACATGCCGCTGCCCTTCGACACGCCATAGACAGAGCGCATGTTCGGCACGCCGCATTGAATGCGGATGGCCTGATAGCCTGCTTCGATGTGTTCGGCGTACCGCTCGAGCGCTTCGGGAATGTCGCGGCCGGTAGCGTGTCCGTAGACCATCACGCCTTCGCGCGACGCGCCGCCGAGCAGTTTGTACAGGGGCATGCCGGTCACTTTGCCGAGTATGTCCCAGAGCGCCATGTCCACAGCGGCGATGGCCGTCATCGTGACAGGACCGCGGCGCCAGTACGCGCCTTTGTACAGATACTGCCAGGTGTCTTCGATACGGCCAGGATCGCGGCCGATCAGAAGCGGACACACGTGGTCCTTCAGATACGATGCAACGGCCAGTTCACGGCCATTGAGCGTCGCATCGCCGATGCCGTGCACGCCTTCGTCGGTGACGATTTTCAGCGTGACGAAGTTGCGGCCGGGACACGTGACGATGACGTCGGCACGAACGATCTTCATGGTTTCTTCCTTGCAGAGACGAGGCTTGGGACGGCAACCGCAGCGGCAACCTGTTGCGGAAATCGCGTTTTGCGCAGTGCCCGAAGCGTTTGAACGATGCTACCATACAAGTATATTGAAGCGTCAAATCAGGGTTTTCCCGCTGATTCACTGCGATTCACCGTAATTCACAGCCCGTGACGCAACCCGTGACCTCGTCTGGATTTCAAACATGAGCACGCCAGCATCGTTGCCTCGACTCAATCGTCAAGCGTTGTCCGCATTGCATAAACATGTGTTATCGCCGCAGGCCGCATGGCGCGAGCCCGGCATCGGCATCGTTCATCTCGGCATCGGCAATTTTCATCGCGCGCATCAGGCGCTTTATACGGAAGAAGCCATGCTCGCCGAAGGCGGCGACTGGGGCATTTGCGGCGTCACGCTGCAAGGCGACGTGGCCAAGCGCGATGCGCTGATGGAACAGCAAGGCTTATACAGCGTCGTTGAACGCGGCCCTGACGGCGCGAAGGTGACGGTCGTGCGCGCACTGCGCGAGGTGCTCGCAATGCCGCACGATAGCGATGCACTGTTTAGTCGACTCGCCGATCCCGCAGTGCGGATCGTGTCGCTGACCGTCACGGAAAAAGGCTACTACCGCGATGCAAAAACAGGCGACGTCGCGCTCGACGATCCCGCCGTACAACACGATCTTTCGCATCCACACGCGCCGCGCACCGTGCCCGGCATTCTGGTCGCCGCACTGCGCGCACGCCGCGACGCTGCAATAAAGCCGTTCACCGTTCTCTCGTGCGACAACCTAGCGCACAACGGCGCCGCATTACGTCAGGTGGTGTGTTCGTTTGCAAGGCAGTCCGATACGGCACTCGCCGACTGGATTGCCGCGGAAGTGGCCTTCCCGTCGACGATGGTCGACCGTATCGTCCCTGCCACGACCGACGCGGAACACGCGAGCGCAGCCGCGGCGCTCGGCTATCGCGACGCCGCGCCCGTGCCTTGCGAGCCTTTCCGGCAATGGGTTATCGAAGACCATTTTCCAGCGGGACGTCCCGCATGGCATGCGGTGGGCGCGCAACTCGTCGACGACGTCACGCCCTACGAACTGGCGAAGCTGCGCATGCTCAACGGCACGCATTCCACGCTTGCCTATCTGTCGATGCTGGGCGGCTTCGCCACGATCGACGAGGCCATCGCCGAGCCCGCCGTGCGCAATCTCATTCACGCGATGATGACGCACGAAATCGCGCCGACGCTCGACATGCCCGCTTCGTTCGACGTAGCCGTCTATCGTGACGCACTGCTCGAACGCTATGCGAACCCCGCGCTCAAACACCGCTGCGCGCAGATCGCGATGGACGGCAGTCAAAAGATTCCGCCGCGCCTGCTGGGCACGATCGCCGCGAGAATCGCCGCGAATCAGCCATTCACGCGCCTTGCACTGGCCGTCGCTGCATGGATGACGTTCCTGCGCGGCCATGCGGATGACGGCTCGCGTTACGACATCAGCGATCCGCTTGCCGGCAGATTGAAGACGCTCGCGGCATCGGCCAATGGCGAGCCGCAAGCGTTAATGGACGCGCTGCTGTCCGTGCGCGAAATCTTTCCCGTGGAATTGGCCCAACAGCCCGCGTTCAGGGACGCGCTTCATCACGGGTTGCAGTTGCTGCAAACGCGGGGTGCACGCGCCGCGATAGCCGCGTCGCAATAGCGCGCGCAAAAAGCAACGTGCGAACTACGCGGTCGGCTCGGCTTCGTCCCCTTCGGCTGCGCCGTCGCCGGCCGTCGCCTGCACGACTTCGATCGGCTCCGTCTGCTGACGCCGGCGCGCTTCGAGTACGTCGTGATAGCGCAAATACGCGCACCGTCCCCCCGATTTCGCCGCATACATCGCCGCGTCGGCATTGAGCAGCAGTTCTTCGGCGGTGCCGCTGTCGTCGGGAAACTGGCTGATGCCGATGCTCGCGCCCACCGTCATGCCCTGGCCGTCCATCACGATTTCTTCGTTCAGCGTGGTCATGATGCGCGACGCGATGCCCGGCGCCGCCTCAGCCGAGCGCGGCCCTTCGATCAGCACGATGAATTCGTCGCCGCCCAGACGCGCGACGACATCCGCGGAATGCAGCACCTGTTTGAGCCGCAGCGCCACCGCGACGAGCACCTTGTCGCCGACCGCATGGCCGAACTGATCGTTGATCTGCTTGAAGCGGTCGAGGTCGACGAACAGCACGGCGAGTCCTTCGCGGCGACGCGTCGCGTCCTGGATCGCGCGCTCGAGCTTCTCCATGAACAGCATGCGGTTCGGCAAACCGGTCAGCACGTCGTGCGTGGCGAGATGCACGAGCTCGCGCTGCTTGACGTGCAGCGCGTCCATCTGCGATCGGATTTCGCGGCGCAAGCGGTCGAAGCAGCGCGCGAGTACACCGATCTCGTCGGTGCGCTTGAGCGGCAACGTGCCCATTGCGTGTTCGGCGAACAGATGCGTCGCCGCATACGCGAGGATGTGCAGCGGCTTCGTGAGCGCGCGTGCGAACAGAATGGCGAGCAGCACGGCCAGTGCACTGAAGACCAACACCATGCGGATGATGCTGCCGCCCAGCAGATGCGCGCCGGACAGCACGTCCTCGAGCGGCTTGCCGAGTCCGAGCACGATAAAGCGATTGCCCTCCGACGCGCCGAACGGTCTGCGCACGAAGGCGAGCACCTGTCCGTCTGCCTCGTGCGGACGCGCAAGACCGTTCGCGAGTACTTCGCTTTCCTTCTGTTCGAAGAGCGGCTTCGTCACGGCGAAGCTGTCCTGCATCAGCACGCGACGGCCCACGTCGAAGCCGAATGTTTTCGCCGCATCGGGATGAACGAGAAAGTCGCCCCATTCGTTCGCGAGATAAACCTGATAATCGCTCGGCAAATCGCTTTGCAAACGCTTGAGCAGATTCGAGAGATTCACGTCGATCACCACGACGCCGACCACCGCGCCCTGCGCGTTCGCTACCGGCGTGCCGACCCGCAGCGTCGGTTTGCCCTGCGCCGCGTGCGCGCCGTATTCATGATTGACGGAAATCGGCGACGTATAGAGGCGTCCCGGCGAAAAGGCGAGCGGCTCGAACACATACGGAAACTGGCCTTTTTCCTGCAGACTGCCGCCTTGCACGCGTATCAGTCCGTCTGCGTCGCGGTCGAAACGAATGATTTCCAGCCCATGATTCGCGCGGCTGATCAGGCGGATCTGCAGATATTCGGCATGGTGAATCATGAAACTCGAGTACACCTGCGCGAGCCGTTCGCGCGGCAAGCTCGAGCTTAAACCGTCGTCGGCCGCGACGACTTCCGCCGACGAAGGCAAGCTCGCGAGCACGAGCGCGTCGGCGCCGACGTCGTCGATGGAGGCGGAAAAGCGCTCGCCGAGCAACTCAGTCGACGTCAGCAAGCTGCGCCCCGCTTCCTTCACGAGCATCGTGCGGTTCGAGTGATACGCGTAATAGCCGGTCGCGCCCGAAGCCAGCACGCCGATGCACGCGAGCAGCACGGAGAGTTTGAACGTGAGGCCTGGGCGGATCATCAGAAGCGCTCCGAGCGATCGCCGGACGCGATTCGGGCCCACAGGTCCTCGCGCTTTTGAATGTTCTCGACCGGCCCGATCCACAGAATGCGGGCGTTGTCGCTATTCGCCGCGGGCGCGGTCAATGTATTCGCGAGCCCCTGCCGTTGCGTCAGCAGGCGGCTCACGTCCGGCTCGAGCATGTAATTGATCCAGGCGAGCGCGAGCTGCGGCTCGGCGGCCACGCGCGTCATGGACCAGCAATCGAGCCACGCGAGCACGCCTTCGTCGGGAATCACGTAACCGACGTCGGCGCCCGCGCGGCGCAGCAATTCCACTTGCTGCGTGCCGTAGTTGCCGAACATCAACGCGACGTTATGCTGGACAAAAAATGCGGTGGCCTCTTCGGGCAACGTGTAATAGGTCAGTAAATTGCGGCGCAGTTCGACGAGCTTGTGAGCGATCGCGCGCATCTGCGTGTCGTTCAGATTGAACGGATCGCGATAACCCAATGCAAGCGCGGTAAACGAAAAGTTGTGCTGCGCGCTGTTGAAGTCGAGCACCTTGCCGCGGTATCGCGGGTTCCAGAGTTCGCGCATCGAGCGCGGTGCAACCGGAATCTGCTTGCGATCGTAAATGAGGCCCATCGACGAATAGGTAAACGGAATTCCGTAGACCTTGCCGTCTGAGACGATTCCTTCAATCGACGCGCGCGCCTGGAAACGCGGCAATTGTCGCGCGGTGTTGGGCAGGCTTTGCAGATCGAGCGGCGCGAGCAGATGGGCGCGCAAGTAGCGCTGTATCTCCGCGGTGTTGGCGGCGAGCACGTCGAAAGGCGGCGCATTTTTCGCGTGCATTTGCGCCCATAACGCTTCGTCGGAATCGACGAGCGTCACTTCCACCTTCACGTCGTAGCGCAATTCGAAAGTCTTCACGATGTCGGCATCGGCGTAACCGGGCCACGCAAGCACATGCAGGACTTTTTTCGCGGCCTCGGCCGATGCACCCGACAGCATCCCGACGCACAGAAACACGCTCAGCGCGACGCGCAGCAAGACGCCGCAATAGCCGCGCGCAGCTAACCGCGCGCGTGGCAAAGCCGCTGAAATTCGCCGCTGGCCACGCCGCTCGTCATGGCGCTTTTCATCTGCCGTCGAAATCATGTGCATACAACACCGTTAAGCAGAAGGCAGTTCCGGCGAGCCTATGCCCGCGTAATCAATCGCGAATTAAACCAGGAGAACATTTCCTCAGACAGGACTGCTCTTTTGGCGCTACATGGCGAGCGAGAGGAGCAACGATGATAGCGCCAAGCAATATCTTTTTGGTTTCCTTACTGCGTAAATGCCGAGAAATAACTCACACTCGGCGGGACACGACGGGCAATCATCCCGTGATAACGGCATATGGCTGACTTTCTTTAATCCTGCGACGAATTAAATTGCCGTGCGATTGACAAATGTCAATTAACGATTCGCATTACCACCGCATTACAGCGACACTATGGCGGTACTACTTCGGCACTCCGCATTCGGGCGCAGCGCGGAATCCGATGCGACATGCATCGTTTTACGATGCAGCGCGGTCCGGAGCGCTTTTATTTTCGGGGCATGCGCGATGCGCTATCCGGTGTTTCACTAACTACCCAATATTTTTGAACTGATAAGCTTGGCGCGCGCTGCTGGCCGCCCCGGCCGGCGGCTTCAACCCAGGCCCGGTCGTAAGTCGCGCCGGGTTTCCCGCGAGCGGCACAACCGCATGCGGGAGTATTTGAACTACACCGAGGAGTTAAACAGTGAAAAAACTGCTAGCGGCATTGACGGTTGCTCTGCTTGCCACCGTCTCGATCGGCGCACACGCTAAAGATTGGACCACCATCCGTTTCGGCGTCGATGCCAGCTATCCCCCGTTCGAGTCCAAGGGCTCCGACGGCAAGCTCGTCGGCTTCGACATCGACCTCGGCAATGAAATCTGCGCGCGCCTGAAGGCCAAGTGCGTGTGGGTCGAAAACGACTTCGACGGCATGATTCCGGCGCTGAAAGCGAAGAAGTTCGACGGCGTACTGTCGTCGATGTCCATGACGCCGCAACGCGCCGAACAGGTGGCGTTCTCGTCGAAGCTGTTCAACACGCCGACGCGCCTCGTCGCGAAGAAGGGTTCGGGCATCCTGCCGACGGCTGAATCGCTGAAGGGCAAGACGGTCGGCGTCGAACAGGGCACGATCCAGGAAACCTACGCGAAGACGTACTGGGAAGCGAAGGGCACGAAGGTCGTGCCGTATCAGAACCAGGACCAGGTGTACGCCGACTTGCTGTCGGGCCGTCTCGACGCAGCGCTGCAAGATGCCGTGCAAGCTGAAATCGGCTTCCTGAAGACGCCGCGTGGCGCAGGCTTCGACTTCGTCGGCAAGAACCTCGACGATCCGAAGATTCTCGGCAACGGCGCGGGCATCGGCATGCGCAAGGAAGATACGGATCTGAAGGCGAAGGTCGACAAGGCGATTGCCGACATCATCAAGGACGGCACGTACAAGAAGCTCGAGAAGAAGTACTTCGACTTCGACGTGTACGGCAGCTAATACGCGGACTTCCGCGCCGAGGAGCCGCGCCGTGCGCGTTTAGCGGCGCACTCCACGGCTCCGTGAAAACGGGCTCCGCCACACGCGGAGCCCGTTGCGTTTTATGGCGGCAAAACACGCGCGTCGCCGTATCGGCTAAGATCGTGCGATCCGATGCCACCATGCTGGTGCGGCGCGCTTGCCGGATTTGCCGCCAGCAACTGGCCTCATGCAGGCTTCCCCCCTTGTAATCAACGAGATAGCGGTGCGCCGCACTTTCCCCCGCGAATTCGACAACCATGCAAACCCAATCCCATCCGCTGATTGCGCCGACGCTCGGCACCGCCCGCAACCTGACGAGTTTTCATTACGGTCCGAGCGGCGGACAGAAGATTTATATCCAGTCGTCCCTGCATGCCGACGAACTGCCGGGCATGCTCGTCTCCTGGGAATTGCGCCGCAAGCTCGCCGCGCTCGAAGCAGCCGGCAAGCTGCGCGGCGAAGTGGTAATCGTGCCGGTGGCCAATCCCATCGGTCTGAACCAGCACTTCCTCGGCCATCTCACGGGACGCTTCGAAACCAACACCGCGCAGAACTTCAACCGCAATTTCCACGATCTTTCGGCACTCGTGCTGCCGGTCATCGAGGGTCGTCTCAGCGATGACATCGACGCGAATCGCTCCGCCATTCGCAGCGCGATGCGCGAGGCGCTCGACGCGCAACAGCCCGCAACCGAACTCGAATCGCAACGTCTCGCGCTGCAAAAGCTCTCTTACGACGCGGACGTGGTGCTCGATCTGCATTGCGACTGGGAAGCCGCGATGCATCTGTACACGAACCCGGACCTGTGGCCCGACGTCGAGCCGCTGGCGCGTTATCTCGGCGCGAAGGCGTCGCTGCTCGCGCTGAATTCGGTCGGCAATCCGTTCGACGAAATTCACAGCTTCTGCTGGTCCGATCTGCGCGGCCGTTTCGGCGAGCGCTTTCCGATCCCCAACGGCTCCATTTCGGTCACGATCGAATTGCGCGGCCAGCGCGAGGTGTCTTACGAGTACGCGGAGCACGACGCGCAGGCGATCATCGAATATCTGACCGCGCGCGGCGTGATCGCAGGCACGGCGGCGCCGCTGCCGCCGCTCGAATTCGCGGCCACACCGCTTGCCGGCGCGGAGCCGATCGTTGCGCCGATCAGCGGCGTGCTGGTGTATCGCTGTGAAGTCGGCACGTGGGTCGACGTGGGGCGTGAAATCGCGGACATCGTCGATCCGTTGACAGACCGCGTCGTCACGCTGAAGAGCGGCGTCGCAGGCGTTCTGTATGCGCGGCATTCGACGCGCTTTGCCACCGCTGGCCTCGAATTCGCGCGCATTGCCGGCGCGACCGCGTTTCGAAGCGGCTCGCTGTTGAGTAACTGATTCGCGCGAGCAAAGGCTGAGCGGAAGGCAAACAAAAAGGCGCCGTGAAGGCGCCTTCGCTCCTGGCTTTCCGCTAGAGAACTTTAGAACGCGGGAATAATCGCGCCTATGAACTGGGTGTCGATGTACTTGCGCACTTCATCGGACTCATACGCCGCGACCAGTTTCTTCACCCAGGGCTGGTTGCGATCCTGCTCGCGCACGGCGATCAGATTGGCGTAAGGGCCTTTCAGATCTTCGATTGCGATGGCGTCTTTAGTCGGCTGCAGGCCGGCCTTCACGGCATAGTCGGTATTGATCGACGCCGCGTCGAGATCGCCCAACGCGCGCGGCAGTTGCGCGGCGTCCAGTTCCACCAGTTTGATCTTCTTCGGATTCTCGGCGACGTCGAGCGGCGTTGCATTCACGCCGTTCGTGCCGACGCCCGGCTTCAGTTTGATCACGCCATACTTTTGCAACAGCAGCAACGCGCGATTGCCATTGGACGGATCGTTCTGAATCCCGACCTTCGCACCTTCCGGCAGATCCTTCAGCGATTTGAGCTTGTTCGAATAGAAGCCCATGGGCGACACATACGTCAGCCCCACGTTGACGATCTTATAGCCGCGCTGCTTGATCTGGCTGTCGAGAAACGGCTGATGCTGAAAACCATTGGCGTCGAGATCGCCGGCATCCAATGCGGCATTCGGCTGCACGTAGTCGTTGAATTCGATCACTTTCACATTCAGCCCCTCGCGCGCCGCTACTTTCGTGACCACCGTCCAGATTTGCGCGTCAGGGCCGCTCATCGTGCCGACCTTGAGTTGCTTGCCGTCGGCGTGCGCAAACGTTGCCGTGAACGAAAGAGCCGCGGCGCTCGCCACGGCAAGCAGATTTTTGATGACGATGCGGCGTTGCATGCAGTCCCCATAAGCGGTTTGATTGGTAGGCGCGCATCGTCGCATGCGACGGCGGCGGCCTGAAACCAATCGTTTTTCACACGCTTATATCGGCGAACTGGAAAATGCTTATGCCCGCGACGCGTTCCGCCATGCGTCGCTTAATGCTCGACTCTGTCGACTGTCGCGTATGCGCGACAAATTCCAAAATCAATGCACCTGTCACATACCTTACTCAGCGTTCCCTTAAATTTCGGGCCATCGCACGACCTTACCCAAGAAGCAGGGCGTCGCGATCGCTCAATTTTTAATCGGAGAACGTTTTGAACAAAAAACTATTGACCGCCGCTACCCTCGCCGTTTTCGCCAGCGCAGCACACGCACAAAGCAGCGTCACGCTGTATGGCGTGATCGATGCCGGCATCAGCTATGTGAACAACTCGAAGACCGCCACCGGTCACGACAATCTCTTCAAGTACGACGACGGCGTTGCTCAAGGCAGCCGTTGGGGCCTGCGCGGCACCGAAGATCTGGGCAACGGCCTGAAGGCGATCTTCGTGCTCGAAAACGGCTTTAACAGCGGCAACGGCACGCTCGGCCAGGGCGGCGCGATGTTCGGCCGTCAGGCGTATGTGGGCCTGTCGCAGAACAATGTCGGCTCGCTGACGTTCGGCCGCCAGTACTCGTTCTCGACCGATTACCTCGGCGGCAATTACTCGACCGGCGGACAAACGGTTGCAGGCAACTACGCGTATCACATCAACGACGTGGACCAGCTTACGTCGAGCCGTATCAACAACGCGGTCAAGTTCAGCAGCGCGAATTTCGCGGGCCTCACGTTCGGCGCAATGTATGGCTTCTCGAACCAGGCGGGCGCATTCGCAGGCGCGCCGGCAACCGGCACGGCCGCAGCGCCGGTCGCGGGTTCGTCGCGTGCTTACAGCTTCGGCGTGAACTACGCGAACGGTCCGTTCGGCATCGGTGCGGCTTACACGGACATCCGTTATCCGGGCCAGTCGACGCCGTCGTTCTCGACGACGATCGCCAACGTCGCGACCGGCAACGTCCGCGATCTGCGCACGTTCGGCGTGGGCGGCCGTTATTCGATCGGCGCAGCCACGCTGTGGGCGTTGTACACGAACACACGCTTCGAGCCGATTTCGGGCGGCACGACGACGTTCGCCGCGTATGAGGCAGGCGCGAAGTACGCGTTCACGCCGGCATTGACGGCAGGCGCGGGCTACACGTACATGCACCTGAGCAACGCGAATCGCGGTCACTGGAATCAGGTCGATCTGAGCGTCGACTACGCGCTGAGCAAGCGTACCGACGTGTATGCGCTGGGTATCTATCAGATCGCGGCGGGCCGCAACGGCACGCAGGATCTGCAAGCGCAGATCGGTTCGAGCACAAGCTACTTCAACACGTCGGGCACGGGCGCGGACAACCAGTTGGCGTTCCGCGTGGGCGTTCGCCACAAGTTCTAAAGCGATTTGTACCGTGCGATGAGTTGTTGCTTCGCCGGTGTGAATGTGAAGAAACGCCCCTGTTTTCAGGGGCGTTTATGTTTGCGACGTGTTTTTCAGCGTACTGAGCGCAGCGTCACACAGCCGGCTCGCGTCTTGCCGAGCGCTGCGGCAACAACACGATACACGCGATGATAAACGCAAGCAGAATGCCGGAGGCGTATAAGCGGCTGATGTGCAATCCGCCTTCCGCAACCGGCTTGTCGAGCAGATCGCCGAGCGTCGCGCCGAGCGGACGCGTGAGGATGAACGCGGCCCAGAAGAGCGCCGTGTGCGATACGCGCGACCAGAAATACAAGGCGGCCACGACGAGCAAGCCCGCGCCGAAGATCATCGCGCCATATTCGTAGCCAACACCGAGACCGCCGCGATCCTCGCCCGCGACCCAGTCGCCGAGAGCCGTGCCGAGTGTCTGCGAGAACAGGATCGTGATCCAGTAGAACCATTCCGCTTTTGCAGTGACGATGCTCTGCACGGAGACGGTTCCTTCCGAGCGATACCAGATTGCGAGGCTCGCGGCCAGCAATCCAACGACCAGCGCAACACCGCCTGGATAGCCGATGCCGAGCGACCTGTCCGCGAAATCGGCCATCGTGGTGCCAAGCGTCGTAGTCGCGATGATGGTCGCCCAATAAAGGAACGGACGAAAGTTGCGCGCCTTGATTTGCGCTGAAACGAGCGCGATAAAGAACACCAGAAAAATCGCCGAACCGATCAGGTAGCCGAGCTTCAGCGACATGGACACCCAGTCGCCACCCGTTTCGCCGAGCGTGGTCGCCGCGACCTTGATGATCCAGAAACCCAAGGTCACTTGCGGTACTTTGCTGACAGCCTCTTCGGTAAAGCTGGCGGCGTCGTCTTTCATAACTTGCTCCTTCCTGAGTAGCCTGAACGACCCGCCAATTTAACCTTCGGAGGTTAACGCTTGCTTAAGCGTCGAATAGTGCGTTGCATAGATGCCGCATCGGCGCGCCTCAATAAAGCCCCGCCGCCACCTTCTCCGGCATTTCCTTATCGTATTGCGCGCCGTCGAAAGTACCGCCGCTCAAACGCCTATGCATATCTCCCGCGCTCGGCAAACTTGCGCGGTCCACCTGCTTTGCCGGGTCCCAAAGACTCGAGCGCACCAGCGCTTTCGAGCAATGAAAATACGCCGCCTCGACGTGCACGATAATCACTGTGCGCGGCAGTTTCCCGCGAACCTCGAAGCGCGCGAGCAAGTCGGGATCGACTGAAATCTCGGCGCGCCCGTTCACCCGCAACGTTTCGCCGACGCCCGGCACCAGAAACAGCAACGACACGCGCGGGTCGGCCACAATGTTTCTTAGGCTGTCGATGCGGTTATTGCCCGGCCTGTCCGGCAACGCCAATGTGCGCTCGTCGAGTATCTGAACGAATCCGGCGGCGTCGCCTTTCGGCGAGCAATCCGCTCCGCCCTCACCGACAGAAGACAACACCGCGAACGGAGAAGCGCGCACGAACGCCTGATAGTCGCTATTGAGGCAATCAAGTTCTTTCCACAATGCGCGCTCGTGCGGCGCGCCGTAAATCTGTTCGAGCTGCTCGACGCTTTTAACGGTATGTGTCATGGCGGACGCTCTGCAAGAGAACAATCGGTAGAAATCGGAACATGCAGTATAGGCATTCGGCGCATGTCCGGTAAATCGCTTGCTGCTGTTCCGACGTCGCGGGAATAAGAAAGCCACTTCGCCGGTTTAACGATGCAGAGCGCGTCATATCGAACGCAAACCGCTTTCGGACGATCCGCTCGCACATCGAGGAGCAAGCCATGAAAGACCACCATGCACATCGCGCGACAGCCCGCGCGCTATTCGCCATTATTTCCGCCACTGCGCTGGTGGTCACGTCGACATGGGCACGCGCGCAGGCATCGCCCGACGCCGGCCATCCTCTCACGCGCGCCGAAGTCATGCACGAACTCGAAGAACTCGAGGCCGCCGGCTACACGCCGTCGCTCGGCGACGACAGTCAGTATCCATCCGACATTCAGGAAGCCGAAAGAAAAGTGGCCGCGATGCACGCGGCTCAAAAAAGCGCGCAGATGGATCAAGATCCGGCAATGCAAGCCATGCCGATGCAGAAATAACGACTCACGCCCGGCTCATACGCTACGGGAAATTCAACAGCCGACGCCTCATTCCCCCAACTCGCGCGCGATGAAATCCACGAACGCGCGAATGCGGTTCGACATCTGATGCCGCTGCGAGTACACGGCGAAGATGTCGGCGTTCGGCGTGTCGTAACCGGGCAGCACGACCACGAGCGAGCCATCGGCGAGGTACTGCTTGATGTCCCACTCCGCGCGCATCAGAATGCCGTGCCCCTCGAGCGCCCACTTCACCGCGATCTCGCCGTCGTTGGTGGTCAGCGTGCCCTTGATGCGGACGGCTTCCGTCTTCAGCGACGCGCCCTTGCCCGAACTCAACCGCCACACGCCATACGCTTCGTCACCCTGACGAATGCCGATGCAGTTATGCCGCGTTAGATCATGCGGCGTCATCGGCATGCCGTGCGACGCGATATACGAGGGCGCCGCGCACAGCAGGCGCCGGTTCGCCGCGAGGCGCCGCGCGATCACGCGCGTATCGGGCGGCTCGCCAAAGCGGATGCAGACGTCGAACGTATCGTCGGTGAGCGGCGGCGGCGTGACCGACAACTGAAGCTGCACCGACACCTGCGGATACTTCGCGACGAAGTGCGAAATTGCGGGCGCGACATGGCTGCGCCCAAACCCAAGCGTCGCATTCACACGCAACAGTCCCTTCGGGCTCTTCTTCGCCGAGCCGAGCAACTCGGCGAGTTCGTCGATTTCGTCGAGAATCCTGCGCGCATGCTGCAAATACAGCTCGCCTTCGGGCGTGAGCATCATCCGGCGCGTGGTGCGGTTGACGAGCGCGACGCCCGCCCGGCTCTCCATCTGCGTGAGCCGCTTGCTGACGGCCGCCGCCGTCAATCCCAGCTCTCGCGCCGCCGCGCTCAGGCTGCCGGACGCCGCGAGCGTCGAGAAAAAGCTCAGATCGGCTGGCTGAACGGTATCGCGCATCGCTTCCACTTGTGAATTGAAGTTAAAGATGCTTTGAGTTTAGCACCGGTTTTTTCGTGCAGATGTCGATAGAGTCACTGCAACCAACCCAATCAATCAATCATTCGGAGACGCAGCATGAAGACCTATCGCATCGCGACCATTCCTGGCGACGGCATCGGCAAGGAGGTCGTACCGGCCGGCGCCGAGGTGCTCGAAGCGCTCGCCAGAACCACGCAGTCGTTTGCATTCGAGTTCGAAAATTTCGACTGGGGCGGCGACTATCACCGCAAGCATGGCGTGATGATGCCGGCGGACGGACTCGATGCGATCCGCGACAAGGACGCGATTCTGTTCGGTTCGGCAGGCGACCCGGACATTCCCGATCACATCACGCTGTGGGGTCTGCGTCTGAAAATCTGCCAGGGCTTCGACCAGTACGCGAACGTTCGCCCCACGCGCATCCTGCCCGGCATCGACGCACCGTTAAAGCGCTGCAAGCCCGAGGACCTCAACTGGGTGATCGTGCGCGAAAACTCCGAGGGCGAGTACTCCGGCGTGGGCGGCCGCGTTCACCAGGGTCATCCGATCGAAGCCGCGACGGACGTGTCGATCATGACCCGCGCCGGCGTCGAGCGCATCATGCGCTTCGCGTTCCGCCTCGCGCAGTCGCGTCCGCGCAAGCTGCTGACCGTCATCACGAAGAGCAACGCGCAACGTCACGCGATGGTGATGTGGGACGAAATCGCGCTACAGGTCTCGAGGGAATTCCCCGATGTGACGTGGGACAAGGAACTGGTCGACGCGTCGACCGCGCGCATGATCAACCGCCCGGCGAGCCTCGACACGATTGTCGCGACGAACCTGCACGCCGACATTCTCAGCGACCTGGCCGCCGCGCTTGCCGGCAGCCTGGGCATTGCGCCGACCGGCAACATCGACCCCGAACGGCGCTTTCCGTCGATGTTCGAACCGATCCACGGTTCAGCGTTCGACATCATGGGCAAGGGTCTCGCGAATCCGGTCGGCACCTTCTGGTCGGTTGTGATGCTGCTCGAACATCTCGGCGAATTCGACGCGGCAAAGCGCGTGATGCAGGCCGTGGAAGCCGTGACCGCGGACAAGTCGCTGCACACGGGCGACCTCGGCGGCACGGCGACGACCGCGCAGGTGACGGCTGCGGTGTGCGCTTTCATCGAACGAGCCGCAAGGCCGGCGGCGAACGCGGCATAAGCCGTGTCAGCCACATAACCCCCCATCGCGCGACAGTTCGCGCCTCGCGACGCGCACCCACGGACAACAGCCGCATTCGACGGCTGCCGCGCGCCTCGCACCCTGCTGCCCTCGCAGCAGGGCACCGCTCAAGCCTCCAAAGGAGGAGACAATGACGACCGACCTCGAAAGCCGGGTGTGCCGCAAGCTGATGCTGCGGATCATCCCGTTCGTGATGCTGCTGTATTTCGTGAGTTTTCTCGACCGCGTCAACGTAGGCTTCGCCGCGCTGACGATGAACAAGGCCATTGGCCTGTCGCCGACCGCGTTCGGATTCGGCGGCGGCCTGTTCTTTATCGGCTATTTTCTGTTCGAAGTTCCGTCGAACCTGATTCTTCACAAGGTCGGCGCGCGCCGCTGGATTGCCCGCGTGATGGTCTCGTGGGGCATCGTCTCGCTGGCCTCCGCGTTCGTCGTCGGGCCGAACAGTTTCTACGCGTTGCGCTTTCTGCTCGGCGTCGCGGAAGCGGGCTTCTTTCCCGGCATCATCCTGTATCTGAGCTTGTGGTTCCCATCGCGTCAACGCGCGGTCGCCGCCGCATGGTTCATGGCCGCCGCGCCGATTTCCACCGCGATCGGCTCGCCGATTTCCGGCGCCATCATGAAGCTGCCGCCGATGGCCGGTCTCGCCGACTGGCAAATGCTCTATATCCTCGAAGCGCTGCCCGCGGTCGTACTCGGCTTCTTCGTCCTGAAGTATCTGACCGACACGCCGTCGAAAGCGCACTGGCTCGCGCCCGAAGAGCGCGAATGGCTGATCGCGAAACTGAAGACGGAAGCCGACGCGCGGCAGTCGCACGCGGGCCACACGGCCGGCGCGTTGAGTGCGCTGCGCGATCCGCGCGTTCTCGCACTGGCGCTGATTTACTTCGGCACGTCCGCGGGCTTGTACACGCTCGGCCTGTGGGCGCCGCTCATCATCAGGCAATACGGCTTCGGCTCATTCGAGACGGGTCTGCTCGCGGGCATACCGAGCATCGTCGCGGTGATCGCGATGATTCTGTGGGCGAGGCATTCGGATCGCACCGAAGAACGCACGTGGCACGTCGTCATTCCGTGCGCGCTGGCCTGTCTCGGCTTTGTGTTCGCAGGCAACGCGGCGACCGCGCTCATGATCGTGCTGGCGCTCGTGGTCGTGAACGTCGGCATCAGCGCGGCCAAGGCGCCGTTGTGGGCGATGCCGAGCATGTTCCTGTCGGGCGCGGGCGCGGCCGCGGGCATCGCGATGATCAACTCCATCGGCAACCTCGGCGGCTTCGTCGGTCCATTCGCGATCGGCTGGCTCAAGAACGTGACGGGCGGCTATTCGGCCGGGCTGTATGTGGTCGGCGCGACGCTGGCCGTATCGGCGGTCGTCACGCTGATGCTCAGCCGGCAATCCAGGCAGACGCCGGTCGCAGCGGGCGAGCGGCACGGTCACTGAAGCAACGCGCGTCGCGCATCATCTGGGAACAGGATTCTCCGTCGTGACATCCAACGCGGTATGCAACGCAACGTTGGCTAAACGGGAGAATCCGCATGAAACTGATCCGTCCACAATGGTTAGGCGCGCTCGCGCTCGTGAGTCTCGCTAGCTGGGCGCAAAGCGCCGGGCCGAGCGATCCGCAGATCGCGGCTATCGTCGTCACCGCGAACCAGGTCGACATCGACGCGGGCAAACTCGCCGAGTCGCGCTCGAAGTCGGGCGACGTCAAGGCGTTCGCGAAGCAGATGGTCACCGACCACAGCGCCGTCAATCAATCGGCGAGCGACCTCGTGCACAAACTCAACGTCACGCCCGAGGACAACGCGACAAGCCAAAGCCTCAAGCAAGGCGGCGATGCAAACCTCGCGGCGCTCAAGAAACTGAATGGCGCAGCATTCGACCGTGCGTATATCGATCACGAAGTGACCTACCATGAGAATGTGCTCGACGCGCTCGATAAAACGCTGATTCCGTCAGCGAAGAACGATGAGCTGAAAGCGCTGCTCGTGAAGGTCCGGCCGGCTTTCGTCGCGCATCTCGAACATGCGAAGCATGTGCAGGCGTCGCTGGAGAAAAGCAGTGGTTAAGCGGCGGCATGCGTCGGGCAAGAGCACGCGTGCGTGCGCCGCGCTGGTCTGTGCGATGCTCTTGGCCAGCTTGAGCGCATTACCGGCGAGCGCGGCGACGCCGACAAGCCATGTCGTCACGATCGAGAACATGCAATTCAATCCGCCCACCTTGACGGTGAAGCGAGGAGACCGCATCGTATGGATCAACAAGGACCTCTTTCCTCATACGGTGACCGGCAACACGCATGCATTCGATTCGCGCAGCATTGCCGCCAACGCGTCATGGTCTTACGCGCCCGCGAAGGCCGGCAGTTATCCGTACGGCTGCACTTTTCATCCGACGATGCACGGCGCGCTAACCGTTCAATGAGAGCCCGCACGCGATGACCGAGACAGCGAAACTGCCGTCCATGTCCGCCGACGACAACGCCGACGACGATCTTGCGATCGTCCGGCGCATCGTCGCGGGCGATCGTGCAGCGTTCGAGGTGCTGATGCGCCGCCACAACCGGCGCCTCTACCGGCTCGCGCGCGCGACGCTGCGCGACGACGCCGAAGCCGAAGACGCGCTTCAGGACGCGTATCTCCGCGCCTACCGTTCGCTCAGCCAGTTTCGCGGCGACGCGGCTTTGTCCACGTGGCTCTCGCGGCTCGTGCTCAACGAATGCTATGGCCGGCTGCGCCGCCATGCCCGCCGCGAGAACGTTGTGCCGATAGTCAGTTCCAACACCGCCGACATCGATATTGAAGCCATGCACCCGTCCGACTCCGAGCCGCCCGACAGCGCAGTAGCGCGCGCGGAAATGCGCGCGCTGATCGAGCGCAAGCTCGACGAATTGCCGGCATCGTTCCGCACGGTGTTCATTCTGCGATCGGTGGAAGAACTCAGTGTCGAGGAAACCGCGCAATGCCTGGAGATTGCCGAAGCCACCGTGCGTAGCCGGCATTTTCGCGCAAAGAGTCTGTTGCGCGAGTCGCTCGCGCGAGAGATCGACGTCGCCGGAAGCGAACTGTTCGGATTCGCCGGTGCGCGCTGCGACCGCATCGTTGCGAACGTGATGTCGCGAATCGGCAAACGCGACGGGACGGATCGAAGCGATTGAAGCCGTCAAAGCACTGCGCGCAACGACGACAACCCAGGCTACAACAGTCTGACATAACATCATGTCATGGCCGCTCCAACAATTGCGGCGTTGCTCCGGTCAAATTGGCTCACTATATTTCCATTCAAGCCTGTGCTGTTTGCCGCTTCGGCTCCGAGCCGCAGCGGCACATAGCGCCGACCTGGATGATGTCTTTTCGCTTCAACCGTATCGAGGAGAAGTCGTGATCAGCATGCCAAGGTTGCGCCCGTTTGCCATGACTCTGCTGTTGAGCGCCGTGAGCATGGCGCCCGCTCTCGCCGCGGGAAAAATCACTTTCGTGTCGCAAGGCGGCACGTATCAGGAGGCTCAGACCAAAGCCATCCTCGACCCGGCGGCGAAGGAGCTGGGCATCACCATCAATCAGGACAGCATTCCCGATGCGTGGCCGCAGATCAAGGCGCAGGCCGCGACCGGCAAGCCGATCTGGGACGTGGTGGACACGCCGACCTCGAACTGTCTGCGAGGCGGACGCGAAGGGCTGCTGGAAAAGCTCGACTTCGCGAAGCTCCCGAACGCCGCGGCGATGCCGGAAAAGTACCGCACGCCCTACTCGGTCGCGTACGAGTTCTATTCGACCGTGATCGGCTACAACAAGAAGACGCTGAAGAAGAGGCCGCAAAGCTGGGCCGACTTCTGGAACGTGAAAGCCTTCCCCGGCACACGTGCATTGCGCAACGATCCGCAAACGGTATTGGAAGCAGCGCTGCTCGCCGACGGCGTGTCGCGCGACAAGCTTTATCCGCTCGACGTCGATCGCGCCTTCAAGAAGTTGCAGCAGATCAAGCCCGACATCACGGTGTGGTGGACCTCGGGTGGCCAGTCCGCGCAATTGCTGCATGACGGCGAAGTCGACATGACGATGATCTGGAACGGCCGCGCAAGCGCCGTGCGCAAGGACAACCCCGACGTCGATTTCACCTTCAACGACGGCATTCTGCAAAACACGCAGCTATGCGTGCTGAAGAACGCGCCGAATCTGAACGACGCGATGCGCTTCCTGAACACCGCGGTCTCGCCCGAGTTGCAAGCGAATCTGCCGCTTTATATCGACTACGGTCCGGGCAATCCGGCTGCGTTCAAGACCGGCAAGATCGCGGCCAAGCGCGCAAGCGAGTTGCCGAGCTCGCCCGAGAATGCCGCGAAGCAGGCATTGATGTCCGAAGACTGGTGGGCATCGGATGCAGGCATTCAGGCGAAAGCGCGCTGGCTCAAGTTCATGCAATAACGGGCGGCGTTCGCACTGCCATTCACGCGCCCGCGGGACCACGGTTCATCGCGGGCGTTCTGTTTTCTGGTTTGCGTTGTGCCGCGCGCAGGGCGATGCGGCGCGCGGTCTTCATCCATCCAACGTGATCGACTATCTGATTCTTGGCGGCGGATCGGCCGGCTGCGTACTCGCCGCGCGGCTCTCCGAAGACGCCGGCAACAACGTGTGTCTCGTCGAGGCAGGCCGCGACATCTCGCAGGCGACCATGCCTGCCGACATCCGCAGCCGCTATCCTGGCCGCGCGTATCTCGACACGGCGAACCTCTGGCGGCAACTGAAAGCGCGCATGAGCGCGCCCGCCGCGCTGCGCCGCTATGAACAGGCGCGGCTTCTCGGCGGCGGCTCGGCGATCAATGCGCTAATGGCCAATCGCGGCTCGCCCGCCGATTACGACGAATGGCAAACACTCGGCGCACAAGGCTGGAACTGGCAAGCGTGTCTGCCCTACTTCCGCAAGCTCGAAACCGATTGCGACTTCAACGGCCCGGACGATAGCGGCCTGCATGGCGCGCATGGCCCGCTGCGTATCCAGCGAACCGGACCGCAACGCATCTCCCCATTCGTAAAGGCCGTGCTCAATACGTTGAAGCACGACTATCCGCTGCACGCGGATCAGAATGGCCTCTGGCAGGACGGCACTTTCATCGGCGCGATTGCGGTGAGCGCGCAGGGCGAGCGCATTCCCACATCCGTTTGTTATCTCGACGACGCGGTGCGGGCGCGGCCCAACCTCACGATTCGCACGAACGAGATCGCAGAGCGCGTTCTGTTCGACGCAAAGCGTGCAATCGGCGCGCGCGTGATGCGGCCCGACGGCACCCGTGATGACTTGCGGGCGCGCTGCGTGATCGTCTGCTCAGGGGCGATCCACTCGCCCGCGCTGCTGCTGAGAAGCGGCATTGGCCCCGCGAATGAACTTGCCGCGCTCGGCATCGACGTGCTCGCGGATCGCCAGGGCGTAGGCCGCAATCTGATGGAGCATCCGTCTATCGCGGTGTCCGCGTTTCTGCCTCGCGCCGCGCGCACGCCGTTTCCCGACGAGCATCACGAGCAGGCCATCGTGCGCTTTTCGTCGGGCCTGGCTGGCACTGTGCCGGGCGACATGCACGGCGCGATACTGTCGCGCTCGGGCTGGCATTCGGTCGGCTATCGTCTCGGCACGATGTTCTTCTGGGTCAACAAATCGTATTCGCGCGGGCGTCTCACACTCCAATCCGCTAACGCATTGGATGAACCCAACGTCGATTTCGCGATGCTCTCCGACCCGCGCGATCTCGAACGGCTAAAGCTCGCGCTGCGCTTCGGCGCAAAGACACTCGCCGCACCGGCGATGGCCGCGCATCGCGGCACGGTGTTTCCGTCGAGCTATTCGCCGCGCGTCGCGGCCGTCGCGGTGCCTGGCGCATGGAACGCGCTGCAGCGCGGTGCGCTCGCCGCGCTGCTGGACATCGCGGGGCCGTTGCGGGCATCACTGGTGCGCCGCGTCATCACGCAAGGCGCGACACTCGACGAACTGCTCGCCGACGATGCCGCGCTCACGCAGTTCGTCACACGTTCGGTGGGCGGTACGTGGCACCCGTCGGGCACCTGCCGCATGGGCGCCGCCGACGACCCGCTCGCGGTCACCGATGCGCGCGGCGCCGTGTATGGCGTCGAAGGGCTGCATGTGTGCGATGCGTCGTTGATGCCGTCGATTCCATGCGCGAATACGAATGTGCCGACCATCATGATCGCGGAGCGCATTGCGGATCTGCTGCGTGGGCGTTCGAGCGCGGCTTAATCGTGCCCTGATCGCAACCTACTCGCCGTACCCAACGATACCCTTCACTTCGAGAAACGCTTCGAGCCCCCACTCGCCGTATTCGCGTCCGTTGCCGGACTGCTTGTAGCCGCCGAACGGCGAGCCCGCGTCCCAGGCCGGATAGTTCAGATACACGCTGCCCGCGCGCAAGCGCAATGCAATGCGCCTCGCGCGCGCCTGATCCGCGGATTGAACATACGCGGCAAGTCCGAACGGTGTGTCGTTGGCAATGGCGATGGCGTCTTCTTCGTCGCGATACGGCATGATCGCGAGCACCGGGCCGAAGATTTCTTCGCGCGCGATCGTCATCGACGGAGCGACGTTTGCGAATACCGTGGGCCGCACGTAATAGCCGCGCGTCAAACCGTCGGGACGTCCTGGCCCGCCCGCCGCGAGCAGCGCGCCTTCCTCGATGCCCATTTCGATCAGCCGTTGCACGCGTGCGTATTGCACGTCGCTAACGACCGGGCCCATCGTCGTTTCGTCGTCGTCAGCGGGACCGATGCGGTGCGCGGCCGCCGCGCGCTGTGCAATCGCCACGGCCTCGTCGTGCCGCGCTGCCGGCACCAGCATGCGCGTCGGCGCATTGCACGACTGCCCGCTGTTGCTGAAGCACGAGTTCACGCCCGACGTGACCGCGGCTTCCAGGTCCACGTCGTCGAGAAGAATGTTGGCCGACTTGCCGCCCAGTTCCTGATGCACGCGCTTGACGGTCGGCGCGGCCAGCTTTGCGATTTCCACGCCCGCGCGCGTCGATCCGGTGAACGACACCATGTCGACGTCCGGATGACTGCATAGCGCGGCGCCGACAGTCGGGCCGTCGCCGTTCAGCAGATTGAACACGCCTGGCGGCACGCCCGCCGCGTCGAGAATTTCAGCGAACAGCACGGCGTTCAGCGGAGACACCTCGCTCGGCTTGAGCACCATCGTGCAGCCGGCGGCAATCGCGGGCGCGACCTTGCAGACAATCTGATTGATCGGCCAGTTCCACGGCGTAATCAGCGCGACCACGCCGACGGGCTCATGATTGACGAGCGTCGTGCCCTTCTTGCGCTGCCACGCGAAGCTCTCGCAGGTACGCAACAGTTCTTCCAGATGACGCTTGCCGAGCGCGGCCTGCCACGCATGCGAGAGCTTTTTCGGCGCGCCGATTTCACGCGAGATCACAGAGGCCATGTCGTCGTAGCGCGCCATATAGGCGTCGAGTATGCGGCGGATCAGCGCGATGCGTTCAACCGGCTGCGTCAGCGAGAACGACGCGAACGCGCGTCTCGCCGCGGCGACCGCGCGCTCGACATCTTCCGCATTGCCCAGCGCGATCTCGGCGAACGCTTCTTCCGTGCAGGGATCGACCACGGCAAGGCGCGCGTTGCCGGACGGCGCAACCCATGCGCCGTCGATATAAAACTTCAGTGCATTGGACATCCGCTTCCCAGTCAGAGGAAATGAAAAGGCATCACGCCCGCGCGCCGGCCGAACGCCGGCTCACGACGACGATCATCACGAGACACAACGTCAACGCAGTGAGCATGGTGCTGATCGCGGCGATGGTCGGATCGATCTCGTCGCGCAGCGTGACGAACATGCGGCGCGTGAGCGTCTGATTCGCGCCGCCCGATATGAACAGCGCGACGACGGTTTCATCGAGCGCCTGAATGAACACGAACACCGCGCCGGAAATCACGCTCGCCTTGATCTGCGGCAGCGTCACCGTGAGAAAGCTGCGCAGCCGATTCATGCCGAGACTGCGCGCGACCATTTCCTGCGTGCGGTCGAACGTGCGCAAATCCGCGCCGACGGAAATCAGCACGTACGGCAGCCCGAGCATCGTATCCGCGACGATCAGTCCGCCGAGCGTATTCACGTAACCCGCCTGCGTGAACACGAAGAACACGCCCACCGCGACGATGATGATCGGCACCATCAGCGGCAACATCAGCAGCGTGCGCAGATAGCGCATCGACCAATGCGTGCCGTGCTGGATCGCGTAGGCCGCGGCAACGCCGAGCGGCGTCGCGACGAGCGCGGCGCAAACGGATGCCGTCAGCGTCACGCGAGCGGCGTCGATCCATGCGGGGTTGTCGAAGAACGCGTGATACCAGCGCAACGAGTACGCGGGCGGCGGGAACGTCATGAAGCGCGTGTCGGAGAACGATAGCGGCACGACGATCAGCACCGGCAGCATCAGGAATACGAGGATCAGCACGACGAACGCGCCGAGCACGACTCTGCCTAACGGAATCCTGTTCATTTCGCGCCCAGGGTCTTTTCAAGTGGAATCACGCGGCTCGCGGCATAGAAGATCGCGAACACGCAAACCAGCAGCACGACGCTGACCGCGCTCGCCGCTCCCCAACTGTTGTAGATTTCCACGTTGCGGCTCACCACCATCGACACCATGATCGACTTGCCGCCGCCCATCAGTTCGGGCGTGATGTAAAAACCGAGGCACAGCACGAAGACGAGCGTGACGCCCGCGACGACACCGCTCATCGACAGCGGCAGAAACACGCGCCAGAAAACATGCAGCGGCGAGCCGCCGAGACTCGCGCCGGCCTGCGAGAGGTTCGCTGGAATCTTCTGCATGGCCGAATAAAGCGGCAGCACCATGAACGGCAACAGAATATGCACCATCGCGAGGATCGTGCCGAACTGGTTGTAGGCGAGTTGTATCGGCCGATCCACCAGGCCCATTTCGAGCAACGCCTTGTTGATGAGCCCGGTGCGCTGCAACAGCACGAGCCATGCGTAAGTGCGCACGAGCACACTGGTCCAGAACGGCAATATGACCATGCCGAGTATCAGCGCGCTCCATCGCGGCGACACCGAGGCCGCGAAATACGCCACGGGATATCCGAGCAGAAGCGTCACACCCGTCACGATCGCGCTGAGCCTGAACGTAAGCAGGAAGGTGTCCAGATAGGTGCCGGTGAAGATGCGCCGATAGTTGACGAGCGTGAAGCCGCCGTCATGCCAGATGGACTGCCACGAGAGCCACGCGAGCGGCACCACCAGCAGCACAACGACGACCAAAAGCGCGGGCGCGAGCAACAGCAGCATCGCACGGTCCTCGCGTTGCCGATGGCGCTCCGACGGGTCCATCGCGGTCGTCTGCATCAAGCTGGGTCCCTGAAAAATCCGTTTGGCTGTCGTCATCATGCACCCACGGCGTCGAGAAACTGATACCACGCGGCGACGACGCGAACGCCCGGCGCGCGCAGCGAATGAAACGGCACGGGCCGCAAGCCTTGCTGGCCGAGCAATGCGAGCTCAGGCGTTTCGCCGAGCGCGAGCGCCGCTGCATGCTGACCGAGCAGGCTCGCCATCGCGACACCTGCTCCGTTATACCCGAGACAAAACGTCGTGACGTCGTCGCTTCGGCCAACATGCGGCAGCGAGTTGAAGGTCATGCCGACATAGCCCGACCATTGGTACTCGATCTGCACGTCCGCGAGATCGGGAAACAGCGCGACCATCGCGCGGCGCAGCGCGTCGAAACCGGTGGACTGCCCTTCCTTGCCGAACGCATCGCGTCCGCCGAACAGCATGCTGCCGTCAACCTTGCGAAACCACTTCATCATGCGGCGCGTTTCCGTATAGCTGCGGCGCTGCACCATCAGGCGCGCGTCGAGTTCCGCGGGCAGACGCTCCGTTGCGATCATCGCGCTGCGAAACGGCACGAGCTCGCGTTGATAGGCGGCGGTCGCGGCCGTGAGATCGGAATAGGCATTCGTCGCGACGATCACCTGCTTCGCGCGCACCGTGCCGTGAGGCGTGCGCAGCACGGCGCCACCCGAGCCGCGCTCTGCACGCGTCATCTCGACGATCGGCGTTGCTTCGTAAATCGGCACGCCGCGCGCGGTCAGTCCGCGCGCGATGCCGTACACGTATTCGAGCGGCAGGATCGTGCCGGCATCGGCGCTCAATACGCCGCCGACAAACTCCGCCGATCCCGTCTCGCGAGTTATTTCCGCGGCCGATTGCACGGTCATCGACGTATCGCCCAGTTGCGTGCGCACCCAGTCCGCTTCCGCGCGAATCGCTTCGAACGCTCGCTCGGTGTGCGCGCAACGCAGGCTGCCCGTATGCTCGAAACGCGCGCGCTCGAGCCTGAATTCGTCGACGAACGATTCGACCACGCGCACGCCTTCATGCGCGAGCCGGTGCATGCGCTTGGCGGTATCGAGTCCGTGCAGCTTGTCGATCTGCGGAAACGACAAGCGGAATTTCGACGACACCACGCCGCCATTGCGCCCACTCGCGCCCCAACCCACCGGGTTTGCATCGAACACCGCGCAGTCGACGCCGCGTTTTTGCAGTGCATACGCGGCGGCGAGGCCCGAGTAACCCGCGCCGATCACGGCCACGTCGACGATGAGATCGCGAGCGAGCGGCGCGCCCGTGCTGACGGGCGCCTGCTTTTCGGCAGTGCGCGCCGCCATCGCGCGCCATAACGAATCGGGCTGCGGGCGTTGCGAGGCGTTGTGAATCGCGGGCGCGAGCATGACTTTAAGCGGCGCGCGCTTCGGCTTCGACCGCGTCGGCGAGCGCGCCGAGCGTCGCGAATTTGAAGGTCGGCGTCGTGACGGCTTCCGGAACCGGCGTCGCGCCGAAACCCTTCATGCCCTGACGGCGCTCGATCCAGCAGGTCGCGTAACCGAGCTTCGTCGCGATGCCGATGTCGTGATACTGGCTCTGCGCGGTGTGCAGGATTTCGTCGAACTTGAAGCCGAACGCGGCCTGACGTCCGCGGTTATAGGCGAAGAATTGCGGGTCCGGCTTCGCGACGCCGGTTTCGTCGCAGCACACGGTGTCGTCGAACGGATCGCCGAGTGTGTGCGCATACGCCGACAACGCGACGCGGTCCGCGTTCGTCATCGCAACGAGCCGGTAGTGTTTGCGCAGGCGCTTCAACGCTTCCACCGAATCTTCGAACGCGGGCCATTCGAGCACGTCGCGCTGGAATGCGGCGGCGGATCGCGCGTCGTCGGGCAGGCCGAGTTCCTTCGCGAGATACAGATAGACGTTCGCCATCTCGTGACTCGAGCGCCCCGGATATTTCGCGCGTCCGCGCATATACGGTTCGAAGATCTGATCGTCGGTGAGGTCTTTCGCCGCCGCGCCGCCCAGGCGCCGCACGGACGCAAGCACGCCCTGTTCGAAGTTGATCAGCGTGCCGACGACATCGAACGTCAGGACCTTGAAATCGGTGAGCTTCATTGCATCATCCTTTGCGGGTTGTGAGGGTTGCGTGAATTGCGCAAGAGGTAAGCCCGGGCGGGCGCGAGAAGAATCAGGCGGGCACGACGATGGTGTCCTGCGGATCGAGCAACACCGTCATAGGCTCGCCCGGCGATGGAATGCGGCGACGCGCGTCGTGATTGCCGGGTTGGCGCAAGCTGATCGACGTGCCGTCGGCGAGCGCGGCGAACACGCGCAAACTCTCGCCCTGATACAGCACTTCGGTCACGCGGCACGACAGCCGGTTCGCGCCTTCGGCGGAACCGCCGTCGATCACGAGCTTTTCGGTTTGCACGGCAAGCAGCAGACGCTCGCCGCGCGGCAACGGATGTGCGGTGCGCAGCAGCGCGTCGCCGAGCCGCACGGCGTCGTCGCCGGCGCGGCTCACGTCGAGCAGCGTCGCCTCGCCGATGAAGCTCGCGACGAACGCATCGCAAGGCCGGTCGTACAGACGCTCCGGCGTATCGATCTGCACGAGCTTGCCGTTCTTCAGCACCGCGACGCGGTCGCTCATGGTGAGCGCCTCGCGCTGATCGTGCGTCACGTAGACGATCGTCGCGCCGAGCTTGCGGTGCAAACGCCGCAGCTCGATCTGCATCGTCTCGCGCAATTGCTTGTCGAGCGCGGAGAGCGGTTCGTCCATCAGGATGAGTTGCGGCTCGAACACCATCGCTCTGGCGAGCGCGACGCGCTGACGCTGGCCGCCCGAAAGCTGGCTAATGTTGCGCGCCTCGAAGCCGCTCAGTTCGACCATCGCGAGTGCGTCGGCCACTTTCTTCGCCCAGCCCGCTTTCGGCTCGCGGCGCGCGCGCAGCGGGAATGCCACGTTCTCGCCGACCGTCATGTGCGGAAACAGCGCGTAGTTCTGGAAAACGATGCCGATATTGCGTTTATGCGGCGGCGCAAATGTAATGTCATTCTCGCCGACCCAGACTGCGCCCGAACTCGGCTGAACAAAGCCGCCGAGGATGCCGAGCAGCGTCGTCTTGCCCGAGCCCGACGGCCCCAGCAGCGACACGAACTCGCCGGGCGCGATGTCGAGCGAAACGTCGTCCAGCGCGACCACCGGACCGTAGCGCTTGCCTGCCGACCGGATCGAGACTCCTGTTTTCGCTCGTGCGTCCATTGCGTTTTTTCTCGCTAAAGGGGCTGCGTTAGGGAAAATATAGGTGGCAAACTTTTTGGCGGCAATTCCCAAATTGTTGGATCGGGCATAACATGAAGTCATGCCGAATCTACGCAAAAAATTGCCGAGCGCGAATGCGCTGTTCGTCTTCGAAGCCGCCGCGCGCTGCGGCAACTTCACGCGCGCCGCGCAGGAACTCTATGTGAGCCAACCCGCCGTTAGCCGCATGCTCGCGCGCATGGAAGACCACATCGGAGTGCGCCTTTTCGAGCGCGTGCGCGGCGGCATCGAGTTGACGGAGAACGGGCGCATTCTCTATCGCAAGATCTCCGAAGGATTCAACGGCATAGAGAGCGCGATACGCGAGATCGAGGCGCGCGCCACGGGCGTCGAGTCGGTCACGCTGTCGGTGTCGACCGGCTTTACGACGCATTGGCTGATGCCGCGCATGAGCCGCCTGAACCAGGCGTTTCCGTCGATTGATCTGAGGTTTCAGCTCATTTCGGGGCGCATCGGCGGGCCGCTGGTCGACGTCGATCTCGGCATGCGGTTCTTGCACGCCGACGAAATCGACGACAACAGCGTGCTCGTCATGCCGGAAACGCTGATGCCCGTATGCAACCCGCGCTACCAGGAAACCGCGCAAACGGAGGCGGGCCGCGAGCATGGCGATACGGTCATCGTGATGGACGACGAGGAGCGCGGCTGGCATCACCGCTTTGGCGCGTTCGAGCAGCATGGGCGGCGCGTTGCGGGCATGCTCAGCTTCAACGACTACGCGATCGTCGTGCAGGCCGCGCTGCTCGGCCAGGGCATCGCGCTTGGCTGGTTGAACGTGGTGTCGCACTGGCTATCGCAGCGCGCGCTGGTCCCCGCCGAGGAGCAGATCATCGTGACGAGTCGGCGCTGCTGCCTGGTGTCGCCGGCGAACCGGCCATTGCGGCCGATTGTTGCGGATGTGCGCGACTGGATCGTCGAAGAGATGCGCGCGGATTTGCGTACGTTGGAGAGTGCGTATCCGCAGTTGGGGTTGCGTGGGGCGTTGAAGGAGTGCGGCGTGACTATCGGCTGAGGGCCGCTCGCTCAAAGTCCCTGTTTCATCGTATTGAGCGTGGAGCCGAAAGACTGATGCGTGTTGACCGCATTGATGATATCCGCGAGGAACCACGGGAGAATCAATTGAGTGTCGGGATCGGTCACGCCGACGCTTAGTACTGGCGGCTTCGGTTTGGACTTAGACGCGTGCTGATCGGTGCGCGCGGTGGGCGTGGTGGAGGTTGCGGCAGTGGGTGGAACCTGTCGCGCGTCTCGTTCAGCGGACGGCGGCCATGTCGATGAACAGCCGGCCGCGAAGATCGCAGTGATAGCCACAGTAGCGCTGACGTAAAACCGCTTCATGATGTGAACTCCCGCTATATTGCTTCGACAGAAACGGCAGGCGCGAAGTTCGTCGGAAGGCGTTGCAGCGCTCTGGGCCGGGCCTTTTCCGAACCAAGCCAGCATCTCGCGCAAGCCCTGCGCACGCGAACTCTGGTACGCTGCGCCCTTTGCAACAGCTTGCATTCGACTCGATGGAAACTCCTTTCAACGATCGCGGCGTGTCGGTCACCCGCAATGCGCTTTCATCCGCCGGCCAGGTTTTCCCGCTGCGCGACATCGTCAGCGTGAAGGTCGTCACCGTGCAGAAGAACAAGGTATTGCCCATTACGATTTCGGTCGTGGGGCTCGTCGGCGCGATTGTCGGCGGCGTGCTTCGCGCGCCGGTGGGAATCGTGTGCGGCGTGATGCTGGCGGTCGTCGGCTGGCTCACGTGGGCGACGCAGGATGTCACGCACCGTCTGATGGTGCAAACGGCCAATGGCGAACGCGAGGCGCTGTCGAGCGTCGATCGCGACTTCGTCGAGCGCGTCGGCGCGGCCGTGAACGAAGCCAAGGGCGCAGCCGCTTCGGCTTCCGCCACGCAGAAAGTTGAGTAAGCCGATGTTAGGCCCGCGCTCGCGGGCTTGTTAAAGCGGCCGACGGCGCAGGTAGATGTGCGCGTCGGCGTCACGCTAAACGCAAATCGCCGCGGCATCGAGCCGCGCTTCCCTTCACACATCTTTGCAAGTGGTCGCCGGTGCCCGGTTAGAGTCGCCGCTCCTGTTATCGCGCGTTCACTTTCGCAGGCCTCGCGATGCGTCGCTCTCTGTGCGTAGCAGCCGCATGCATCGCCTTCGCAAGGGACCGCCTTTTTGCGAGCGTGTCTCATGTCCCTGCTTACTGTCACTGGTTATGCCGCGCGCCGGCATCTGCACCTGCATCTGCATCTTCGTCTGCATCGTCATTGGCGCCGTTTGGCCGCCGCCGCGCTGTTTGCGACCGGCGCGCTCACCGCGCTCAGCGGCTGCTCGACCACTTTCCCGACGCCCACGCCGCCCGCCTCGAGCGTTTCGCTGATCAACGGCGGCAAGGACGGCGTGCTGATTCCGCTACACGTCGAACGTGCCGATGAAGACCACGCGCGTCTCGGCCTGCCGGTTCAACTCGACGGCAAACCGGTCTACGTCGCGCTCGATACGGGCACGCAAGGCGTGCGCGTGTTGAAGTCGGTGCTGCCCGGTTCGGACTATCCGAGCGCCGCGCCGGCGAGCACGCTGCTGCTCGCGAACGGCGCGCAAATTTCGGGCGCCACGGTGAAAGTGCCGATGAGCGTCGCGGGATCGAACGCAGTAAAGGTCGACGCGCAGGCCGTGGACGCCGTCAGTTGCCAGGCCAACGCCAAACGCTGCGTCGCGATGGACGGCTACACCGGCGAATTCGGCTGGGCCTTCTCCGGACTGTTCGGCGTGGGCGCCGCGCAACCGGACGACACCTGTTGCACGCAACCGCTGCGCGCGCTCGTCGGCCACATCGGCGAACGCTATGTGGTGCATGCCAGTTTCGCGAAACCATACTTGCTGCTGAGCCCGTCGAGCGCGATCACGAAGGACTACACGATGGTGCCGATGACGGTATCGAAAGACGGCGCATTGCAGTGGCCGCGAGGCTGCGTCAATGTCGGCGACAAGACGACGTTTTGCGCGCCGCTGGTGTTTGCCACGGCAACCACTGGCATGATCCGCGTCGAAACCGATACCGCGCCGAACTGGACCGGCGACGACAGCCCTGGCAAGGTGCTCATTCAAGGCAACTACAACGCGGCGATTGGTTCGGGCAAGTGGGTGCATCGCTACGACGACGCGCAAGTCACCATCGTCAAGGCGCAACCGGGGGCAAACCGCATCGTGATCGGTCTGATGGGCATGCAGAACATCGACGTGCTGTTCGATTTTCCGCACGCTCAGTTGGGGCTTTATGCGCGGGAGAGGGTTGAGAAGTTGACGCCTTGAGGGTGGTGTTTTAGGCAGAAAGAAAGGCCGTGCGTCGGTGGATGTGGTGGGTTGTTATTCACCGACGTGGTGCCGTGCGCTCTTTCCATAGCGTCGTAAAAGTAGCGTCGTACTGGCCGCTCCGGCTACGTACTGATTCGCCATCCTTACTTCTAGGTATTGGGGGCGCTTGGTCATGAAAGACACCCCAACGTCGGATCGGTTTCCGACCTTTGGGGTGCAGTTCCTTTGCCCGAACTCGGGTTACCCGGATAAACATACCCTCAAATATTTCGCCTCATTGGGGCGGAATTTGTCGCAAGTCAAGTTAAATGCCTTCGCGTCGTGCCGACGCGGCCTCTGTTTCGGCCATTTCCCCGTTTTCAGACCAGTCCTATATCGCGCTGCGCAAGTACCGCGCGAGCATGGTCAATCAGGGCCAAAACATCGCCCTGTCGTAGCCGGTAGCGGCACGGCCGGCGTCTTCGTTGGTTCCGGACGTATGGAAATGTCGAATCAGGAAAATCGCAAGGGGAACAACGTATGCATTCGCGACGATCGGTGCGCGCACGGAGCGCGGCGGATGCGTTACTAGTGGTTCGGAGGTTTGCATCGACGGCTTTCCGCTAGCGTGCGTTGGCGATGTCGTGACGTATAGCGATGGTAGTCAAGCGGTGATGGACGAGAGAGAGCCAACAACTAGGGCTTGAAGTAGCGCACCGAACAGGAGACAAGCATGTTTGATCGACTTGTAGCAGATGGAGACCGCACCACGACAGGCGGAGAAGTTATTGGCCGTAGTGACTTCTATAACGAACAAGGCAGGATGTACGCGCGCAAGGAAAATCATGCGACGTGCGGAACCTGCAAAGGCGGATGCCAATCTACGGCACTGCAAGCAATTGGATGGATGACGGCTCGCCATATGTGAAGGACCTGGACCGCGTTCTATGCCCATGCGGTAGGAATTTTGTTCTTGCCGCAGGTTCGTCCAATGCGTTCTATTCCGACAGCAAAGGTGAGGCCCCGGCCGCGCCGACGCAAACTCCAACGACTTCTATCTATGACCAGCAATACACACTCAGGAATAGCGCCGGTGAACCGTTCGAGAACGTGCCCTATCGCGTCCGTATTGGTTCCGAGGTCATAGCGAGTGGAGTAACGGACTCACGCGGAATGACGCAACGAATCGCCACCGAAGACGCGCGCCGGCTAACACTCGAAATTATCGTGAGCCACTAACGCGACTTCCGGTCGGTATCCCCGCCCGATTGGGAGCATGCCATATCGGATCGTCGTTGATGGAGACCGCGTCATAGCGGCAACCACGAACCGTAACGGCCAAACGGATCACATAGAAACGCAGAAAATTTCGCCCCGCAATTTCAAGTGGAGAAGCAAGCATGTCCGATGATGCAGAGTGGGTAACGGTCCACGATACAGCAATCGCCAATACGAATCCCGATTCGATGGTTCATGTCACGATCAATACAGTGCCCATATGCTCGAACATGACGAATAAGCAATTCGCCGAAACCGTTATGCGAGCGCGCGATGCAGGGCTCACACTAATCAAGGATCGTATTGCGGCGGTAGCACAATGGGATGCGAACGAGCAGGCCCGCGCTAAAACCTATTTCGGTCGTGCAGACGATGAAATTCGAAGCACCCTGGCCGCCAGACTCCCGCGCTTGCTCGCGGCAATGCAAGAACTAGTGCCCGAGAAAATTGTCCGCTGGGATGACGCCTCAAACAGAAATCTTACCTGCTCCGTTGTACCTGATAACGGACAGAATCGGGCCGGCGTGTGTAAGCCCGATTCAGAGAAGCGCGTTATTGCGATCTATAGTGCTTTCTGCACGGATTCCAACGGCGAGTTGTGGCACGGTGCGAAGGTCAAGACGCTGATACACGAATGCACGCACTTCACCGACACGTTCAACTCCGACGATATCATGTACGGCAACACTGAAAGCGGGATGCATGCTTTCGCATTGGGGAACCGCGACAAGGCGATGCGGAACGCCGATAGTATTACGGGCTATATTGCGACCTTTGACAAGACAGTAGCGCGATGAAAAAACTAATATCCACATGTTTTATCTCCATTGCAATGGCTACGACTTTCCTGTCGATGCAAGCACGGGCATGCACGGTCAGCGAGTCAATGGAAACACGACTTCCCTTTAACGCCATCGAGCTAACGAACGGAGATAGATTATCAATTGCCAACATCGTACTGGAAGCAAAAAAATGGCCTGACGTCGACATCCAGGCCGTAATCATTGCGGGTGCATACGTTGGAGAGAAGGATCGCGAAAGATTAAAAAGCGAGCGCGGCGAACTCGTGAAATCTTATTTAGTCCAGTTAGGGATTAATCCACAGAACGTTCTGATTGAGCCAAAGGTCTTTACCAACGAAATGGTAAAAAACGAGGACGGCACTTTGAACCTGCATCAAATCTCAATTGAGCTTGTGCCTTTGTGCAAAGGTGGTTGCGAACGGCTTTGCGACGATCCACGGATCACACCGCATAGCCGATCTATCAAGTAAGGATAGCCCGGCGTCGGCGGGGCTTTTCATTCGAGCGTCAACCGCGCCTGCTCGTGCGTGGTGTCGGCATGCGTTTAGCTGCTCGCTGTGCTTCCCCACGAAAAGCACCCCTAAAGCTCAGATCGCTGTCCAACCTTTGGGGTGCAGTTCAACCTCGTTCTCTGCCGCACGCGCAACCCACAACCCGCGCCCAACCCAAATCCCCTCACCCCAAACTAAGCGGATTCACCCGCCATATCTCCCGAGCATACTCAGCGATCGTCCGATCCGACGAAAACTGCCCCATGCCCGCGACATTCTCAATCGCGCTTTCCGTCCACGCACGCTTGTCGACGAAACGCGCGTCCACTTCGTTTTGCGCCTTCGCGAACGCGGCGAAATCGGCGAGCACCATGTAGTGATCGCCCCAATCCACCAGCGTGTGGAAAATATCGGAGAAACGCAGCGGGTCGTCGGGTGAGAAGTAGCCGCCGCGAATCTGGTCGAGCGCCATGCGCAACTCGGCGTTCTGCTCGTACACTTCGCGTGGACGGTAGCCGCTCGCGCGCAGATCGTCCACCTCGTCCGCGGTATGGCCGAAGATGAAGATATTCTCGCGGCCCACGGCATCGCAGATCTCGATGTTCGCGCCATCCATCGTGCCGATCGTCAATGCCCCGTTGAGCGCGAGCTTCATGTTGCCGGTGCCCGATGCTTCCGTGCCGGCCATCGAAATCTGCTCGGACAAATCGGCGGCCGGAATGATCAGTTCCGCCACGCTCACGCCGTAGTTCGGCACGAACACCACTTTGAGACGGTCGCCAATCAGCGGATCGTGATTGACCTTCTGACTCACATCGCCGATCAGTTTGATGATCGTCTTCGCCATCCGGTAAGCGGACGCGGCCTTGCCCGCGAACATCACCACGCGCGGCACCCAGTCGCGCTCCGGATTCGCGCGAATCTGGTTGTAGCGCACGATCACATGCAGCACGTTCAGCAATTGCCGCTTGTATTCGTGGATGCGCTTCACCTGCAGATCGAACAGCGCGTCGGGATTGAAATGCAGCTTCGTATGATGCGCGAGCCGCTGCACGAGCCGCAACTTGTTCTGCCGCTTGGCCTCACGAAATGCTTCGATGAACTCACTATCGCTACGCAGTTCGCGCAATTGCGCGAGTTCGAACAGATTGCCGCGCCAATGCGTGCCGATCTTCTGATCGATCAGCGACGACAGCGACGGACTCGCCTGCGATAACCAGCGCCGCGGCGTAATACCGTTCGTCACATTCGTGAAGCGGTCTGGATAAATGCGCGCGAAGTCGGCGAAGATGTCGCGCGTCATCAGTTGCGAATGCAGCTTCGACACGCCGTTCACCTTGTGGCTCGCGACAATCGCCAGATACGCCATGCGCACGCGCCGCTGTCCGTATTCATCGACAAGAGAAATGCGGCGGATCATCTCCGCGTCGTGACCCGACTGCTCGCTCACATGCTTGAGAAAACCGGCATTGATCTCGAAGATGATCTCGAGATGCCGCGGCAACAAACGCGACAGCATTTCGACGTCCCACGTTTCGAGCGCCTCGGGCATCAACGTGTGATTCGTGTACGAGAAAATTTGCGTGACATGTTTCCACGCCTTGTCCCACGGCAGATGATGCACGTCCACGAGCAAGCGCATCAGTTCCGGAATCGCCAGCACCGGGTGCGTATCGTTCAGATGCACCGCGACCTTTTCGGAGAAGCGCCCAAACGTGCTGTGCGTGCGCTGATAGCGGCGGATCAGATCCTGCATGGTCGCCGAAACGAAGAAGTACTCCTGACGCAGCCGCAGTTCGCGGCCGGCCGGCGTGGAATCGTCCGGATACAGCAGCCGCGATACGTTCTCCGACATGTTCTTCGTGTCCACCGCATTGCGATAGTCGCCGCGGTTGAACGCGCCGAGGTCGAGCTCGTCGGTGGCGCGCGCGGACCACAGGCGCAGCGTGTTGGTGGCGTCGGTCGCGTAGCCTGGAATCACCGTGTCGTAAGCAGTGGCGTTCACATGCTCGGTGTCGATCCATTCGACCTGATCGCCGCGCTGCACGGTGCGTCCGCCGAAATGCACGGTGTACTTGATCTCGGGTCGCGGAAATTCCCACGGATTGCCGGCGCGCAGCCAGTAATCCGGCGCCTCGACCTGCTCGCCATCGACGATCTCCTGACGGAACATCCCGTATTCATAACGGATGCCGTAACCGAAGCCCGGAATACCGAGCGTGGCCATCGAATCGAGAAAGCATGCGGCCAGCCGGCCGAGGCCGCCGTTGCCGAGCGCGGCGTCGGGCTCGATGTCGGTCAGCGCGTCCATGTCGACGCCGAGACTCGCGAGCGCTTCCTTCATCTGATCGTGGATGCCGAGCGCGAGCAACGCATTCGTGAAGGTCCGGCCGATCAGGAATTCCATCGACAGGTAGTAGACGCGCTTCACGTCCTGTTCGTATTGCAGGCGCGTGGTTTTCATCCAGCGCGCGACGAGCCGGTCGCGCACGGCAAGCGCCGCGGCATGCAGCCAGTCATGCGGATGCGCGGTGACGGCGTCCTTGCCGACGCCGTACATCATGCGATTGGAAATTGAGCGCCGTAGCGCGTCGACGGTACTGTTGAGCTGGTCGAATTCCAGATCGACGGCTGTCATCGAAGCCTCCGGTAAAAGCGCTGCGACATGCGCGAACCGCACAGATGACGGACGGGAGGCGCGTGCCGGTCAGGCGGGTTAAGAATCAGAGTAGGACATTTTACGACTCCCGGATGCCGGCGAGCGCGGGTGCGGGTCACGCACATGCCATGCCCGCCTGCGCGCGCGGCTATCAGCCGGAACGCCCGCTTTGACGCACGCGCGCGGTGCAACGCGCGCGTGATTGGGCACTGCGCGCGTGCATCAGGGCTGTTATCGACGGTGAGGTCAAAGTGTGAAGGCGGGCAACGCGAGCGTGACATCATGCGACGTGGATCGCGTGACACTTGCGATTATTTTTTTGGCGCTGGCACGAGGGCGCGAGCACGCGAGGATCCGAAGTGGCAATGTGATCGAATCGCGGCTTCATCTGCCAGGCGATGTGACTGTCAAGCGATCGCGCGCATCAACATTCTTCGCCGTGCGTAACGCGTGAGCGCCGGCGCCCACCGATTCGAAGACGCCGGGCGGGGCTGACAGTTAGTTGCGTCCGCACGGGATTTCATACGGCTTACGACCCATGAGCGGCTCTGCACGATTTCCGCGTCTCTGTACAATCGCTACATTCGCCGCGCGGTGCCTTGGTCCCGTTTGGTCGTTCCTCCGGCCGGCCCGCGCTCCTGCTGTTCACCTGGTCTTGCCCCTCGCGCGCCGCATCGCCGATATGCGGCGCGTCGACGTGCCTATCTCCGACGAGCAACCCGTGTCCGATAGACTCAGCGCCGCATCCGCACCGCCCTTTCCCGCGGATGCCCCCATGTCCGCCGCCAACCGCCGCGCGATGGCCGCGATCATGCTCGCCGTCGCGCTCGCCACGCTCGACACCGCGATCGCCAACACGGCGCTGCCCGCGATCGCCGCGGATCTGCACGCGGCGCCCGCGGCATCGGTGTGGATCATCAACGCATACCAGCTCGCGATGGTTGCGACGCTGCTGCCGCTCGCCGCGCTTGGGGACATCGTCGGGCATCGGCGGATTTATATCGGCGGCATTGCGCTGTTCACGCTGGCTTCGCTCGCATGCTCGCTGGCGCCGACCCTCCCCATGCTCGCCGGCGCGCGCGTGCTGCAAGGCCTCGGCGCGAGCGCGATCATGAGCGTGAACACCGCGCTGATCCGCTTCCTGTATCCGCCGCATCGGCTCGGACGCGGCCTCGGCACCAATGCGCTGATCGTCGGCGTATCGTTCGCGGTCGGCCCGACGGTGGCGTCGCTGATTCTGTCGGTTGCCTCGTGGCCGTGGCTGTTCGCGGTCAACGTGCCGCTCGGCGTGCTCGCGCTGGCTTTCGCGTGGCCCGCGCTGCCGCACACTGAGCGCGGCACGCACGGTTTCGATCCGGTCGCCGCGCTACTGAACGTCATCACGTTCGCCGCCCTGATCTTCGCGCTCGGCGAAGGCGCGCAGCGCGCGTCGACGCAACTCGTGCTGGGCGCCGCGGTGATCGCACTCGTCTTCGGCGCGCTGCTGATTCGCCGCGAAGCCGGCCACCCCGCGCCGATGCTTCCCGTCGATCTGTTCAAGCGGCCGGTGTTCGCGCTGTCGGCGGTGACGGCGGTCTGTTCGTTCGCCGCGCAAGGGCTCGCGTTCGTGTCGCTGCCGTTTTATTTCGAGGATGTGCTGCATCGCAGCCAGGTGGAAACCGGCTTTCTGATGACGCCGTGGCCGGTTGTCGTCGCGTTGGCCGCGCCGCTCGCGGGCAGTCTGTCGGATCGCTATCCGCCCGGCCTGCTGGGCGCGATCGGGCTCGCGGTGATGTCGGCGGGCATGGCGTCGCTCGCGCTGTTGCCGGTGCACCCGCATGTGTTCGATATCGGCATCCGCATGGCGATTTGCGGCGCGGGTTTCGGCTTTTTCCAATCGCCGAATCTGAAAGCGCTGATGGCGAGCGCGCCGCCCGAGCGCAGCGGCGGCGCGAGCGGCATCGTCGCGACCGCGCGGCTGCTCGGGCAGACCACGGGCGCGGCGCTAGTCGCGTTGAGCTTCAGCGTGGCGGGCCGGCATGGCCCGACGCTCGCGCTCGGCGCCGGCGCTTTCTTTGCTGGCGCGGCAAGCCTCGCGAGCGGTTTGCGGCTTCTGGCGCCGTCGCATCGCGCGGGCGTGCATGTGAAAACGTCGGCGAAATAGAAACGGGCGCGCGGCAGGCGTTCAGCCTATGCGCGCCCCGGCACAATCAACGCGCGGCGAAATAGTCCTTCACCGCCGCGATAAACGTGTCGATGTCGGCGCGCGACACGTCCTTGTGCGTGACGAAGCGCGATGCGTAGAGCATCTGCGTGAGGATGCCGCGCTCCTTGAGCCACGCTTCGAGCGGCGCGCAATGCTGCTGCGGCAACTGCGCGAACACCATGTTGGTCGCCACCGACTGCACCTTCACCTGACCGATCGTTTCAAGCCCCGCTGCCAGATGCGCGGCGTTCGCGTGGTCGTCGGCGAGACGCTCGACGTTGTGATCGAGCGCGTACAGGCAGGCCGCCGCGAGCACGCCGGCCTGACGCATGCCGCCGCCGAGCACCTTGCGCCAGCGGTGCGCGACGTCAATGAGCGCGCGGCTGCCGACCAGCACCGAGCCGACCGGCGCGCCCAGTCCCTTCGAAAAACAGATCGACACCGAATCGAACGGCTCGCACAAAGCCGCGACCGGCTTGCCCGACGCAACCGCCGCGTTGAACACGCGCGCGCCGTCGAGATGAGCCGACAAACCATGTTGGCGCGCGAGCTGAACGGCTTGCGCGACGTAGCTCTCCGGCAGCACCTTTCCGCCGATGGTGTTTTCCAGCGCCAGCAAGCGGGTCCGCGCGAAGTGGTTGTCGATCGGCTTGATCGCGGCCGCGATTTTTTCGAGCGGAATGGAGCCGTCAGGGGCATTTTCGAGCGGCTGCGGCTGGATGCTGCCGAGCACCGCCGCGCCGCCGCCTTCGTATTTGTACGTGTGCGCCAACTGGCCGACGATGTATTCGTCGCCGCGCGCGCAGTGCGCCATCAACGCCGCGAGGTTGCTTTGCGTGCCGCTCGGGAAGAACAGGCCCGCTTCCTTGCCAGTGCGTTCGGCGAGCGTGGCTTGCAGACGCAGCACGGTGGGGTCGTCGCCCCAGACGTCGTCGCCTGTTTCGGCGGCCGACATGGCCGCGAGCATCGCCGGGGTCGGACGGGTTACGGTATCGCTGCGCAGATCGATCATTGTGTGTCCCAGTGCGTCTTTCGAGTGAGAAGCCATGACGGGCGGCCGGCGCCGCTCGTATTGCTCATGCTGCTCGCCGTGGCGAGAAGCACGGATCGGGCGCCGGCTTGTGAGCCACACAGTGTATTCAATTTGCACGGCGCTCGCAGAGCCGCGTGAGCGCGAGCGCGCGCCGCCGCAGGTCAGCCCGGCCCGGGCTTGCTCAGCCGCCCGGCTTCGGCAGCCACGCGAGCGGATCGACCGGCTGCCCGTTCTGGCGAACCTCGAACTGGACGGAGCCGACGCCGCGGCCGTCTACACCGACTTCGCCGATGGTCTGCCCTTGCGCGACCGCATCGCCTTCCTTCACGAGCAGCGTGCTGTTCTGCCCATACGCGGTGATCAGCGAGTCGTCATGCTTGATGATGATGAGCGGGCCATACGCCTCGATGCCCGAACCCGCGTAGACCACGCGGCCGGTGGCGGCCGCCTTGACCGGATCGCCGGGGCGTCCGCCGATCACGATGCCGTTCGACTTGCCCGGCGCAAACGTCTTTAGAACCGGGCCGCGCAGCGGCCATTGCAGCACGCCTTGCTGCGGTCCGGAGGCAGTCGGCGCACCCGGCGCCGTCTGGCCGCCTGGACCCGCACCCGCACCCGCATTCGGCGCGACGCTCGCGGGCGGCGCGACGACGCTGCCGGAGGCCATCGGCGGAGCGACGCGCAGCACCTGTCCGGGCGCGACAGCCGCGTTCACCGGCAGGCCGTTCCAGGTCGCGAGGTCCTGCGGCCTATGCCCGTATGCGGATGCGATGCCGGCGAGCGTATCGCCCTGATTGACGCGGTAGAAACCGGCCGGCACGGGCACCGTGCTGAGCGTGGTCGGCCGCGTCTGGTTGTTGCCGTAGAACGGCGTGCTGTCCCACGGCATGCTCGTGCAGCCGTTGAGTATCACGGCCAGCCCGGCGGCCGCCAGCAGACGGGTTGCGACCGATGAAGTCCCCGTCGATTGCCTTGGTCTCGTCATGTGATTTTCCTCGACATTTTTTGATTCAATCTTGTGATTCGATCGACTTCAATCGATGCCTCTAGCATTCCGCGTGCCGCTGATCCCGCGGCGCTCAAACGCTGCCCTCGGCCTCGACCACGAGAATCCGCGCGGCGCCAAGCGGATGCGCGACATGCTCGGTGCCGACCGATGCGTAGAACACATCGCCCGTTTCCAGAATCGCCGTCTGTTCGACGCCATCTTCGCGATAGCGCATCTCGACGCGGCCGTCCAGCACGGCGAACACTTCCTCGCCGTCGTTGACGTGCCACTTGTACGGCTGATCGGTCCAATGCAGACGCGTGGTGATGCCGCCCATATTGGCGATGTCGAGCGCGCCCCAGGCGCGCGTCGCGGTGAAGCTCCTGCTGCGAATGATCTTCATGGTCCCAAGGGCACGGGTTAAAGGACGGCGCGGATTCAGCCGCTGTTCGGCCGCGGTTCGATGTTCGAGCCCGACGCGGCAGCCGCCCGAGCCGCTGTGAGCCACTGCCAGCGCCGCGATTTCGAACGGCCATTATAAGTCGCGTCGCGCACGCGTCTCGCCGATACCGCGCCCCGTTCGGCGCAATCGTGTGAGCATTGAAACCTTTGGACCCTCATCTATACTCAACTTTGCTGCGCCTGCGTGGCGCAGGCGCAAACGACCGGGTCCCGCAAGGAGTTGAGGATGAACAACGCCACCTTTCTGGCCGTGCAACTCAGCGTCGACGACGTCGCCGCGTCGCCGGGACTGGCCGAGTTGCTGAACATGCATCTGATTTTCGCCGCCGACGTCGCCGAAGCGGCCGACGCGCTCGTGCAGCTTGCGAGCATCGCCGGACTCGCGAGCGGCGTCGAGGCGCGCGTCGAGATTCCCGCCGTCGCGATCGAGCGGCTGCGCGAGGCGCTCGACAATCTCAGCGGCTACGACGAATCATGGCTGCTCGCGCTCGAACCGAGCCGCGCGCTATTCGACGACATCGGCCGGCAACGCACGCTGCATTGACGCTGCGCTCGCACGCGAGGTCCGCGTCGACGCGCAGCCCGGCGAGCCCGATGGAACCTGCGTCATCCATCGGCCTACGCTACCGGGCTTCCGCATTTCGCTCACCGCCCAATCCGCCAGTTAGCCGGAACGCTTGATTGCCGGCGTCGTCTGGTCGTTTCGGGCGAGTCAACTGGAGGAACCGCCGTGAAAAGTCTCCTGAACCGCCGTAGCGTGCTGACCGGTCCATCGCATGTCGTGAGGGTCCCGCAGAGCCATCCCGCCGCATCCGATTCGCCCACTGACGCGCACGACGACGCATCGCCGAATCTGGCGTCCGCGGAGTCGTCGTCGGATGACGGTCTTGCGCCGAATCCTGGCGCCGGCGCGGGTTCCAATGCGGCACACGCCGCCGTGGCCCGCAGCGGGCCGCGCCCGGTGCTGGCCTTGCGGCCCGTGCAGACGGTGCCCTCGCAGGTCAGCGCGCGCGGCGTGCAGATGGCCAATACCGCCGAAGTCGAATGGCTCGCCGAAGAAGAAGCGCTCACGCCGTTTCGCGTGTTCCGCAGCTTTGCCTACTCGGTCAGCCTGCTGTTTCACGGGAAGGAACTGGTGTACTACGTCGCGCTGTATCAGGACGGCGCGTTGTGGCGCGCGCTGAAAGCGGCGGATCTGGAAGCCGCCGAAGCCGCGTTCCGTCATTTCGAGGACCAGGCGACCCGGCTCTCCGATTGCGAAACGCGCCGCGCGCAACTCGAGGCGCAAAACGAGCAGTTGGCCCGCATGATCGCGCGCTCGGAAGCCGAAGCGGAGCGGCTGCGCAGCGATCTGCAGCGACGCAGCGTGCAGGAACAGGCGGCGTCGAACCGGCAGCATCAGGTGCGCAAGGAGGTGTCGCAACTGGAGGCGCAACGTGTTGCGGCGCAGGCGCATCTGAACAAGGCGCATCGGCAGATGCACCAACTCAACCTGACGAGCAACGAAGCGATTCCGCACTTGCCGACTCGTTGAATCGGCGGATTGGGCGGTTTTGGTTTTAGCGGTTTACCAAGCGCCCACGCGGATCGCGCGCTGAGGAACCGGTAAACGGCAAACGCCGCCAGGCGAAAACCTGGCGGCGTTTTTTTGCTTAAGCGCCTCTACAGCCGGCGGCGCTTCGTCCAACCCGGCAATTAGTTGCCGAAATAAACCGAGCTGCGATCCGTCGTGACTGCGCGGCCTGCTTGCGAGCTGCCGGCGATCGGTGCGCCGTAGCCGCTGTCGGCGACTTGAGCCGAAGCTTGGGCGGTGCCGTTCGCAGCGTTCACACGCGTTTGAGCAGCTTGCAGGTTTGCCGGGTAGTCGACATGATCGCCGACCGGGTTGTAGCCTGCCTTTTCGAGCTGGACCAGTTCGGCGCGGACTTGAGCGCGCGTGACCGGCTGGTTCGATTGAGCAAACGAAGCAACGGGAGCGGCCAGAGCGGCGGCGATAACAGCGGCAGAGATGATCGTCTTCATGATGTAAAACCTCCAGAACTTGTTGTGATGCGCTTCCGGGTTTGTTGTCCCTTGCGCTTGAACAGAAGTTTAGGAGGCCGGTCATCTAGGGGAAACCCCTAAAACGACGAAACTCTATTCCGCAAATTGCAATAGTCCGCGTCTGAAATTGCCGCTGATCTATCCCGTCGATAGCCTGCGGCAACAATAGCGGCACAGCGAATTCAAACGCTGCGCCGCCGCGTGCGCCCTTACAGCAAGCGCGCGCGGCGGCGCGTTTCAAGCGATTCAAGCCGTCCGCGCCGTTCCATCGGCCCGCAGCTTCAGCTCCAGTTCGCGTGGAAGCTACCCGGCTTGTCGACGCGCTCGAACGTATGCGCGCCGAAGAAGTCGCGCTGCGCCTGGACGAGGTTCGCGGGCAGACGCTCCGAGCGATAAGCGTCGAAATACGCAATCGCCGACGCGAAAGCCGGCACCGGCACGCCCGCATTGATCGCCGCGACCACCACTTCGCGCAACGCCGTCTGGTAGTTGCTCGCGATGTCGCGGAAGTACGGATCGAGCAGCAGATTGGCGATGGCCTTGTCTTTCGTGTAGGCGTCCGTGATCTTCTGCAGGAAGCGGGCGCGGATGATACAGCCGGCGCGGAAAATTTTCGCGATCGTGCCGAAATCCAGGTCCCACTTGTACTCTTCCGACGCCGCGCGCAGTTGCGCGAAACCTTGCGCGTACGAAATGACCTTGCTGAAGTAGAGCGCACGGCGCACTGACTCGATGAACGCCTCGCGCTCGGCGCCGAGCGGCTTCGCCTTCGGGCCGTCCAGCACCTTGCTTGCGGCCACGCGCTGACTTTTCAGCGACGACAGCACGCGTGCGAACACCGCTTCGGTGATCAGCGGCAGCGGCGCGCCGAGGTCGAGCGCGTTCTGGCTCGTCCACTTGCCGGTGCCCTTCTGCGCCGCGCGATCCAGAATCACGTCGACGAGATCCTTGCCGGTTTCTTCGTCCTTCTTGCTGAAGATCTTCGACGTGATTTCAATCAGATAGCTGTCGAGCTCGCCCTGATTCCATTCGGTATAGACCTTGCCGAGTTCTTCGTTCGACAGGCCGGCCACCTGCTTGAGCACCGCGTAGCTTTCCGCGATCAGTTGCATGTCGCCGTATTCGATGCCGTTGTGCACCATCTTCACGAAATGGCCGGCGCCGTCCGGGCCCATGTAGGCGACGCACGGCTCGCCGTCCGGCGCTTTCGCGGCGATTTCGGTGAGAATCGGTGCGACCAGATCGTAAGCGTCGCGCTGACCGCCCGGCATGATCGACGGGCCTTTCAGCGCGCCTTCCTCGCCGCCCGACACGCCGGTGCCGATGAAATGCAGACCGGCCTTCGCCAGTTCCTGATTGCGGCGAATTGTGTCCGTGAAATGCGTATTGCCGCCGTCGATCAGAATGTCGCCCTTCTCCAGCAGCGGCTTGAGCGATGCGATGGTGGCGTCGGTCGGCTCGCCTGCCTTCACCATGAGCAGAATGCGGCGCGGCTTTTGGAGCGATTCGACGAACTCTTCGAGCGTGAACGCCGGCACCAGCTTCTTGTCCGGATATTCGGCGATGAGTTCGTCGGTCTTTTCACGGCTACGGTTGTAGACCGACACCGCGTGGCCGCGGCTCTCGATGTTGAGCGCCAGGTTGCGGCCCATGACCGCTAGCCCCACTACGCCGATTGCCTGTTTGCCCATGTGAATTCTCCAGTGTCCAAAAAGTGTCGTGACGCCGCGCCGGAATGAACGTCGGCCGGACGTCGAGGGTGAAAGCATAAAAGAAATGCCGGTTCGCCGCTTGTTATCGGGCAAGCAAAGGCGCGCTTTGGGTTCGCTTTGGCCGCGCTTTTGGCCGCTCCCGCCGCTCCCGCCACTTTCACGGATCGCGCCGATTGCGCGCAGTCACCGTGCCTGGCCGGCTTGCGCGGCGCGCTTCCTGAATACGAGGCTGAAATTATTGGCCGGCATCGCGGTCGGCTCGTCGCCTTCAAATCCCGCCGATGCCCCGAGCGCCACGACCGCCTCCATATCGCGCACGCCCCACGAAGGATCGCGGCTTCGCAATTGGCGATCGAAAGCTTCGTTGCTCGGCGCGGTGTGCGCGCCGCCGCGTTTGTATGGGCCGTACAGATACAGTACACCGCCATCCACGAGATAGCGGCTCGCGCCTGCGAATAACGCCTGCGCCGCGCTCCACGGCGAAATGTGGATCATGTTGATGCACACGACGGCGTCCAGCGCGCCGACGTCCCACTCCGGCTGATGCACGTCGAGCGCGCGCGGCGCGCGCAGGTTGGGCGGCGCGTCATGTGCCATCCATGCGGCAATCGACTCGCGCGCTTCCGCGTCGGCGTCGCTCGGTTGCCAGTCGAGGCCGGGCAGCGCGCGGGCAAAGCAGAGCGCGTGCTGACCGGTGCCGCTCGCGATTTCGAGCACGCGGCAGGTGGCGGGCAGCACCGTGCGCAACACCGCGAGTATCGGTTCGCGGTTGCGTTCGGCGGACGGCGAATGTTGCCGCATCGACGGAAGAGGTTCGGTCATGAGGATGGCGTTTCCATTGAATGAATGGCGTTGGCTCGATAGCGTAGGCGTTGGCGTGCGCCGCTCAATCTACCGCGAGGCGGCCGGCCAGAGCGGTCAGCATATCGGCGCACGGCGCCGCGATTTTCAGCGACAAAAGCGGATCGGCGCGCGTGCGCCCGAGGTTGATCGCCGCGATCGGCTTGCGCTGCTTTTGCGCCCATACGCAGAAGCGATAACCGGAATAGACCATGAGCGACGAGCCGACCACGAGCACCGCGTCCGCGGCATCGAGCGCATGCGACGCCGCTTCCACGCGCTCGCGCGGCACGCTTTCGCCGAAGAACACCACCGCCGGTTTCAGCAAACCGCCGCAATTCGCGCACGCCGGCACGCGAAACGTTTCGAGCGCGTGCCATTCGAGATGCGCGTCGCCGTCGGCGGCGGCTTCGGCGGTGACGCTGCGCAACGCGGGGTTGTCCGCTTCCAGCGTCTGCTGGATCGACGCACGCGAATGCTGCGTTCCGCAATCCAGGCAAATAACGCCGTCGATTCCGCCATGCAACTCGATCACCTGGCGGCTGCCCGCGCGCTGATGCAAACCGTCGACGTTTTGCGTGACGAGCGTCGGCACATGACCGGCGGCTTCGAGACGCGCGAGCGCCGTATGCGCGGCGTTCGGCTGCGCCTGCGCGACGACCGGCCAGCCGACCATGCTGCGCGCCCAGTAGCGCCGGCGCATCGCATCGCCGCCGAGGAACTCCTGCAGCGTGATGGGCGGCGAACGCTTCCATTCGCCGTTGTCGTCGCGATAGCCGGGAATGCCGGAGTCCGTGCTGATGCCCGCGCCGGTCAGGACGAACAGGCGCGGGTAACGTTGCACGAAGTCGTGAAGGTCGTCGAGCGTGTGCGATGCGCTAACGGCTTCGAGCGCTTCAAGCGCTTGGGACGACTCAACAGGCGCGGAACGAAGATCGGTCATGACGCCTTCAACCGCGTCCGACGAACGGCATCTTGCTCGCCATGATCGTCATGAACTGCACGTTCACGGACAGCGGCAACTGCGCCATATGCAGCACGGCGTCGGCGACATGCTGGACGTCCATCAACGGTTCGACCGCGATCTCGCCGTTCGCCTGCGGGATGCCGCGCGCCATGCGCTCGGCCATTTCCGTTGCCGCATTGCCGATGTCGATCTGACCGCAGACGATGTCGTACTTGCGGCCGTCGAGCGACACGGCTTTCGTGAGGCCGGTAATCGCGTGCTTGGTGGCCGTGTAGGCAATGCTGTTGGGCCGCGGCGCATGCGCCGAAATCGAACCGTTATTGACGATGCGCCCGCCGCGCGGATTCTGCGTTTTCATCAGACCGAACGCGGCGCGCGTGCAGAGAAACACGCCGGTCAGATTCGTGTCGACCACCGAGCGCCATTCGTCGATAGCGAGTTCGTCGATGTCCACCGGCGAGCCGTTGCGGCCCGCGTTGTTGAACAGCACGTCGAGCCGGCCATAGCGCTCGCGGATCGTGTCGAACAAGGCGGCGACGCTGTCCGCGTCGGTCACGTCGCAGGGCACGGCCAGCGCTTCGCCGCCGAGCGCGTGCGCCGCTTCGACCACGGCTTCGAGCGCCGCCCGTCGACGGCCCGCGAGCACCACGCTATAGCCGTGCTCCGCGAGGCGCAGCGCGCATGCGCGGCCAATGCCGCTGCCCGCGCCCGTTACCAAAGCTACCTTTCTGATTCCCGTCACTGTCACAACATGTCTCCCTGTTTGCCGGCGGCGAGGCGCCACTGCCTCGTACGTTACCGCAGCGCAGGGTCGATCACAAATGCCCGCGACGCGAGCGCATTGCCCTGACGCCGCGCTTTCATTGCCGTTCCTGTCCGCGGTCGCGGCGGCTCGCGCATCAATGGTATCGTTCGACGTTGCGCGCGGCGCCTTCGCGGCGCCTGATCAAGCCGCGCAATTACCGGAAGCACGTTTTATGAATCCACTCTCCACGCCCCACGACACGCCGCATGACGCTCGCGCGGCACGGCTGCGCCGCTGGCCCGAAACCGGCTATCCCGCGATGCTCACCGCGACCGCCGCATGGCACGTGCTGGTGCTGGCCGCGTGGCTCGTCGCGCCGCGCGCATGGCCGTGGTGGCTCGCGGCGATCTTCGCGAATCACGCTGTTTTCACGGTGGCCGGTCTGCTGCCGCGCACGTCGCTGCTCGGTCCGAACTGGACGCGCTTGCCCGCCGGCGCGCGCAACGCGGACGCCATCGCCTTGACCATCGACGATGGCCCCGATCCGGTCGTCACGCCGCAAGTGCTCGATCTGCTCGACGCGTTAGGCGTGCACGCAACGTTCTTCTGCATCGGAGAGAAGGCGCGGCGTTATCCGCAACTCGCACGCGAGATCGTCGCGCGCGGTCATGCGCTGGAAAATCATTCGCAGGTCCACGTGCATACGTTTTCCATCACGCTGCCTGGCGCGCTGTTGCGCGAGATCGACGCCGCGCAACGCACGTTCGAAGAACTCAGCGGCGAGCGTCCGATGTTTTTTCGCGCCCCGGCCGGCTTGCGCAACATCTTTCTCGAACCGGTGCTGCGCAAGCTCGATCTGCGGCTCGCGGCGTGGACGCGGCGCGGCTACGACACGCGCGAACGCGATCCGCAAGTGGTCGCGAGGCGGCTGCTCGACGGCCTCGCGGCACGCGACATTCTGCTGCTGCACGACGGCAACGCCGCGCTCACCGTCGACGGCGAACCGCTGATTCTCGCGGTGCTGCCGCGTGTCGCCGAAGCCGCGCGCAAACAGAAACTGCGCTTCGTCACGCTGCGCGAAGCGCGCATCGACGGTTGATACGCGGCTTCACGGCCATCAGCATCACATGCGGAAATCCGCCGCCATGTCTTCGTCCGAACGTGCTTCTAGCGCCCCGCTGCGGCACGCCTTGATGAAAGCGTCGTAGTCGCGCTCTACCTGATCCGCGTATGTCGTTGCATACGTTGTCAGCGCCTCGGCGAACTGATCGCCGCGACCGATATACGCGCTGACCTCGATCGCCTGGCCGCTCGCCTTTGCATGCGCTCGCGCCATCACCCAGCCGCACAGTTGCGCGTAACCGGTCAGCAGGTCGCTATCGAATAGCTCGATGCTCGCCGACAGCTTCATGTCGCGCAATTGACGGAAGTAGTAATGCCGTCCGAGCGGACTCGTCGCCCAGCCGAGAAAGATGTCGCTTGCGGCCTGCAACATGCGCTGCCCTTGCACGACGCGCTCGCCCTGATGCCTGGCCGGCGGCGACTTGAAATAGCGCGCGACGACCGACGGCCTCGCTTCCTTGATCTGCATGAAGAGCGGCTTGCTCATCGGGTCGACGAGCAGCACGGCCGTGCAGCGTGTGCCGACGCTGCCCACGCCCACCACCTTGAATACGATGTCCTGCACGCTGAAATGAGCGAGCAGTTCGCGCCGATCGTGCGACATCGTCTTCAGGTAGTCGCTCCACATGCCGTCCAGCATGTTGCCTCCGCGCGGGCCTTTTAGCTCTTCGGTTTCCTCGGCGGTGAAGAGCGTGTTCGCGCCCAGCACATGAAAGAGCGCGGGCGGCGCATCGCGAATCACCCAGCGCTCGCCGTCATGCCCGGCCATTCTTTCGAACAGACTTTCGTGCGTGCGGCTCGCCGCCTTCTCCATGCCACGGCGCACGGCGCGACGCCGTTCCGGCGTGAGCGCCGTCTCGGCCATGCGCTCGAATGTGATGCGCTCGTACCAGAGTTCGAGCGCGCCGCACTGTGCGTATTGCGCCATGCGATTGCGATATTCGTTGACCGCCGTCATCACCAGATCTTCGGCGGCGCCGCGGCTCAGGCGCATATGACGCGCCGCGATCACGAGACTCGCGGTGAGGCGTTTCAGATCCCATTCGAATGGGCCGACCGACACTTCGTCGAAATCGTTCAGGTCGAACACAAGCTGCCGCTCGGGCGTCGCGAAGCCGCCGAAGTTCATCAAGTGCCCGTCTCCGCAGATGGGCATCGTCAAGCCCGTGTCGTGAACCTTGCTGAGATCGTGAGCCTGCAACAGCGCGGTGCCGCGAAAGAACGTGAACGGCGATGCGGCCATGCGCCCATAACGCAGCGGCACGAGATTGCGCACGCGGCCTTCGCTGCTCTCCTTCAGCAACTCGATCGGATCGCGGCGCAACTCGCCTACTGTCCGGTGACTCGAGCGCTTCGATTTTTCGCGGGCGGCACGGCCACGCGCCTCACGGTCGGCAATGGTGCTGGCTTTCATGCTCATCTCCGTTCTTCTTGTGAAGGTTCACTTCCGTTCGAGAGACCTGACGCCGGTCGCATTGCATGCTAGCAGAGCAATCGGTAAAAAAGTGAGGGCGCTTTTTACCGATGCCGCATACGCGACTCACGCGCGCTTCTATTTTTCCGCTTTGATTCGTTCGAACACTTCAGCAATAGCCTTTCGAGCCGTTTACCAGTACATGCGGAAATTCAGTGACGCACGCAGCGTCCTTGAAAAAGGACGTCTTCCGGTACGACGTGCGGCGCGCAAGATAACGGAGAGAATATGTTTGTCGCAATTGGCTGGTTATTGGTGATCGGCTCCGTCATAGGGAGCTTCATTGGCGTGGGCGGCCATTTGCCGGCGCTCATTCAACCGTTTGAATTACTATGCATTTTCGGCGCGGCGATTGGCGCGTTCGTCGTCAGTAATCCGACCTCGACGTTGAAGAAGACGCTCAAGGCGATTCCGTCATGCTTCAAGGGCGGCGGCTATACGAAAGAAAAGTATCTGGAACTGATCGCGCTGCTTTACGAGCTGCTTCAGAAAGCACGCAAGGAAGGCATGATGTCGCTCGAAGCGGACGTCTTCGCTCCCGAAGAAAGCGTGATTTTCCAGAAGTATCCGCATGTGCTCTCCGATCATCATCTGCTCGATTTCATCGTCGACTATTTGCGCATGATGTCGGGCGGCAACGTCAACGTGCTCGAAGTGCAGGACCTGATGGATGAAGAACTGGCCACGCATCACGCGGAAGCGTCGGTGGCCGCGAACGCGATTCAGAAGATGGCCGACGGCCTGCCCGCATTCGGCATCGTCGCCGCGGTGATGGGCGTGGTCCACACGATGGGTTCGGTCGGCGCGCCACCCGCGGTGCTCGGCGAGATGATCGCCGGCGCGCTGGTCGGCACGTTCCTCGGCATTCTTCTCGCGTATGGTTTTATCGGGCCGCTTGCCGATCTGCTGAACGCGAAAGGCCGCGCCGAAGCGAAGCCGTTTCAATGCGTGAAGGCCGTGCTGCTCGCGTCGTTGTCCGGCTATGCGCCGCCCATCGCCGTGGAATTCGGACGCAAGGTGCTGTTCACCGCCGACCGCCCGAGCTTCCAGGAACTCGACGACGCGGTGCGCGCCACCAAGACGCCGAAGCCGGCCACAAGCGGAGCAGCGTAATGACGCAACGACGTTCACGCGGCTCGGAAGACGAGGCGCCGCCGCCGATCATCGTGCGTCGCTCGAAGAAGAGTGACGACCACGGCGGCCATCACGGCGGCGCATGGAAGATCGCGTATGCCGACTTCGTCACCGCGATGATGGCGTTCTTCCTGCTCATGTGGCTGCTCGGCTCCACGTCGAAGTTCGACAAGCAAGGCATCGAGGATTACTTCAACACGCCGCTCTCGAGCCTGCTCGGCGGCAGTGAAGGCACGGCCGCCGCGCGGCCGAGCGTGGTGCAAGGCGGCGGGCGCGACATCTCCGATACGCGTCCCGGCGACGGCAAGAAGACCCAGATCGAAGCGGCCGCGCCCGTCAACGTCGTGCCGACGGTTGCGCCCGCCGACGCGGCTCGTTTGCAGCAACTGAAGGAAAAACTGATTTCGCTGATCGAGCAAAGCCCAACGCTAAAGGCGTTCAAGGATCAGATCCGCATCTCGATCACGAACGAAGGCTTGCGCATCGAGATCGTCGATTCGCAGAACCGGCCGATGTTCGCGTCCGGCAGTCCGCGTCTGCAAACTTACGCGGTCGCGATACTCACGCAGATCGGCGCGGCGCTCAACGACGTCGAGAACCGCATTTCGATTGCGGGCCACACGGATGCCGTGCCGTACACCGGCGGACCTGTCGGCTATTCGAACTGGGAGTTGTCGTCCGAACGCGCGAACGCGGCGCGCCGCGCGCTCGTTTCGGGCGGCATGCATGGCGAAAAGTTATTGCAGGTGCGCGGCCTCGCGGACGTGCTGCCGCTTAACAGCAATGTCGTCGATGAACCGACCAATCGGCGCATCAGCATTCTCGTGATGAACAAGGCCGCGGAACAGGCGTTTTTCCACGATGGCGGCCGTACGTCGATTGACGAAAGCACGCCGGCCAGTTCGGCGATTCCCGCAGTCGCGGCGCGCACGCATGCGGCTCCGGGCGCGACGATCGTTCGCTAACGCGTTTTGCGCCGCCTGGCGCTCATATCCAGTTCGACCCGTGTCGGCGCGTGGTCGCTCGCGTGCGGCTCGCCGCGCACCCAGCGATCCACGCCCGCGTCGCGCAAACGCGGTGCGAGATCCGGGCTCAGCAAGATGTGATCGATGCGCAAGCCCGAGTTGGTGTCCCAATGACGGCGAAAATAATCCCAGAAGGTATAGACGCGCTCGTCGCCAAAGTGTGTGCGCAACGAATCTGTCCAGCCTTGCGCGAGCAGGCGCCGATAACGTTCGCGGCTTTCCGGCTGCAATAGCGCGTCTTTCAGCCATGAGCGCGGATTGTAGATGTCCTCATCGGTGGGCACGACGTTGAAGTCGCCGGCCAGCACGACCGGATGCCCGCTCTTGAGCAGATTCGCCGCGTGGTCGATCAGATGGTCGAACCACTTCAGCTTGTATTCGAACTTGGGACCGGGCTGCGGATTCCCGTTCGGCAGATAGAGACAGCACACGAGCAATCCGTCGACGGCCACTTCGAGATAGCGGCTATGCGTGTCGGCCTCGAAGCCCGGCAAGCCGCGGCGGCTTTCGAGCGGCGCTTCGCCCTTCGACAGAATCGCCACGCCGTTCCACGCGCTCTGGCCATGCCAGATCGCGTGGTATCCGGCGTCGCGCACGGCATCGGCGGGGAACGCGCTGTCCGCCGCCTTCAATTCCTGCAGACAGACAATGTCCGGCGCCTCGCGCTCGAGCCATTGCAGCAACGCGGCCTGACGCGAGCGGATTCCATTGATGTTGAACGTCGCAATGCGCAGCGTCGCCACAGTATGTCCTCCCTGCACGCAAGTTATTCCGACGACGCCTCGCTCGACACCTGCGACGCCGCTTCATCGCACCATTCGATCGCCCACGATCGCGCGCACGAGATCGCATCCGCTTCGTTCGAGAAGGCGTCGATGTCGCCGGAATCGTGCGAACGGAAATGCTCGTTTTTCCGCGGGATATGCGTGATTCTGGCACGCGCGTAGTAGACGCCTTCGTCCGCATGGCGTGCCCGGCAATCGATATGAAAATGCCTGTAGTCGAACTGCATCGGTTGTCCTCTGAACGCTTGATGCCGATCACCCGTAGCATCGCTCGTACCCGCTGCGGATTCAATGCGGCGCTCACACGCGCGACGCGGGGCCGCGCCGCGTCACGCGAGTGAGTGGACCCGCATCAGTTTGGCACGTTCACCGCGCCGTTTGCGACCGTGATCGCATTGCCGCCAGGGCTCGTCGCGATTGCCGGCAAGTTCGCGGTCGTCAATGCAGGCGCCGCGCCCGGCGTGCCGCCGCGCGGCACCGTATGAACCACTTGCGAAGGCGGCAGCGGCGTGCCGTTCTTCAGGTGGCTCCACATCAGGTTGAGCGCCTGAACGTTGTAGTAATGCAGCGGCACGAAGCGCGTATCGAAACCGGCCACGCCGAGGAACGCGTCGAAGTGCTGACCGTTCGTGATTTCATAGAACGACAGCTTGCTCGCCCCGCCTTCGACCAGCCGGTTCGTCGCCACGTACGGCCGCGAAGCATGGTTGATCGGCACCAATGCATCGGCGCGTCCTTGCACGATGATGGCCGGCTTGCCATGCAGATTCGCATTCACCCTGACTGCTTCGACATTCGTGGTCAACGTGCCGTTGGTCCACAGCGTGCGCAGACACGCAGCGCCGACGTAACTTGCATCGACCGTGGCGAGCCGGTGATCGAATGCGCCCAGCGTGCCCGCGTTGTAGACCAGGTTGATGCCGTTGGTCGGCGGCACACCATTGCCGTTGCCGAACACTGTCAGCATCGGCGAGACGGCGGGCGTGACGCCGGCCGCGCCCGTCGAACTCGTCGTGCCGAAGCTGAAGTTGCACAGGTTGTCGGTCACGCTCGCTTTGGCATAGGCGTTCGCGTACGTCACCGCGACCGCCGGCACCGCTTGCGAATCCCACATCGGCGCATGCAGCAGATCGGAGTCGGTCTGGTAGCCGTTCTGATGCAGAAGCGCGAGCGCGTTGATCGCCTGCGTCGTGGTGTCGCCTCCCGTGATCACGCCATTGTTCGCGAGCGTCGTGCATCGCGCGGTGCGAATCGCGGTGGTGGTCGCGAGCGGCAGCGCGGTCAGATACGGCGACCCGGTCGCGGCAGGCGCAAGCGCCGCGCACGGTTCGAGCAGGTTCGCGAGCGTCATGTAATCGGCAAGCGGCTTGCCGAATGCGCCGACGGGCACGCCGCCTTGCGACACCGACACTTGCGACGGCACACGAATGTTGATTTGCGGCTCGCCGACCACGACTGCGGTGATGAGGCCCGAAGTGTCCTGTTCCGCCGCCGCCAACGACGCGCCGCCGCCATTGCTCACCGATGCCGCGATCGTCAGAATGCTGCCCGGTTTATAGCGCACGGTGCGGGTCGAGCCGTTCAACGTGCCGTATGAATCGTTGAGCGCCCAATACGCGAACTGGATCGCCTGCAACGTGTTTTTGCCCCAGTCCTGCTCCGGGTTCTGCTGCGAGTGTGCGTGCTTGAACGCATAGCGGTTCGGGAACTGGGTGTTGTAGGTGGCGAGATCCGTGTTGCCGAGGTTCGCTGTGAAGAGACTCGCCTTGCCCGCGGCGTTCGCGTCCTGCAACGTGCCGTCGATCAGCGTCACGCGATTGGTCGACAGTTCATGCGCGCCGTTGCCCGAGCCCTTGTCGGTGTACGCGACCGCACAGCCGCGCTTAAGTCCCCACTCGCCCGCTGCGGAAATCGCGCCGTACACGCCGCGCGAACCCGATGACGTTGCCGTGACAATACACGGTTGATCCGCATTGAAGCTCGCGGGAATCTGCACGAGCACGCTGACGTTCTGCTTACCACTGCCGTCGTCGGCGAAAGCCAGATATTCCTTGCCGGCGATCTTGCCTTCGCCGAGCGTGTCGTTGCCGTTCAGATCGACATTGGGCCCCCAGAAGCGGCCATACCCGCCGTTGCTCGTCATATCGACGAGCGCGCGATAGTTCGACCAGATCGCGAGCCGCCGCAGTTCGGCGGCCGTGGGTTGCGCGGCGTTCGCAATCGCGGGCGCCGTGGCTAAAGCAAGGCCAGTTTTACCGAGTCCGGCCGTCAGCAGGTCGTCACTATTGCCGTCATAAGACTGCGTCTTGACCGTGCCGACGATGAAGTTCGGCAACGTGTTCGTTTGCGGTGGCGGCGGCCCGTCGTCGTCGCCCCCGTGGCAAGCGCTCATGGCGAGCGCGACGACGATTGCAATGGGAAGCGTGGACGTGCTTCGAATGGCTGATGTCATCTGTGCTTGTCTCCGTTATTGTGCAATACCGTTTTGCGTAACCGTTGTACACGCAAGCGCGCCGGATTTGCTACGCTGAACTTCTGAGCGCGACGCCTCGGATACCGACGCATCGTCAGCCTGCATTGACCTTTCAGCGGAGTCAATAGACCGTCATGGCAAGAGATAACGAATGTGAACATTCGGGTGACGAAGCCGCCTTGCGTGAGCCCTTGAGTCAACCTTCACGGCGCCGTTTTCTACAATCGGCCGCGGCCGCCGCCACTGTCGGTGCGGCACCGCACCTTCGCGCGCAAACCCAGGCACCCGTCGCCCCGGCCGCAGGGACTGCGCAAACTGTCCCGCCCCGGCCCGTCACCTTGAACGTGAATGGCCGCAGTTATGCGTTGCAACTCGAGCCGCGCGTCACTCTGCTCGATGCCTTGCGCGAGTACGCGGGCCTGATGGGCACGAAGAAAGGCTGCGACCGCGGACAATGCGGCGCGTGCACGGTGATCGCCAACGGACGCCGCATCAACTCGTGTCTGACGCTTGCCGTGATGCACGAAGGCGAGACGATCACCACGGTCGAAGGGCTCGCGAGCAACGGCGCGTTGAGCCCGTTGCAACGCGCGTTCATCGAACACGATGCGTTTCAGTGCGGCTACTGCACGCCCGGACAGTTATGCTCGGCGACTGCGCTGCTCGAAGAGTTTCGCAACGGCACGGCGAGCGTCGTCACCGCGGATATTCGTAGACGTCCTATCAAACTTTCCGACGACGAAATTCGCGAGCGCATGAGCGGCAATATTTGCCGTTGCGGCGCGTACGCGAACATCGTGGCCGCGATCCGCGCCGCGCATGACGGCAGCGGCCAGAACGCGAGCGCCGCCGACGTCGACCACGATCACCACGACCACCACGATCACGCGTGAGGCAAGCACGAGCATGGATGCGATCTCTTACGAACGCGCCGCCGATGTCGCCGGCGCAGTGCGAGCGGCGCAGCAACCGGGCGCGGTGTTCATCGGCGGCGGCACGAATCTGCTCGATCTGATGAAGGGCGGTGTCGAACGGCCGGTGCGCCTGATCGACATCACGCATATCGGCGGACTCGACGACATCACGACGCTGCCTGGCGGCGGCATCCGCATTGGCGCGCTGGTGCGCAATAGCGATGCCGCGAATCATGCGCTGGTGCGCGAACAATATCCGCTGCTCTCGCAGGCGTTTCTATCGGGCGCATCGGCGCAATTGCGCAATATGGCGACCGTCGGCGGAAATCTGCTGCAACGTACGCGCTGCGGCTACTTTTACGACACCGCGTTTTCACAGTGCAATAAGCGCACGCCGGGCAGCGGCTGTGCGGCTCTCGAAGGCCACAACCGCATGCACGCGATTCTCGGCGCGAGTCCGCAGTGCGTCGCGGTGAATCCGTCGGATATGAGCGTCGCGCTCGCGGCACTCGACGCTGTCGTGCGCGTAAGTGGGCCGACTGGAGAGCGAAGCATTCCGTTCGCGGAATTTCATCGGCTTCCGGGCGACAGGCCCGATGTCGATACCACGCTGCGCCCAGGCGAACTGATCACCGCGGTCGATCTTCCGCCACCGCTTTTCAGCGCGCATTCGCACTATCTGAAAGTGCGTGACCGCGCCAGTTACGCATTCGCATTGGTCTCGGTCGCCGCCGCATTGCAGATGGATGGCGAACGCGTGCAGACCGCGCGCATCGCACTCGGCGGCGTCGCGCACAAGCCCTGGCGAGCAAGTGCCGCCGAGCAGCTACTGAACGGCCAGCCGCTCACGCAAGCCACGCTGAACCGCGCCGCTGCGGCCGCGTTGAACGATGCCAGGCCGCTGCGCGATAACCGCTTCAAGGTCCAGCTCGCGCAACGCGCAATCGTGCGCGCCGTGAACGAAGCAGCGGGCCGGCCGGGAGGTCTCGCATGAATCTGATCGGTCAACCATTCGACCGTACCGACGGTCTGCTGAAAGTAACCGGCGAAGCGCGCTATGCGGCGGAGTTCCCGGAGGCGCGTCTCGCGCATGCGGTGCTCGTCACGAGCACGATTGCACGCGGCACCATTGCATCGATCGATGCGAGCCGCGCGCAAGCCGTGCCCGGCGTGCTGCTGGTGATGACGCATGAGAACGCGCCACGTCTGCCGAACGGCGGCAAGGCGCAATTGGCGCCGCCCGCGGGGCGTCGGCTGTCGCTGTTGCAGGACAACGAAGTGCATTACAACAACGAGCCGGTTGCGGTGGTCGTCGCCGATACGCTCGAGCATGCGACCGACGCCGCGCGTCAGTTGCGCATCACGTATCGGGCGAGCGCGGCCACGCTCGACTTTGCGCAGGCGAAGGCCAACGCGCATGCGCCCGACAAACCGCAGGGACGTCAAACGGATACGCAGCGCGGCAGTTTCGACGACGGCATGCGAAGCGCCGCCGTGCATATCGACGCGACGTACACCACGCCGATCGAGCATCACAACCCGATGGAGCCGCACGCGACGATGGCGCGTTGGGACGGCCCGCAACTCACGCTCTACGATTCGACGCAAGGCGTGAGCGGCGAAGCTCAGGCAGTGGCGAAGACGCTCGGCATTTCGCCCGGCGACGTGCGCGTGATTTCGCCGTTCGTCGGCGGCGGCTTTGGGTGCAAGGGCTCATCGTGGTCGCATGTGTCGTTGTGCGCGATGGCGGCGAAACAGACAGGACGTCCCGTGCGGCTCGTGCTCGAGCGGCCGCAGATGTTCGGCCCGGTCGGCGCGCGCCCGCACACGGAACAGCACCTCGTGCTGGCCGCGCGGCGCGACGGCACGCTCACCGCGATACGCCACGACAGCATTTCGAATACGTCGATGATCGAGGACTGGACCGAGACCTGCTGCATGGTCACGCGCATGCTGTATGCGGTGCCCAATCAGGTGACCACGCACCGGCTCGTGCCGCTGAACGTCGGCACGCCGACCTTCATGCGCGCGCCCGGCGAGACGACCGGCTCGTTCGCGCTCGAATCGGCAATGGACGAGTTGGCCGTCGCGCTCAGGATGGACCCGCTCGCTTTGCGCCTGAAGAATTACGCGGAGGCCGATCCGCAGGAAAACAAGCCGTGGTCGGGCAAATCGTTGCGCGAGTGCTATCAGGTCGGCGCGGAAAAATTCGGCTGGTCGCGGCGCAATCCCACGCCTCGTTCGATGCGCGACGGCAACACGCTGATCGGCATGGGCATGGCGACATGCACGTATCCGGCCAATCGCAGCGAAGCCGGCGCAATCGCGCGAATCCTGCCGGACGGCACGGCGATGGTGGCGTCGGGCACGCAGGACATCGGCACGGGCACTTACACGGTGATGACCCAGGTCGCCGCCGATGCGCTCGGCTTCGCGCCGGAGAACATCCACTTCGCGCTCGGCGATTCGTCGCTGCCGAAGGCGCCGGTGTCGGGCGGATCGCAGTCGGCGGCGAGCGTTGCGCCGGCCGTGCGGGACGCCGCCAACGCGGCGCGCGCGCAGTTGATCGCGCTTGCGTTGGCGGACCCGGCCTCGCCGGTGCACGGCATCGCGCCCGACGACATCACCGTGGAAAACGGCTGGGTGACGAGCCGCTCGCAACCGGCGAAGCGCGATCCGGCCGCGGCGATCATCGCGCGTGCGGGCGGCAAGCCGATTGAGGCAACCTCCACCGTCAAACCGGGCGACGAAAAGCAGAAGTACTCGTTTCACTCGTTCGGCGCGGTGTTCGTCGAAGTGCGCGTGGATGCGGACCTCGGCACGATTCGCGTGCCGCGCGTCGTCGCCGTGTATGACGTGGGGCGCGTGCTCAACGAGAAGACGGCGCGCAGCCAGATGCTCGGCGGCATTGTGTGGGGCGTGGGCGCGGCGTTGCAGGAAGAGTCGTCGCTCGACACGCGCTATGGGCGCTTCACGAACGCGAACCTCGCGGAATATCACGTGCCGGTGAACGCGGACATCGGCTCGCTCGACATCACGTTTCTCGACCGGCCGGACCCGTATATCAACTCGCTCGGCGTGCGCGGCATCGGCGAAATCGGGATTACGGGCGTGTGCGCGGCGCTGGCGAACGCGGTGTATCACGCGACCGGTGTGCGCGTGCGCGATCTGCCGGTGACGCTCGATAAGGTGATGCAGCCGACGCGCGTCTGAACGCATGGCGGGCGCTTGCCTCGGGTTGCATTGCGCCGCACAATCGGAGGCACTTTCATTCTCCGGTGCCCGCTCATGGCTTACTCGTCGCTTGCCACTGGCATCTTGCTCGCCGCAGGCGTCGGCTCGCGCTTCGATCCGCAGGGCGTGCAAAACAAGCTGCTCGCGCGACTGCCCGACGGCACGCCGCTCGCCCACGAAGCCGCGCGCCGGCTGTTGCTGGTCGTGCCGACGGTGCTGGCCGTCGTGCGGCCGGGCGCCGAAGCGCTCGCGCGTCTGCTGAACGACGCCGGTTGCGACGTGGTGTTCGCGGCCGCCGCCGAACGCGGCATGGGCGCGAGCCTCGCCGCGGGCATCGACGCCAGCGACGACGCCGAAGGCTGGATCGTCGCGCTCGCCGACATGCCGCGCATCCAGCCGTCGACGATTGAAGCGGTCGCGCGGACGCTCGACGGCGGGGCGTCTATCGTCGCGCCGTTTTATGAAGGGCAGCGTGGGCATCCGGTGGGGTTTGGCGCGGAACATCGCGAGGCGCTGATGTCGCTCGATGGAGACAGCGGCGCGCGTTCGTTGCTGATGTCTGGGCGTGTGGTGCGGCTGGATGTCGACGATGCGGGGGTTTTGCGGGATGTGGATACGCCGGGGGATTTGCGGGGGGTGGTGGCGGGTTAGTGGGGCTGAAGTGGTGGTTGGGACCGGTCTCGTTTGGCCGGCAACCACGGGTAGTGTGGAGTCGGCGGGTAGCGTGGAGTCAGCGGTGCGGAGTCGGGCGGTTGTGCGGAGCCGGGCGGTTGACTTCGGAGCTGCGTTGGGCGTTGGGCGTTGGGCGTTGGGCGTTTGGCGTGCGACGTACGGCGTACGGCGTACGGCGTACGGCGTTGGGGTTCGGCGTTCGGCGCAGGGCGTTGGCCCCAGCCCGCTGTGCGCTGGCCGTGAGCCTTGGCGTGCAGCAAACCGCAGGCTTGCGCCGACCCAGGCTTGAGCGCATACTGTATATTCATACAGTATTCTTGGACGCGCCGTTAGCTGCCGCTCGCCGCGTGCCCCCGGCCGCAACCCTTCGCATGAACCGCATTTCCATTTACCCGTCTTTCAGCGCCTGGCGCGACGCCGCACGTTTGCTGTTGCGGCATGGCGTGGAGCCGGAGCGGATCGAGTGGATTGAGTGCCCGGAGACGGCGCAGGAGCCTGCGAGCACCATCGGTTGCAATGGCGCGGGCGCGGCGCTGAATCAGCCGCTTGCCGATGCGTGGGGTGGGTCGGGTGCGTCGGATGCGTCGGATGCGTCGGACATGTTGCAAGCCGCGCCCGCGTCGGACACGTCGCACCCGTCTCACGCGTCAGCAACCCCGGACGCAGCAAACGGCCTCGCGGCAACAACCGCCGTACCACGCGAGCTACTCGCCTGGCTGAAAGCGGCCGCCTGTTTCCGCGCGCCCGACCGCTGGGCGCTGCTCTATCGAGTCCTCTGGCGCTGGACACGCGGCGAACGCGACGTTCTCGACCTCGGCGACAGCGACGGCGCATTGCTCGATCAGCGCGTGCGCGCCGTCGAGCATGAAACCGAGGACATGCTGAACCTGACCTTGTTCAGAAGACGCGATCCGTCGATGGGACCGCCCGAGTTCGTCGGCTGGTACGAACCGCATCATGACCTGCTCGAGTACGCGGCCGAGCGCTTCGCGGCGCGCATGGGCTACTCGACATGGATGCTGGCCACGCCACGAGGCGCCGCGCTCTGGAACGGCATGCTGCTGCGCATATCGCAGCCGGTGTCTGAGCACAGCGTCGACGTTCCGGCCGAAGACGCAATGACGGGCGAAGCCGTCACCAGCGAGTCCACTGAAGCGCTCTGGCTCGGCTACTACGAGGAAGCCGTCAGCGACGAGACGCCGCCGGTGCCGCTTCGGTACTGGAGAGCCCCGCCCGAAGGGCCGCCGTTGCCTGCGCGGCTCGCGCGCGAGCGCGTCTGTCCTCGCGGACAAAACGCTGTCGTGACCGTACCGGCTAGTCCGCTGGCGGAATATTCCGCGCTGACGCCACCGCTGCGCGAGCCCACCGGTCCGCTCGATACCTGCCGGCGTTGCGCGTTATGGCGCAACGCGAAGCAGCCGGTGCCCGGTGCGGGTGCGGGTGCGGGTGCGGGCGGCAGCGTGAGTGCCAACGCCGATGCGCATACAAATTCCACTGCCCCCGCCAGTCCCCCGATCATGGTCGTCGGCGAGCAACCTGGCGAGTATGAAAACCAGCACGGCGTGCCCTTCACCGGACCGGCCGGTCAGTTGCTCGACAGCGTGGTCGCCCGCGCCGGGCTCGAACGCGCGGCGCTCTATCTGACGTATGCGGTCAAGCATTACAAGTGGGAGATCGTCGGGCGCGAGCGCATTCATCGCACCCCCGCGCAACGCGAGGTGGAAGCCTGTCAGTATTGGCTCGACAAAGAACTCGCGCAGCTTGCGCCGCGGGTGGTCGTCGCGTTAGGCCCGACGGCGTTGAGAGCGCTGACCGGCGCGCACGTCAACCTGTCGGAATATGCGGGGCGCACTATCAGTCATGGCGGGCGCATCATCGTGCCGACCTGGCATCCGGCCTATGCGTTGAGGACCGCCGACCCGCGTTTGCGCGACGACATCGTCGCAAGAATCGCGACTGCGTTCAGGTGGGCGGCGGAACTGGCGGGCGACGCGTCCGAGCGTCGGTGACAACCGCCTAAGCCACGCCATCGCTCGGGCGTGCACAGGCACATGGCTTGCGCAAACACTCATAGCTATGCGTGAGCGCCGCAGAACGGCGAACCGACAGTGAACCGACCGCGAATGAACCGCAAACCGACCGCGAATCAACCGCGCAACTCGTTCCAATTCCGCCTAAGCTGATGTGACGCCGCGATTGTCACGCAACGCTACGCCGTCGTTGAAGCGGCGCACGCGTTCGAAACCACCGACTGCCCATGAGCGAAACCAGCCCGCGCCTGTTCATCGTGTCACCGCATTTCGACGACGCCGTCTTCAGTTGCGGCGCATTGCTCGCTGCGCATCCGGACGCCGCGGTCTGCACGGTATTCGCCGCGCCGCCCGAGCATACGATGCACACCGAATGGGATGAAAAGTCGGGTTTCGTCAACGCCCACGAGGCGATCCACGAGCGCACGTTCGAAGACAACCGCGCGCTCGAATTGCTCGACGCGATTCCGCTGCGCATGCCGTTTCGCGAGAGCCAGTATTCCGATTCGCCGTCCATCAGCAAAATGGCGGCCGCGCTCGAGGAAACCATCTATCGAACCACGGCTAACACGTTGCTGATGCCGCTCGGGCTGTATCACGACGATCACGTGCGCGTGTTCGAAGCGTGCTGCGAGATCCTGCCGCGGCTGTCGCATCTCGCCTGGTTCGGTTATGAGGAAGCGATTCACCGGCGCACGCCGGGGGTCGTGCAGGCGCGCCTCGCCGATCTCGCGCAGCGCGGCATCGTGGCGACGCCGGCCAATCCGAGCGCCGGCCACACGATCGACATGCAGCGGCGCGCGCAGATCAAGCGCGAAGCCGTTCACGCATACCAGAGTCAGTTGCGGGCGTTCGGGCCGGGCAATTACGACGACGTCTTCGCCACCGAGCGCTACTGGCAACTGAGCGTGGGCCGTCGCGTGAAAAGGTAGCGGAACGCGTGAAAAACACAGCGGGAAGCGTGGGCAAAAGCGTAGGTAAAAGCGCGGGCAAAAACCGCAGCCGCGAAACCCGCCCGACAGCAAAACCGCCTACCCTTGAAGTGAACCGCACGCGCCGTCGCGCTATCGCACAACTCTCAACCACAGGTGATGCAATGAGCTACGACATGCATACGAGCCCGATCCCCGATCCCAACGCCGACCCGACGCGCGACCCGGAAGGCGATCCGCTGACACCGCCGTCGCCCGGTCATCACAACGACGAACCACAGCGCCCCGAAGGACCGCCCGACAAAGACCCGGTGTGAGCCGCGAAGCGTTAGCAAATCAGCCGCGAACCGACAGCCGCGTGCATAAACCGCACACGACATGCGGGCATGCGACGGCGGCACGGCGGCACGGCGGCACGGCGGCACGGCGGCACACCCGCACCGCAATCAGTTCGTCAGTTCGCTGAAGCCCTGCAACAGCCGGTCGATGTCGGCGGCGTGGATGTTACCCATCGTCGAGATACGGAAGAGTTCCGCCGACAGCCCGCCCTGCCCGGCATAGATCACGAAGCCGCGCGCCTTCAGCGCGTCGTGCAATTGCGGATACGTGACGCCGTTCGGCAGCCGGTACGCGCGCAACACGACCGACGACTCCTGCGGCGCCAGCACGCTCTCGATGCCGCGCTCGGCCAGTCCCGCGCGCGCCTGCTCGGCGAGCGCCGCATAGCGCGCATGACGCGCGCGCCAGCCGCCTTCGTCGGCGATTTCGCGCAACGCTTCGACCAGCGCGTAGTACGCGTGAACCGACGGCGTGAACGGCGTATTGCGCTGATCCTGCAGGCGCGCGAGCCGTCCGAGGTCGAGGTAGTACGTGCGGCTCGCCGCCTGCGCGAGCGCCGCGCGGCGCACCAGCACGAACGACGCACCCGGCACGCCGTGCAGGCACTTGTTGGCCGTCGCGGCGACGGCGTCGAGACTCGTATCGGCGAAGTCGATCGCCTCGGCGCCGAAGCTGCTCACGCCATCAACCAGCAAACGCAGACCGCGCGCGCGGCACAGCGCACCGAGCGCGGCGAGATCGTTCAGCCGCCCGGTCGTCGTTTCATGATGGATCACCGCGACGTGCGTGAACGCCTTGTCCGCGTCGAGACGTTCGGCGATTTTCGCGAGGTCCGGCGCCTGCATCCAGTCATGCTTCAGCGCTTCATGTGCAATGCCGTATTGCGCGGCGATCTGCGCGATACGCTCGCCGTACACGCCGTTTTCCACCACCAGCAGCTTGCCGTTTTGCGGCACGAGCGCGGCCGTCATGCTTTCGACGGCGGCCGTGCCCGAACCCGTCATCAGCACCGCCTGCCATTCGCTCGCGTCGAGGCCGTAAAGGTCGACGAGACGCGTGCGCGCCTCTTCCTGCAAATCGAAAAACTCGCTTTCGCGATGGCATAGGTCCGTCTGCAACAGGCTGTTGCGAACGCGTTCGGTGAGCGTCACGGGGCCGGGATTGAGCAGCAGCATGGGCGCGTCTTCCTTTGACTTCAGGCGGCGCCGATGTGACGCATCAAACGCGTTTTCACATCGGGCGGAGTGATGGTGGGACGCGGCAAGCCGTCAGGCGTGCCGCGACGAATGACGAGGCGCGCAAAGCGCGGACCGTCGAGCGGCGCGGATTCGAACAGCGCGTCGAGCACAGCGGGATCGTCGCTTTCGACCGCCGACGCATAGCCGCACGCCGCCGCGACGCCCGCGAATGAGACCTGCGGCGAGACCGTCGCCTGCCCGCCCGTGGAGTCGTGCGCGCCGTTATCGAGCAGTACGTGCGTGAGATTCGACGGACCGTAAGCGCCGAGCGTCGCGAACGCGCCCATGCGCATCAGCGCCGCACCGTCGCCGTCGAGTGCGACCACGTGCAGGTCCGGACGCGCGAGCGCGAGACCGAGCGCGAACGGCGTCACGCAACCCATCGAGCCGACCATGTACAACTGGTTCGGACGATCGTCGATCGCGTAAAGCTCGCGTCCACAAAAACCGGTCGACGCGAGCACGACCGTCGACTCGAGCGGCGTGTGCGCGATCACCTTCTTCAACGCGTCATGACGCGACGCGAGTTCGCTCGCCGCCACGCCGGTGAACTGTGAACGCGGCGCGACCGGCACACGACGCGCGCCCGCATCGCCCGCCTTCAATTCGTATGGCGCGACGCTGCCCTTTTGCATCACGAGCGCGTAAGGGCGGCCCGTTTCGTCCATATGGGCGATCGCGCGATCCAGCGTGGGGCCGATTGCGTCGGCTTCGGTCGGAAACGTCTCCCACGGAATTTCCATCGTGTCGAGCATCGCGGGCGTGACCGGTCCCATCAACGCGTGCTGCGGTTCGTCGGCGACGCCGGGTTGGCCGCGCCACGTGACGATCAGCAATTGCGGCAAACGGAAGGTCCACGTGAGCGACGTCAACGGACTCACGGCGTTGCCGAGGCCCGAGTTCTGCATCATCGTGATGCCGCGGCGGCCGTTGCGCGCGCCGAGAGTGACGCCGCCGATCAACGCAACCGCATCGCCCTCATTCGCCGCCGACACGTAGTGCAGCGACTCGTCCTGCAACACGTAGTTGATGAACGGCGTCAGGTACGAGCAAGGCACGCCCGCATACCAGTCGAAGCCGCGCTCGCGCGCCGCCTCGACAAACTGTGCTGCTTCGATCATTGCGCCGCTCCGCTCGCTGCGTCGGAGGCCGCACCGCCGACCGATGCCGCGAGCGGCGTCTGTCCGTGCGCGAAGTCGCCGGCGCGGCGGAAGTCTTCGAGATCGTTGACGCCGCGCCAGTGGCCGTGCACGTATTGCACTTCGATCGACTCGCCTGCTTCGATCAGCGCGTTCAGCAACGCGGGCATGTCGAGCGATGCAAAGTCGGCGCGCGCCTGCAATTGCGCCATGACAGTCTGCAGACGCTCGCGGCCTGCGCCGCGCACATTCAGCAAACCGACCCAGCGGCCATGCGGCGTTTGTGCGGCGATCGCCGACGACGCCTCCTGTCCGCTCGACACATGGCGCAATACGACCTTGTTGCCGAAGAGGCCGCGGTCGTCGGAAGCCGAGCACCACGCGAAGTCGCGCACGCTCGCGTTTTCCGCATCGGTCAGCGAAGAATCGACGACCACGCTGAACGCCGCTTCGCTCTCCACCAGATCGCGCAGGATGTAGCTGCGGAACAGCAGATCGCCGTACGAGATCACGGTGTCGCCCGAGAGCTTGTCGAGCGCGCACGCGAGCGACGCGAGTTCGCCGGTCTGCTCGTGCTTGTCATTGACGACGAGCTTGATGCCCGCGGTATCGATGGCATCGGCGCGATAACCGCCGACCACCGTGATGTCGTTGACGCCCTGCTTCTTGAACGCGTCGACGAGCCAGCGCAGCAGCGGCTTGCCCGCAACCGGCAGCATCACTTTCGGACGGTCTTCGGTGACGGCCTCGAGGCCCTTGCCGCGGCTCGCCGCGAGCACGACCGCGGCGCCTGCCGCGCGGCCGCTCGACAGATAGCGGTCTTCCGCTTCCGAATACTCGTCGGCGTCCTGCAAACGGAAAATTTCGTTGACCGCGGCGATGCGGTCTTCCACGTTGACGAGCGTTTGGCTCGTGTGGATTTCTTGTGCGACCGCCTGCATCGCCGACGTGGCCGCGCGAATCAGATGGTTCGCCCAGATCACGGTGCTGATGCCGGCTTCGCGGAACACTTCGGTCGGCGTGCTGTAGTACTTGGTCGGCACGATCACGAGCGGCCCGCGGCCCGCCCACTCGCGCGCGAACTCGAGAATTTCGTCGGGGCGCGAGAGCTTGCTGTGAATCAGGATCGCGTCGGCGCCGGCGCGGCGGTAGGCTTCCGCGCGGCGCAGCGCTTCTTCCATGCCCCAGCCGGCAATCAGCGCTTCCACGCGCGCGACGATCGAAAAATTCTCGTCCGATTGCGAGTCCTTGCCGGCCTTGATCTTGCCGCAGAATTCGTCGATGTCGGCAAGCGGCTGCGCCTCGCCGTTGATGAAGCTATTGGTCTTCGGGAACTGCTTGTCTTCGATGCACACGCCGGCGATGCCGCGCTGTTCGAGCTTGCGCACGAGGCGGCGCACGTTGTTGAAATTGCCGTAGCCGGTGTCGCCGTCGAGCAGGATCGGCAGATCGCTCGCGTCGGCCATGAATTCGAGGTTGTCGACGACCTGGGTCCAGCTTGCCTCGTTGTTGTCGCGCACGCCGAATTGCGCGGAGATCGCGAGGCCCGAGCCCCAGATCGCCTTGAAGCCGGCTTCGCGGACGATGCGCGCGGAGAGGCCGTTATGCGCCTCCATCATGAATTCGAGTTCGCTGCTGACAAGCATCTGGCGCAGACGTGCGCTGCGTGAAGAAGAGACGAAGGCGGGTTCGCGGGCGTTCATATTCTGTACTCCTGGTGGCGGGCTTATTGGCGGGGCCTGCTTGCGGGTTTATCGGCGCTCTTTTTGCCCGGCTGGCGACTGGAAAATGGCGACTATAGCGGAATTTTCATTTAGTCGTCATTTAGACGGCTGTGCTTTTGCTGTATTGCTTTTAAGTGGAGAAATGTGTCGATTTTTGCAGCGCAGGCGCGCTGGCAAGCGCTTTGGAATTGAGTGGCGTTTTGTGGCTTATTGATGCGAAGGCTTGTCGGTGTTGGGTGCTGCGCGTCGTCGCGGGATTAATTCCATTTCTCGGCACCGGCTTTTTATTAATCAGAGAATCGCCACTGCGGATAATGCTTCCTTATTAACTCCGCCGAATTAAATAATCGCTTTGCACGGCCTGCATTACCTCCGCCCACACCCTTTAATCAGACGAAAGGCGCATGGCAAAGGGTTTCCCCTGCCCTCATGAGCAAAGTGAAACCTGCCGTAAACAGAGTCAGCGAGAAGCACACAGCCCAATCCGATCGACCCTTTGCCAAGCACCACTCTTTGCTATGACTCTGAACAAAAAATTAGCCTCAATGATCGCCGTCCTTTGGTTCGGCCTGATTCTGATCGGCGGCTTCGGCGCATGGCAAAACCGTGCGTCGATGGTTAGCGACCGGCGCGACCAGCTCACGTCGCTGATCGATCAGGCGAACCACGTGGTCGCCCGTTACTACGCAATGGCGCAACAGCACGCCATCACCGAAGACGAAGCGAAGAAGCAGGCGCTCGCCACGCTCGAATCGATGCGCTACGGCAAGGACGGCTACATCTCCGTGAACGACTCGCAGCCCGTCATGCTGATGCATCCGTTCAAGAAAGAGATGGTCGGCAAGAACCTCGCGCAGTTCGCGGATCCGGCGGGCAACCATCTGTTCGTGGATATCGTGAACGCGGGCAATCACGAAGGCGGCGGCTTTGTCGATTACCTGTGGGCGAAACCGGGCAGCGAGAAACCCGTGGCGAAGACCAGCTATTCGCAGCACTTCCAGCCGTGGGACTGGTATGTCGTCACCGGCATGTACATGGACGACGTGCAGCGCGCGTTTTACGCGAGCCTGTTGCGCTGGCTCGCGATCACGGTTGCGCTCGGCGGCATCGCCACGGGCATCATGCTGCTCGTGTTGCGCAGCGTGCGCCGCTCGCTCGGCGGCGATCTGGAAGTGGCCGTCGAACATGCGCAACTGATGGCGGGCGGCAATCTCGCCGTGCGCGTGCCGGTCAAGGACAACGACGCCGGCAGCCTGCTGCATGCGTTGCAAACCATGCAGGCCGGTCTCGTCGATACGGTTTCGCGGGTGCGTGCCGGTACGGAAAATATCAACGTCGGCGCGAGCGAAATTGCCGCCGGCAACACCGATCTGTCGCAACGCACGGAAGAACAGGCCGCCGCGCTGGTGCAAACGGCGTCGAGCATGGATCAGATGACGGTCAACGTGAAGCAGAACGCGGACAGCGCGCAACAGGCGGCAGAACTGGCGGGCCAAGCCGCCGACGTCGCCACGCGCGGCAGCCGCGTGGTCGACGACGTGGTTCGCACGATGGGCGAGATCACGACCAGCTCGCGGCAGATCGGCGACATCATCGGCGTGATCGACGGCATTGCGTTTCAGACCAACATTCTCGCGTTGAACGCGGCGGTCGAAGCGGCTCGCGCGGGCGAACAGGGACGCGGCTTCGCCGTCGTCGCCGCCGAAGTGCGCAGCCTCGCGCAACGCTCGGCCACGGCCGCGAAGGAAATCAAGGCGCTGATCGAAACGTCGACGACCACGGTGGAAGCCGGCGCGTCGCTGGTTGCCAACGCGGGCTCGACGATGGGCGAGATCGTGCAGTCGGTGCGTCGCGTGAACGAGATTCTCGAGGAAATCAGCAATGCGTCGCGCGAGCAAAGCGCGGGCATCGAGCAGGTGAATCGCGCGGTCGGCGAGATGGATCAGGTCACGCAGCAGAACGCGGCGCTGGTCGAGGAAGCCGCCGCGGCCGCGCATTCGCTGAAGGATCAGGTGGGCGTATTGCGCGAGGCGATCTCCAGCTTCGCGCTGCCCGCGTGAAGGCGCACGCACGAAGGAGCGCATGAAGGCACGCGTGAAAAAGAAGGCGCTCGACAGGCAGCGAGCGCCTCTTTAACACGCCGCGTCGAAATCGACGCATCAATCGAACGAAATGAGCCGCGCGGATTTTCAAGTCCGCGCGGCTTTTTTACGTCTGTCGCGCGTGTTGGCTTGCGGTAATCTCGCATACAGATTACGTTCTCATTACAATGAGCGCTGCCGCAAGTTAATCCGCTGTCAGTCGGACCGCCATGATCCCGAAGAAAAAATCCCCGTCGCGCGATTCTTATGCGCCCGTCGCGAAGAACCAGTTGCTGGTTGCGCGTCTGCCGATGTGGCGCTCGAAGTTCATCGTCGTGCTGGTGTTCGCCGCGTTTGCCGCGCTCGCGGGCCGCGCGTTCTGGGTGCAGGTGGTGAACCGCGACTTCTATGTCGATCAGGGGCAAAAGCGCTATCAACGCACGATCGAACTCGACGCGACGCGTGGGCGCATTGTCGACCGCAATGGCTCGATGCTCGCCGTCAGTCTCGCGACTTACGAGATCTGGGCAACGCCCAAGCTGCTCGACGAAGCCGCGTTGCCGCCGCTTTCGAAACTGCTCGATCTGCCGCTCGCGGAACTGCGCCGCCGTTTGAACGGCGACAAGACCTTCGTGCTGCTCAAACGCCAGGTGGACGCGGACACGGCCGGGCATCTGTCGAAGCTCGGACTCGCGGGCATCACGCAGATCGCGGATTCAAAGCGTTTCTATCCGGAAGGCGAATCGGCGGCTCACGTGGTCGGCTTTACGGACATCGAGGACAACGGCCAGGAAGGCGTCGAGCTTGCCGCCAACGAACAGTTGCTCGGCGTGCCGGGCCATCGCGAAGTGATTCGCGACCGCCTTGGCCGCGTGGTGTCGGAAACGCGGCCGCTCGTGCCCGCGCAGAACGGCGACACGATTCATTTGACAATCGATCGGCGCATCCAGCAGCTCGCGTATGCACAGTTAAAGGACGCCATCGCGAAGCATCGCGCGGAAGCCGGCAGCGTGGTCGTGCTCGACGCGCGCAACGGCGAGATTCTCGCGCTTGCCAACTATCCGAGCTTCGATCCAAACGATCGCGCGCGCCTCACAGGCCGGCAGTTGCGCAATCGCGCGGTGGTGGATACGTTCGAGCCTGGCTCGACGATCAAGCCGGTGGTCGTCGCGTTGTCCATCGACGAAGGCAAGGTGCGGCCGCAAAGTGTGATCGACACGGCGCCGGGCTGGTACAAGATCGGTCCCGCGGTGATCCACGACACGTCGAATCACGGCGCGATGACCGTCGCCGAAGCGGTGCAGAAATCGAGCAACATCGCGCTCGCCAAACTCGCGCTCAATCTGCCCGCCGAAAAAATCTGGGCCAAATATCAGGAGTACGGACTCGGCATGCGGCCCGAGCTGACCTTTCCGGGCGTGGCGTCGGGCAAGGTGCGGCCGTACAAACGCTGGCGTCCTATCGAGCAGGCGACGATGGCGTATGGCTATGGGCTCTCGGCGTCGCTGCTGCAGATCGCGCAGATCTACACCGCCTATGCCGGCGACGGCACGATGCATCCGGTGCGCCTCGTACGCGAGAACATCGATGCCGCGGCCGCCGCTTCGCAAACGGGCCACGCGGTCACGACGCCGGCCACCGCGCGCGCGATCCGTTCGATGCTCGAAATGGCCACGGGCGACGGCGGCACGGGGCGCGCTGCAACCGTCGAAGGCTATCGCATCGGCGGCAAGACCGGCACTGCGCGCAAGCAGGTCGGCGCGTCTTACGCGAAGAACCGTTATCGCGCGCTCTTCGTCGGCATGGCGCCGATGAGCGACCCGCGCCTGATCGTCGCGGTGATGATCGACGATCCGGCCGGCAAGGCGTTTTATGGCGGCACTGTCGCAGGCCCCGTGTTCAGCGCGGTAACGGGCGGCTCACTGCAACTGCTCGGCGTGCCGCCGGATGCGCGAGGCGTCGACGGACAAAACGCCGCACACGCATTTGCGCCGTCTTAAGTCTCGCTTAATTCTTTGCTGCAACCATGCGGCTCAACATCCCCTGTTGAGCCGCCAGATCATCGGCGGCGTTTTTTTCAGCGATGTTGCCGACGCGCAAAAGAAAGACTCCATGCCTGCGAAAAAGAAGGAGGACGAACCATGGTTGAGGACGCGGTGTTCGAGCATCTGCGCGCCATGCCTGGCAACGAATGGGTCGGGCAGATTCACTCATGCAAGGTCTCCGACCCGCTGCAGCCGCCCTGGGGACGTTCATACCGGCTTGTCGAATGGACGATGAAGCACACGCCCGAAGCGAGCCGCCGCGTGGTGCCCGCCGAGAGCACGCCGCTCGAGATCGCCCAGGCTGTCGTCTCGCATGTGCCGGGGCGGCGCTTCTGTCAGCACGGCGACGAATAGCAGAAGTCCAACGCGTCTTCGAGCCGGTCGTTGCCCCAGAACATTTCATCGCCGATAAAGAACGTGGGCGCGCCGAAAATGCCTTTGGCCGCGGCCGCTTCTGTCTGTTCGCGCAGACGCAGCTTGTTCGCGTCGCTTTGCGCTTCAGCGATGATCTGCTGAGCGGGCAAGCCGAGTTTGACGAGCGCTTCGCTCACGACTTCGACGGAACCGATATCGCGGTCATGCACGAAGTTCTGCTGCATGATCTCGCGGCAATACGCAGCGATCCATTCGCGCTCGGCGCCGAGTAGCGCGACGCGCATCGCCAGCAGCGCGGCGCGCGGAAAAACGCTCGGACGTGTCAGCGCGATACCGTACTTGCGGCACTGCCGTTCCATATCCTTCCAGACGTAGGCGCCCTTCTCCTTCTGCAAGACGAACGGGGAATTGTCAAAACCCAGCGCGCGAAAAATCGGCCCGAGCAGAAACGGCCGCCAATGAATACGCACGCCTCGCGCAGCAGCCTCAGCCTCGATACGCATCACGCTCAGGTAGCTGTAGTTGCTGCCGAAGTCGAACCAGAATTCGATGTCGCGCGCGGGCGCTGTGGAAGCAGTGGTGGGGTTCATCTCTTCCCTCTTGCAATGTCTGACAGTCGAGCGGCACAAGCGTGCCTATGATGACAGTCTTCGCGTTTCTCAACCGATGGTGAAAGCATGATGCGTTACCCGCTCGATCTGTGTGTCGCCATGCTTCTTGCCGTCGTCGTGATGGGCGCGTCGGTCATGCTGGCGCTGAATTGAAGCTCCGGGCAAACGCTACGCGCGCCCGCGAAAAGTCGCGATATACTGTACGTATATACAGTACTTTTCGTATGAGCAATGCGTCTTCCTCCCTTCGAGCCTCCCACGCTTGCCGAGCTGCGCGCCTTCTGGCGCGCGCGTGACGAGCGCGCGGTGCAGCGGCTCATCCTCGAAATCCAGCGGCAGCGGCTTACGCTGCTCGAACTGCGCAATCTGATCGACTGCGGCGTGCAGCAGGCGCGCGCCGCGGACCGCACGCTCGTCGAACGCGGCGAACCGCTCATGACGCTGCGTATCCGCCTCGCGCAGGAAGTACTGCGCGTCGGCGAAATCGACGATACGCGGCAAATCAGCCGCGCGGAGCAGGAAAGGCTCGCGGTGCGAACTCAGGAACAGATCGAATACGCGCGCGAAGGGCGTTTGCGAAGACAGCGCCGCAACATCTAGCCGTCGCGGCGCGCGGCCGCCCGCTTAGCGCGTTTGCGTCGCTACGCGCAGGCCGAGCGATATGAACAGCACGCCGATAATCTTGTTCTGCCAGCGGCGCAGCCACGTCAGGCGCCCAACGAGTCTGCCGAGCGGGCGGATCGTCAACACGATCAGCGTCGTGTAAAGCGCGCTCATGCCGACGAAAATCAGGCCCAACGTGGTGAACTGCAAGAACGTCGAACCGTGCTCGGGGTGCACGAACTGCGGCAGAAACGCGAGAAAGAAGAGCGCGGTTTTCGGATTGAGCACTTCGGCGGGAATGGCCTGAAAGAACGCTTTCGACGCCGACACGGGTGCGCTCGCAGGCATCTCGCCGCTCGCCGGTTTTTCGCGCAAGGCCCGAATGCCGAGATAGACGAGATAAAGCGCGCCGATCCACTTGACGGCGTTGAAGGCGAGCGCCGACGTCATCAGCAAGGCTGAAAGACCGACTGCCGCGCCGAGCGTATGAACGAAGTCGCCCACCGCAATGCCGAGGCCGGTGAAGATGCCGGCCTTGCGTCCTCCGTGAACCGTGCGTGTCAGAACCAGCAGGACCGCGGGCCCCGGAATCAAAAAAAGACCGAGTACGACGGCGACGAAGGTCCCTAACGTGGACAACTCGAGCATGCTGTTCATTCTGTCTCCTGGCGGTTTCCTGCTGATTGGCGGTTCCGTTCAATTCGTGCTCCGCAAAGTGTACCGCGCTCGCGCTTGTGCCTGCTCGCGGTTGCGTTGGTGCTTGCGTTCGCGCTTGCACGACAGCCCGCATCGCAAAGTCGCTATGATTCGAGTCTGGGCCGAAAGCCGGCTCCGACGTTTTTTATCGCAGGCTATTGAGCGGAATTTCCAGGTGACTTACACGTTGTCGGCGCGGCACATCCACGAACTCGAGATTCGCAAGAGCCGGTTTATTGCGTATGCGATACCCGTCGAGGATCGCGACGCCGCGATGGACGAACTGCGCCGTCTGCGCGACGAGCATCCGGCCGCGACGCATGTGTGCTGGGCGTTGCTGGCAGGCGGCCAATCAGGCATGTCCGACGACGGGGAGCCGTCCGGCACCGCGGGCCGGCCGATTCTCGAAGTGCTGCGGCATCACGATCTGGATGGCGTGCTGGCCGCCGTCGTCCGCTATTACGGCGGCGTGAAGCTCGGCGCGGGCGGCCTCGTGCGCGCCTATACGGACGCCATCGCCTCCGCGCTGCTGGACGCGCCGCGCGTCGAACGGATTGCTCAAGGATCGCTGATCGTCGAAGTCGGTTACGCCGACGAAGCCAAGGTGCGTCGCTGGATCGAAGCGGAAAGCTACGCGCTCGCCGATACCGCGCACGCAATGCTCGTGAAAATGACGATCCGTTTGCCGGTCAATAAAATCGACGACGCGCGCCGCACGCTGGTCGATATGACGCAAGGCAAGGCCGGCTTCTTCTGATAGCGGCGCGTTCGAGTTTTATTTAGAAGATGGCTTGCGAGTGGCCGCTGTTACCATGCTGTTCTCGAACGGCGTATGAATGTACCGCCAGCACGTGCCACCACTTAAAGGGCCACTCCTCTGATCTCGACCGCCGCTTGTCCCCACGCAGCGCCCGAATCGGCGCGGCATCGTTCGCTTGTGCCGCATCTTGCGCGCCCGTCAGCGTCTATACGAATCACAATGCTCAAGGGCTGCGGCGCTGTCGCGCTGCCTTTGATGCTGTCGGCCTGCTCATGGTCGTGGTTCGGTCTCAACAGTCATAGTGCGCCGCGCGCCGCCGCTTCGTCCACGGGTTGGCTCAGCGTCGCGCCCGCGCGCGACTTCGCCTACATGCCGGCTGTCGATGGCCGCGTGTCGCCGAACCGCATCGAAAATACGGCGATGACCGTGGTCGTGCTGAAGAACGACATCAGCGAGACCGTGCGCGAGAGTGTGGCGAGCCGCCTGAAGGTGGTGGGCTTTCATCTCGACGACAGGCGCAAACTGCTGAGCGGCAGCATCGAAAAATTCAGCGTCGACGACGTTCGCACGCCGGCGCTCTGGACTCTCCAGATGCGCTATGTCGTGACCGACGCCGTCACGCACAAGGTCGTGTTCTCGACCACCAAGACCGTCAAACGGAAGTCGCCGAAATTCACCAGCAACACCGTTGCGATCGAGGACACGGTCAAGCTCAGCGTCGACGCATTGGTGAAGGACGCCGGGTTCATCAACGCGGTGAACTAGCGGACGCGACGTAGACGTGTACGTTTTACTGTGCAACGCACGGTAGCGGAGATACCAGGAGAGGCGCGCCGCCTGTTTCGCTACAATCGGAAGCAGCGCATGCCGCTGCTTTTTTGCTGCGCTCTTGTGCGTGCCGCGCCAACCGCGCCGGCGCCCATGAGCACTCACTCCGCGAGGCTCCATGTCCACTACCGCCTGGCTCTTTTTTCTTCCCGCCTGCTTCGCGATCAATCTCGCGCCTGGGCCGAACAATCTTCTATCGATCAACGTCGCCGCGCGGCACGGCTTCATGACGGCGTTCCTCGGCGGCGCGGGACGGCTCGTCGCGTTCGCGGCGATGATCGTGCTGGCCGCGACCGGCCTCGCGGTCGTGCTGCATGCGTCGGCGTGGTTCTTTCTCGCGATCAAACTGGCCGGCGCCGCGTACCTGATCTGGCTTGCCATTCAACTCTGGCGCAGCGACGCGCCTGCCATCGACACCACGCAGGAACAGTGCGCATCGCTCGCGACCGTCGCGCGGCGCGAGTTTCTCGTGGCCGCCGGCAATCCGAAGGCGATCCTCGTGTTCACCGCATTTTTGCCGCAATTCGTCGACATCGCGAAGCCGATGCTGCCGCAATTCGCCGTGCTCGGCGCGAGTTTTCTCGTGCTCGAATGCGTGGCGATCGCGCTCTATTCGTGGGCCGGCATGTATCTCGGCAAGTGGCTGGTGCGCGCACGGGTGAGGCGGTGGTTTAACCGATGCTGTGGCGGGTTTCTGGCTGCGATGGGGGTGGGGTTTTTGATGGTTAGGCGGGGTTAGGGCGGCGTTGAGGTGCGGGTCGGAAGAAACACGGCCAACGGCGACCGTGTTCCGACATAACTACATTCCGGATCGAATTGCCGGATCACGGCAGCCGGATGCGCCTAGCCTATCCCACGACCTCGTCGGAAAGCGGCAACCGCGCGTGTCCGCCATTGCCGACGTCTGCGATGAAATCAGTGAACCGGTCGCGATACCACTCGGCGTCGCCATAGCGCGCTTTTGTCGTCTCTCGCGTAAGAAGCCGGGCGACATGATCGACGCAGACGTCCTCGACCGGCAGCGGCTCATGCGGACCCGGTAATGCATTGTCGCGCAGGAATTCCGCACACTTTGGCTGGTAGCAGAACAGCATTGTTGGAACGTCATACACAAAGCTGACGATCGCGCCGTGCAGTTTCGAAGTAACGACACAGGCCCCTGCGGCGAGTAGATCCACGACCGCTGTGATCGAGTCCCCGTATCGAAAACGCTCCACCGAAACGTTCGACGGCGAGAACAGGCGAGCGATGTCTCCTGTCACCGCAACACTTTCTTCGTCCAGCGAGACAAATAGCACTTCATCGACAAGCCGCTGACTGTCGACGTACGCAAGTATCGCAAGCACCGCGTCAGTATATTGGCGCAGGTGAATGGACACGATCAGCGTTCGTCTATCAGACGGTCTGCGCTTTGGCGTGTAGATCGCAGGCAACGCAAAAGCAAGATCCCTGAGATTGACGGGCGCCGATCCTGTCACTTCGGCGACGAGGCGAACCGACGCTTCATCGCGCACGGCCACGTATGGTATGTCGCGAAGGACAGCCTCGAATGCGCTTCGCCGCTCTGCCGATGCAAACGGTCCGACCGAAACGCCAAGCGCTGCGACCGGCTTGCTGAGCCGCCGGCCCAAACGAACGATCAGCTTCGCAAAGGACAGCGAAGCGTTAGCACCAAATAGCGAGCCTCCACCGAAAATGGCCGCCCGCGCAGACAACATCGCTGCAACATAAGTGACCGAGCGTACCGCGGCACCGACTCCGCCTCTTCGCATCCAGAGGCCACGTGCCCCCGGCAGATGGAACGAGTGCGTCAACTCTTGCGCCGGTGAAGCGCCCACGATCAACGGCTCGATGCCTCGTGCCCGAAGCGATATGGACTGCAACAGATATCCGAACAGGTCGTCGCCGAAGTTGCGCCTTCCATAGAATCCGAAGAAAGCAATGCGGGTCGTGCGGCTACCCGATGTGCGAGCTGTGCTGCGGCCAGGTCCGCCCTTATTGCACCCATTCGATGGCGCGGCGGCCGGCGCCGCTACGTCGAACTCGTTCATTTCAAGACCTCTATTGAAAGTGCGCGAGTCAGGGCCGGCGAATGATGAGCATGCACTGGCGACAGCAGACGCCGGTAAATGCCGACGTAGGAGCGAAACAATCGGGCGTCGCCGAACCGGGCAAGCGCATGCTTCGCCGCCGCCGTGCCCATTCGTTCGCGCAATTGCGGGTCGTCGATCAATCGACGCGTGTAATGCTCGAGCTCCGCATCGTTGCTTGCGAGGAAGCCGGTCACGCCGTGGACGATGACATCCCGATTGCCGACGATGCGACTGGCGACCGCCGGCAGCCCCGCCGCCTGCGCCTCTATCAGCGCAATCGGCATGCCCTCCCATAGCGAAGGCAAAACGAAGATGTCGCATTGCTGAAGCGCTCGCCTCAATTCCGGCGCGGCAATCCATCCACTCAACTCAACAACCTCACGATCGATCCAGCGATCAATCGCTTCCGCTTCGCCATCGCCATACCACACAGCACGGACGTTGGATGTTCGCGCGAGACGTTGGGCAAGTTGCGTGAATCGCCACGGCGCCTTCTGGTAGGTAACGCGCGCCGACGTGCATACGACGACCTGCTCGCGAGTTTGTCTCGTGGTGTCGGCCCCGAAGTCATCGAGCTTCACCGCGTTCTCGACAAGGCTCGTGCGTTGCGGATTCGAAAGCAACATTCGCGCGTAACGCCATTCGCTTTTTGAGCATGCAACGATGTGCCCGCCCATTGCATGCAGCGTCCGTTCGATTAACAGGAACAGCTTTGCCTTTAACGCAGACGTGTCCTCTTTCAGAAACGCAAACCCGTGCGGCGAATAGATCGTGCACCCGCTTAGTCCGAGCAACCGCGTGGCGATGCGGCCTAGCGCCGCCGCCCTCGACGAGTGGAGATGAACAATGTCGGGCCGCTCCCGAAACAGCTCGACGAAAAGCCTGCCCAGACTCGAGAGGTCGCGAACTCCTATGGCAGTTTGCATTTCCACGACCCGGCGACGCACGCGCGGATCGAACAACTTATTCAGCGTTGCGTTAAGCGGCGTATCTTTGCGCACGGAATGGAGCACAACGACGTCATCGCCCGCAGCGGCCTGACGATTAGCTAGAAGAACCACGCAATGCAGCACGCCGCCACCCAGCGCTTCTGTTACGTGTACGATTTTTTGCCGCAAGATCACTACTCCATATTCTGCAATTCTGGCGCTGCGCGATAAGGCAGGAATGGCGATGCGCCACGGCCTTCTTCATCGCTCATGTTGTGGATTCGTCCCGCGAGTGCGATGAGACCGATGGCGAACAGCCACGCCGCCAACCTTGTGTTCATCCGCCCCGTCGGCGGAGCAAACTGACGCCAAAGCACAACCAGCATCAGATAGACGAGAATCAGCTGGAAGCGGATGCCCGCATACGTGACCTGTGTCATGCCGTAAAGCGCCGCTGCCAGCACGGCAAAAATCATCCAGCCGACGGGTGGAATCGCGAACTGCCGCCGATGCATGACCATCACGCCCAGCATGAGCAACTGGATCAACAGGAACAGCAATCCAGACGTTGCATTGGGCGCTTCGATGCCGGTGTAAAGACTCGTCTTGTCGGCGAGGTAGCCTGGGACCAGCAACGACCCGCCGGCGACAGCTAACGCCGCACCGGCGAACATGACCGTGTGCCCGCGCCGCGTGGTCGCGACAAAGAGCAGGAACAGCAATGCCGATGAGAAATGCACACACGTCCCGACCACCGCGAAGATGAAATACCGAAGCGGCTTTCGCTGCGGCGAGAAGCGCGTGGCCAGCAGAAAGATCGAAGCCGCAAGGCCGAATCGCATCACGTTCATGGTCAGCTCATAGAACATGCCGGGCACGAGCACGAGGCCGCCGAACCAGATGCCATGACGACTGCGTGAAATGGACCAGAGCAACAGCAGCGCGGTTGTCATCGACACGCTGTTGACGACGAAGCGCGGGTCGGGCTCGATAGCCCAGAGAAGCCTCGCATACGCATTGAACAGCGGCTCGCCGCCATAGCCGTTTCCCTGGCCCAGATCGGCGAACGCCTGGTAGTAGGCGGCCGTGTCGGTGCCGCAATGGCCGCGCAAGACCGCGAGCGCGACCATCGGCAGCGCACACGTCACAATGACAGCGGTGCTGGTTCCACCGTACGCAACGCACAGCGCGACGCCGAGATAGAAGAACAGCAACGGCACAAGGTAGTACGTCATGAGCCGCACCACCCCGCTTGTCGTGTTGCGGGAATCGCCGCTATGCGTCTCACGCAAACCTCCGTGACAGCAGGCAGCGCCGCAGATATTTCGCGCCGCTCAACGCAGAAAAGCACAGCCATTCACCAGGACCGATCACTCGTCGACGGCGCAAGCGCAGGTAGTTGTCCTGCTCGCCTTTCTGGATTTTCAGGAGCTGGGCGCTCAGTCCGGTTTGCGCGCCGAACTGCGCCTTGTAAATGTACGAAAGCGCGAAAGGGAACAGATAGGCCTCGCCTCCCTCCACGAGCACCACTTCCAGCAACATGAAATAGTCTTCGGCGTGGCGCTTGTTTTCATCGAAACGTGCGCCGACGTCCGCGCGCATCAAAATGCTCGAGGGCGTGAAGCGGTTCGAGAACAGAACGCGTCGCCGCGATACGCAGCGCGGCGCGATAAGAGCCGGCCACGGTTGAGACGCCGGCAGACCGCCGGCTTCGAGTTGCGCCACGGGATGCCCGGTTATCGCCACCTCGGGATGCGCGCGCATCCACTTGTATTGCGTCGCCATTTTCGCCGGATGCCAGCTGTCATCCGAGTCGAGGAACGCGATGTACGGCAGCGTCGTCGCGGACCATCCGGCGTTACGCGCCGCACCCGGCCCCGCGTTGCGCGGCTGCAGAAGTACGCGAAGCCAATTGCGCGGATAAATCTGCGCCAATTCGCGAAGCAATTCGCGCGTGCCATCCGTGCTGCAATCGTCGACGAGAATCAACTGCTGCGGACGACACGTTTGCTCGAAGACAGACTGAACCGCACGCCCGATCGTGTCGCGGCAGTTAAAGCACGGAATGATTACGCACACCGGAATCTGTTCCGGAGGCATTGGCGACATGCTGCGGGCATCTGGCCGCGCGTCGATGCCGGATATCGGCTGCTGCCGTTCGCGGAACAGGAAGTGGCGAGCGCACAGCACGGACAGCACCGCCCACACCACTTCGCCCATCACCGAAGCGGCGGCTGCGCCGACAGTGCCCGCGACGAGCACGCCGATGAGTCCAGCGACCACGCTGAATAGCAGTGCGGCGGCGGCGCACCAGTTGCGCACGCGGACCAGGTTGCGGGTCGTCATCACGGACGACGCACAGACCGTTAAAAATCTGAACGGCGTGCTCAGTGCCATGATGACGACCACTTGCACCGCTTGCCCGTATTGCCTGCCAAACACCAGCGGGATGGCGACCGGCGCGAGCAGCGCCGCAATGGCACCCAATGCGAGACCCGAGACGAACATCCATCTGCCGCCTTCCCGATACATCAGCTCGAGACGTTCGTCGCCCGATGCGGCCCATCGATGAAGACGCGGCATGAGCAGTTTCTGGAACAGAACCGTCGGCAACAGATAAAGCGCGCTAACAATCGTCAACGCGACGCTGTATGCGCCGACGTCCTGAGGTTCGCCCAGGTGCGAGACGATAACCAGGCCGCTTTGGCCGTACGCATAAAACAGCAGGCCGGATACACCGAAGGGCAGCGCGTTGCGCCACAGTTCCATGACGGGCGGCGTCGGCAGTCCTTCGCGCGAAAATCGTTCCGCGAGTTTTGGTCCATGCCCGATCAGGTGCACCGCGCCGCTTCGCAGCGCCGAGACGGACTGCCATGCGCCGAGCGTCACGATGACGGCAATACAGCCAAAGCCGGCCGCGACAATCAGGCTGCTTGCGCCCAACCGCCAGCACACCAGAAGCAACATGAGACGTCCGGCATGCTGTAGTCCTTGCCACATTGCAACCCGGCCGAATTTTTCCTCCAGTTGCAACTTCACCGAGGCGATCTCGATTGCGCCTTGCGTCAGCACCGCCGGCAGCATGAATAACAGCAGTGCACCGGTCTGCGCATCAGGAGTGCCTAGCCATGCCCACAAGGCGGCAGCGAGAAGACACACCAGCGCGCTGCGGGTGACGAAACGCACGGATGCTTCCATCCATCGACTCGCGGACCAACCCTCGCTGCCGTACGCTTTGAGCCAGAACGACGGCACGCCGAACCCGACCGCCGGCGCAACGATAGTCACGACAGCGAGCGCAGCAGCGAACCGCCCGTAGTCCGCCGGCGACAGAGACCGCGCAAGCACTGCCTGCACGGCGAACGCCAGGCCCGCCGACATCGACGCGCTGACCAGCAGCACCGACGCAGCGCGAGCGTCACGGATGCGCGAATTCATTCTTGCGCTCCGTCCATCATCGGACGGGCATCTTCATCTCGTGAGCGCCCGTAGCGGTACGTGCCATAGGTGGTGCCATTGCGGAAGCGCCCTGCATGACGATCGATTCCGTTGAGCACAACGCCCTTCACCGCAACGCCCACATGCTGCAAGCGGCGCATGCACTCTTCCATTTCCGCAGCCTTCGTGACCGAGGCGCGAGCGACCAGGAAGATGTTGCCGTTTGAATATGGCGCGAGAATCGCCGCATCGGGCACCGGCAACAGCGGCGCGGTGTCGACGACCACGAGGTCGTAGCGCGCGGACAACGCCTTGAAAAGATCGCCTGTGCGTTCACTACCGAGGTGGTCGGCCGCATTCGGCGGCATCGCGCCAGCCGGCAGGAAGTCGAGCGTCGAGCGCTCCAGCTTGCGGATCGACGCGTCCAGTTTGCCCATGTCGGCGATCACGTCGGACAGTCCGACTGCCGAAATGCAGCCGTATGCGCGAGTGAGTCCGCAGCGTCTCAGGTCGCCGTCGACCAACAGCACACGTTTGCCAGTGCGGGCCACGACCGCGGCGACGTTGGACGCGATAAACGATTTGCCCACATTCGGCGACGGCCCGGTGAACATCACGACGTTACCGCCGCCATCGGACAATGAAAACTGCAGCGCAGTGCGCAGACTGCGCAAACTTTCGATTGCCGGATCTGCTGGGTCGATAAAAGCAAGCGGACGCCGCGGACGCGGTTCCGGACCGAAGTATCCAGACCAATGGAATCCGCCCCTGCGTGCCACCGGCACCACGGAGAGCACATCGAGACCTGTGCGCTCCGCCAGTTCGCGGGAATCCGCAATCCCATGGAACAGAAGGTCGCGAATGAACGCGGCGCCGACCGCTGCAAGTAACGCGACGGCAATGACCGCGAGGCACAGCAGAAAACGCCAGAAGCGAACCGGGCGGTAGGGCAACAACGCCTCGTCGAGAACGCGGACGTTGCCGACCCGTCCCACTTGCAGAATCTGCAGTTGTTCGATGTTGTTCAGCAAGCCCACGTATAGATCGTTGCTGATCTTGACGTCGCGCTCCGCTTTCACCACCTGGCGCTGCATCTCCGGCAGGCCGTCGATCTGTTGATTGAGTCCACTCGACTGCGATTGCAGAACTGCTAGCTGTCTATCGAGAGCCATCACGGTCGGGTTGGTCGGCGCGAAACGCGTCAACGCTTCGGCTTTCTTCTGCTGCAGCGTGGCGACCTGTATCTCATTGTCGGCCGCTAGTTGCAGTACTTTTTTGGCTTCGCCTTCAAGGTCCACCGATCCAAACTTGCTGCGGATTACCGCATAGGCTTTTTCTGCGCTGTCCAGTCTGTCGCGCAAGCCAGGCACCTGGCCGCGCAGGAACGCGAGCGACCGCGCGGCCTGCTCGGCTTTGCGCGCCTCGTTCTGCTCCAGGTAGTGTTGTGCGAGATGGTTGAGCACCTCGGTGATCCGTAACGGATCGGCGCCGCGCAACTTCACGCGCAGCACGTTGGAATCCTTTCCTTGTTCGCTGATCGAGAGGCTGTCCTGCAGCTTGCCGATCGTCTCGAGGCGCGATTGCCGCGTGAGCTTGAAGCGGGCACCAACCGCAGCATGCAACGCGCCGACGCACAACGTCAGCGGACCGTCATCGGTCATGAAGGTTTCGGTTGCGCCGAGCCGGCCGACCACATCCTGCTTCAACCCAGGTCCGGAGAGCCGGTACGCGCCCGCGTCAGCAACGGTCAACGAGTACGCCGATCCGATCAGTGCGCTGGGCGTGTCGAAGCGTTCGACGTCCGCGCGCTCTTCACCCCACGTATAGCCGCCCATGCCCAGCAAACCGGGGCGCGATAATCCCTTGCTGGCGCGTGCGATCGCCCGGCCGACGAGTGGGAAGCGAACTGGCTCGGCTTCGATGTACAGGCCCAACTCGTCGACGACCGCAGCCACGACGAGCCGCGACCGCAGCACCTGCATCTCCGTATCGGCGGAAGACTTGACCTCGAGCATCGACGAAAGGTCCTGACCCAGCAGCGACGACGCAGTACTCGCACTGCTGCTCTCATCGACCTGAGTCACCATGTCCGCCTCGTACTGCGGATCGGAAAGCAGCACCGCGGCAAGGCCGAGAACACACAGCGTGCCGAAGATCCACAGCATCATGTGCCGGTAAAGCAGGAACACATCGAGAATCGCCGCGAGATCGAAATCCTTATCCGCGTTGGCGGGTTCGTGCCAAGCGTGGGACTGGTTCACTGTGCCACCCCCTTGACGTGGGCCGCGTCATCGCGATGACGATCAGCGGACCGCACGTTGAATTTGCCTAGCCGCTCTACCCAGTAGTCGATACCCACCGTCAAGCTCTCCCTGCACTGGCGAAACGCCGATAGGGACAAGCCCATGGGGTCGTCGATATCCATGTGGTCGAAGCCGCGCACCGGGAATATGCGGCCGCACATCACGGGAAAAAGCGACTCAATGGTTTGCTTCTGCCGCGCGGTCATCGTAAGAATCAGATCTGCCCGGCTTGCCAGTTGCCAGGTCAACTGCCTTGCGCGGTGTTCCCGCATATCGACGCCGACTTCTGAAAGCACCGCGACGGCGTTGCTCGCCGCCGGTTGCCCGACCATCGCCGCAAGTCCGCAGGAATGTACGTACACGCCCTCGATCTTCTGCTGTAAAAGAGCCGCAGCCATAGGGCTGCGGCATACGTTGCCTTGGCAAACGGTCAAAACGTTGGAGATCATCTGTCTTTGGTTCTGTATTGCGGTGTGCCGAGGAATTCGACTTCGCACACCGGCGTCATGACGAGCGCCATACCGCCAGTTCATCTATTTGCAACTGCCCCGTCCATCCAATGAAAGCGGCAGTGACCATCGCCTGCGTTGCGCCCGCTGGAACGGTTGCTTGCGCGGTCGGCAGTTCATGCGCGGCGCTTTGCGATTCGCTTGTGCTCAATGGAACGCCCGGCGCGGCATCGAAGCGGAACGCGAATTTCACGCGGCCCGTTACACCTGTCGTCGCTGCGCTGCAGGCCACGTTGAGGACGTCGCCCGGTACAACCGGGAAAGCGGCTCGCGTCGCCACGGAGAACCGCGCGTTGCCTGCATCAGGCAAGCTCACGTGGAGAGCCTGCTTTCGTTTCGCCGATGCGCTGCTCTGCGTAGCCGCAGTGGCATCCGCAGCCGGACCCGCAACCACAATGCTTCCTGCGAGTTCGGCACCTGCGGTCACCGATGCGCTCCAATGGGTGAGCGCGCCTACCGGTGTGCCGGGAGTGTCCAGTTCGAAAAGACTGTCGGCATTGATCACGCTTCCTCGCCAGGGCAGCGCGTGGACTTGCTGGAAGGTCATCGCCGACACTGACTCGACGGGCACTTCGTCACCGATCAAAGCCGTCAGGCTGCCTTGAGCGGGAGATTCGAATCGCCACTCGACGCCGGAAGCGGAGAACTTCGCTTTACCCGCCACCAGTTGACGAGGTGTGTTGCTCAAGTCCTTACGCTTCCAGTGCCTCGGCAGCACGATCGAATCGCGGAATACCGTGCGAAGATGTTTGCCCGCCTGCGTGGCATCGACCAGCAAGCCGTCGATACTTTCTATGTGGCAGTGATTGAAAGCGACCGTACCGAAACTCGCATGGGGCCCGAAATGCACGACGTCGCCATTGAAGTCGAACGAACACGCGTCGAAAACGAAATCCATGCTGTCGGCGTCGATTGCAATGGCTCGCGCGGAACCGGAAAACGTGCAATCGACGAAGGTCATCCGCTCACCGCTGTTGACGCTCTTTCCATCGGCGGATGCGACGCAAATACCATGTTCGCGGTTCTGCTCGAACCGGCACGAATGCCATGCACTCAGATAGGTATTGATGGGATCGATCGCGAGCGCTCCGCGCCATCCGGTGATCACAACGTTGCGGCCACCCGCGTCTCGTACCTCACCCGAAAACGAGGGCTGCCGATTGCCCATCACGATGCCCCGCCCTTCCGTGCGTGCCACGCCGGGGCCGAGGATCGAAATCGTGCCTCCCGCTCCATCGAGGAATGGCGAACGGTTGCCGGGGAAGCGCAATTCGGTCGACGGAAGCATCGTTTCGTTTCTGCACGTCAGGCCGTCGCGACCCACCGGCATCGTCGAGAAGTCGAGCAGAACGCTGCCCACTGAACGCAGCTTGATCCACGGCAAGGTGTCGATGGTGTCGGTCAGGACATATCGGCCGGCGGGAATCAGCAGGCTCGGCACGCAGGAGGTGTCTTTCGTGCGTAGGCCGAGATCGCGCACAAAGTCGATCGCGCGCTGCAGCGTGCCCGTGTCGTCGCTCGTGCCCTTGCCCTTCCGCGCAAAATCATGCAGCCAGCGAAAGCCACCTGCAGACTCGTCCGGTTGCGGCTCGCCCCACCCAGGCGAGACCGCGGACGCGCCGAGCACTGCCATCCCGGCCGATAGTCCGATTGCGGAGCGGCGGTTCATCGTGCCGCTTCCCGCACGCATCCAGCCAGCACAAAGCGCAGTCTCAGGATCACTTCGCCACCAGCCCCGCGGTGAGCCCCGCGTTGATGGCCGGCAACAGCAGACTCAGCACACGGCTGAAGCGAACGAGTCCGTTGCCGTCGACATAAACGATGTCTTTCGGTTCGAGTTCGAAGCGGTTGGCGAGGACCATCGAGACCGGCGAAGCGGCATCGAGATGAAAAATGCGCGCGTCCGTGCCGCGTCCGCGAATGACATAGAGATTCCCGGCATCCGCGGTCGCGGAACTGATGCTGCCCGCCTGCGAGAGTGCGTCGCTCAGCGTCATGCGACCGTTGCGCAGCGGCACTGCCGTGACGGGCTTGGCGACTTCACCCATCACGAACACGCCGCTTTCATCCCTCGCGGGCACGCGAACCAGGTCGCCTGCACGCAGCATCAGCCTCGAAGGACTCACACCACGCTGCAACATGCGGACGAAGTTTATGTCGTACGACTTGCCGTCGCGAGTCAGCGTGATGCGGCTCTGATCCGCAGCAGGGCTGAAGCCGCCGGCATGGCTGATGGCGTCGTACAGCGTCGTCGGAATATCGTTGACCGCTTGCGCGCCGGCCTGCCGGAGCTCGCCATCCACGTAGACCTGCTTCGCGCGGAACGACGCCATGCGAACCGTCACTTGAGGATCGCGAAACGACTTGCCGAGTTCCACGGCAAGCTTGCGTTGAACTTCTGCGACCGTCATGCCCTGGACGTGGATATTGCCGGCAAACGGGAATCGCAGGCTGCCGGTATCGTCGATGATGAATCCGGGCGGCGGATCGAACGCGCGCGCCGCCGCAGGCGAAGGTGAGCCGGATGCGGCCGCTAATTCCGGATGGTCCCAGACAGTGATTTGCAGCACATCGCCAGCGCCGACCGTATAGGCCGTCGCGTGCCCGAGAAGCGCTTCGACGCTTGCGTCGCTACGATGCTCGACCTCGCCTTCCATTTGATCGAGCGAAGCCAGGGTCACTTCGGTGACTGGCACGGGCAACTGCTCGCCCGGCGTCTGGTCGCTGCCGCTGGTCATGGGCAATGCGGCCGATTCCTCCATCCGCATACCGGGCGCCACCGCGCATCCGGTGGTCAGCAACGCGATCACGGTCATCAAGGCACCGAGCCGATACATCGGCTGGGACAAAACTGCAACTGACATCGTACTCAACCTGTTCAAGCGGGCGCGCCACAGCGCCGCCCTTGTCGACTGCATCGCGGCAGTCATGATTCGTGTTCGTTGGGCTGCACCCTTCCATCGAAATGCCGTTTAATAAGCATTCCGATTCACCAACCCCCTCACCACCGTCGCCGCGACAATCCGCATATCCAGCGCGAACGACCAGTTGCGCAGGTAATAAAGGTCGTGTTCGACGCGCGCCTGCATCTTCTCGACGCGATCCGTCTCGCCGCGAAAGCCGTTCACCTGCGCCCACCCGGTAATACCAGGCTTGATCCGGTAACGATGGATATAGCCATCGACGATCGTCCGGTACTGGTCGTCGTGCTCGATCGCGTGAGGGCGCGGACCGACCACCGACATCTGCCCGCGCAGCACGTTGAAAAACTGCGGCAGTTCATCGAGACTCGTGCGTCGCAGGAACGCGCCGACGCGCGTGATGCGCGGGTCCAGCCGGGTCGCCTGATGAACCACGCCGTTCTGCTGCGTGTGAACGCGCATCGAGCGAAACTTGTAGATGCGAAACACGTTGCCGTCGGCGCCCATGCGGCGCTGCGAGAACAGCACCGGGCCTCGCGACGTCAGCTTGATCGCGGCCGCGACGAGCAACATCACCGGCGACAGCGCAAGCAAAGCCGCCGCGGCAAATACGCGGTCGAACAGCGCCTTTTGCATCAGTGCATGAGGCGTCATCGGCGACGCCATCAGGTTGATCGCGGGCAGCCCCACCAGCTCGACCACGTTGCGATCGAACATGGCGAGAGCGCGCACATCGGGAATGAAGCGCAGGTTCACGAGGTCGCCGCTGAATTCCTCGACGATGCGCAGCACCGCGTGCTCTTGCGACATCGGCATCGCAAGCCACACTTCTTCGGTTCGCTCACGGCGCACCCAGTTTGCGAAGTCGCGCAACTCCGAGAACGACGACAGGCCCGGCTCCGCGACCGTTTCGCCGTGCAGCGGATCGAACGTCGCAACGGCGCGAAAACCGGAATCGGTCGAAGCCGCGATGCTCGCGAGCACGCCATCGCGATGCGCGCCGCTGCCGACCACCGCCACCATCCGCAGATTGCGTCCGGCTCGTCTGATGCGGCCAAGCATCGCGTGGATCAACAGACGCGAGGCGACGAGCAGCACCGCGGTGATGAGGGTCCATCGCACGCACCAGATTCTGGACAGCAGCCCCGCGCGATGAAGCAGAAACATCATCGCGAGCCCGCACAGTTGCACCACGATCCAGCCCGCGACGACGTTCAGCGTCAGATGCAGTTTCGAACGCCCGCGCCACGATTCATACACGCCGAACCACGGCAGCAGCATCATGGCGAGCGCCATGTCCAGCGCAACGAATGCGCCCTCGAGGATCGGATGCCCCTCTCCAGCCGGCAACAGGCGCGCAAGCGCCGCCGCCATCGCGATCATGAGCACATCCAGCAGGCGCGCGAGAGCGCTTTCCATATCGACGGATTCGCGGCCCATCGTTTGACGAAACACCGTACGCATGACTGTGCCTAACGGCCGGCGCGACGACATCGCGAAACCGCGCAGTCGCCATCACCGGACATACCAGTACGTCTGGGCACAAATACGGACACCATGGGGTTAGTCTCAACAAGAGCTATCTGGGAATGGACGGATGCGTCACTTCTTGAGTGAGGGCGCATTCTGCCCTTACGCTGAATGCTCAGGGACCAGAAATTTCCTAAGCCGGGCGGCTATTTGTCAGCTAGATAGACATCGGACGAGCCGAGGCGTCTGAGCGGCGCGAAGATGGGATGGCCGCGCCTCGCATGCGGCGGCTATAAGCGATCGCTTATGCAAAGCGCGAGAAACTTTAACTATCTGTATTGACGCCGCGCCCCTATGCTCAATCAGTGACCCTCCGTCGTGTCCGGCGACGCGCGGCATGGGCAAGCGACTTCTCATAGTCACAGGAGCGGCATCATGAAGATCTGCATCTTCGGAGCGGGAGCGATAGGCGGCTTGATGGGCGTGCAGCTTGCACGCGCCGGCGCCGACGTCAGTTTCATCGCGCGCGGCGCGCATCTCGCAGCAATGCGCGAGCACGGCGCGCGTCTGATCATGGACGGCGAGACGGTGAGCGCGCCGGTCCGCTGCACGTCCGATCCGCGCGAGCTAGGCGTCCAGGACGTCGTCATCATCACGTTGAAGGCGCACTCGCTGCCCGGCGTGGTCGACTCGATGCAGCCGCTGCTCGGCAAGCACACGGCCATCGTGACCGGCGTGAACGGCATTCCGTATTGGTACTTCTATCAGCACGGCGGCAAATTCGCGGGCACGCGCCTCGCGAGCGTCGATCCGGACGGCAGTCAATGGACGAAGCTCGGCCCCGAACGCGCGATCGGCTGCGTGCTCTACCCGGCCGCGGAGATCGTCGAGCCTGGCGTCATCAAGCATGTGTACGGCAAGAAGTTTCCGATCGGCGAGCCGAGCGGCGAGCGCACGCCGCGCATTCAGCAATTCCACGAGATCATGCAGGCCGCGGGTTTCGAGGCGCCGATTCGCGACAACATCCGCGATGAAATCTGGCTGAAACTGTGGGGCAATCTGTGCTTCAACCCGATCAGCGCACTGACGCACGCGACGCTCGACGTGCTCACGAGCGACCCCGGCACGCGCGCCGTCTCGCGCACGATGATGCTCGAAGCGAAGCGCATCGCGGATCAGTTCGGCGTGCACTTTCGCGTGGATGTCGAAAAGCGGATTGACGGCGCGGGCGCGGTCGGCGCGCATAAAACGTCGACGCTCGTCGATCTGGAAAACCGGCGGCCGATGGAAATCGATCCGCTGCTGACCGTCGTGCAGGAAATGGGGCGGCTCGTCAACGAACCGACGCCGACCATCGACGTCGTACTCGCGCTCGTCAAGTTGCGCGAGCGCATGGCCTTGCAGGGCGCGTGAGCGCGTTTGCGTTTATCGCGTTGGCCGTCGTGGCTGGATGATGGTAGGTGGAAAAGGATCGGACGCCGTCCGATCCTTTTTTATTGCGCCGTTATTACCGCTATCGCTACTGGTCGATCGCGAGCCAGACCGCCTTCGGCTCGGTGAAGTTTTCAATCGCGACGTCGCCGTGTTCGCGGCCGAAACCCGAATCGCCGGAACCGCCCCACGGCAGGCGCACGTCAGTGTAGCCATACGTGTTGATCCAGACGGTGCCTGCCCGCAGGTCTCTCGCCACGCGATGCACGCGGCCAATGTCCGCGCTCCACACGCCGGCCGCGAGGCTATACAACGTGCCGTTGGCAATACGGGTCGCGTCGGCTTCGTCGTCGAAACGGATCACGCTTGCCACCGGTCCGAAGATCTCCTCCTGCGAGATTCGCATTTCGTGTTCGACGTTGGCGAATACCGTCGGCTCCACAAAGAAGCCGCGTTCGCCGACCCGCGCCCCGCCCGTCACGAGCGACGCGCCTTCCGATCGCCCTGCATCGACATAACCGAGCACGGTCTTCATTTGCGCGGCGGAGATGAGCGGGCCCATCGACGTTTCGCGCAGCGACGGATCGCCGACCTTGATCGACTTCGCTCGCGCGGCGAGCCGGTCGACCACTTCGTCATAGACATCGCGATGCGCGAGAATGCGCGAGCCCGCCGAGCACACCTGGCCCGTGTTGAAGAAGATGCCCGACGCAGCGGCTCGCACTGCGTTGTCGAGATTCGCATCGGCAAAAATCAGGTTCGCCGATTTGCCGCCGAGTTCGAGCGTCACGCGCTTGAAGTTGCTCGCCGCGCCTTGCAGAATGCCGCGTCCGACCGAAGGCGAGCCGGTAAACGTCACCTTGTCCACGCCCGGATGTGCAACGAGCGCGTCGCCGACCACGCGTCCCTTGCCGGTGACGATATTCAGGACTCCCGGCGGTAGGCCCGCTTCGAGCGCGAGTTCGCCGATACGCAACGCGCTGAGCGGCGTGATCTCCGCGGGCTTGACGATCAGCGTGCAACCGCACGCGAGCGCGGGCGCGATTTTCCACATGCCGATCATCAACGGGAAATTCCACGGCACGATGGCCGCGACCACGCCGACCGGTTCGCGGATCGTATAGGTCAACGCGTCCGGGCGAACCGGCACGACCTGGCCGTTGATCTTGTCGCACCAGCCGGCGTAGTACTCGAGCGTGTCGATCGCGGCCGGAACGTCCTGGCGCATGACAGCGGCAATCGGCTTGCCGGCGTCGAGGCTTTCGAGCGCGGCGAGCTCGTCGAGATTCGCGCGCATCAGGCCGGCGAGGCGGCCAAGAATGCGGCCGCGCTCCGCCGCCTTGATGCCGTTCCACACTTTCAAAGCGGCGCGCGCTGCGATAACCGCTGTGTCGACGTCGGCCGCGCTGCCTTGGGCCACGTGCGCGATCGGCTCTTCGGTGGCCGGATTGATATCGACGGAATATTCGCCTGTGCCCGGCGGCAACCGCTTGCCGTCGATCAGCAGATCATGGCGCCTGAGGTCGGTGTCAGTGTCCATCGTAAAGCTCCTTGCATTGAGATGTTGCGTGGCTGAGTGCTGCAAACCGGTCCGGGGATGACCGGTGCGCGCAAGGACCAGGCGGCGCTACGGCTCGTGAAGCGCCGCGCCGCTGCGCGCGGCGACGGGCCATGAAGAATCGGAGACTGTGTGCGAAGCCGGGCTTGTATTTGCCTCCGGGTTTGCCTCGCGGTTCGCCTCGACGCTCGCGCTGCTCGACAACGCCCCGCCCTGCTCGGCAAACTGCGCCCACGCAGCCGCGGCATTCGGCCTGAGCGAGCGGTTGCGGCGATGCACGAGCAGCGTGGTCAATGTCGCCTCGGGTGCGAGAGGCCGGCTCACGAGCGATTCGCCCACGGCGGGCCAATGCGAGTCGACGGGCAGCACGCCGACACCGAGCCCGAGTTCGACCATGCGCAGCACAGCCGCGACGTGCCCGAATTCCTGCACCGGACGCCGCTTCAAACCGTTCGCACTGAACGCGCGATCGAGCGCCGCGCGCACGCCGGCGTCGGCGTTCAGCGTGACGAGCGCCCAGTCGTGCAACGCATCCCAGGCGACGCTCGCGTGTCGGGCAAGCGGATGAGTTGGCGGCATCACCGCATGGAGCGGCGTCGTGAAAACGACTTGCGCATGCAATTGATCGCTGACGAGCGGCTCGGCCAGCGAGACCACGCCGAAATCCACCTCGCCGTGCTCGACGCTCGCGAGCACACCGCTTTGCGCCTGGTCTTCGACGGTAACGAGCAGTTCGGGGAATGCGGACGCGCAGCGCGCGAGCCCCTGGGCGACCCAACTGGACGACAACACCGGATTGCTCGCCAGCGCGACCACACCGCGATGGCCTTCGTAAGCACCGCGCTCTTCGCGCAACGTCAGATCGATTTCATCGAGCAGGCGGCCGATTCTTCTTTCAAGGCTCGCGCCTGCATGCGTCAGTTGAACCTGGCGCGTCGTGCGGTCGAACAGTTTCAGATCGACCGCGTCTTCCAGTTCACGCACGCAACGGCTCACTGCGGACTGCGTCAGATCGAGTTCGCGCGCCGCGCGCGTGAAGCTGCGTTCACGCGCGACGGCGACAAACACCTTGAGTTGCTGCAACGAAACGTTCATGACGTAGTGGCCGGCGCGCGGCTTGCCGGCCTGTTCCTATTGTTCCTATTCGCCGGTTTGCTCGGGCCAGTGGCTAAGACGCGAGGCCTTGCCGTTCCCGTTACCGGCGACGGCCAGCACGCCTGGCGACGGCTCGTCCTGCGAGTGGATCCAGCGCGAGCGCATCGGCGCGAGGATGAACTTCGCGGACACGCCCGCGGCAATCGTGATCACCGCGGACACCGTGAACACGAGGCTCCATCCGCCGGTTGCCGACAGCACCGATGCAATCGGCACCAGCAGCGAGGCCGTGCCCTTCGCGGTGTACAACGTGCCGGCGTTCGCCGCCGCATACTTGCTGCCGAAGGTGTCGGCGCAAATCGCCGGGAAGATCGAGAAGATTTCGCCCCAGAACAGGAAGATCAACGCGGCGAACGTCATGAACGCATACGGGTTCGTGCCGTACTCCATCATGCCGAGCAACGCGAGTCCTTCTCCAATGAAGATCATGAACATCGTGTTTTCACGGCCGATCTTGTCGGAGATGAAACCGCACAGCGGACGCGTGAAGCCGTTGCAGACGTTGTCGATGGAAAGCGTGGCTGTGAGAAGCGGCAGCGTGACGCCGAAGATCGTCATCGGAATGCGCGCGAGGCCCCAGTCTTTCGCGATTGGGCCGATCTGCGCAGTGGCCATCAAGCCGCCGGCTGCGACTGCGACGAACGACACGTAGATCACCCAGAACACCGGCGTCTTGATCATCTGGCCCGGCGTGAGATCGACCTTCGACACGGAGAACTTTCTCTTCGCCGGCGTGTGCTTACTCAACACCGGTTTCACCAGCAGCATCGCGAGCAGCAGAATCGCGACGCCCTGCAAGATACCGAAGAAGAAGAACGTGTGCTCATAGCCCGAGCGCGTGATCATGTTTGCAATCGGAATCACGGTGACTGCCGCGCCCGCGCCGAAGCCCGCGGCCGTGAGACCCGCGGCCAGACCGCGCCGGTCGGGAAACCATTTCAACGCGTTGCCGACGCATGTTCCATACACGCCGCCCGCGCCGATACCCGCGATCACCGCGGACGTGTAGAGCATGGGCAAGGTGGTCGCATACGAATTCATCACCCACGCGAGGCCCGCGCATACCGCGCCGCCTGCCACCACGGGCCGTGGACCGAACTTGTCGACGAGCCAGCCCTCGAGCGGCACGAGCCAGGTTTCAGTGAGAATGAAGATGGCAAACGCCAGTTGAATCGAGGCCTGGCCCCAGTGATGCCGCGCGTCCATCGGTGCGACGAAGAGCGTCCATGCGTACTGCAAATTCGCCACCAACGCCATGCACACCATGCCGATGACGAGTTGCCACCAACGGTTCGCCCAGAATACGCGGGCCGCGGTCTGTTGAGTGATGTCGTCCATGTGCCTTGTCTCCGCAATTATTTAGTGCAGCCGGCCAAAGCGCCGTGCTGTATGTGTCCCACCTTATCGTTATGACCCGGAAAGCCTTGCAATCCGGGAATGTTTAATATTTGAGTCTTTAAAGCGCTTCCTTTAAAAAGCGCTTTATTCATCGCCTTTTGGAAGTTCTTAATTCCGACTAATCCGTTTTGTTGTTTTCCGCCAATCTGCCGCCTGGTCCCGCCACGCCTGAAATCCAAGCGTTAACCCGAGTGTTCCGTGGCAGCTTCGCCTTGTTTACAAACCCATGCTAGGGTCATTGCTGAATTACTAATAATTAAAGTTTGTTATTATGTTGATTCACATTTGCTTATACATCGGTCATGACGATGCGCAATGCCACGCTGCGTCAATTGAAGGTGTTCGAGACCGTGGCGCGCCACTTGAGCTTTTCGCGCGCCGCCGAGGAACTGCATCTCACACAGCCTGCCGTCTCCACGCAGGTTCGTCAGTTGGAGGAGCACGCGGGGCTGCCGCTCTTCGAACAGCTCGGCAAAAAGATCTACCTCACGCCGGCCGGCACTGAAATGCTGCACTACAGCCGCGCGATCATTCAGCAGTTCCACGAAGTCGACGAAGCGATGAGCCAGTTGAAGGGCGTCTCCGGCGGCAAGCTGAATGTGGCGGTGATCAGCGCAGGCGACTACTTCTTTCCGCGGCTGCTCGCCGAATTCACGCGGCGCTATGCGGGCGTTGTGCTGAACCTCGCCGTCCACAATCGCGAGGAGTTGTTGCATCAGCTCGCGACCAATCAGACGGACCTCGCGGTAATGGTGCGCCCGCCGCACGAGATGGACGCCACTAACGAGCCGTTCGCGCCTCATCCGTATGTCATCGTGGCCGCGCCCACGCATCCGCTCGCGCACAAGCGCAACATCAAGATCAGCCAGTTGGCGAACGAGGCGTTCATCGTGCGCGAGCGCGGCTCGGACACGTGGAATTCGATGGAAGAAGGTTTTGCGGGCCGACTGTCGAATCTGAAGATTGCGATGGAGATCAAAAGCACCGAGACGATCAAACAGGCGGTGATTGCCGGCATGGGCATCGCGTTTTTGTCTGCGCATACGATCAGCCTCGAGTTGCAACTGGGCCATCTCGTGGTGCTCGACGTCGAGAGCTTTCCTGTGATGCTCAACTGGTATGTGGTTCATCGCAAGAACAAGCGCCTGCCGCCGGTTGCGGTAGCGTTCAAGCGCTTCCTGATGGAGGAAGGCGCGAACCTCATCGAGAAGATCACTCGTGTGAAGGAATTGAGCGTCTATAAGCAATAGGCTATGGAGATCCAATAAAACTTTAACTATTGCAAATCGTTCGGTACTTCTATGCTGCAAGCTAGTTTCATCACTTGACAGCCCAGGAGGCCGATCATGAACCACGCTTCGGTTGCGACTCATGCCAGCGCACGCACCACTGCGCGCGCTTCCGCCGATCATTCCAACGACCCGCATCTGAGCGCCTATAACGCGGCGTTCAGCGACCTCGGCCTGCGCTTTCGCTGGGACCACGCCACGCTCGACGTGCTGAGCGAATTCAATAGCGAGGCCGCGCGGATTACCGCATACATCGAGCGGTTTCATGCCCATCTGCATCGCGCTTATGATCCGGACTTTCTCGCGCAACTGATCCTGCAAAAGAAGGCGCAGTACTTTAGTGAATTCGCGGCTCTGGGTGAGTGAGCGGATGGGCGGGAATACGTTCCCGCCTTTTATCGCGGCAGTTGCTTGATTGATCGGGCTCGCGTTCATGGATGTCGGCTTACCGTGGATCGGTTGGACAGGCGCCGTGCCGCGCATGCCTGAATGTCCCGTTGCCTGCTGCCGTTGCTGTCGCTGTTATGCCAGCGTCGGCCGTGACGGTATGCTGCCGCGCGCACCATGCCGCGCATTGGGCTGACTTCTTCTGCGTCTTCTCGCCACTTCATTGGCATGTCGGCGCGAGCGCCATACGCGTGCGTTTTCGCATGCGTTTTCGCGTGCTTCTTCGAATACTCGCGGCTCATCATCACATGCACACCGATCGACGAAGCCAGCGCGCTCATCGCGAGCAACGCGGTGAGCCCGAACGGCTGCGCCGCTTCGGTGACGAAGCCATAGCCGAGCCATCCGCATAACAGCAGTGCGACCGCATTGACGATGTCGTGCCCGCGACGCGCCGTCACGCGAAGCGGCAACAGGCCGCGCAGTTTGCAGAATGCGATCGCCGATGCCGCGAAGATCAACGCGCCGGCGAACACCGCCGCATAGAGTTCGATCCGCTCGGGAATCGCGAGATTGGCCTGGTTTCCTGGCGACAGATAACGCGCGACGCCGACGGATACGACGGATAAACCCATGCCGCTCGCGAGCAACGCGGCGAGCGCGGGTCGTCGTGTGAGATTGCGACGGCGCACGACGGATGCACCGGCAAGCATTGGGCCGAGCGCGCAGGCAAGCAATGCAGCACACGCAGCCGTCAGCGAGACGAGCATTCCAAGCCACACGGTACTATCCGACGCTTGCGGCACGCGCGCTCCTTCCGTGTTGTTGCAACCCGCGGACTTGTGGCCCGCGGATCGACCGATCGTTCTTCAAACGAGTCCCGCCGTAACGCCTGTTGCAGTAACGCCCGGCCCCGGCGCTTCGCGTACCGCGGCTTGCAACGTATTGCGCAGCGTGCCGATTCCATCGATAGAAATGGACACCGTCGCGCCATCCTTGATCGACCCGACTCCCACCGACGTACCGCACGCAATCACATCACCCGGCTCCAGCGTGAGATCCTGCGAAATGAGGCTCACCTGCTCGGCCGGCGAAAACACCATGTCGGACAGCGGATAGTTTTGCCGCTCGATGTCGTCGAGCATCGTCACGAGATGCGCGCTTTGCCAGTCGAAACCGGAGACGATTGCCGGTCCGATACAACAGAACGTATCGAAGCCTTTCGCGCGGCACCATTGCGGAAAATGCGGATTATCGTTGAGCAGATCGGCCGCGGTCACGTCGTTGACAAGCGTGTAACCGAAGATCGCTTGAGCAGCCTCTTCGACGTTCGCATCGCGGCAGCGCCGGCCAATCACAATGCCGAGTTCGCCTTCATAGACGATCTTGCCCGCGTAGCTCACGGGCCGCCGGATCGGCTCGCCCGAGCCGATCACCGAGCCCGCCGGCTTCAGCAGAAAAAGCGGATGCGCGGGCACCGGCTTGTCGAGCTTCGCGGCAAGCGCGTGAAAGTTATTCCACAGCGCGACGATCTTGCCAGGCGCGCAAGGCGCGAGCGGCGTCAGCGCGCGCGTCGATAACACAGCGCCGGTCGGCACCGGTTGATCGAGACTTTCGTACTCGTGCAGATAAGCACCTTCGACGCGGCCGAACACCACACCGCCGTCGCTGGACATGAAACGCATCCACGTATCCATACGCCGCTCCTTGAGCGCTTCGGCACGATCTTCTTCGCGAGTTGCAAACGACAATCGACTGTCGCGAAGAAAACCGTGCCGCCTTCCGTTTGACGCGTCAGATCAGGCCGGCGCCGCGTGCCCACTGATACTTTGCACCGAGCACCGCGACGGGAATTTCCGTCGAATAGGCGTACGCGGGAACACCATGCGCGTACAGATATTCGGCGGCTTCCTCCACCTGAACGTCGCCCGCGAGCGAGGCCACGATCGGCTTCTCGATGCCGCGCGCCTTCATCTCTTCCTTCACCTCGACGACGAGTCGCGCGAACACCATCGGCGGCGTGATGATGGTGTGCCAGTAGCCGAGGATGATCGCGTGAATGCGCGGGTCTTCGAGGCCGAGCCGAATCGTGTTCTGATACGTGGACGGCGGCTCGCCACCCGTAATGTCGACAGGATTGCCCGCCGCACCGAACGGAGGAATGAACTTGCGGAACGCAGCGTCGAGATCGGCGGGCATGGTCATCAGCGACAGACGGTTGTCCACGCAAGCATCGGACAACAACACGCCCGAGCCGCCCGCGCCCGTGATGATCACCACGTTCTCGCCCTTCGGCGTCGGCAGCTTCGGAATGCCGCGTGCAAACTCGAGCAGATCGCGCAGCGAGCGAGCGCGGATCACGCCGCATTGCTTGAACACGTCTTCGTAGATGCGATCGTTGCCTGCAAGCGCGCCCGTGTGCGAGCTCGCCGCTCGCGCGCCCAGACTCGTGCGGCCCGCCTTGAGCACCACGACCGGCTTTTTCTTCGACACGCGCGCCGCCGTTTCCGCAAACGCGCGGCCGTCTTTCAGGTCTTCGCAATGCTGCGCGATGATGTCGGTGTTCTCGTCCTGTTCGAAGAACGTGAGCAGATCGTCTTCGTCGATATCGGACTTGTTGCCGAGCCCGACAATCGCCGACACGCCCATCTTCGCCGAACGCGAGAAGCCGATGATCGCCATGCCGATGCCGCCCGATTGCGACGACAACGCCGCCTTGCCTTGCACATCGTACGGTGTGCAAAACGTTGCGCACAGGTTCTTCGGCGTGTAGTAGAAGCCGTAAATATTCGGGCCCATCAGGCGAATATCGTACTCGCGCGCAATCGCCACGATTTCCTGCTGGCCTTCCACGTTGCCGGTTTCCGCAAAGCCGGACGGAATCAGCACCGCGCCCGGAATGTGCTTCTTGCCGACTTCCGTCAACGCGCCGGCGACGAACTTCGCGGGAATCGCAAACACAGCGACGTCGATATTCCCCGGCACGTCCAGCACACTCTTATAGGCCTTGTGGCCCATGATCTCGTCGGCCTTCGGGTGGATCGGATAGATCTCGCCCTTGTAGCCACCGTTGATCAGGTTCTTCATCACCGAGTTGCCGATCTTGCCGTCTTCCGCCGATGCACCGATCACCGCGACCGAATCCGGCTTCATGATGCGGTTCATTTGCCGCACGATGTCTTCCTGACTCGGCCGATAGCGCTCTACCGGCGGGGCGAAATCGAGCACGATGCGCACGTCGGCGGCAATCGCACCGCGCTTGCTCGCGAACACGGGGTTCAGATCCAGCTCGGAGATTTCGGGGAAGTCGGACACGAGCCGCGAGACGTTTTCGATCAACCCGGCGAGCGCCTCGCGGTCGACGGGTTCGCCGCCGCGCACGCCCTTGAGCATGTCGGCAGCCGCGATGCCGTCGAGCATTGAGCGAGCGTCGTCGCGCGTGGCCGGCGCGAGGCGGAACGTGATGTCCTTCAGCACTTCGACCAGCACGCCGCCAAGACCGAACGCGACCAGCTTGCCGAACGACGGATCGGTCACCGCGCCGACGATCACTTCCTGCCCGCCGCCGATCATCTGCTGCACCTGCACGCCAAGCAGATTCGCGTTGGCGTTATAGCGCTTCGCGTTCTCCATGATCGTGGTGAATCCTTGCACCACGTCCGCAGCGTTCTTCACGCCGACGAGCACGCCGCCCGCTTCCGTCTTGTGCAGGATTTCCGGCGAGACGATCTTTAGTACCACCGGAAAACCGATGTCCGCCGCGAATTGCGCGGCTTCGTCCGCGGTCGTCGCAAGCGCTTCCTTCGGCACCGAAATGCCGTAGACGTCGCACACGAGTTTGCCTTCCGGCGCGGTCAGCGAGTTGCGGCCTTCGGCTTTCGCGTGATCGAGAATGTGCCGCACGACGTCCTTGTTGGCGACCTGCGCGCGGTCGTCCGGCGTGTGTGCGGTACCGCGTTCTTTCAGTGAGAGCGTGTCTTCGTATGCCATGTCCTGCCGTCTCCAATGCGGGTTCGAAAGGCGCCGCCCGGCACCGCGCTCGCCTGGATGGCGAGCGGCGGGCGGCCTGCACTACGGGTTTTTCTATGCGCTAGATGGCGCCGGCGGTGCGCAGTGCGCTGATCTGCTCGGGCGAGTAGCCCAGTTCCGCCATGACTTCGTCGGTATGTTCGCCAAGCAGCGGCGAGCGCTTCACTTCGGTCGGGCTATCGGACAGTTTGATAGGATTGCCAACGGTCAGATATTTGCCGCGCGTCGGATGATCGACTTCGACAATCGTGCCGGTCTTGCGCAGCGAGGGCTCCTCGGCGATCTCTTTCATCGACAGAATCGGCCCGCATGGAATGTCGTACTTGTTGAGAATCTGCATCGCCTCGAACTTGGTCTTGGTCATCGTCCAGCGTTCGATTTCCGCGAAAATGTCCTTCAGACGCGGCAGGCGTGCGGCGGGCGTCGCGTAATCGGGGTCCGTGGCCCACTCTTCCTTGCCGATCACGTTGCAGATCTTGGCCCACACCGGCGCCTGCGTGATGAAGTAGATGTACGCGTTCGGATCGGTCTCCCAGCCCTTGCATTTCAGAATCCAGCCCGGCTGGCCTCCGCCCGACGCGTTGCCCGCGCGCGGCACCGCTTCGCCGAACTTGCCGTTCGGATATTGGGGATACTCCTTCATCACGCCGGTGCGTTCGAGCCGCTGCTGATCGCGCAGCTTCACGCGGCACAGATTGAGCACGCCGTCCTGCATCGCAGCGAGCACGCGCTGGCCGCGGCCCGTCTGCGTGCGCTGATAAAGCGCGGTGACAATGCCGAGCGCGAGATGCAAGCCCGTGCCGCTATCGCCGATCTGCGCGCCGCTGACGACCGGCGGGCCATCGTCGAAACCCGTGGTTGACGCCGCGCCGCCCGCGCATTGCGCGACGTTCTCGTAGACCTTGCAGTCTTCGTACGGACCTGGGCCAAAGCCTTTCACCGACGCGACGATCATGCGCGGATTCAGCTCCTGGATGCGCTCCCACGTAAAGCCCATGCGATCCAGTGCGCCCGGGGCGAAGTTCTCCACCAGCACGTCGCATTTCTGGATCAGTGCCTCCAGAACCTGCTTGCCTTCGGGGTTCTTCGTATCGATCGTGACCGAGCGCTTGTTGTGATTGAGCATCGTGAAGTACAAGCTGTCCACGTCGGGAATATCACGCAGTTGCTCGCGCGTGATGTCGCCGGCGCCGGCCCGCTCCACCTTGATCACGTCCGCGCCGAACCACGCCAGCAATTGCGTGCAGGTCGGGCCCGATTGCACATGCGTGAAATCGAGAATGCGCACGCCGTCGAGTGCTTTGCCCATGTCGTGTCTCCTAAGGTGTCCGTATTACTTGTACATGGTCTGATTCTTGGTGCCCGGCGCATACTCGCGCGGATCGACCCAGATGTTGACGACTGCGGAGCGGCCGGTGCGATGAATCGACTCGCGTGCACGCTGCAATGCGCTGGCGATCTGCGCGGGATCGCGCACTTCCTCGCCGTAGCCGCCGAGCATTTCGGCGAACTTGCTGAACGGCACATCGCTCAGCAGATTGCCGACGTTGCCGCGCTCGTCGCCGTATTTGGCGAGCTGGCCGTAGCGGATCTGGTTCATCGCCGAGTTGTTGCCGATCACCGCGAGGTACGGCACGCCGAAGCGGTTGGCCGTTTCCATGTCGAACGCGGTCATACCGAACGAGCCGTCGCCGTAGTAGCACAGCACTTCCTTGTTCGGATGCGCGATGCCCGCTGCGAGCGCAAAGCCGGTGCCGACGCCGAGCGAGCCGAGTGCGCCTGGGTCCATCCATTGACCAGGGCGGCGCGGGCGAACCGCTTGCGCGGAAATCGTCACGACGTCGCCGCCGTCGCCGATATAGATCGTGTCGTCGGAAAGGAACTCGTTGAGTTCGTAAGCGACGCGGTACGGATGAATCGGCGTGCTGTTGGACTTGAACAGCGGCATCAGTTTTTCGGTCGCGGTTGCTTCGGCATCCTGAAGTTGCGCCATCCACTTGCGGCGTGCCTGGCGCTTGTCGTCCTTCAGGCGACCGCTCGCGGCTTGCAGCACCGCGGCGAGAATCGCGCCCGGATCGCCGACCAGACCGAGGTCGATGTCGCGATTCTTGCCGACTGTCCGGTAGTCCATATCGATCTGCACCAGCGTCAGTTCCTTGCTGATGCGCTTGCCGTAACCCATCCGGAAATCGAACGGCGTGCCGACGACGATCAGCACGTCCGCATTCGCAAACGCCTGCGAACGCGTGCGATCGAAGTGATGCGGATCGCCCGGCGGCAGCAAGCCGCGGCTCGCGCCGTTGAAATAACCAGGAACGTCGAGACCGCGCAGCAATGCAATCGCTTCCTCGTGACCGCGCGCGGTCCACACCTGCTGTCCGTACAGGATCGCGGGGCGCTCGGAATTGACGAGGATGTCGGCGAGTTTCTCGATGTCGCGCGGATCGCCAATCGATTTCGTCGACGCGCGATAGTGCCCCGGCTGCGGCACGACGGCGCGCGTGAGTTCGACTTCACGGTCGAGCACGTCACGCGGAATTTCCAGGTAAGCCGGGCCAGGCGCGCCGTTGAAGCACTCGCGCGCGGCCATCGAGATCATGTCCGCGACGCGCTCCGTGCTCGACACGCTGGCGGCGAACTTCGTGATCGGCGACATCATGTCGACGTGCGGCAGGTCTTGCAGCGAGCCCATCTTGTGCTGCGTCAGCGCGCCTTGCCCGCCGATATGCAGCACCGGGCTCTCGGAGCGAAATGCCGTCGCGATGCCGGTCACCGCGTTCGTGCAGCCAGGGCCGGCCGTCGTGACCACGCAGCCGAGCTTGCCGGTCTGGCGCGCGTAACCGTCTGCTGCGTGCGCCGCGACCTGCTCGTGGCGCACGTCGATGATGCGAATCCCTTCGTCCACACAACCATCGTAAATGTCGATGATGTGGCCGCCGCACAGCGTGAAGATCGTATCGACGCCTTCGTTTCTCAGCGCCTTCGCGACCAGATGGCCGCCCGAAACGACGCCCGCGTTGCGCGTCTTTTGCTTGAGCGTGTCTTCGGCCGTGGTGCTGCTCGTGGCGGAGTTCAGGGATGAAACAACTGCAGACATGGTCGTCTCCTGTGTGTCGACCGGCTTGGCGCGTCAGTGCTTGCGCCGGTCCCGTGCTTTGCATCGGCCGGTGTTGCGCATTAGCGCTTGCGCCGGCCCCATGAAAGACTGCTGCTTATCGGTTGTGCAACGCTTCTCAGAACATGCCGCCCTGCTTGCTCACATACGGTATGTGATATATCAGATTCAGGCAAGGACGATTTCATGCTCCGGGTCCGCTCTGCGTTTCTGCTGCAATCCCTGCGGGACATGGCAAAGCGGCTGTTTCGCGATCCGCTTTCGGCCTTCCGCAAGGGAAAACACTGAGCGCTGGTTAAGATCGCTCACTGTTGATATATCACATACCACATTTCACCAGACGTCAAGCGCGGTGTTTCCCTACGCAGCGCGGACAAACGAAAAAAGCCCGCGGTGCGTGAACACCGCGGGCTTCAATGCCTGCGTGACTTCGTTGCTACAGTGACGGGCGCGACCGGGCGCGGCGAAACTCCACGCCGAACGCCTAACGCACGCTACGCCTATTCAGCCGTCGTCAATCGAGAAAATCGCAGTTCTTCTCCACGAAGGCCGCCAGATCGAGCGAATGCTGGCGCGTAAGACGCTCGGCCAGTTCGGTATCGCGCTTCTCGAGCGCCTCGATAATGCGCAGATGATCGACGATGGACCGCGACGCGCGATCGCTCTGCGAGATGGTCATGCGCCGGATGGCGCGCACGTGGATAAAAATATTCTTGATGGTGTCGAGAATGATCTGCGACTTCGACAACTCGACGATCGACTGGTGAAACGCGATGTTCGCATCCGAATACTCGGCGATGTGCTCGGCCGGCGTGGCGTCGCGGAAATTGTCGAACATATGCCGCAAGCGAGCGATTTCCTCGTCTGTGGCGCGCTGGGTCGCCAAACGCGCGGCCATGCTTTCCAGCGCGGCCCACATGTGAATCATCTCGACGATCTCGCGCTTGCTTTTGCGGACGATGTAAATGCCGCGCCGCGGCACCATGCGCAGAAAGCCTTCCTGCTCGAGCAGCGTCATCGCCTCGCGCACAGGCGTGCGGCTAACGCCAAGCGTCTCGCTGAGCACACGTTCGTCCAGACGGATTTCGTCGCGCGTCTGGTAGATGTCCGCATCGGCAATCGCCTGGCGCAGCATCGCATAAGCCTGATCGCGCAAGCTCGCGCTTGCGCCGATAGGCTGCAACGACAACGTCAAAGGTGTTGCCACCGCTTCAGTTTGAAGTTCCGACGACATTCATCGCCTCTGGTTGAACATGCATACGATAAGGCGCCACCGCTGCCCCACGTTGCTCGCTCAGTCCGACGAAACGGCCATGTTGCGCTGCAAGTTGCGCGACAGTCTGCGGAATCCAGCGAGCGATAAGAAGCGTGGCGGCACTGCCCAAGCCAACAACAGCGACGGCCAGCAGCGAGAGAGGAACAAATTCCATTTGTAGCTCCAACTGATTGAGTGATCGAATGACTCAATCATATGCTGCATCGCCGCAAAAATCAATATTGTGTATGTAGTATATCAGTGACTGTTGTTTTTCAATCAATGACTACGGTAGCATGCGCCGCGTCGTCCCGCCTCCCGCTTGTTGCCGGCGCGCCGCGCCTCCGTGTATACGCCAGGAACGCGCGCTATTCGCGCAGACGCGTTCGACTATCGCGCAAGCCACGTCGAGTGCCGATTGTGCGGCAAGCGCAGCGTCATTAATCTTCCGCACAACCTGCAAGCGATCGGCGGCCCGCAGAAGGCGCCGACGCCGCGCCGCCAGCACGCGGCCGGTCATGCAGTAGTCCAAGAATCTCACGGAGACCCCGTCATGAGCACCACTCTCTCGCCGGCCGCCACAGCCGACAACCGCATCGCCCGCAGCCGCGCACGCAAAGCCGCGCTGGGCAGCTTCGTCGGCGCAGTCGTCGACTGGTACGACTTTCTGCTGTACGGGATCGTCGCGGCGCTCGTCTTCAACGCGGAGTTCTTTCCGAAAGTGAGCCCGGCAATGGGCACGCTCGCGGCCTTCGCGACGTTCGGCGTCGGCTTTCTGTTCCGCCCGCTCGGCGGCTTCGTGTTCGGCCATTTCGGCGACCGGCTCGGCCGCAAGCGCATGCTCGTGCTGACCGTGATGATGATGGGTCTCTCCACCGCGGCCATCGGCCTGCTGCCGTCGTTCGCGACTATCGGCTGGCTCGCGCCGGTGCTGCTCGTCACGCTGCGCGCGATCCAGGGCTTCGCGGTCGGCGGCGAATGGGGCGGTGCGGCGTTGATGGCGGTGGAAAGCGCGCCCGAGAAAAAGAAGGCGTTCTACAGCAGCGGCGTCCAGGTCGGCTACGGCGTGGGCCTCGTGCTGGCGACGGGGCTCGTCGCGCTGATCAGCCGTTCGATGGATAACGCGTCGTTCATGAGCTGGGGCTGGCGCCTGCCCTTCCTCTTCAGCGTAGTGCTGGTGCTGATCGCGATGTGGATCCGCTCGAGTATGGAAGAGTCGCAGGAATTCGTCGAAAAAGTCGGCGCGCACGGCGAGCGCCGCGTGCGGCTGCCGATCGTCGAAGCGCTGCTGCGTCACCCGAAAGCGTTCCTGCTGATCATCGCGCTGCGCCTCGCCGAACTGTTCACGATGTATATCGTGACCGCCTTCGCGCTCAATTACTCGACGGCGAACCTGCACATGCCGCGTGAGTTCTTCCTGACCATCGGTCTGCTGGTCGGCGCGGTGAGTTGCGTGACGATTCCGCTTTTCGCGATGCTCGCCGACCGCTTCGGCCGCCGCCGCGTGTACATGATCGGCGCGCTCGTCGGCATGTTCAGCGCCGTGCCGTTCTTCCTGGCCCTTGAAGCACGCTCGACGGTATGGATCGTGGTTTTCGCCGTGATGCTCGCGAACATCGCGCACGACATGGTGGTCAGCGTGCAGCAGCCGATGTTCACCGAACTGTTCGGCACCGAGTACCGCTACAGCGGCGCGGGCGTCGGCTATCAGGTGGCGAGCGTGGTAGGCGGCGGCTTTACGCCGTTCATCGCCGTTGCGCTCGTGAGTTTCGCCGGCGGTTCGTGGCATCCCGTGGCCGGCTATCTGGCGATCGGCTGCCTGATCTCTGTGCTCGTGGCCGCAAAAATGAAGACCGGGCGCACCGTTTGAACGGTTGATCGAGGTTCGAAGAGGCCGGCGTGGCGTTGCAGCCACCGCCGGCCTTTTTTGCTTTGAAGGCGCGGTTCGGGCTGCACGCCAAGTTGCGCCAGACCCGACATCTGGGACCCACTGCCGCGATCCGGCAGATGCGCGTCGCATTTCTTCGGGCAATGCCTTATGCATTTCTATCTCATATTGCCAACCTAGGTCCGCCGCCCTATCGTTCGACCAGGCAAGCTCCATCCGGGACTTGCGCACGTTCATATGAAGCCCAGCCGCATATATGAGCGCCCCATCGAGTAGCAATTCTCACGCCGAAGCACTAAAGGATTCGGTCTGATGCGCCGATAACAAAGACTTCGCTTTCCGGGAGACCGACCATGAGCAGCATGACCGAGCCACAGCACAATTCAGGCTCCGCACCATTTTTTTCGAAAGAAGCCACCATCGCGAAACCGGGGTTCTCGCGCTGGATGGTTCCTCCCGCGGCACTCGCCGTCCATCTCTGTATCGGCCAGGCGTACGCGTTCTCCGTGTTCAACGGCCCGTTGACCAAGGTGATCGGCATCACGCAATCCGCGCCCGATGACTGGTCGCTGACCTCGCTTGGCTGGATTTTCTCGCTGGCGATCGTGTTCCTCGGTTTGTCGGCGGCGTTCGCGGGCAAGTGGCTCGAGCACGTCGGCCCGCGCCGCACCATGTTCACCGCGGCCTGCTGCTTCGGCGGCGGCTTCCTGATTTCCGCGCTGGGCGTGTACTTCCACCAGATCGCGTTGCTGTATCTCGGCTACGGCGTGATCGGCGGAATCGGGCTCGGCCTCGGCTATGTGTCGCCGGTGTCGACGCTGATCCGCTGGTTTCCGGACCGCCGCGGCATGGCGACCGGCATGGCGATCATGGGCTTCGGCGGCGGCGCGATGATTGCCGCGCCGCTGTCCGTCGCGCTGATGAACCACTTCAAGAGCGCGACGAGCATCGGCGTGGCCGAGACGTTCATCGTGCTCGGCATCGTCTATTTCATCTCGATGTCGATCGGCGCGTTGGCCATTCGCGTGCCGCCGACGGACTGGAAACCGGCCGGCTGGACGCCGCCCGCGACCTCGCAGCAAAAGATGATCACGCGTAACCACGTGCACATCGACCAGGCGCTGAAGACGCCGCAGTTCTATCTGATCTGGCTCGTGCTGTTCCTGAACGTGACGGCCGGTATCGGCATTCTCGGCCAGGCTTCGGTGATGATCCAGGAGAGCTTCAAGGGCACCGTGACGGCTGCCGCCGCTGCCGGTTTCGTCGGCCTGCTGTCGCTGTTCAACATGGGCGGGCGCTTCGTGTGGGCATCGGCGTCGGACTGGATCGGCCGTAAGAACACCTACTTCATCTTCTTCGCGCTTGGCGCCGTGCTGTATTTCCTCGTGCCGAGCTTCGCTGCGTCCGGCCAGATGGCACTCTTCGTGCTGGCGTACTGCATCATCCTCACGATGTACGGCGGCGGCTTTGCGACGGTGCCCGCGTATCTCGCGGACATGTTCGGCACGGCGTTTGTCGGCGGCATTCATGGACGCCTGCTGACCGCATGGGCCGCGGCCGGCGTGGCGGGTCCGGTGCTCGTGAACTACATCCGCGCGTACGAAGTCGCGCACGGCGTGGCGAAGGCCGACGCCTACACGATGACGGTTCACATCATGGCCGTGCTGCTGGTGGTCGGCTTCATCTGCAATCTGTTGGTCAAGCGTGTGGACGACAAGCATCACATGACCGACGCACAAGTCGCCAAAGGCGCATAAGGAGACTCGCATGTCGACCATTGAACCCGTGCACCCGACCAACAAGGTCAAGATCGCCGTCTTCTGGCTGTACGTGATGATCCCGCTCGCGTGGGGCGTGTTCAACACGCTCTCGCAAGCGATGAAGCTGTTCCAGTAAGCGTACCCGCGCCCCGCCGCCCGCACCGCGGGGCGCGCGGGGCGCCTTCGATTTGCCGCCGGCAGTTCTCGCCGGCTGGCTTCCCTTGCTACCACTGATACGCAGCGCCGGCGCCGACCGCCGTGGTCACCGAACTGATGCCCGCGCTCAGCTTCACCTTGAAGTTCTGCGCGACGCGCGCCGACAGCCCCACGGCCACCGCCTGATAACCCATGTAACCCGCCGTGCCTACGCCGATGGCGAGGTTCTTCGTCGCGTCGACTTCGGGGACCATGGTCATTGCCATCGCGGACGCCGTTCCCGCATACGCACGCCGCGCCAGATCGCCCATGCCGCCCTGGAACTGCTGCATGTTGACGGCGTCGCCCGGCGCCTGGCCTGCGGCGAGGTTCGTGATGCGGCGCTCGTTACCCGACGAGCCGACGGAAACCGTGTTCGGCTGATCCGCGACCGAACCTTCGCCTAGCGCGACGGTGTTCGCCGCCGACGCTTTCGCTCCGCCGCCGACCGCCACAGAACCGTTGCCGGTCGCCTGCGGCGCACTCGCGGAACTGTTCACGGCCGTATAGCCGTTGCCGCTCGTCGCATAGTTTCTGACGGTCTGGTCGATGCTGCTGATCTGCTGATTGGTTTGCCAGAGCTGCGCGCCGGTTACCGCATCGCTGCTGGTTGCCGATACTTCGCCGTTCTTCAGGTTGGTCAACTGCACGGCCGGCGCATTCGCCGCCGTGCCGCCGAGCGTCATCTTGTCGTGCGCGGAACTGTCGTACTGAACGGCATTCGCCACCGTTCCGTTGATGCGGCCAACCGTGTTCTGCAGACCCGCAATGTCGTTGCTGTTTTGCGTGACGCGGCCATCCAGATTGCCGAGCGCGCCGCCGACGTTGTTGACGACCTGCCCGCCCACCTTGTACGAAGGCGCGCTGACCGAGCCGTCCGCGTTCACCGTGGAGCCGCCGCCGAGCGCCGTCGCCGTGCTAGCGGCTTGCGCGAACAGTTGCGAGCCGTTGACCGCGTCGGTGCTCGCCGCGTTGAGCGAGCCGCGCCCGACGCCGGTCACGACGCGGTTGCCCTGCGTGCCCGCCACATTGATCGCCCGGCCGTCGGTCGAAGCACCGATCTTGATCACGCGCGAAGACGGGTCTTGCGTCACCATGCCGGCGCCGCCCTGCTGGACGTTCTGCTGCAGCGTGCTGAGCCCGCTGTCGAGCGAGTCGAGCGCGTCGCCGACGTTCTTCTGCGTGCCGCCTTGCACGTGATACGACGGGCCGGTCACCGAGCCGTCGATATTGACCTGCGCGCCGCCGCCAAGCCCGGCGACCACCGGCCTCAACTGCGCAAAGTTGACCGCGGACGTGTCGGCCAGGCCCGCCGCGACGCCGGTCAATTGACGCGCGCCACTCGTGCCCGCGAAGTCCACGCGCGCGCCGCCTGCATCTTGCCCGACGCTAATGACGCGCGAGGTCAGGTCCTGCTGAACGAGCCCGATCTCGCCGTTCGTGATCTGCTTCGCGACGTTCGTCACGTTGCCTTCGAGCGCTGTAGTGCGCGTGTCGAGGCCCGATATCTTCGTCGTGTTGACGCTCACGCGCTGGTCGAGATTCGAAATGTCGGTCGCGTTGCTGCCGACGCGCCGATCCAGGCTTGCAATGTTGTCGCTGTTTTGCGCAACCACCTGATTGGTCGCGAACAGTTGGCCGCCGTTCACCGCGTCCAGGCTGTCGCTGTCCAGCCTCGTGGCGCGTACGTTGGTCACGCGGACCGGCGCGCCAGAGTTGCCGAGCGTCAGCGTGTCGTGCGCGGCGGAGCCGTATTGAACGGAGTCGGCCGTGGCTGCTGCAATTGCCTTCGTGCTTGCTGCCGCGCTCGCCGCGGTGCTGGTTGTCACGCTCGTGTTGACGGCCGCCGCGAGCGCCGAGCCGACGTCGCCAAACGTGTTTCCGCCGATGGTGTAAAGCGGCGGCTTGACCGTGCCGTCCGCCTTGACCGCCGCCTCGCCGCCGAGCGCGGCCGCCACGCTCGCGGCATTGCCGTAAAGCTGCGCGCCGTTGACCGCGTCGCTGGCGAACGCGTCGATCGCGCCGCGCGCGAGACCTGTGAGCGTGCGGTTGCCGTTCGAACCGGCCACGTTCACCCGGATACCCGTCGACGACGGCGCGACCAGAATGTCGCGCGTTCCGAGGTCCTGCTTGACGAGACCGATGCTGCCCGCCACGACTTGCGACTGCAGCGTGACGATGCCCGTATCGAGTGAACTCAGCGCGCCGCCGACGGTGGTTTGCGTGCCCGACTGCATGTAGTACCGCGGGCCGACGGTCGCGCCGCTCGCGCTCACCGACGCGCCGCCGCGGAGCGTCGACACGACCTGCTTGAGCTGCGTAACGTTGACCGCCGATTGAGCAGTCGTCCCCGCAGCGACGCCGCGCAGTTCGCGCGGCCCGCCGGTTCCGGTGAAGTCCACGGACGCGCCATCGGTGCCCGCGCCAATGCTGAGATTGCGCGTGCCCAGGTCCTGCCGCACGAGTCCTGTCTGACCGCTTTCGATGTTGCCCGCGAGGTCCGAGATGCTCGCCGCGTTCTGCGAGACGGCATCGTTCGTGGCGTGCAGTTGCGCGCCCGTTACCGCGTCCGTGCTGTAGGCGTTGAGCGCGCCTTGCGCGACGTTCGTCACTCTGACCGGTGTGCCCGCATTGCCGAGCGTCGCGCTGTCGTGCGCGTCGCTATCGTAGAACAGCGCGTCGGCGACATTCGGGCAGCCGGCCGGCGCGCACTCCTGGGCGCCGGCCGGTTGCGCGAACACCAGCGCGCCGAGCAAGCCCGCCGCCGCGGCGGCCAGCGCCCGGCATACCGAAGCGCACTTCGCACCCCCGCTTTTCGTGACTTCCGATGCGGCCACATAGACGCGCCTCGCTTCATTCCATACCGCTTTATAGGTCTTGTTCAACATTCCTCCCATTCTTTTTATTTACTGTCTCTTGCCGAGACTTTTCTTATGCCATCCTAAGTATTAATCGACTAAACAGACTCAGGACGCACTGCGCTTTTACTTGGCCAACAAGGCTGGAGCGACGAGTGTGCAACCGCGTCCGCCGTTCGCGAATACGATTAATCCTAAAAGCGATTTTTTAGCTTTAATTAGCTAAATGGCATAGTGCGATTCAGACGAAAACTGCCAAAGCTCTTAATCCCGAATGCGGACGATTAAGTGTTTTTAGTCGAATGCTGAGAGTGGCCGAGAACCGGCATGGAGGAAATGCGAGCCCGTCGATGCCGGCTCGCAATCAAAGCAGGACCGCGCGACGCAGACGCCGGGCGTGCAACTTACATGGCGTCCGAAAAACGCCCGGCGATGCTCAGATCTTTTCGAACAGCACGTCTTGCGCGCCTTCCCACAAAACCTTGACGCCGACTTCGCGCAGCTTCTCCTTACCTTCGACGATGGTCAGGAAGTGGTTGCCCGCGAGCTGTCCCATCTTGCTCGCGAAGCAGCACGAGCCGTAGGCGATCAGAATTTCGGTTTCGCTATAGCCGCCCGGATAAAACAGAATGTCGCCGACCGACGGATGACTCGTGTGATTTTCGAAGCCGACCGCCGCGCCGTCGTTCTCGAGCTTGAATTCGCCGAGCGGCACCCAGCAGCCTTCGCCGCTCCAGCGCACGTGGATGATCTTCTGCCGGTACGGCAACAGCTTCAGGAAAGCGGCCACGGTTTGCGGCGCGTCGGGGTTCGTTTCGGCGATAAAGACATGGCCGCAGGAGGTGATTCGAAGTCGGGTCATCGCTGGATATCCGGTATGACGGTGAATGTTGGATGAAGTGGTCGGTCAGACGCGGCTCGGGCCAAGCCGTGGGCTGGTCATTCTGTCGTGCCGTGCAAGGGTTCGACAGATACAGTTCGCGCGGGCCCGGTCAGGCCAGTTCGACCGCAAGCGCCACGCGCCAATCGGACCGTGCGTGAGTCGACATAGCATGGCCATGCCAGCTTTGCAGGTTGTCGCGCCACGAAAGTTCGTAGTTTGCAAGCCGCGCAATGCACAGCACACTTCGAAAGGTGCGTGATTCCTACAGACGGCTTCCAGCTTCGCTTCTTCCTGCGTGGCGCAGTCCGGCCGGCCGCCAAACCAAGCGCGAACGAAAGGCGCAGCGCCGCCATGCATCGGAGGGCACCGCTCGCAGCGGCGAGCGCAGCGGACGCCGTCCATCACCGGCTGTTGCCGCTGTTGCCGCTGTTGCCTAGTGTTGCCGGCCGTTGCCGGCCCTTGTCCAATAACCTGTCTGAGGCTGAACTGGCCGTTTTGCTGGTCGGCTGCTCGTCCGTTGCTGATCGCTTACCGGCGCAAGCGTTGGCTGCCGCACGGTCCGCACGTCAGCCGCGCAACCGGTAAGCCAGCGGCGTCACGCCGTAATCACGCTTGAACTGCACGGAGAAATGACTGGCATTCTCGTAACCAACCGCAATTGAGATCTGCTGCACGGTCTGATCGGTCGAACGCAAGAGCCTGGCCGCTTCTTCGAGTCGCAAGCGCGTCACGTATTGATGCGGCGTTTCGCCGGTTTCGCGGCGGAACACGCGAGCAAAGTGGAAGCTGCTTAAGCCGGCCTGCGCGGCAAGTTCGCCGATGGTCAGGTCGGCACTGAGATTCGCCCGGATGTAATCGGTTACACGCCGGATGCGGCGCGGCACCAGCCGTTCGGGTTGATCGAAGCGCGCCGTGCCCGCTTCCCGGCCGCGCGAATAATGTTGAAGAAGATGCGCGGCGAGCGCGTGAACCAGCGCATCGACATACAGGCGCGAGTCGGCCGGATCACTGGCGGCGCGATGCAATGCAGAAAGCATCGCGGCGACCAGCGGATCATGAAACCGCATCGCGTCGCCGAGCGACAGTTCGCGGCACGACCCGCCGAGCTCCATCTGATCTGCGACGCTGTCGATCAGGCTGCGCTCGATATGTAAATGGACGGTCGACAGCGGCTCATCGCTGATCGAACGCCAGCGCCAGGAAATCGGCGCGGGCGGCACATACCAGAGTTCGCCCACTCGCAGTTCGGCGCTTTCCCAGCGCCCGTTCAGATTGCGCTCGAGATGCTCGGCGCCGCTTGCCAGCGTCATCAGCGTGAGGTCCTGCAGGCCGGGCGCTTCCAGCAGTTCCTGCTCGTCCGGCTCGAGATAGGAGCGCAACACCAGATGCCGCCACGGGCGATCCACGCTCGACACCAGTTTCTGGCCCGCCATGTAGCGGTCGTAGGCAAGCGTCGTTGTCAGCTTTGGAATTCGTGTCTTCACGTCCATTCCCAAGGAGGTGCCGTATGCAAAAGAGAGAAACCCGTCAAACCCGCGTGGCCGGTCGGCTGTCAGCGCAAGATCGCAAAAATGATAGCAAGGAACCGGCTACCGTAATTTTTGGAAATAGCTAATCATTCAGGTTGTCGTCTTTCACGCGTTTCGAACGCCGGAGCTACCGTTTCATGGAACACGAATGCGATACGCTGCCGCATTGGCTGACCGGTTCGCCGCAGGGCGAAGCCGGCCATGCGTCGGCAGCATACAACCCAGCGGTCACCGCACAACCGGCCTACCCGGCCGGTACGCGGCAGGCCGCGAAGTCAGCCCACGCGGCTGAAGCATCGATCGTATCTGGCCGCGCGGCAACAGGCGCGGCGCCCGCAGGCTTCCTCACGCTGTTCACCGAGGAAGAGATCGGCACGCCCGCGCCGGCCGCGCGGCGCGCGCCGGTCATCAGTCCGCTGGTGCGTTTCGGCAGTGCGCAGGACCGCATCGAATTCGTGCGGCAGCGCATCAGGCAACTGGGCTTCAACTCGTTCAGCTATACGGCCACGCGCACGTCGGCGCATCGCAAGACCATGTTCGTGCTGACGAGCTACGAGTCGCAAAGCTGGCTCACGCGCTATTTCCGCGAGCGTTATTTCGAGCTCGATCCGCGCGTGGCGCTCGCGTCGCCGACCGGCATGCCGTTCCTCTGGAACACGGTCGACATGCGCGCCGATCTGCCGCGTGCGCAAATGCGCAGCGAGCGGCTCGGCGGGCTGATCGACATGCTGGAGGCAACCGGGCGCAAGAGCGGCATTCTCACGCAGATGCCGCTGCCCGAGCCGGAACTGAGCGCGAGCCTGTGCTTTAACTCGGAGATCGCCAATCCGCGCTGGATGACCGAATCGATCGTGGCCGAAACGCTGATGTTCGCGCACACGATTCATGAGTTCATCTGGACGCACGCGAAGAGCGTGATCGGCATGACGCCCGCGCAGCAGCATCGCGTGACGTTGAGCGAGTTGCAGCACGCAGTGCTGAAGGCGGTGGTTCAGGGGCAGCGCGACAAGGAAATCGCGTATTTCCTCGGGCTGTCGCCGCACAATGTGGACTACCATCTGCGCCGCTTGCGGCAGTTGTTCAATGTGCGCAATCGCGTGCAACTGATCAACGTCGCGAAGGCCTACGTGTCGTAGACGCGGGTAGTACGCGGAGTACGCACGGAGCACGCACGGAGCACGCACGTAGTGCAGGCAGGCCACGAAAACGGCGTGGCGGCTTCCCGCCGCCACGCCGTTTTTTTAATGCGCGGGCTTTGCGCCTAGCTCTTCAACCGGTAGCCCGTCTTGAAGATCCACGCGACGATCGCAAGAAACACCGCCAGAAAGAGCGCGGTCATGGCGAGGCTTATTTCGACGTTGACATCCGCGAGACCGTAGAAGCTCCAGCGGAATCCGCTCACCAGATAGACGATCGGATTGAACAGCGTCACGATCTTCCAGAACGGCGGCAGCATGTTCACCGCATAGAAGCTCCCGCCGAGGAACGTCAGCGGCGTGATGATCAGCAGCGGCACGAGTTGCAGTTTCTCGAAGCTATCCGCCCAGATGCCGATGATGAAGCCGAGCAGACTGAACGTGACCGCGGTCAGCACGAGAAACAGGATCATCCAGAACGGATGCTGCACTTGCAGCGGCACGAACAGGCCCGCGGTGGCGAGAATGATGAGCCCGAGCAGGATCGACTTGGTAGCCGCCGCGCCCACATAACTCACGACAATCTCGAGATACGACACGGGCGCGGACAACAACTCGTAGATGGTGCCGGTGAAGCGCGGAAAGTAAATGCCGAACGACGCGTTCGAAATACTTTGCGACAGCAGCGACAACATGATCAACCCCGGCACGATGAACGCGCCGTAGCTGATGCCGTCCACTTCCTTGATACGCGAGCCGATGGCCGCGCCGAACACGACAAAGTAAAGCGACGTGGAAATCACCGGCGCGATGATGCTTTGCATCAGCGTGCGCCAGGTGCGCGCCATCTCGAACTTGTAGATCGCGCGAATGGCGTAGATGTTCATTGATTACCTCGAAGCAGGCTCACGAAGATGTCTTCAAGCGAACTCTGCGTGGTATGCAGGTCCTTGAAACGGATGCTGGCGTCGTCGAGCGCCTTGAGCAGCGCGATGATGTCCGTGCGGCCGCCGTCGCCTTCATAGGTGTAGATCAGTTCGTTGCCGCCTTTGGCGACATCGAGCCCGTAGCCGGCGAGCGCGGGCGGCAGTGCGTCGAGCGGACTCTCCAGTTGCAGCGTCAACTGCTTCTTGCCGAGCTTGCGCATGAGTTCGGTCTTCTCTTCGACGAGCATGATCTCGCCGCCGTTGATCACGCCGATGCGATCCGCCATTTCCTCGGCTTCGTCGATGTAATGCGTGGTCAGGATGATCGTCACGCCGCTTGCCGCGAGCGAACGCACGAGCTTCCACATATCGCGGCGCAATTCGACGTCGACACCGGCCGTGGGTTCGTCGAGGAACAGCACGCGCGGTTCGTGCGACAGCGCCTTCGCGATCAGCACGCGCCGCTTCATGCCGCCCGACAGCGTAATGATCTTGCTATTGCGCTTCTCCCACAGCGACAGGTCGCGCAGCACCTTCTCGATATGCGCGGGATTCTTAGGCTTGCCGAACAGGCCGCGGCTGAACGAGACGGTCGCCCAGACGGTTTCGAACGAATCGGTGGTGAGTTCCTGCGGCACGAGGCCGATCAGCGAGCGCGCGCCGCGATAGTCGGCGGCGATATCGCGGCCGTCCACCATCACGCTGCCTTCGCTCGCGTTGACAATGCCGCAGATGATGCTGATGAGCGTGGTCTTGCCCGCCCCGTTTGGCCCCAGGAGGGCAAAGATTTCTCCGCGGTTGATCCCGAGGTTGATGTTTTTGAGCGCCTGAAAACCGCTTGCATAGGTTTTCGACAGATTCGTGACTGAGACGATTGGCTGCATGGATTCGACGATGGCAGACACCGTTGTTTAAGTGGATGAAATGACGCGCAAGCGCGGCCGCACCCGCAATGTAATGGAAACTGCGAAAGCCTGCAGCGCAACGGATCGAAGTCTACGGGAAGTCGCGTACCGCCGAACGCATCGCCGAGCCATTTCGCTGCAGCGCAAGATAGTTCGGTTTCCATAACGATATCCGCGCGATGCGCGTCGTCTCCCGCACCGTTCCCCGCTCGCCCAGCAGACTCCACCGCCACCGCTCCGGGAACGCCGCGTGCTCGATTTCAGCCGTGCTGCTGCGCCCGTGCGCGTCGCGCCGGCATCCAAGGCACAGTGCTTGCGGCAGTTTGTTCATGTGAGTGCAAGGCGCTCGCGTGACATCAATCGACTCTATGGAGATGAACCATGAAACGCTTTACCAAAACGATTTTTGCTTCAGCGCTCGTAATGGCACTCTCGGGCGGAGCCTTTGCACAAGCGGGCGGCGGTGCCGGTGCCGGCGGTAGCGGCGGCATGGGCGGCGGTGGTGCGGCAGCGGGTGCGGGCGGCGGTAACGGCGTGGGCGCCGGCGGCGGCACGACGGGCGGCGCGGGCGGCACCGCGGCGCCAGGCGTCGGCCCCGGCACGATGAAGCACCCCGGCGATTCCGGCTATGGCTCGCCGGGCGTGACCGGCACCGGCGGCGGCATGGGCACGGGCACCGGCGCATCGCCGAACAGCGCGACCACGAACCGTTCGAATAGCGGCAGCATGAGCAACGGTACGCGCAGCGGCACGAGCGGTACTAACGGTACGATGCAGAACGGGCAGTAATCACGTTAAGGGAAGACTCGCGCTCGGGCCGGGGCAGTCGTATGAATTCGAGGCCCTGATTTAAGAGCGCGAGGAAAGATGGACGGCGGCGCCGCTTGACGGCATCGCCGTCCATTTGTTTTTTCACCCGCAATCCGAGCGCTTGCAATGCTCCAGCGTCGATGGTGGATTTTGCAACGGCTCCAATGTAAAGAAGTCGCGCTTCGCTTTACGGCTCGCCGTCACGGCTCCGCGCATACGAAGCTGCTCGCGAGATTCACATTGCCCTTGCCCGCGTAACGCGGAAACGTCGGATAGCGGCACAACGGTCGCGAGCGTCCATTGGTCGCCGCGGCGATGTCGGTTGCGATCAGCGTTTCCGGCGACGCGCCGCGCGTGACCCAGCTATCGAGCGCGCCAAGCAGATCCACCGACGGCACGAACGCTCCGCTGCCATGCTGAAAACCCGGCACCATGTACAGACGCATGAAACGGTTGACCTCGTCCACACCGTAACGATCGACGAGCGCCTGGCGGTAGGCAATCGTCTGATTCGGGCTGATGACTTCATCCGCGAGACCTTGCAGCGTGATGAGCTTGCCGCCGCGCGCAATGTAGCGCGCGAGGTCCGTGTTCATTGCGCCGATGGTCTGCGACAGCGCGATCAATTGCGCGCGATATTTGCCGGGACGTTGCGGGTCGAACTTCAGCGAGTCGAAGTCCGCGTCGTGTGCAACGAAGTAACGCACATAGCCGTCGCCCTGCGCAAACAGGTAACCGTTGGCGAAGAATCTCGGCGTCGCGAGCCGTTCGGCCTGGTGCCCGAGGCCCAGTGAACCCGCGAAATAAGTGCCCTGAAAAACGTTGTAACCGCGATAACCGCCGACGTTCCAGGCCAGCTTGTACGGCAGCGACAAACCATCGCGCAGCACCATCAACGTAGCGAGTTGCGGCTCGGTGACGCATTCGTCGCGTGGCAGCATGTGCCCCGCGCAACGCAACGAATCGACGATCTCCGCCTCATGCTCCCGGCATGCGGCGACGTCGCTCACGATGCCGTCGGCGGCGCCGTCGAGCCGGTCGCAAACCGCAAGCGTTCGTCGATACACGTGATCCAGCAGCAGCGGAGGGATGAAGCCGCCCGGCGTCGCATATTCGGCCTGGCCGACCTTCACGCCGATGAGCCGCACGCCGGAAAAATTGAGTGCCGGCGAATTGGCGATCACGCCGTCGTAGTCGTCGGGAAAGCGCTGCATCACCGTGTAACCTTCGCGGCCACCGGTCGAGCCGCCGGCGAAATACATGCGCTGCGGCGGCCGCCCATAAGCGCGCGCGATCAACGCAAGCGCGGCGTCGTGTGTCTTCTTCAGATGCGCGTAGCCGAAGTTCGTCACGGCTTCGTCGACGAGACCGAACACCGCCAACGACGAATCGCCCACGTGCCCGGAATCGTCGCCGAACGTCGCATAGCCTTGCGCAAGCGGCGCGCGATCCGGTGAAAACGGCATCACGCCGACGCCGCTCACCACCACGCCGTTGTAACCGCCGCCGCCCACTTGCAGCGCGCGGCCGTTCCAGTGGCGCGGCAGATTCAGGTCGAAGCGGATGTCGGGCGTGGTCGGCTTCGCCGCCTTGATGCGCCCGGTGATGCGGCAGTATTCGCCGCCCTGCTGATTGCCCGGCGCGGTCGCGCCGACCATCGACGCGCTCTCGATCTGCGCGCCCGCAGTCGGCAATGCGATGAGTTCCGGCGGCAAGACGGCGCCCGCGAATTCGGCGCAACGCATCGAAAGCGGCGCCTCCTTTTGCGCGGCGAGCACCATACGCGAGCCGGCTCCGGGCAGCAAGCCGGCAAGCGTGGCCGCGAGCGCTACCGAGGTTGCTAATGCGCGTAGCCGCGAAGCTCGCGGAACAGCCGTGCAGCGCGAGCGCGCCCTCATCCTCAACGCGCCCCGCTCGCTGCCGCGCGCAGTTGCTGCCCTTTCCATCCGTGCCAGCCGCGCGCAAGAATCAGCAGTGCGCCGATCGCGACGACATCGCCGGCCAGCCCGATCAGCACGCCGCGAAAGCCATGAAACATGTGAGGCGTCGCCGTATCGACGATCAGGGACACGAGCGTGCCGCCGACAAAACACACGAGCCCCGTGCGCCCCACGGTAACGACAGCAGGCAGGCGCTGCGCAAGCCGCGCGATGCTGCCCAAGCGCACGAGCCGCGCGGCAAGCCATGCTATGACGATGAAATTGATCACGCGGTCCACGGAAAGATTCTGTTTAAGGGTGCCGGGCAAAGGCTGCGTCAACACGAAAAGTTTAACCGCGGCAAACGCGAGCACGGCGGCGACGGCCGCCCACGTCAACCAGCGAGCGGCCTTCCCTGCATGAAAGCGCTCGCTGACCGGCGCGAGCCGGCACACGATGCCGAGCACGAACATCAGTTGCCACGCAAACGGATTAAAAGCCCAGTCGGCGATGTCGTCAATGCTTAGAAGCGCCGCGAGCGACCGCGCGAGCCACCATACGGCGGCGCTCAGGGCCAGCGCCGCCACGCGCGAGCGCATGGCCAGCGGCACCATGGCCGGCACCAGCAGCGCGTAAAACACGTACATCGGCAGCACGCTCGACAGATACGGCTGCCGGCGCAACACCGCGATTTCAAGCGCCTGATGCAGCGGCCTCGCGGCGAAAGGCGACCAGCCGGTAAGGTCGATCATCGCGTGATTCAGATTGAGGAACGCGAGCACCGCGCCCGAAAGCAGCGTGAGCAGCGCCGTCAACAGATAGGCGCGGTAGATTTCCCAGCAACGCAGCACGAAGCGCAGATTAGCGGCCTTCTCGCCGCGCGTGGCGAGCACCGCCGTATAGGCCGCCGCCGACGCATAGCCGCCGAGAAACACGAACACTTCCGCCGAATCGCACAACGCGTACGCATGCAGCATCAGATGCGAAAGCGTGCTGCCCGGCATGTGATCGAGCACGATGACGATCAGCACGACCCCGCGAAAGAAGTCGACTTCGACGGAGCGTCCGCGGCGAATGTCCATTCGGTTCTCGCAGCAAGGTTATCCAGCAACACAGCACGATATAACGTTTGGGGCGGCGTCGTGCGATGAGTTCATGCACGCTGACAGGCAGCCTCCTGTTTGCAGTGGCGCAGTGGCAATCTGAAATCGCGCTGTCGGCAAGCGGTAATTGTGATTCAGGCGATGGGCGCGATTACGGCGATTCACGCAATTCAGAATTCGCGATGGAAAGCGCATTCGATGCGCGGCAAGTTTTGCGGCTTTCACAGCTATTTGCGAATGCACCGGTAATTGCCGCCGAAAAAAATCCGCGCATTGCGGTGTGCGATTTTTTTCGCTTTTTTTCATCGTAGGATGGTTTCATGCACGACCGTCGGAGTTCGCGCGTCCCGCTCGAACGATGCTCCGCACGGCGGCCACTCATGTGGACCGGACAGACGTGCCCGGTCATTCACGCGGCACCGGTCCTTCCATTACCGGCCTGAACGGTTCGCGCACGCGCACCGCCTTCGCATTGGAAGACACTCACATGAACAAAAGAATCGCCGGCTTCGACGGACTGCGCGCCATTGCAGTCCTGATGGTCTTTCTTCAGCACCGGCTATTCGGCGACATCGGCGAAATAGGCCATCTCGGCGTATGGATCTTCTTTGCACTGAGCGGCTTTCTGATTATCGGCATTCTCTCGGCACAACGGCTTCGCATCGAAGAAAACGGCAGCGGGTTCGTCGTGGAGCTGAAGCGTTTTCTGTTTCGCCGCACGTTGCGCATCTTCCCGATTTATTACCTGATGCTGACCGTGATGTGCGTGCTGATGCTCTTCGGCATCGCGAGTCCGCAACTGGCGAGCGGCATGCCGTTTCATTTCGCTTATCTGTCGAACTTCTGGATCGGCTCAGTGTTGCATTACTGGCCAGGGCGCTACTCGCATTTGTGGAGTCTCGCGATCGAGGAGCAGTTCTATCTCGTCGTCGCGCCGCTGCTGTTGCTGCTTGCCGCGCGCCGCCATTTCGTCGCGTGTGTGATGATCGCGGCGACGGGACTCGTTGCGCTCTTCGCGATGCGCGCCGGGCATTGGCAGGAGATCACGATCTACACGCATCCGTTGAGCAACTTCTGGCTATTGGCGCTCGGCGGAATGGGCGGCCTGATGGTCGCCGGCAACGCAGCCGGTGTGCGTGCGTGGCTCGGCCACGGCGCGACGCTGTTTGCGTTGAGCGTTTGTCTCGTGGGCTTTTGCGCGAGCGAGCCGGTGTGGAGCGAGTTGCACGATCCGCTGCTGTTCACCGTCGTCAATGCCGTGTACGGGGTATGCATCGCGGCGCTCGTGTGTTCGATTGCATGCTGCCGCAATGCGGTCGTCGTGGGTCTGCTGGAAGCGCGCTGGCTCGCGGGGCTCGGGCGGATCAGCTACGGCTTCTATCTGTATCACAACCTGATTCCCGACCTGACCCGCAACCATCGCGCGCAGGCGTTGTTCGGCGGTGCTGTGCCGCTGTGGGCGCATGCGCTGGGGATTGCCGCGTCGTTCGGCATTTCGCTCGGGCTGGCGCTGTTGTCATGGCGGCTGATCGAGGAGCCGATTCTTCGATTGAAGACGCGGCGGGCCTCGGTGGATAACGCGAAGTCTGCAGCGCCGCAGCACGATAAGCGCGGCGCGCGCGTGCTGACAGACGATGATGCGGCTTCCGAGGTCGCTTGAGGTTGTCGAAGTCGACCCTTGGGCACGCGCATTGCTCCCTGCTTGTCATGACTGCGATCAACTGGAGATGCGCCGTGGCCACTCAGCCCGATAGCCCGAACGAGCACGACCAGAAGCCAGACGAAACAAAAGATCCCGGCGGTCCACCCACCGAGGTCTCAAAGCCTATCGGCGATGCAATCCCGACGCCGGTCGAACCGGGGCTTGATCAGCCGCTGCCCGAGAAAGGCGAAACGCCGCCATCGGATGACGACGAAGCGAAGCGCGACCCTTTGGGCGAAACGGAGACGCCTCCGGGCGTTCCGCCGCCGGGGCCATCTGACTTCGCATAGGGCGGTGGCGTCGGCTTATCCGCCTTTACGCGGCTTCGGGCTCAGGCTCCTGCTCGTGCACGATCTTCAGCGTGCTTTTATGCTCCTTGATCAGCCGATACACCGTCTCGCCAGGCACCGTTTCGTGCTCGAGAAGTTCGTCGGCGATAGCGCGCAGCACCGGCTCGTACGCATGCAGCAGGCCATAGCACTGCTCGTTCAATTCCTTCAGCAGCACGTTCGCCTGCTCGATCGCGCTCTTCATCTGAAGACCCGCGTATTGCGAAGGCAACGCGGCGAGGCTGAACAGATTGCCGTCGCTGTTAAAGCCGAACTTGGACACCATGTCGAGGCCGATGCGCGACGCTTCCTGCAAATCGGAAGCCGCCCCGCTCGATGCCTCGGAGAACGCGAGAATTTCCGCGTTGCGACCGCCGAGCAGCACCTTGATCTCGTTGCGGATCTCGGTCTCACGGTACAGATGCTTGTCCTGCGCCTTGGTAATCAGCGCCACGCCGAGCGCGCCGCCTCGCGGCAAAATCGTGACTTCTTCGAGTACGCCTGTGCCGAGCAGCGCGGCCACGAGACCATGCCCCGCTTCGTGCACGGCGATGCGCGTGCGTTCGTCTTCGGTCAGCGCGCGCTCGGCGCCGCTCACGTCGCCGATACGCGCAATCTTGATCGCCTCGATGAAATGCTTGGCCGCGATTTCCGTCTCGCCGGCCTTGCGCGCGACCAGTCCCGCCTGATTCACGACCATCGCGACGGTCGCGGGTGACAGACCCGTGGTCAGACGCGCGAGCTGATCGTAGTCGATGTCCGCCGCTTTCGATTTCAGCTTCTCCGCATAGAAGCGGAAAATCTTCGCGCGGTCTTCGCGATCCGGCAGGCGAACCTGCACCGTGCGATCGAAACGGCCCGGCCGGCGCAATGCCTCGTCGAGATTGTCGGGATGGTTCGTGGCCGCGACGATGATCACGCCTTCGTTCGAAGCGAAACCGTCCATTTCCGCGAGCAACTGATTGATGATGCGGTTGCTCTCGGCTTCGACAGGACCGCCGCCTGTGTCGGTGCGCTTCGCGAGTCCGTCGGCTTCGTCGATGAAGATCACCGTCGGCGCATTCTTGCGCGCCATTTCGAACAGGTGCTTGACCTTCTGGATGCCGACGCCGTAATACTTCGCGCTGAAATAGCTGCCGGTGATCGAGATGAAGTTCGCGCCGCATTCGCCGGCCAGCGCCTGCGCAAGCCGCGTCTTGCCGACGCCCGGGCCGCCCACCATCAGAATGCCGCACGGCGCGCGCACGCCCATGGACGTGAATTGCTTCGGGCTCGACAGATAACCGCGGATGTCCGCGAGCGCCGCCTTCGCTTCGTTCGCGCCGATCACGTCGTCGAAGCGCAGCGTGGGCGCCTTCGTCAACAGCGACGCGCCGCCGCGCATTTCGCGGCGCATGAACCACACCATGCCGCCGATCAGCAGCAGCGGCAGAAGCAGGCTGATCACGTCGCGCGTCTGGTCGAACACCTGAAGCCAGCGCGAGCCGCCCGTGCGAATGTCCGCGTCGGGCAACCACACGAGCTGATAGGAAGCGGCGTCGCCGGTTTTAGGTTCGCCAAGCAGCAGCGCATGCGAAAACGTCGCGTTGTGGTCGGTCACGAAGTACTTCGAACCGTCGCGCTTCGACACGAGAATCGCACTCGGACTCACGCCGATCGCCGCAACGTTCGCGTCATGAATGTCGCGCAGCATTTGCGACGCGTCTTTCTCCTCGCGCGTCCACGCGGACGTATCGTGCCGCATCTGACTCGCGACGCCGGTTAGCGCGGGCGCGACCTGCGCCGAGCGCTGCTGGTAATGCCACAAACTGAATGCGAGCACGAATGCAATGAGCGCGGCCACGGCCGCCACGGTGATTTTGCGCGCACGTCTTTTCTCAAGCGAGTTCTTTCCCGGCTTCATGAGTCACTTCCAAAAACAGGCCCGAGCGAGCCCTAATACATGTCAAATCAGAGGATGAGCGGTTGGGAGAGGAATCGGCTTTCGCGACGCCACGCCTGCCCGGAAGAGAGGATGCCCAACCATGCATCCCTTTTAACCAGTCGCGTACGAGCCAGTATGCCGTGCGGCTGCTTCTTCCAAATCGCAGAAAAGGCCTGTTTCTACCGCCTATCCCGCCGTTTGATGAGGCGGAATATAGGGCGCAAGCCGCGCATGAGATGCGGTAGAAAACTGCTCCGGCGCACAGTTTAGCAGCGTAAAAAAGGCCGTGTATTCTGTAGACCTATCATTTTCAACCCGCCCTATTTTTTGTCATGCGCTGTCGAGCGGTAATCGGTCAATTGTTCCTGATTATTCGTTTCTGGACCGCGCGCATTTTTTTGTTAGGCTTCGCCATTCGTCAGCGCTTGATTGCGGAGACGGCGACATGCCCCTGCGCGGCACGCACATTCAACACGCCACAACTTATGCTTCGATTCGAAAACCTCAGCAAGCGCTATAACGACCGCATCGTTTTCGCGGGATTGCGTCACGACTCCGCCGCCGGTTGCGTCGCGCTCAACGACGAGTCCGGCAGCGGCAAATCCACTTTGCTCGCGATTCTCGCCGGCGCGCTCGCAGCCGATTCCGGCGATGTCTGGATCGGCGGCCATTTGGTGAACGCGGCGCCCGCCGTCGCGAGATCGCTTTTGACGTACGTGCCAGAGGATTGCATGCCGTCGCCCGACCCGACCGGCCGTGAGTACTTGCGGCGCGTGGCCGCGGCGCGCAACGCGAGCGTCAGCGACGCGGCGCTAACGCTCGCCGACCGTTTCGGGCTCACGCCGCATATGGACAAGCGCTTCGAACAGATGTCGTTCGGCACGCGCAAGAAGTTCTTTCTGACCTCGGCGATGCTCGGCGAAACGAGCGTGCTGATCGCCGACGAGCCCGTAGGTGGACTCGACGCCGCCGCGCGCGCCGTGCTGGTCGATCTCTTCACGACACTCGCGCAAACTCGCACGGTGTTTTTCTCGAGCTATGACGAGGCGTTCACTGAAGCCTGCGCGGCCACTCGCATCACGTTTGCCGATCTCGCGCAGCGCGGCTAAACCTGGCGGGCCGTGCACCGCGCCGCGCTCAAATCGACACGCAGATCTTCCCGAAGTGCGCACCCGACGCCTCGTGCCTGAACGCATCCGCGAGTTGCGCGAGTTCGAACGTGCTGTCGATCACCGGCTTGATGCCCGTCACTTCGAGCGCGCGGATCATATCGCGCTGGTCCTGCCGGCTGCCGACGATCAAGCCTTGCAGCCGCTGTTGCCGCGCCATCAGCGCCGCGGTCGGCACGGGGCCGGCGCGGCCCGTCAGCACGCCGATCAGCGCAATATGCCCGCCGATCCGGCAAGCCGTGATCGACTGCGGCAACGTGCCCGGGCCGCCCACTTCGATCACATGATCGACGCCTCGGCCGCCGGTCAGCGAGCGCACTTCCTTGCCCCATTCGGGATTGTCGCGGTAGTTGATCGTATGATCGGCGCCGAGCGCGCGCAGCTTCTCGAGCTTCGCATCCGATGAAGACGTCGCGATAACCGACGCGCCCATGGCTCTCGCAAGCTGCAAAGCGAAGATCGACACGCCGCCCGTGCCGAGCACGAGCACCGTGGCGCCCGCCTTCAACTGACCGTCGACCACGAGCGCCCGCCACGCGGTGAGCCCCGCGGTGGTCAGCGTCGCGGATTCGGCGTGACTATAACCCTGCGGCGCATGCGTGAAATACTGGCTCGGCAGCACGACGACTTCACGCGCATAGCCGTCGACGCCGTCGCCCGGTGTGGTCGTGAAATCGCCGATGGCGGGCGGGCCGTTCTCCCAGAACGGGAAGAAACATGACACCACGTGATCGCCGGCCTTGAATCCGTCGACGCCTGCGCCGACCGCCTCGACGACGCCCGCGCCGTCCGCCATCGGAATACGCCCGGCCTCGGCGGGCAACACACCGCTCACGACGCCATAGTCATGGAAGTTCAATGAGCTCGCGTGAATGCGAACCCGAAGCTGGCCCGCGCCGGGCTGTCCAGGATCGCCGATGTCGACCACCTGGAGACTATCGACGCTGGCGGGTGAACCAATCTTGACGGCTTTCATATCGCGGCTCCTTTAGGTTTTGTCAGGCGCTCGACGCGCGCCCTGCTTCGCCAAAGAATATCGCAAGCAGGTTTTGCATGTCGACGAGCGCGGCATCGCGAACTGTGCGTTTATGCTTGTTCTACGGGGCCAACGCGAAGCCGCGATGCCAGCCCGCTAGCGCACAAAAGAGCCGTACGTCTTGCCCAGTTCATAACGACGCTTCAGTTCGTCCGCGATACGCGCGATGACGTCCGTCCAATTGTCCCGCTCCGGCTGCGTGAAGATGCGCACGCCCGGATACCACGGACTGTCTTCGCGATCGCGCAGCCAGCGCCAGCAGCCGGCGAAGCGATTGAGCAGCCAGACCGGCTTGCCCATCGCAGCGGCGAGATGCGCGACCGACGTATCGACGGAAATGACCAGATCGAGGTTGTCGATAATCGCCGCGGTGTCCGCGAAATCCGCGACTTCATCCATCCAGTCGATCAAATAAGGTTTCGTGGCGGCGCTCGGACGCTTCGCGAGGTCGTCGGTCTTTTGCAGGCTGATCCAGCGAAGCGGCGACGACGCGAACAATGGCGCCATTTGCGCCGAGCTCAGACTGCGTGCGCGGTCTTCGGTAAGCCCCGAGTGACCGCCCGCCCACACGACGCCGACGCGCGGCAGCCCTTGTTGCGGCAACGCGTCGAGTCTCGCGCGCCAGGTCGCGGAGCGCTGCGGGTCCGCGCACAGATATGCGTCGGCCGGGATGTTGTCGAGGCGCGTGCCGAACGCGAGCGGCAGCGACATCAACGGACATTGCCAGTCCCATTGGCTGATGTCCGGCATGACGTCGTCGAGCATCACGAGACCTGGCCAGCGGGCGCACAACGACTCTTCGTAAAGCCGCCGCAACGACGGCGGGCAGATATAGCCCACCTCGGCAAAGCGTTCGAGCGCGAGCGGCAGATAACGCACGAATTGCAGGCTGTCGCCGTGGCCCTGCTCGGGCAACACCAGCAGACGCGCGCCGCTCGCGTTCAGGCCATGCGCGCCGCCCACCACGTCGGGGCGCTCGCCCTTCCATTGCGGCAACGGCAGTTGCGGCGCCTGCGACGCGGGCTGCCCGCGCGCATCGACGAAATTCGCCGTGCGCTCCTCGAAGTAAGGCCACGCCTCTTCATAGCGGCCCGCCGCGAGCAGCACCAGGCTGAGACTCGCGCGCGCACCGCGATTTGCGGGATCGAGCGCGATGGCTTGCCTGATATGCCGCTCCGCGTCGCTCAACGAGCCCAGATCCTTGACGACGACGCCGAGGTTCGCATGCGCCTGCGCGTAGTCCGGTTTCAGCTCGATCAAACGCCGATAGACAGCCGCGGCCTCGTCGGAACGCCCTTGCAATTGCAGCGCCACGCCCAGGTAGTAGTGAAGCGGGAGCGAATCCGGCTGATGGACAAGTCCCGCCTTCGCGGTCTGTGCGATGCTCGCGAACATGCGCAGCTTGATCTGGACGAGGCACAGCATGTCGAAGAACGGCGGCTGCGGCTCGACTTCGATCGCGCGCTCGATCCAGCGCTGCGCCAACGGAAGCTGATCCGACGCGAGCGCCACCAGCCCACGCGCATAAAGAGCCCCGGCGTGCGTCGAATCGTGCATGATGATCCGGTCGAGCAGCGCCTGCGCCGTATCGAGCCGGCCTGCGACGCGCGCCTCCTCCGCCTCGTTGAACCAGAGCGAGATGACTTCAGACGAGACTTCAGATGACAGCGGAGTTGGGCTTTGCATGATCGCAAGAATGAGATTGCGTTGATGAACCGTGGAGGCGTTGCCCGGGCACGGGCTGCGAACGCTGCGTTACTGCGAGCTGCGTCGATTATCGATGCCCCGCGCGCGAACCTGTGTAGGACCGTTCCGAATCGGACGCGCACATTGGCGTCAGCAATAAAGTAAAAACGCCGGGATACGGACTTGACCTTACCCCCGTGGGAAGGTCCAAGATCGCCCTGAGATTTATCTCAGGAGATTCGAAATGGAACTGGAATTAGCGGTGAAAGATATGTCGTGCGGCGGCTGCGCCAACTCGATCGCTCGCGCGCTCACCGGTGTCGATCCGGCTGCGGCCGTCGACATCGACGTGTCCACAAAAATCGTCAAGATTGCTTCGACGCTGCCGGCCGCGCAACTGATCGAGGCGATCGAAGCGGCGGGCTTTCATCCGTCGATAAAAAACTGATCATGTATGTTTCGCTCGAAAGAGCTTTTAACGGGAATCGACTATGAACAAATTTCGCGCGTTTTGCTTGCTTCGTGTTGTATGCGTATCCGCCGGCCTCGCATGCGCCGTTGCCGCCGTGCCTGCTCATGCGCAGCACACGGCGTCCATGCCCGGCATGGACATGTCCTCACCGGCCGATGCCGGCTCGGGCGACTCGACGCCGGCATTCAAGGCCGCCGACGACAAGATGATGAAGAACATGAGCGCGCCGGCCTACACCGGCGACGCCGACAAGGACTTCGTCGCGCACATGATCCCGCACCACGAGGGCGCGGTCGACATGGCGCAGGTCGAGCTCAAGTACGGCAAGGACCCCGAACTGAAGCGCCTTGCCAGGAACATCATCAAGGCGCAGCACGAAGAGATCGCCTTCATGCAACGCTGGCAGGCGAAACACGGCGCGAAGTAGTCTCGCAGGCGAGGACGGAGCCGCTCAGTGCTGGGTGGCGCCCGCTCCGGAACCGGCTTCCATGTCGTCCGCCAACGCGTCGTCTGCCGACTCCGCCTGCTCGGCGGCCGCGCTGTTCGCGGCCTCCTGCAGCAGGCGCGCGGCATGGCTCGCCGTGATGCGCTTGCGGGCAACTCCCTTTGCATCCAGTCCGATAACCTGGAACAATTCGCGGTCGCACTCGAGTTCCTGCCGATACTGCTCGCCGGTACTGACGAGTAATTCGAGCATGCTCTGCTGACGGAGGCGCTCGTCGGTCGTGACGGCAGGATTCCTACATATCGTGGACGCAAGTGCAACCAGCGTATCCAGTTTGCTCATCTGCCGGTCACAGAAATGGAAAGCCGACAACGCGAGCTTTTCGTACTGGAGAGCATCGACAGGCGGGCGAGAATCGGCTTGCGGCGGCTTCTTGTTCTTACTCATTGTGCGATCTCTCTAAGACATCAGTGGGTCGCCCGCATCCTGCTGCTGGACGATGCGGTTACGATCGCAGGCGGTCAAACCTGGTCATCGGTTGTTCTTCAACGGGCTGTTGATTATAGCGAGTACCGAGCCGTGAAAGTACAACCAGGCAAGCTAAATATGACGATGTTTCGTCACCCGAATTATTTCGTTTAGCCTGGCAGCCGCGATCGTCCATCGACGCACAAATCCGAGATACGTCGCACGGCTAAACAGCCGCGGGCACCATCACCCAACCTTCCATCAACACGCGCGCGCTGCGGCTCATTACCGCCTTCTTCACGACCCACTCGCCGCCTGCGAGCGCCGCCTCGGCCCCGACTCGCAGCGTGCCCGACGGATGCCCGAATCTCACGGCTTCGCGCTCGCCGCCGCCGGCCGCCAGGTTCACCAATGTGCCCGGAATCGCCGCCGCCGTGCCGATTGCGACCGCCGCCGTGCCCATCATCGCGTGGTGCAGTTTGCCCATCGACATTGCGCGCACAAGCAAATCGACATCGCCCGCATTGATCCGCTTGCCGCTCGACGACACGTAATCAGCGGGCCGCGCGACGAACGCGATTTTCGGCGTGTGCTGCCGCGTCGCGATTTCGTCCAAATTCTTAACGAGTCCCATACGCAGCGCGCCATGAGCGCGAATTGTCTCAAACATGGCCAGCGCTTTTTCATCGCTATTGATGGCGTCCTGCAACTCCGTGCCCTTGTAGCCGATCGCTTCCGCATCCACGAAAATAGTCGGAATGCCGGCGTTGATCATCGTCGCCTTCAACGTGCCGACGCCCGGCACGTCCAGGTCGTCGACGAGATTGCCCGTCGGGAACATCGAGCCGCCCGCGCCGTCTTCTTCCGCAGCCGGGTCCATGAATTCGAGCTGCACTTCCGCGGCCGGGAAGGTCACGCCGTCGAGTTCGAAGTCGCCGGTTTCCTGCACCGCGCCGCCCGTCATCGGCACATGCGCGATGATCGTCTTGCCGATGTTCGCCTGCCAGATGCGTACGGTCGCCACGCCATCGCGCGGAATGCGGCTCGCGTCGACCAGGCCCGCGCTGATCGCGAACGGTCCGACCGCCGCCGACAGATTGCCGCAGTTGCCGCTCCAGTCGACGAACGGCTTGTCGATCGACACCTGGCCGAACAGATAATCCACGTCATGATCGGGCCTGCTGCTTTTGCCGACGATCACGGTCTTGCTGGTGCTCGACGTCGCGCCGCCCATGCCGTCAATCTGCTTGCCATACGGATCGGGGCTGCCGATCACGCGCAGCAGCAGCGCGTCGCGCGCGGCGCCGGGCATTTGCGCCGCGTCGGGCAAATCCTGCAAGCGAAAAAACACGCCCTTGCTCGTGCCGCCACGCATGTACGTGGCCGGAATCCTGATTTGCGGTTGATGCGCCATGAAAGTGTCCTGAAACGAAATCGTGATCAAGCCGCCGCTCGCGACGACTCCAGAAAGTCCTGCGCAAAGCGCTGCAACACGCCGCCGGCCTCGTAGATGGAAACCTCTTCGGCGGTATCGAGCCGGCACGTCACCGGCACCTCGACGCGCTCGCCGCTCCTGCGATGAATCACCAGCGTCAGGTCCGCGCGCGGCTTGCGTTCGCCGACCACGTCGAAAGTTTCGGTGCCGTCAATCGCGAGCGTGATGCGGTTCACGCCCGGCTTGAACTCGAGCGGCAACACGCCCATGCCGACCAGGTTCGTGCGGTGAATGCGCTCGAAACCTTCGGCAACGATCGCTTCCGCGCCGGCGAGGCGCACGCCTTTCGCTGCCCAGTCGCGCGACGAACCCTGACCGTAATCCGCGCCCGCGATCACGATGAGCGGCTGCTTGCGCTCCATATACGTTTCGATGGCTTCCCACATGCGCGTGATCTTGCCCTCGGGCTCGATGCGCGCGAGAGAACCGGCCTTCACCTTGCCGTCCACCACGACCATCTCGTTCTTCAAGGTTGGGTTCGCAAACGTCGCGCGCTGCGCGGTCAGATGATCGCCGCGATGCGTCGCGTACGAATTGAAATCCTCTTCGGGCAAGCCCATTTTCGTGAGGTATTCGCCCGCTGCGCTGTCCGGCAGAATCGCGTTCGACGGCGACAGGTGATCCGTCGTGATGTTATCGCCGAGCACGGCAAGCGCACGCATGGCCTTTAACGTGCGCTCGCCTGCCAATGCGCCTTCCCAATACGGCGGACGGCGAATATACGTGCTCGTCGGGCGCCAGTCGTAGAGCGGGTCGGCTTTATCTCCAGTGTCGACGGAAACCGCGAACATCGGCTCATACACTTTGCGGAACTGCTCGGGCTTCACGCTCGAAGCGACGATCGCGTCGATCTCTTCGTCCGACGGCCAGATGTCCTTCAACGTCACCGCATTGCCTTCGGCATCGACACCGAGCACGTCCTTTTCGATGTCGAAGCGAATCGTGCCCGCAATCGCATACGCGACCACCAGCGGCGGCGACGCGAGAAACGCCTGCTTCGCAAAGGGATGAATGCGTCCGTCGAAATTGCGGTTGCCCGACAGCACGGCAGTCGCGTAAAGATCGCGCTCCACGATCTCCTTCTGAATGACCGGATCGAGCGCGCCCGACATGCCGTTGCACGACGTGCACGCATATGCGACCACGCCGAAACCGAGCTGCTCGAGTTCGGGCAGCAAGCCGGCTTCTTCCAGATACAGCGTGACGGCTTTCGAGCCCGGCGCAAGCGATGTCTTCGCCCACGGCTTGCGCGTCAATCCGCGCCGGTTTGCGTTGCGCGCGAGTAGACCGGCCGCAATCATGTTGCGCGGATTGTTGGTGTTCGTGCAGCTCGTGATGGCCGCGATGATCACCGCGCCGTCCGGCATTAGGCCCGGCTCGTTTTCAACTTTTCCGCTGATGCCGCGCGCGGCCAGCTCCGAGACCGGCAAGCGCCGATGCGGATTCGACGGCCCGGCGAGCGTGCGCACGACCGTCGACAGATCGAACGTGAGCACGCGTTCATACCCGGCTTGCTCGAGGCTGTCGGCCCACAAGCCGGTTTGCTTCGCATACGTTTCGACGAGCGTCACGAGTTCGTCGTCGCGGCCCGTCAGCTTCAGATACTTGATGGTCTGTTCGTCGATATAAAACATCGCGGCCGTCGCGCCGAATTCGGGCGCCATGTTGGCGATGGTCGCGCGGTCGCCGAGCGTGAGCTTCGTCGTGCCTTCGCCGAAAAATTCCAGGTACGCGCCGACCACTTTCTCTTTGCGGAGGAACTCGGTGAGCGACAGTACGACGTCGGTTGCAGTGATGCCTTCGCCGGGCTTGCCCGTCAACTCCACGCCGACGATATCCGGCAGCCGCATATACGACGCGCGGCCCAGCATCACGCTTTCCGCTTCGAGTCCGCCCACGCCGATGGCGATCACGCCGAGCGCGTCGACCATCGGCGTATGCGAGTCCGTGCCGACGAGCGTATCGGGAAACGCCACGCCGTCTTGCACCTGCACGACGGGGCTCATGCGTTCGAGGTTGATCTGATGCAGGATGCCGTTGCCCGGCGGAATCACGTCGACATTCCTGAACGCGCGCTTCGTCCAGTCGATGAAATGAAAGCGGTCTTCATTGCGGCGATCTTCGATAGCACGATTCTTCGCGAACGCATCGGGATCGAAACCGCCGCATTCCACCGCGAGCGAATGATCGACGACGAGTTGCGTCGGCACTACCGGATTGACGAGCGCCGGGTCGCCGCCCTGCGCGGCAATCGCGTCGCGCAAACCGGCGAGATCGACGAGCGCGGTCTGGCCGAGAATGTCGTGACACACGACGCGCGCGGGAAACCACGGAAAATCCAGCTCGCGTTTGCGCTCGATAATCTGTTTCAGCGACGCGACGAGCGTCACCGGATCGCAGCGTCGCACGAGATTCTCCGCGAGCACGCGCGAGGTGTACGGCAGCTTGTCGTAGGCGCCGGGCTGGATTGCGTCGACGGCGGCGCGCGCGTCGAAGAAATCGAGCTCGGTGCCGGGAAGGCGTTTGCGGTAGGCAGTATTCATGGCTTGGGGACGATCGGTAATGAAGCGCAAACAAGGCGGCGACGTGCGTCGAGCGCGCCCTAAGCGCAGGCGCGTTCCGGTATTTAAAGCAGGCGCTTCGGTCTAGTGTAGCTCGCGGCTGCGAAAGCGCGGCCTCGGTTCGTTATCGAACCGAGGCCGTCAACATCAAACGCGCTTTTCCAGCGGCACGAACGACAAATCGTCAGGTCCGGTGTAATTCGCGCTCGGACGAATGATCTTGTTATCGATCCGCTGTTCGATGATGTGCGCACTCCAGCCCGCAGTGCGCGCGATCACGAAGATCGGTGTGAACATCGCGGTGGGCACACCCATCATGTGATAAGACACAGCGCTGAACCAGTCGAGATTCGGGAACATCTTCTTGGCTTCCCACATCACCGATTCAAGCCGCTCGGCGATATTGAACAGCTTGTTGTTGCCCGCTTCTTTCGACAGCTTCTTCGCGACTTCCTTGATGACCTTGTTGCGCGGGTCCGAGATCGTATAGACCGGATGACCGAAGCCGATCACCACTTCCTTGTTCTCGACGCGCCTGCGGATGTCGGCTTCCGCTTCGTCCGGCGTCTGATAGCGCGACTGGATTTCGAACGCGACTTCATTGGCGCCGCCGTGTTTCGGTCCACGCAGCGCGCCGATTGCGCCGGTAATTGCCGAGTAAATGTCCGAACCCGTGCCCGCGATCACGCGGCCGGTGAACGTCGACGCATTGAATTCGTGTTCGGCATACAGATTGAGCGACACATGCATCGCATCGACCCACGACTTCGGCGGCTCGACGCCATGCAGCAGATGCAGGAAGTGGCCGCCGATCGAATCGTCGTCGGTTTCGACTTCGATGCGCTTGCCGTTGTGCGAGTAGTGATACCAGTAGAGCAGCATCGAGCCGAGCGACGCCATCAGCTTGTCGGCGATGTCGCGCGCGCCCGGCAGGTTGTGATCGTCCTTCTCCGGCAGCACCGTGCCGAGCACCGACACGCCAGTGCGCATCACATCCATCGGATGCGCGGCGGCGGGAATCCATTCGAGTGCGGCCTTGACGTTCGCGGGCAGGCCGCGCAACGCCTTCAACTTCGTCTTGTAGGCGGTGAGTTCAGCCTGCGTCGGCAGCTTTTCATGCACGAGCAGATAGGCGATTTCTTCGAATTCGCAATTGCCCGCGATGTCGAGAATGTCGTAGCCGCGGTAATGCAGATCGTTGCCGGTCTTGCCAACCGTGCACAGCGCCGTGTTGCCCGCGGTCACGCCGGACAGCGCGACGGATTTTTTCGGTTTGAACGCGCCGGCGTTGGTGGTGCTGGTGCTGTTGTCTGCTTCGCTCATCGTTGTCTCCAGATGCGTTAGGGATTCTCGAACGCGGCCTTAAATGCAAGGAACGGGCCATCGTCGCAGGCTTGCGCTAAGTGCCTGATTTGTCACGGCGGACTGCTTTGCGCGAAACGGCGCACGTTTCGGCAATGAAATCATGAAATTTCATTTTTGAAACCGACGCGCGCATAATAGCCGGACCCTGCCACTCACCTCGCGCGAGCCGCAACTTGAGCACTCCATCGTTCGATACAGCCCGACGCCCGCGCATCTGGGCGCTCAGCATCAGCCGTCTGCGCGACCTGTTTATCGACATCGCGGGCGAATACGTGGAACGCGCGGATCTGCGCATCGTCGCCCAAGGTTTCGAAGACGCCGTGCGCGAAATCGACGCCGCCGGCGCGGGTCGTCCGGACGTCGTGATTGCGGGCGGCTCCAACGGCGCTTACCTGAAAACGCGCGTCGCGGTGCCGGTCGTGATGATCACGCCGACGGGCTTCGACGTCATGCACGCACTCGCCCGCGCGCGCCGCGACGGCGCAAAGGTCGCGCTGGTCACGCACGGCAACACGCCCGACGAAGTGCGCCGCTTCGTCACGGCGTTCGGGCTCGACGTGACGTTCGCCTCGCATCAATCCGCGCAGGACGCCGAAAGCGTCGTGCTGGACCTGCGCGATCGCGGCATCGACGTGGTCGTCGGCCCCGGACTCGTCACCGATCTCGCCGCGCACGCCGGCATGGGCGCGGTGTTTCTGTACTCGCGCGATTCGGTGCGCGCCGGCTTCGACACGGCGCTCGAAGTCGCGCAGGCGACGCGGCGCGAAACGATACGCCGTCAACGGCTCGATAATCTGCTGCAACACTTGCGCGACGGCGTGGTCGCGCTCGACGCCGAAGGACGCGTCGAGGCGATGAACCAGCGTCTTGCCGCCGTGCTCGGCGTCGACGCCGCGAATGCAGCGGGCCGCGCGCTGCTCGAACTCGCGCCGGATCTGGCCGGCAGCTTGCCCGACTCGGACGGCGACGCGTTCTGCACCGTGCGCGGCGCGAGCTACGTCGTGCATCGCGGGCCGCTTGCGAGCGGCGGCGCGGCCGCGGGCACCGTGCTGACGTTTCAGGAATCGCGCGCGGTCGAACGGCTGGACCGCACGCTGCGCTCGCGTCAACGGGTGCAGCAGTTCAGCGCGCGTTACCGGCTCGAAGATATGGTGGGCGCGGCGGAATCCATGCAGCGCGTGCGCGCGCTCGTGCAGCGTTACGCGAGGTCGGACGCGACCGTGCTGATTCTCGGCGAAAGCGGCACAGGCAAGGAAATGGTCGCGCAGAGCATGCATCAGTTGAGCGCGCGGCGCGACTTCGCCTTCGTCGCGATCAATTGCGGCGCGTTTCCCGAGGCGTTGCTCGAAAGCGAACTGTTCGGCTACGAGGAAGGCGCGTTCACCGGCGCGCGCAAAGGCGGCAAGGCGGGGCTCATCGAAGTCGCGCACCGCGGCACCTTGTTTCTCGATGAAATCGGCGAAATGCCGTTGTCGTTGCAGAGCCGTTTGCTGCGCGTGTTGCAGGAGCGCGAAGTCGTGCGGCTCGGTTCGACGGAACCGACGCGCGTCGACATTCGCGTGGTTGCCGCGACGCACCGCGCGTTGACCGAGGGTATCGAAGCAGGCCGCTTTCGCGCCGATCTTTACTACCGGCTCAACATTCTCAGCATTGCGCTGCCGCCGCTGCGCGAGCGTCCAACCGATCTGCTGCCGCTTGCCGCCGAACTGCTGTTGCAAGCCGCGGCGCGTGAGCCGAGGCTCGCCGCGCGCCTGCCCGACGCCGCTGCCGCCGAACGCATTCTGGCCGCGCTCGCCGAGCCGTTGCGGCGTTACGCGTGGCCGGGGAATGTGCGCGAGTTGCAGAACGTGATCGAGCGGATTGCAGTGGAGCTTGCCGAGATGGAGTCAGACGCCGACTCGCCGGCGGAGACGCAACCGCTGATCACGCGAGACATGCTGCGGACCATCGCGCCGGAAATCGTCGAACCGCAGCAACCGCGCGCTCACAAAACGGCGCTGACGTTGCGCGAACGCAGCCGTCATGTCGAAGCCGATGAAATCCGCGCCGCGCTGGCTGCGCACGACGGCGACCGCGACGCGGTGTGCGACGCGCTCGGCATCAGCAAGACGACGTTATGGCGGAAGCTGAACGGGGCGCGCTAGCTTTTGCGATACTCGCGGCAGCGCCGTGCTTGCCCGCATTAACCGCCGCGCGCTGCTGGATGAACATGCTCGGCGTCATGCCGCAGCATCGCTTGAAATGCCGGCCAAAATGGCTCTGATCGAAGAAGCCGACCTCGGTCGCGACCACCGAACCAGGCACGCCTTCGAGCAACAGCATCTGTGCCCGCTGAATCCGCACGCCGCACAGATAGCGATACGGCGACGAGCCGTACTGCTGCCGGAACACCGTCGCAAAACGCGACACGCTGAGCGCGGACAGCGCCGCGAGTTGCGCGAGCGTCACCGGCTCGTTGAAATGCGCTTCGATAAAAGCCCGCGCGGCGTTGAGGCTGAGGGACTGTTTCATGACGTCGCGATGGGCTCTTTTGCAAAGCGCTGGATGGAGAACCTGTCGAGCGGAATCGGCGTGCTGCCCGTATCGACGAGTTCCGCCATCGTCTCGCCGACGCCCGGCCCGATCTGAAAGCCCGAACCGCTGAAGCCGAACGCGTAGAAGAGTCCGTCGACCTTGCTGCTCGGGCCGATCACCGGTTCGCTGTCAGGCAGATAACTTTCCACGCCGCTCCACACGCGGATCACATGCAACGGCGCGAGCGCGGGCACGAGCCGCCGCATCTGCGCGAGCTGGCGCACCGTGTTCTGCGGCAGCACCGACGCGCGGCTCGTCGCGGCATCGGCCGGACCCGCGGGACCGCCGCCGACGATGATATTGCCGCGCGGAATCTGCCGGAAGTAAATGCCCTCCTGTTTGATCGACGTGAACACGCCCATCGACGATTTGAAGACGTACGGCACCGGCTCCGTCACGCACATTTGCGGTCCGCTTACGACGAGCGGCGCGCTTTCGCCGAACTGTTCGGTCAGACGCGTGGCCCACGCGCCCGCGCAGATCACGAGTTGCGCCGCGCGATACACGTCGCCGCGCGCGCTTTCCACGCGAAAACGGTCGCCCTCTTTTTCGACGCGCACGATCTCCGTGTTCTCGATCACCTGCGCGCCGAGCCGCGCGGCCGCGCGTCCGAAGGCGGGCGCGGCGAGCCGGGGATTCGCGTGGCCGTCGAGCGGCGAACTGGACGCCGCCAGCACTTCGCGGCTCAGAAACGGAAAGCGCCGGAACAACGCGTCGCCATGCAGCACTTCGAGTTCGAGCCCGTAGGCGCGCGCGTCGATTGCATACTGATCGAAATTCTCGACGTCCTTCTGGTGATAGCACACGCGCGTATGGCCGACCGGCAAGAATTCGACGTCCTCGCCGAGCAGTTCCGCCGAACGCTGCCAGGTGCGCAGCGCGCGATTGGCCATCGCGAGTTGCGGCAATGCGCGGCCTTGCCGCCGCACGCCGCCGAAGTTCACGCCGCTCGCCTGCTGCCCGGTCAGTCCGCGTTCCAGCAGGATCACCGAGCGATTGCGCCGGCGCAAAAAGAACGTGGTCGTCGTACCCATGATGCCGCCGCCGATCACGATGACATCCGCTTCGTTGCGAGTCGCGCTCATTGCGCTGCCTCCTCGGTGAGCGCCACTGGCAGCGGCTTGACCGGCGCCTGGCCGCGCAGGCGTCCCACGGAAGCGAGCGGCACGCACGCCGCCGCGGCAATGACTTCCGCGCCCGCATGTCCGCAATAACGCCCCTGGCAACGTCCCATACCCACACGCGAAAACGCCTTCGCGCGATTGGCTTCCTGCGCGCCGGTTTCGCGAACGACGCGGCGCAATTCGCCCGCCGTGATCGCTTCGCAGCGGCACACAATCGTCTCGTCCGGCAACGCGGCGGCGAATTGCGCGGGCCACGGAAACGCTTCACGCAAGCCCGCGGCAAAGCGCGAGAAGCGCGCGAGCTCGTCGCGCAAACGCTGCATATCGCCGATGCCCGCCGCTTGCACGCCGTGGTCCTGCAGCGCGGCGAGCGCGGCGAGGCGGCCCGACCGTTCGGCTGCGTCCGCGCCGCGCACGCGCGCGCCATCGCCCGCGAGATAGACGCCCTTGACGCTGCTGCGGCCATCGCTGTCGATTTGCGCGAGCCACTGCTGCGCGGCGTCGTCGAAGATAAAACGGCAGCCGGCGAGATCCGCGAGCTGCGTTTCCGGGCGCAAGTGATAGCCGAGCGCAACGGCGTCGCACGCGAACTCGATGCGCTTGCCGCCGGCCAATGCGACTTCGACGCCGCTCACACCCGTTTGCGGCGAACCTTTGATTTCGACGGGCTGCACGCCGCGATAAACCGGCACGCCCGCTTTCGACAACACGCGCGTCAACGCAATGCCTTTTTTCAGCGCGGCGGGAATCGCGAAGAGACGCGGCAACGCGGCGATGCGCTGCATGAACGTCGACGTATCGAGCACCGCCGCGATCTGCGCGCCGGCCTTCACGTATTGCGCGGACACGAGGTAGAGCAGCGGCCCGCTGCCCATCATCACGATGCGCGAACCGATCGCGCAGCCCTGCGATTTCAGCGCGACCTGCGCGCCGCCGAGACTATAGGTGCCCGCCTGATGCCAACCCTTGACGGGCATGAGCCGGTCGGTCGCGCCGCTGCACACGATGAGCGCGTCGAACGGCAGCGTGCCGTAACGCGTGCCGCTCACGGTATGCACCGCGTTCGCCGAAATATTCCAGACCAGCGTTTCGGGCAAATAGTCGATGCTGCGTTTCAGCGCATCGAAGCCCGTGTGCAACGACGCCGCGCGCTCGGCCTCGGTGCCGTACAGCGTGTCGTAGCTGCGCGAAAAGCCTTCCGGTTGACGCCGGTAGATCTGTCCGCCGTCGCGCCGGCCTTCGTCGATCACAGTCGGGCGCAGACCCGCTTCGACGCATGCCTGAGCGGCGCGCACGCCCGCCGGCCCCGCACCGATGACGACTACACGCGGGGCCATACGCCCTCCCCGGCTTCAGCGAGACTCGTGACGATCGACATGCCCGGCGCCGCCGGCGTGCTGCACGCGCGCACGCGCTCGCCTTGCGCGGTCCACACCCAGCAATCCTGGCACGCGCCCATCAGACAGAAACCGGCGCGGCGACCGTCGCCGAATTCGGAGTCGCGCAGCGTGGTGCCGTTGGCGAGCAGTGCGACCATCAGCGTGTCGCCTTCGGCGGCCTCGCGCACTACGCCGTCGACGGTAATCGGAAAGGTCTTGCGACCGGTTTCCGCGAGCCGCACAAATCGCTGGTTCATGCCGGGATCGTCTCCAGGTTTTGCAAACGGCTCAACTCGGCCGCCGAGTGATGACAAAGAATCTCCGCGCCGGAAGGCAGTTTCTTAAGCGACGGCGGCGTCATGTTGCAGATACCGTCGATGCGCACCGGGCAGCGCGAGCGGAACGAACAGAGTTCGGGCACGGCGGCGCTCTCGCCCATCGCGGGCAACTTGCAGGCGGCGACGTGGCGGCGCGCATCGAGCCAGCCCGGTTTTAGTTCGGGCACCGAATCAACCAGCAAGCCCGTGTACGGGTGATACGGCGGCGCGGCGAGCACATCGCGCTGTCCGGCTTCGACACGCTGCCCCGCGTACAGCACGATCACTTCGTCGCAGATCGCGCGCACCGTCGAAATGTCGTGGCTAATGAACATGTACGAGACGCCCAGTTCGCGCCGCAATTCCGCGAGCAGATCGAGGATCGCGGCGCCCACTACCGTATCGAGCGCGGACGTGACTTCGTCGCAGAGAATGAGCGCGGGATCGGCGGCAAGCGCGCGCGCGAGGTTCACGCGCTGCTTCTGGCCGCCCGACAGGCCCGCGGGCGTGCGCGTCGCAATCGAAGCCGGCAGCTTGACCAGATCGAGCAACGCGAGCATGCGCTTCTTCGCCGCCGCGCCACGCAGATGGTGATAAAACGCGAGCGGCCGGCCAAGAATATCCGCGATCGAATGGCTCGGATTCAGCGCCGTATCCGCATTCTGAAACACGATCTGAATCTGCCGATACTGCTCCGGCGTGCGGCGCGATAGCTGCGCGGGCAACGGCTCGCCGTTGAACAGCACATCGCCGCGCGCACGGTCGACGAGACCCGCGACCACGCGTGCCAGCGTCGTCTTGCCCGAGCCCGATTCGCCGATCACGCCGAGCGCGCTGCCGCGAGCAATGCTGAGGCTCACGTCGTCGAGCACGCGCACGGCGGGCACGCCGTCACGGCCTATGCGTCCATAGCCCGCCGAGAGGCCGCGAATCTGCAGCAGCGGCGGCACCTGTCCCGCGCCGTCCTGCAACGCGGCCGAGGGCGCTTCCGGGCGGCGCGTCGCGGCGAGCAACTGGCGCGTGTAGGCATCCACGGGCGCATCGAGCACTTGGGCGACCGCGCCGTTTTCCTTCACGGCGCCGCCGTTCAGCACGACGATGCGGTCGGCCATCTGCGCGACGACGGCAAGATCGTGCGACACGTACACCGCCGTCGTGCCGAGTTCGCGCACCACCTTCTTGAAGGCCGCGAGCACTTCGATCTGCGTGGTGACATCGAGCGCGGTGGTAGGTTCGTCGAACACGACGACCGCCGGATCGGTGATCAACGCCATCGCCGCCATCAGACGCTGCAATTGCCCGCCGGAAACCTGATGCGGATAACGCTCGCCAATCGTATCCGGCGCGGGCAGCGCGAGCGCGCGAAACAGTGCGATCGCTTTGGCGCGCGCGGCGTCTTTCGTCATCAACTGATGCAGCAGCGCGGGCTCGGTCACCTGATCCATGATCGTGCGCGCCGGATTGAAGCCCGCCGCCGCGCTCTGCGCGACATACGCGACCGTGCGCGCGCGCAACGCGCGGCGTCCTTTGGCATCGAGCGAGAGCACTTCCACCTCGCCGATGCGCACCGAGCCGCCGCTGATCGAGCAGCCCGCGCGCGCATAGCCGAGCAGCGACAGCGCAATCGTCGTCTTGCCCGAACCGGATTCGCCGATCAGCGCGAGCACCTCGCCCTTCTTCACCGAAAAGCTGACGCCCTTGACGATCTCCGTCACCGGCCCGTGCGCCGCGCCCGCGACGACACGCAGCCCTTTCACTTCAATCATGTCCCGGTCGGCCATCATGCGTCTCCGTGGCTACGGCTGCGACGCCGCAAGTTGTCGATCAGCAGATTCATGCCGATGGTCAGCGTGGCAATCGCGACGGCCGGCATCAGCACCGCAGGCGCGCCTTCCGACAAGCCGCCGATGTTCTCGCGCACGAGCGAACCCCAGTCGGCGTTCGGCGGCTGCACGCCGAGGCCGAGGAAACTCAGCCCGCTCAGCAGCAGCACGATGAACACGAAGCGCAGGCCGAAATCGGCGAGCATCGGATGGATCATGTTTGGCAATACCTCGACACGCGCGATATATAAGAGCCCTTCGCCGCGAGCCCGCGCAACCTGCACGTATTCGAGTCCCATCAGGTTCAACGCGAGCGAACGCGAGATGCGAAACGCGCCGGGAATGTAGGCGAGCGCCGCGACCGTCGTCAGCATCGGGATCGACGAACCGAACGCCGCGATCACGACGAGCGCAAGCACCTTGCTCGGAATCGAAATGAGCGCGTCGAACAGGCGGCTCAGCACTTCATCGACCCACTTGCCCGACACCGCGGCAAGCAGACCGAAGAACGTGCCGATCACGCTCGCCAGCACGGCCGCCGCGAGCGCGAGGCCGACCGTATAGCGTGCGCCGTAGAGAATGCGGCTCAGCATGTCGCGGCCGAGGTAGTCGGTGCCAAGCGGATACGCCGCGCTATAACGCCCGAAAATTTCCGTCGACGTCAGCGCGCCGCCCTGGTAAGGCGCGACGAGCGGCCCGACGAACGCGACCAGCAGCCAGAACAGCACCATCACGAGGCCGAGTAGGCCGAGCACCGAAAAGCGGTGGACGAGGCGTTGCAGCGGGTTGTACTTCGCCGGTGCGCTCGTGGTTGCGGCATCGGCGGCCAGCGTTTCAGCCGCCATGTCAGCCGGTATATCGGCGACGAGTTCGTCGCGGCTCACGCCGTACAGTTCGGTGCCCGCGTGAGGGACGTGGTGATCAGGTTGGCTCATCATCGACGTAGCCTCGGGTTGGATACGATTTGACACAGGTCCGCGATCAGCACGAGCGCGAGATACGCGGCGCAGAACACCATCACGCAGCCTTGCACGAGCGGCATGTCGCGGTTCGTCACGGCGTCGACCATCAGGCTCGCGAGGCCCGGATAGTTGAAGATCGACTCGACAATCACCACGCCGCCGAACAGGTACGACAGACTCAGCGCGACCGCATTCGCAATCGGCCCGATGGTGTTCGGCAGCACGTGCCGCAGCACGACGCGCACGGGCGACGCGCCCTTGAGCATCGCCATTTCCACATACGACGAATTGAGCTGGTCGAGTACTGCGGCGCGCGTCATGCGAGCCATCTGCGCGACGATCACGCAGCACAGCGTCATGACGGGCATTGCATAGATACGCAATAACGCGCCGAACGAATTCACTTCGGACAGGTAAGACAGCGCGGGCAGCCAGCGCAGCTTCACGGCGAAGATCAGCACGGCGATGGTCGCGACGAGAAACTCGGGCACCGCTACCGTGGAAAGCGTCAGCACATTCAACGCGCGATCGAGCAGCGAGCCGCGGAACATCGCGGATGAAATGCCGATCAGCAGCGCGAGCGGCACCGAGACCACCGCGGTCAAACCGGCGAGCACGAGCGAGTTCGGCAGACGCGTCGCGATCAACTGACTAACGGGCAGATTGTTCGACATCGACGTGCCGAAGTTGCCGGTGACGATATGAAAGAGCCACTGGCCGTAGCGCTGAAGCGCCGGCTGATCGAGCCCGAACTGATGCCGCAATGCGGCGACGGCCTCCGGCGTGGCGGCCTGGCCGAGCGCCTCTTGCGCGGCGTCGCCAGGCAGCAGCCCTGTCACGCCGAACACGATGGCCGACACCAGCAGCAGCGTGAGCAGCGCGAGGCCGAGGCGCGCGGCGATGAGTCGTTGCGCGTGTGCTTTCATTGAAAGTCGCCTCCAGTTGAAGCATGCGCGCGGCGTCGCGGCGCCGCGCCAGTGCATGTATTGCGTGTATTGCGCGCAGGTGCGAAGTCGTGGCGCTCCGGCTCAACGAGCCGGAGCGCCTTCGCGTTACGCCTCTAGCCAGACGTTTTCCGCGAATGCAAAACCCATCAGACCGGCAAGCGGAATCGAACCGAGTCCCTTCAGCTTACTCGTATAGCCATCGAGCGAGCTATGAAAGAGCGGAATGCCGATGCCGCCGTTTTCATGCACGAGCACCTGCATGTCGCCGTAGATCTTCTTGCGCTTCGCGTCGTCCGGTTCGCCGCGCGCGGCGACGAGCATCTGATCGAACTTCGGGTTCTTCCAGTTGGCTTCGTTCCACGGCGCATCGGACTTGAAGAACTGCGTGAACAGCACGTCCGCGCTCGGGCGCGCATTGATGTTGCCGAAGCCGAGCGGATGCTTCATCCAGTGATTCGACCAGAAGCCGTCCGAGGGCACACGGCTCACCTGAAGGTTCAGGCCCGCGCGCGGCGCAGCCTGTTGCAGCAGCATCGCCATTTCGACGGAACCGTCCGCAGCCGGAGACGCGAACACTTGCAGCGGCGCCGAGCCGAGCTTGGCCTTCTGGAAATAGAACTTCGCCTTGTCGGGATCGAAGCCGCGTTGCGGCAGGCCGGCGAGATAGTATTTGTTGGTCGGGTCGATCGGCTGATCGTTGCCGATCGCGCCGTAGCCGCGAAACACCGAGCGGCGGATCTGCTCGCGATCCATCAGGTACATCATGCCGCGGCGGAAATCGTCGTTGCCGGTAATGCCGCCCTCGTCGCGAACGATCAGGTCCGTGTAGCCGCCGGTCTTCGTTTCCAGCACCTTGAAACCCGGCGCGGTCTTCAGGCGTTCAGCCGAATTCGGCGTAAGGCCGTTGATCAGTTGCACGTCGCCCGACAGCAACGCGTTCACGCGCGCCGATTCGTCGCCGATACCGATCAGCTCGATCTCGTCGAGATACGGCATGCCCGGCTTCCAGTACTTGTCGTTGCGCACGCCGACCGTGCGCACGCCCGGCGAGAATTCCTTGACCTTGTACGGACCCGTGCCGACGGCCGTTTTGAAATCGCTCGTGCCGTCCTTGATGATGAGGAAGTGCGACGTGGCGAGAATCACCGGCAAGTCGGCGTTCGCGCCGTCGAGCGTGATCGTCACTTCGTTCGGGCCGGTGGCCTTCACTTCCTTGATCTGATCGGCGATCGTCTTTGCCTTCGAAGCGGTGGCCGGATCCTTGTGGCGCATGATCGAATAGACGACGTCGGCGGGCGCGAGCGACTTGCCGTCGTGGAATTGCACGCCGTTGCGCAGCTTCACGACCCATACCGTCGCGTCTTTCGTCTCGATGGATTCGGCGAGCGCCATCTTTGCGCCGAGATGGGAATCGAGTTCGGTCAGGCCGTTGTAGAACATGTTGCAGCGGACGTAGTCGGTGCTGAGCGCGCCCTTCGCCGGATCGAGCGTGTCGGCTGCGGAGGCCGACTGCGTCGCCACGCGAATCTTGCCGCCCTGCTTCGGCTTCGCTTGCGCGAGCGCGGAACCGCTTGCGGCCATCAGCCCGGCGCCCGTCAGCGACATCATCCCGGCCGCGGTCAGCGCGCGCAGCACGTCGCGCCGCGACGCGCCTCTCGCTGTCAATTGCTCGAGCCCGTTGTCGAGGCCAGGAGCGCCGTGGGGTGAGTTTTCCTTATTCATCGAACTTCTCCGCGAGGTAAGGCAGTTGTGGGGGCTGCGTGGGTTTGTAGTTGTCGACTGCAACAGCGGGTGCAACAGCGGGGACTTCAACAGCGAGTGCAACAGCGGGACTTCAGTAGAAGATGTCCTTGATACGGTAGTACGTGCCGACCAGCGGCAAGAACCAGGGCTTGCCGGTGTGCCCAGGAATCGCGGCCCATTCGGACTCGTCCCACGGGTTGCGCTCCGCGCGGCCGTCCATCACATCGGCCATCACCTGACCCATGTGCGTCGACATCTGCGTGCCGTGGCCGCTGTAGCCCATCGAAAAATAGATGCCGTCGTGCTGCCCGGCATGCGGCAGGCGATCGGCGCTGATGTCGACGAGACCGCCCCAGCAATAGTCGATGCGCGCACTCGCGAGCATCGGAAACATCGCGGCGAGACCTTGCTGCAGGATGCGCCCGCTCTTGGCATCGGATGGCCGCTCGGACGCCGTGAAGCGCGCGCGTCCGCCGAACAGCAAGCGCGAATCGGGCGTCACGCGAAAGTAGTTGTGCATCAGCCGCGTGGTCGTGTACGCGCGCCGGTTCGGCAACGTCTGCACGAGCAACGCGGGCGGCAGCGGCTCCGTCACGACGATGAACGAGCCGACCGGCGCAAGCCGCCGCCGATACCAGCCGAACGGTCCATGCCGCGACGGCCCGGTCGCGATCAGCACCTGCTTCGCGCGCACTTCGCCGCGCGCGGTGACGACGCGATGCGCGCCGCCGTCTTTCACGATCGACGTAACCGGCGCGTGTTCATACACCTTGGCGCCGCGCCGAACCGCCGCTTCCGCAAGCCCGACCGCGAACTTGCCCATATGCATCTGGCCGCCGTGACGATGCAGCAGCCCGCCGTAAAAACTGTCCGACTGCACTTCGCCGCGAATCCGCTCGCCGTCGATCAGTTCGATGTCGGGATCCACCGCGCGACGGATCAGATCCGCCGTCTTTTCCAGATGCGCAAAATGATGCGGCTTCGACGCGAGCTTGAGCTTGCCGGTCGCGGCGTAATCGCAGTCGATCTGTTCTTCGTCGATCAGACGCTCGACCGTATCGACCGCATCCGAATACGCGCGATAGCACGCGCTCGCACGCTCGAGGCCGAGTTGCGCGGCGAGCGCGACGAAGTCTTGCGCGACGCCCGTGTTCACCTGGCCGCCGTTGCGGCCCGAGGCGCCGCCGCCCACGCGTCCCGCGTCGACCACCACGACCGACGCGCCGCGTTTGCCGAGCGCCAGAGCCGCCGACAAACCCGTGAAGCCCGCGCCGATCACCACCACATCGGCGTCACCGTCGAGCGGGCCTTCGCACGCCGACACAAAGGGCGGCGCAGTGTCGAGCCAGTAAGAGTCGAGCTTCAAATCGAGCTTCATCCTGTGCGGGTCCATGATTGCAATCAGCGAGGCAACGTGGCGGGCGGCAGGTTCGTCGCGCGCTTACAGGCCGAGTTCGGCGGCCAGTTCCGGAATGCCGTTCACTTCGTAGTACTGGTAGTACGGCGTCGACGGTTCATGGCCGCGGTTGATGAACGCCTTGTGCTTGACGCCCATGTCGTGCACGGTCATCAGGTCGTAGCGCAGGCTCGACGACACATGCAGCACGTCTTCCGGATTGCAGCCGAGCTTGTCGAACATGTACTCGAAGCCTGGCATGCGCGGCTTGTACGACTGCGCCTGCTCGGCGGTGAACACCGCATGGAACGGCGCGCCGAGTTTGTCGACGTTGCTCTGGATCTGATCGTTCGACGCATTCGACAGAATCACGAGCTTGTACTTCTTCGCGAGCCGCGACAGACCTTCAGGCACGTCGGGATGCGGGCCCCACGTCGGCACCGCTTCATAGATCTTTTGCGCGCCGGCTTCGTTGAATTCGACGTTCATGCGCGCGCACGCACGGCGCAGCGCATTGACCACGACGTCGCGATACGGCTTCCATGCACCCAGCACTTCGTCGCGGCGATAGCCGGCGTAGAACGCGACCAGCTTTTCCAGGTCGTCGCTCTTCAGAATGTGGCCGTACAGTTCGCGCGTCATGTCCGCCATGCGGAATTTGGTCAGCGTGCCGTAGCAGTCGAAGGTGATGTATTTCGGTTCGAATTCGATCATGGTGCAGTCGTCCTATCGTGGTAAGGAACTCGGCGTCGAGCTCATTGGCGAAAAGTAAAAGCTGATTCCTGTAAAAGATTTAATCAGCGCAAAAACATAGATGTTCCTGATTCGCGCGCTGCCTGTGACACAAACCATGCGTTTTGAGGCCGTTGCGCAGCAGAGTCTGCCGTGATCCGGCGCAACCCTTAGCCGGCTTGGGTTTGCGGCGTTCTGAAGGGAATCTGTCGGGCGTCGGTCAGGCTCCAGGGCGGCCGCAAGATCGCCCCTGCATCACTGCCGCAAATCGATCAGCACGCTTTTGAAGCGCAGGTTCGCCTCGTAAGCCTGGCGGCCGAGATCCTTGCCGATGCCGGAGCGCTTGTAGCCGCCCGTCGGGATCATGAAGTCGGACGTGCGGCCATAGCGGTTGACCCACACGGTGCCCGCTTCCAGCGCGCGCACGAAGCGCAGCGCGCGGCCGAGATCGGCGGTATGCACGCCCGCGGCAAGCCCGTACTCGGGATGCTGCGCGAGCGCGAGCGCTTCTTCTTCGGTATCGAAGGTTTGCAGCGTGAGCACCGGACCGAAGACTTCCTCGCGCACCGCCTCGGACTGAGCGGTGACATCGGTGAGCAAGGTCGGCGTATAGAACGCGCCCGCCGATGCGCCGCGAACCTCGGCACGCTTGCCGCCGTGGCGCAAGGTCGCGCCCGCGTCGAGCGTGCGCCCCACGATACTTTCGATGCGCGCCGCCTGCGGCTCCGAAATGATCGGCGAGAGCGTCGTGCCCGCGGCCCAGGTCGCGCCGGGCTTAAGCTCCGCAAAAATCCTGCCGATGCGTTCGGCCAGCGGCTCGGCAAGACTGCGCTCGACCAGCAGCCGCGAGCCCGCGACGCACACCTGCCCCGCGTTGCCGGTGATCGCGCCCGCGATGCGGCGCGCCACATCGTCCAGACGCGGCGCGTCGGCGAAAACGATTTGCGGGCTTTTGCCGCCCAGCTCAAGCGTGACCGGCTTGGTGCCGCTCGCCGCGCAGGCCGCCATGATCGCGGCGCCCGTGCGCGTCGATCCGGTGAACGTGACCTTGCTGATCTTCGGATGACGCACGAGTTCGTCGCCGGTCGTGCGTCCGTCGCCCTGAATCACATTGAAGATGCCGGCGGGCACGCCGGCCTCGACAGCCAGTTCCGCGAGGCGCAGCACGGAAAACGGCGTCATCTCCGAAGGCTTGAGGACGACCGCGTTGCCCGCGGCGAGCGCCGGGGCGATCTTCCACGAAGCCATCACGAGCGGGAAATTCCACGGCGCGATGGCGCCGATCACGCCGTACGGCTCGGCGATCGTCATGCCGAGATGATCGTGGTCGGTAGCCGCGACGTCGCCGCCCAGCTTGTCGGCGAACTCCGCGTAAAAGCGGATGCCCTCGGCGGTGAACGGCACGTCCCACGACACGGCCTGGGCAACCGGCCGCGTCGAGCCGAGTGCTTCCAGGCGGCCGAGCGCGGGTGCGTCGGCTTCGACCAGATCGGCGAAGCGCCGCATGATCCTCGCGCGCTCGCGCGGCGCCATGCGCGCCCAGCCGCTCGTGCGAAACGCCTGCCAGGCGTTCTCAACCGCGCGGTCCACCATGTCCGCGTCGGCGACCGGCACGCTCGCGTAGACGACGCCGTCGGACGGGCGCGCCACGTCCATGCGGCGCGTGCCCTGCCCGCTGCCTTCCACCCACTCGCCGCCGATGAAATGGCCGCTGCGAATCGCGACGTCGTCCGGATTGAAGCTGTCCATGAGAAAGTGTCCTGAGTGAGTGACGCTGGATGGAAACCGCCTGCGCGGCGCCGTCGCCGCGACGCCCGCCATAAGTAAAATCGTAGAGCCGCGCGCCTGGCATATGTCGCCGACAAAAATCGCCGCGCAGCAGAACCCGCCTGTAATGCGGGCGCATACGGCATGTTTTGCATCGAATTGCGATGCGGCCTTGCGCGGCGCGCCGGATAGAAAGATCGTCCTAGTCACACCGCGCCGTGGATGACACAGTGACGCGTAAGCCTTTAGCCATTCAGGAGCACGGCGTGCCCGATTCGAAGACAGATCCGATAGCTGATCCGATCACATACAGACGCTTCACCCTCGACGACGTCGCCGCGGCGCATGCGTTGACGGTCGAACTCAAATGGCCGCATCGCGCGGACGACTGGAAGTTCGTCGCGCAACTGGGCGTGGGTTTCGTCGCCGAAGATGCGAGCGGCGTGATCGGCACCGCGCTTTGCTGGAAGTACGGCGCGGATCGCGCGTCGCTCGGCATGGTGATCGTGTCGCCGGCGCGGCAAGGGCTCGGCATCGGCAGAAAGCTGATGGAACTGCTGCTCGAGGAACTCGGCGGCCGCATCACCTTCCTGCACGCGACCGCCGCCGGTCAGCCGCTCTATGAAAAGCTCGGCTTTCGCGCGACGGGCACGCTCGATCAGCATCAAGGCGCGGCGTTCCAGCCGCCGCTCGTGTCGTTGCCGGCGGGCGAACGCTTGCGGCCGCTAGGGTCGAGCGATACCGCGCGCCTCGTCGAGCTGGCTTCGCAGGCAAGCGGCCTCGATCGCGGCGAAGTGCTGCCCGCGCTGCTGGAGAACGCCGACGGCATCGCGCTCGACCGCGACGGCGAACTCGTCGGCTTCGCGCTCTTTCGCCGTTTCGGACGCGGCTTTGCGATCGGCCCGGTGGTCGCGCCTGCCTCGGAAGGTTCGAGCCGCGCGAAGGCGCTCATCAGCCACTGGCTTGCACTGAACGAAGGCGTGTTCGTGCGCGTCGACACGCCGGGCGACAGCGGCCTGACCGAATGGCTCGAACAGCTCGGGCTGCCGCGCGTGGACACGGTCGTCAGAATGGTGCGCAACGCGCAACCGCAGAGCGTGGCGGCCAACGCGACACCTTATGTGCAATACGGCATCATCAATCAGGCGATTTTCTGACCCGTCATGGCCTTACTCTATAAAGCCGACCCGGCGCGCGGCCTGCAATGGGCGAGGCTCTTCGCCGAAAAGGCGCCCGGTTTGCCGTTCCATATCTGGCCCGATCACGGCGATCCCGCTGCGATCCGCTATCTGGTGGCATGGCAGCCGCCCGAAGACCCGACCCGCACGTTTCCCAATCTGGAAGTGGTGTTCTCGGTGGGCGCGGGCGTCGATCAATTCGATCTGTCCGGCGTGCCTGAGCATGTGCCGGTTGTGCGGATGATCGAACCGGGGCTCGTCGAAGGCATGGTCGAATACGTGACGCAGGCAGCGCTCACTATTCATCGCGATCTGTTCGACTACGGGCTTCAGCAGCAACAGCAGGTGTGGCGCGAACTGCCGCTGAAGCCAGCCGCGCAACGGCGCATCGGCGTGCTGGGGCTCGGCGTGCTCGGCACCGCGGTATTGGAGCGGCTGCGTCTCTTCGGCTTTGCGTGCGCGGGCTGGAGCCGCTCGCCGCGCGAGATCGAGGGCGTCGAATGCTATGCGGGCGAAAGCTCGCTCGATGCTTTCCTCGCCCGCACCGACATCCTGGTTTGCCTGCTGCCGCTCACGCCGGCCACGCGCGGCCTGCTTGATGGACGCCTGTTCGCGAAGCTGCCGCGCGGCGCCTCGCTGATTCAAACGGGCCGCGGCGCGCATCTGAATCAGCAGGACTTGCTGACGGCGCTCGACAGCGGCCAATTGCAGAACGCGATTCTCGATGTGACCGATCCCGAGCCGTTGCCCGCCGGTCATCCGCTGTGGACGCATCCGCGCGTGCGCATCACGCCGCATATCGCCAGCGCCACGCGGCCCGACACCGCCGTCGACGTCGTGCTCGATAACCTGCGCCGCCATCGCGAAGGCCTGCCGATGCTCGGCCAGGTCGACCGCACGCGCGGCTATTGAGCGCTCCCGCATTCCACCGGATACGCGCGCGCCACGGCTTTTCAACGTCCGCAGCACAAAATGCTAAGGGCATGCATCAAAACGCGTCGCGCGCGCTTTTCAGGCAATTGTTTAGGTAAGCGGACCATCGCCGTGGATCAGTAGTATGGAACCGTCAACAGCCCTTTCGCGACGAGAACCCACCATGCCGATCCAATCGCTCATTGAAGCCGACCGCCAGCACCTGATCCATCCTGTCATCAACTACCGTGCGCACGAGGCGCGCGGCGTCACGGTGCTCGAATCCGCGAGCGGCGCCTTTCTGCGCGACGCGGCGGGCAACGAACTGCTCGACGCCTTCTCCGGCTTGTGGTGCGTGAACGTGGGCTACGGCCAGCAGAGCATTGTCGAGGCCGCCACCGCGCAGATGCAGAAACTGCCCTACGCGACGAGCTATTTCCATTTCGGCTGCGAGCCGGCTATCGAACTCGCGCAAAAACTCGCGCAGGTCGCGCCCGCTTCGCTGCAACACGTGTACTTCACGCTCGGCGGCTCGGACGCGGTCGACTCGGCAATCCGCTTCATCACGCATTACTTCAATGCGACGGGCCGTCCGTCGAAGAAGCACATCATCGCGCTGCAACGCGGCTATCACGGCTCGTCGAGCATGGGCGCGGGGCTGACCGCCCTGCCCGCGTTCCACCGCAACTTCGATCTGCCGCTGCCGAACCAGCATCACCTGCCGTCGCCGTATGCGTACCGCAATAATTTCGCGGACGACGCCGCGTTGATCGCCGCCTCGGTCGCCGCGCTCGAAGCGAAGGTCGCGGAACTGGGCGCGGATAACGTCGCCGCGTTTTTTTGCGAACCGATTCAGGGCTCGGGCGGCGTGATCGTGCCGCCGGTCGGCTGGCTGAAGGCCATGCGCGAGCGTTGCCGCAAGCTCGGCATTCTGTTTGTCGCCGACGAAGTCATCACCGGCTTTGGCCGCACCGGGCCGCTGTTCGCATGTCAGGGCGAGAACGTCGAGCCGGATCTGATGACGGTCGCCAAGGGTTTGACCGCCGGCTACGCGCCGATGGGCGCGGTGCTGATGTCTGACGAAATCTATCAGGGCATCGCCGATGGCGACGCCGAGGCGATTGTCGGCCACGGTCATACGTATTCGGCGCATCCGGTCAGCGCGGCGATCGGTCTGGAAGTGCTGCGCCTTTATCACGAAGGCGGCTTGCTGGCGAACGGCGTCGCGCGCGCGCCGCGTTTCGCGCGCGGTCTCGACGCATTGCTCGGGCATCCGCTCGTGGGCGATTCGCGTCACCGCGGCCTGCTCGGCGCACTCGAACTCGTCACCGACAAGGACACCAAGGCGCAGTTCGACCCCGCGCTGAAACTGTCGGAGCGCATTGCCGTCGCGGCCTATGAAAACCGCCTGATTTTCCGTGCGTTCGGCGACAATATTCTCGGCTTCGCGCCCGCGCTTTCGTACACGGAATCGGACTTCGACCTGATGTTCGAACGGCTCGAGAAAACCCTGGACGACGTGCTTGCACAAGCCGACGTGCGGGCCGCGCTGCGCGGCAAAACCACGGCTAAGCACCAGGCCAAAAGTACCGCCGCTGCATGCTAGAGTAGAGGGCCGCCTGAGTCCCTTTCCTCAACCGCCGGAGCCACAACGTTACGATGAGCAGCGACTGCAAGCTAGACCGTATCGACCTGCGCATACTTTCGCAGTTGCAAAAGAAAGGCCGTATCACCAACGTCGAGCTTGCCGATGCGGTCGGCCTTTCGCCGAGCCCCTGCCTGATTCGCGTCAAGCGGCTGGAAAAGGCCGGCTACATCGTCGGCTATGGCGCGCAGATCCAGCTCGAAAAGCTCGGTGACGTGCAGATCGTGTTCACCGAAGTCACGCTCGCCGATCATCGGCGGGAAGACTTCGTGAAGTTCGTGAATGCGATTCGCGACGTGGACGAAATCGTCGAATGCCATCTGGCGAGCGGCGGCTACGATTACCTGCTGAAGTTCGTCACGCGCAGCGTGAGCCATTATCAGAGCATTATTGAAGGCTTACTGGAACGCGACATCGGCATTGAAAAGTACTTTAGCTACGTGATCATCAAGTCGCCGTTCGTGAAGAGCCACTATCCGCTCGAAACGCTGTTCTCGCAGAATCACCACTAAACACTAGTTAGGCGGTGTCGTCCGGCGGGTTCCACTGCGCGAACTCTTCGCTGAGAAAGTCCACGCAAACCCGCACTTTCGCCGACTGCGCGAGTCGCGCCGGATACACCGCCCACAGGTTCGCCGGCTGCGTCACCTCCGGCAACACCTGCTGCAACTGGCCGCTTTCCAGCAGCGGCCGCACGTCCCACATCGAACGCAGCACGATGCCGCGCCCGGCCAACGCCCACTGCACCGCGACCTCGCCGTGATTGGTCGACAAGGGTCCCGTGACCTTGATCGACGCCGCCTCGCCGCGCACCGTCAAACGCCACAAACCGAACGGATGATCGCGCTCCTTGATCGCGAGGCACGCATGCGCCGACAGATCCGCCAGTTGACGCGGCGCGCCTTCTCGCGCGAGATAATCGGGCGACGCGCACAGCACGCGATGATTCGACGCGAGCCGCCGCGCGATCAGATGCGGCGCGATGTCGTCGCCGATGCGAATGTCCAGATCGAAACCTTCGCCGGCGACATCGACGAGACGGTCGAACAGATCGAGCCGCACGCTCAATTGCGGATAACGTTCGGAAAAGCGCGCAAGCGCGGGCGCGACGAAGCGCCGGCCGAAACCGAAGCTGCTCGAAATGCGCAGCTTGCCGCCCGGAATGCGGCGCGTGGTGGACACGTCTTCAACGAGCTGATCGACGTCGTCGAGAATTTTTTCGGCCCACGTGTAGACGCGCTCGCCCGCCTCGGTGATCGCGACGCGGCGCGTGGACCGGTGCAGCAGGCGCGTGCCGAGCGTAGTCTCGAGCACGTTGATACGCTTGCTGACATACGCCGCGGACACCGACAGCGATTCGGCCGCCGCGCTGAAACTGGCTTTGCGCGCGACTTCGCAAAACACGCGCAGGTCGCCGAGATCGGGTGACGGGACGGCATTCATAGGTTTCTCGATGAGGCTCTGTGGCGTCCGGCTTTGTACACGAATCGTGCACAGTGGCTTAACTAAAGCGACCATTTTATGACCAAACAGCAGGAATAAAATAACTGTTATCGGATCGGTACAAGCCCTAATGGAGGAGCACAGCATGTCGAAGAAATATCGGATCGCAGTCATTCCCGGCGACGGCATCGGCGTCGAAGTCATGCCCGAGGCGCTGCGCGTGCTCGACGCGGTGAAGACGCGCTTTGGCATCGAACTCGAGTATCAGCACATCGAATGGGCGAGCTGCGACTACTACGCAAAGCACGGCCAGATGATGCCGGACGACTGGAAAGCGCAACTGCAATCGGCCGACGCCATTCTGTTCGGCGCAGTGGGCTGGCCCGACACCGTGCCCGACCACGTTTCGCTGTGGGGATCGCTGCTCAAATTCCGCCGCGAATTCGATCAGTACATCAACCTGCGTCCGGCGCGACTCTTCGCCGGCGTACCTTCGCCGCTCGCGGGCCGCAAGGCGGGCGACATCGACTTCTGGATCGTGCGCGAGAACACCGAGGGCGAGTATTCGTCGGTGGGCGGCGTGATGTTCGAAGGCACCGAGCGCGAGTTCGTGTTGCAGGAATCGGTATTCACGCGGCACGGCAGCGAGCGCGTGCTGAAGTTCGCGTTCGATCTCGCGCAGCGCCGCGAGCGCAAGAAGATCACCGTCGCGACGAAGAGCAACGGCATTGCGATCAGCATGCCCTGGTGGGACAAATGCGCGGCCGGCATCGCCGCGCAATATCCCGATGTGACGTGGGACAAGCAGCACATCGACATTCTGTGCGCGCGCTTCGTGCTGAATCCGGATCGCTTCGACGTGGTGGTCGCGACCAATCTGTTCGGCGACATTCTTTCCGACCTCGGCCCTGCATGTACCGGCACGATCGGCCTCGCGCCGTCGGGCAATCTGAATCCGGACCGCAAGTTTCCGTCGCTGTTCGAGCCGGTGCACGGCTCCGCGCCGGACATCGCCGGCAAGAACATTGCCAATCCGATTGCGATGATCTGGTCCGCCGCGATGATGCTCGACTTCCTCGGCAATCACGAGGGCAACGAGCGCGACGCGCACGACGCGATTCTGGCCGCCATCGAAGCAACGCTCGTTGAAGGCCCGCATACTGGCGACCTGGGCGGCAAGGCGAACACCACACAAGTCGGCGAGGCGATTGCGGCGAGGCTCGGCTGAACATGGAAACCTATCCGATCGAAGTCGCGTTCCCCGATATTTCGGTGCACGAACAATCTGCGTCGGGCATTGCCTACGTTCACACGTTCGACTCCGGCGTGGACGGTCCGCACGTCATGATCAACGCGCTCACGCACGGCAATGAAGTGTGCGGCGCGATTGTTGTCGATGAACTCTTGCGCCTGAAGCTGCGCCCGCGCCGCGGGCGGCTCACGCTCGCGTTTGCGAATGTCGACGCCTACCGGAGCTTCGATCCCGCGAAGCCGGACGCGGCCCGTTTCGTCGATCAGGACTTCAACCGCGTGTGGACCGCGGCGGTGCTCGACGATGCCGCGCGCAACTCGAGCGAACTCGCGCGCGCACGGGCGATGCGGCCGGTGATCGACAGCGTTGACGCGCTGCTCGATCTTCATTCGATGCACGAAAAAAGCAAGCCGCTGATCGTGGCCGGGCCGCTGCAAAAAGGCATCGACCTCGCCGTGCAGCTCGGCACGCCTGCCACCGTGATCTGCGACGAAGGCCATCCCGAAGGCCGCCGCATGCGCGACTACGAAGGCTTCGGCGACCCGGCGAGCGCAAAGAACGCGTTGCTGATCGAATGCGGGCAACACTGGGAGGCGAGCGCCGTCGCAGTGGCGCGCGACACCACCGCGCGGTTTTTGCTGCTCGCCGGCGTGACCGACCAAAGCGATCTGCCGTCGGACTGGCTCGCGCCGTTACCGCCCGTGCAGCACATCGTGCGCGTCACGCAACCGGTCGTCGCGACAAGCATGGATTTTCGTTTTGCCGGTCCTTATACCGGGCTCGAAATCTTTCCCGAAGCCGGCGCCGTGATCGGCTGGTCGAACGGCGAAGCCGTCGCCACGCCTTACGACAACTGCATGCTCGTGATGCCATCGTTGCGGCAATTGCGCCCCGGCGTCACCGTCGTACGACTCGGCAAGGTCGAGCAGACCATTGCGAACTCATCAACCCGCGGCCTGTGAGCAGGCTGCGTGCATTCATCGGATAAAGGCGCTGAAAGCCATGAAGGTTCAACAAATCAAACAGAGCGTGACTCTGCCGAATCTCGAGGATTGGGGCACGGCCGGCTTGCCGGGCACCACGCCGATCCGCGTGTCGGGTGTGCAGCGCGTGCTCAGTAGCGCCGAGGCGATTGACACCGGCATCTTCGAATGCTCGGCCGGCACGTATCGCCGCTCGGTGAAGCAGGCGGAGGTGATGCACATCCTCGCTGGACGCGGACGCTTTACGCCGGACAATGAAGAGACGGTCCATTTCGCGGGCGGCGACACGTTGTTTTTCGAAGCGAATACGGAAGGTCTCTGGGAAGTCGAGGAGACCATGCGCAAGGTGTACGTCATTCTCTGATTTAAACCGCTGTATCTGCTCTTCAGTCGGCGCGCGCGAGCGCGCGCCGCGGCTGCCTCGCCCTTCCCCATTGTCCTTTCGACGCCAACCGGCCACAGTGTCGGGTAATCCCGCGTTGACCCTTCGTCGGGAAATTCCTTACAGTGTCGCTTGTTCGCTGAGAGAATCACAGTTCTATATACGAACAAATCAAAACTGATGGCGACAGGCACACCGTCCGCATACCATGCATGAATGAAGCGGACCGTGCGACGCGCATCGTAAGGTAAGACAAGGCTCGCTCCGACGAGCCTTTTTGCAGTCAGGAGACCCATCATGAATCGCAGCGACGCTGTGAACGTTCAGACCTTCCTCAACGAGCATCCGTTTTCGCCGTTCCAGTGGCTGGTCTTTGCCATGTGTTTCGTGATCGTCCTGCTGGATGGTTTCGACACGGCCGCCATCGGCTTCATCGCGCCGTCGCTGCTCGCGGAATGGGGCATCACCAAACCGGCGCTCGCGCCCGTGCTGAGCGCGGCGCTGTTCGGCCTCGCGTGCGGCGCACTGGCCTCCGGGCCGCTGTCCGACCGGCTCGGGCGGCGCTCGATGCTGCTCGGCTCGGTGCTGCTGTTCGGCGCCGCGTGCCTCGGCTCTGCGTTCTCGACGAGCATCGAATATCTGACGGTGCTGCGCTTCGTTACCGGCGTCGGCCTCGGCGCGGCCATGCCGAACGCGGTCACGATGATGGGCGAATACTGCCCGGACAGCCGCCGCGCGACGATCATCAATCTGATGTTTTGCGGCTTTCCGCTCGGCGCGGCATTCGGCGGCTTCCTCGCCGCGTGGATGATTCCGCACTTCGGCTGGCGCAGCGTGCTGTTGCTCGGCGGCATCGCACCGCTCGTGCTCTTCGTGCTGTTGCTGATCAGGATGCCGGAATCGGTGCGCTACATGGTCGCCAACAATCAGCCGGTCGCGCGCATTCGCGCGGCGCTCGGGCGCGTCTCCAGCACGGCCGCCGACGCGGAAGCGTTCACGATGACCGAGACCGCGCCGGCAACCGGCGGCAAGGGCGCGGCCGTCGTGCTGTCGCGTGCGTACATCGTCGGCTCGGTAATGCTGTGGATCACCTACTTCATGGGCCTCGTGATTTTCTACGCGTCGATCAACTGGATGCCGATTCTGCTGAAGGACGCCGGCCTCACGCCGCAACGCGCGACGCTCATCTCCGCGTTGTTCCCGCTGGGCGGCGTGGGCGCCGTGGTGTGCGGCGTGCTGATGGACCGCTTCAACGCGAACCGGATCATCGCGGCCTGCTATGCGCTGACCGCCGTGAGCGTGTACTTCATCGGCCAGGCCGCGGGCAATGTCGGCGCGCTCGTGTTCATCGTGTTCGTCGCGGGCGTGCTGATGAACACCGCGCAATCGTCGATGCCCGCGCTCGCCGCCGCGTTCTACCCGACGCAAGGCCGCGGCACGGGCGTCGCGTGGATGCTCGGCATTGGACGTTTCGGCGGCATTGCGGGCTCGTTTCTCGTGGCCGAACTGACACGCCGTCACTTCACGTTCGCCGGCATCTTTGCGACGATCGCGGTCGCCGGCATCATCGCGTGCATCGCGTTGCTGATCAAGCAGATGGCGCGGCCGTATGTGGCGAACGCGCCGGTGTCGAAGGCGGAATCGTTTGGGCATTGATTGATGCGTAGCGCGCGAGAGCGCGTGCCGGTTTGCTTGCTTCGAGTTTGTTCAAAGCCGCCTTTCGAGGCGGCTTTTTTATTTGGCGGATCAACGTGCGTGAGCGGGCTCGCGGCTTGCTGAATTCAAGCTGACTCTCTTTTGGAGCGCACGTCATGAACCTGAATCCGATTGCCAATACGCTGCCCGCTCGCCACATTCTGTCGACGATGACAGCCGCCGAATCCGACCCGCCCGCCGGCGAAAACGACGACGACCTCGACGACGAACTCGATGAAACCGGCGCCGTCACGAACAGAAGCAACGGCAAAAGCGGAACGAACACCGAAGCCGAGCCCGACAAGAAATAGCAGCAGCCAGCGACGAATCGACGCGGGCAGCTATCGCTTGCTCGCGCGTAAACTGCGGGCTTTGCGCCCAACAGGATTCGTCGTCATGAAACGCGTAGTCGTATCGGCATTGCTTGCAACGTGTCTCGCACAAGCGGCGACTCAGGCCGCGGCACAAACGGTCAGCAATCAATGCTTTGCAATCGGCGATATTGCCGGTCAGGTGGCGTCGTGGCGCGCGCACAAAAAGACCAAAGCGCAGGCGCTCGATCAAGCCGCAAAGTACTATCGCGACGATGCGGACCGCCAGACCTTCGCCGCGATCATCGAGAAGATCTATGCACCGAACGCGCCACGCATGACGCCGGATCAGGCCAGCATGGCGTTCACATCCGACTGCGTGAAGGCGCGCACGCAGCAGACGTCAGCGCGCTAACGCCTGCTTTGCGATGCAATGCGTTGACGGCTTTACGCCCGTTTAAAGTTTGCGAAACGCATCCAGCGAACTCAGCACGTTGCCGTGAAAATCGAACAACGTGTTGTTGTCCCACTGATCGCCCGCGCCGACTTTCCAGCCGACATTCGGCGTCGGAATCCATTCCGGCTCCCACCAGAACACGCCTTTGCCGTGGCCGTCGGGTATTGCCTTCACGATGTCGGCGACAGCCGCAAGAAACTGCGCCTGGCCTGCGGGCGTTTGCGGGAAAGTCGTTGAACCCGTGTTAGTCATCGCATTCGGCTCGGAGTCGCCGTCGCTCGTCGTCCACGGATACGCGGTTTCCACCACCATCACATCCTTGTCGTAGCGCGTCGCGAGATCGTTCGCATTGGTTTGCAGATCGCTCAGCGCGCCCTGCCATTGCGGGTAATACGACAAGCCGATCATGTCGAAGCTCACGCCTCGCTGGATCGCGCTGTCGAACCACCAGCGACTCGTCGCGTTGTTGCCGCCGCTGTCGATATGCAGCATGACCTTGATGCGCTGATCGACCGATTTGACCGCATCATGACCCGCCTTCAGCAATTGCGCGAGGTTGTCCCACTGATCGTATTTGCCGAGCGGCCACAGCATGCCGCCGGTGATCTCATTGCCCACCTGCACCCACTCGGGACGAACGCCGTCGCGCTTGAGCATATTGAGTACATTCGACGTGTACTCGGACAGCAATGCACAAGTCTCCGTAATGTTCTTGCCGGCCCACGCATGCGGCGGGTACTGCTTGCCCGGATCGGCCCACCAGTCGCTATAGTGAAAGTCGATCAGGATGCGCATGCCGAGCGCCGCAGCACGCCGCGCCAGCACACGCACATGTTCCGCGTTGTTGTAACCGGCGCGCGGGCTTTGATCGGCTGGAAAATAGTTCGGATTGCCAGGATCATTCCAGACCTTGATACGAATGGAGTCGACGCCGTGACTCCTCAGAAGCAGCAGACAGTCGTGCGGCACGCCATGATCGTAGAACTTCGCGCCGTTCGCTTCGAGTTCGAGCAGCGTGGAAACGTCCGCGCCCTTTGCAAACCAGCCGCTACGTGAAGCCGTTTTGACGTCGTCAGCGGCCATTGCCGGCGTGCCGATCATCGAGCCCGCGCCGGCCGCTGCCGCCGCGGACGCGAGCCATCCCAGCATTTCTCTTCTGTTCATCTGTCATCCTCCATCTATTGAATGGCGACTCGTCGTGGCTCGCCTGGTTCAGATTGAAGCTGCTCAATGCCACTACTGACTTGCTGCTCGGTACTTCATACGTCTTTCCATGCGCAGACATCGCCGGTGCGCAGTTGCGGCTGTCCAAGCACGAACGTTGCATTGGCCGGCGCGGGAACCTGCACCTGCTGCGCGCCGAAGTTGAACGCGAACGTCAAATCCGCACGACGCCGAATGCGCAAGCCTTCCGGCAGCAATTGCGTCGCAATGCCGGCTTCTTGCGCCGCCCGCTGCAATACCGCGCGATGCAATGCGTGCGAAAGCCAGGCCGCCACGTAACGAACGCGCCCATGAGTGAGAATGGCGGGCCACGTGTCCGCGAATTGCGCATCGACGCGCGTCTCGCTATTAGCGCGCACGTGTTCGCGCCAATGCATTGCGATACCCTCGACACCATCAATAGAAACAGCGGGTGCGAGCGATGCACGCAGCGACTCGACTTCGAGCACTTGCATCGGCAGTACACGTTGCAGCGCGCCGGGCGGCAGTTGCTGTGGAATCGCAAACGCCGCGGTCTTTGAGCCGCTGCGCGGCCCGAATACCCATTGCGCGGAACCACGCTCGATTTGCGCGACCAACGCATCGTCGATCACAGCGACACTCGGCACGACCACGAGCCGGTATGAGGAAAGATCGGCCTTACTCGAAACAATGTCCACGTCGAGCCCAAGTTCGCGCAGCGACTCGTAGTAGTCGAACACGAGCGTTTGATAATCGAAGCCCTTGCCGTGACGCTGAATCTCGAACATCCACTGCGTTTCGTAATCGAATACGATTGCAGTCGCCGCACGCGCGGGAGCGCCCAGTCGTGCGAACTCCGGGATAGAAGCAATCTCACGCGCCGCCTGTTGCACCTCCATGCCGCCCGGCGACAACTCGTTGTTCGGCAGATTGAGGCCAGAATGCATCTGCTCCTGCGCATACGGGCACTGACGCCAACGGAAATACGACACCAGTTCGGCGCCGTGCGCGAACGCCTCGTAGGCCCAGAGTCTGACCATGCCTTTCGCGGGCACCGGATTCCACGGCGCCCAGTTCACAGGGCCCGCCTGCTGCTCCATCACCCAGAAACGCCCGCGTCCGATTGCACGGTAACGGTCGTGATCGAATGCGGATACATCGGGATGCGCGGTGCGCGCGTAACGCGCTTTCTGCTCTTCAGGCAACGCAATCGATTCGGTGCGCGCAATCGGATAGCTGTCCCACGCGGCGACATCGAGTGAATTGTTTTCTGCGAAGCGGTAGTGATCGAACGTGGTGAAGAAGCCCATGAAGTTATGCAGTACATCGGCCGTAGGTGCATAACGGCGCAATACATCGACTTGCTCGCGATGAAAACTCGCCACCTCGTCGGACATGAAACGGCGAAAGTCGAGCAGATGAATCGGGTTCGCGTCCGTCGGCGTGAGATTCGGCAATTCGATTGCTTCGAACGACGCGTACTCCATGCTCCAGAACACGTTGCCCCATTCACGGTTGAGCGCATCGACCGTTTCATAGCGTCGACGCAGCCATGCGTGAAAGCGTGCTAAAGCAGCCGGCGAATAGCTCGGCACGGTTTCATGACAACCGAGTTCGTTATCGGTTTGCCACGCAATGATCGACGCATGCCGTCCGTAACGCTCCGCCATTGCACTGACAATACGCAAGCACTCTCGCCGATAAATCTCACTGCAAACATCGTAATGACGGCGCGAGCCGAAATTCCAGCGCGTGCCGTCGGCGCGTACAGGCAACACGTCCGGATGCGCGTCGATCAACCACTTCGGCGGCGACGCGGTAGGCGTGCCGAGCACGAGTTTCAGTCCGGCATTCGCGAGCGTGGCGACCGCTTCGTCGAGCCATTCCCATACGAATTCGCCCGCGCGCGGTTCCATCCGGCTCCACGCGAATTCAGCGATACGTACGTGCGTGATGCCGAGTTCGACCATACGCTTCGCGTCGTCGGCCCACATCGTGTGCGGCCATTGTTCGGGGTAGTAGCAAACACCAAGTTGCATGTGAAAGTCTCTTTATGAGTGACGTCGAATAGCCGGATCAGCCCTTGCTTGCACCAAAAGTCAGGCCGGCGACGAAATGCTTTTGCATCGCGAAGAACATCAACACGGAGGGCAGCGCGGCAAGCACCGAGCCGGCCGCGACCAGATTCCATGCGGTCGTCCATTGCCCTTTGAGTGCGGCGACGCCGACAGTGATCGGCGCGGCTTCATCGCCTTGTGTGAGACATAGCGCCCAGAAGTAGTCGTTCCAGACGAACGTGAACACGAGAATGCCGAGTGCGGCGAGCGCGGGACGAATCAGGGGCAACACGATGCGCCAGTAGATCGCCCATTCGCTCGCGCCTTCCACCCGTGCGGCCTCGATCATTTCAAACGGCAACTGCTTGATGAAATTGCGCAGAAAGAGCGTGCAAAAGCCAGTCTGAAATGAAACGTGAAAGATCACGAGCGCCCATACGCTATTAAAGAGGCCGAACTTCAGGGCCATGTCGCGCACCGGAATCATCAGGATCTGGATCGGCACGAAATTGCCGGCGACGAAGCCGAACAGGATCACGGTATTGCCGGGGAAACGATAGGTGGCCAATGCAAAGCCCGCCATCGACGCCAGCACGATCGCACCGAGTACTGAAGGCACCGTAATGAGCACGCTGTTCGCGAAGTAATGCAGCATCGGCGTTTGCGTAAGCGCGGTGCCGTAGTTTTCGATCAGCGCAAAGTGTTTGGGCCAGGTCCAGTACTCGCCTTGCGAGAGTTCGTCGGAAGAACGAATCGACGTGACGAGTACAGCAAGCATCGGCAATAGCCAGATCAGCAATGCAATCGGCAAAGACGCTTTATATAGCCTGCGATTCAGGGGTTTCCAGCGTTGTACGGGAAGTGGATACATGACGCGTGACTCCGGTAATCAACGTTCTTCGCGCAGCATGCGGCGCAAATGGAACACGATGTAGACGAGCATGATGGCGAACAGCACGACGGCAATCGCCGCGGAATAGCCTTCGCGGTAGTACTTGATCGCCTGGTCGTACATGTAATAGGCGAGCACGGTTGAACTGTCGAAAGGACCGCCGCCGCTCATCACGGCAATCAGATCGAAGCTGCGCAGCGCGCCGATTACCGTCAACACCACCGCCATGAAAGTGGCGGGCCGCAATTGCGGCAAAATCACGTGCCACAAAAGACGCAATCCTTTCGCGCCTTCCATGCGCGCGGCCTCCACTACTTCCGGGTTAATGCCGGTGAGACCGGTGAGATACAGCACCATGCAAAACGGCGTTTGCGGCCACAACGCAGCGAAGATAATGCCGAACGTCACGGTCTTCGGATCGCCGAGCACAGGAATGCCGTGACCGACAATCAGTCGCAGCAGGCCGAAGCCTGGGTCGTAGAACCAGCTAAACACGAGACCGACTACCACGCCCGACAGCACGAACGGCGCGAAGAAAAGCGACTTCACGACACGCATGCCGCGAATGTGCTGATTCAGATAAAGCGCGAACAGCAGGCCGAGCGGCGGGGCCAGCAGAAATAGCGCGAGCCATATCAAGTTGTTCTTTAGCGCCGTATAGAAGGTATCCGCGTGGAATAACTCGACGTAGTTGTCGAAGCCGGCGAAGGTCTTCGGCGTCATGCCGTCCCAGTGATAAAAGCTGAGCGATATGCTGCTGATAATCGGATAAATCACGCATAGACAGAACAACGCACAGCCCGGCAACAGGAACAGCAATGCGGCGCGATGCTGATGACGGCGCGTCGTGGAGACGTGACGATGCTGGGCCGCGGGTAGGCGGCGCGCTGCGGAATGAGACATGGATCGAGCCTCGTCGAAAGTCGAAGGCGTACGCCGGCGCCGCATGGCGCCGGTGCGGTGGACTTACTTCTTGTAGATACGCTTGCGCGTCGTTTCGAGGCGCGCGAGTATCGCGTCGAGTTGCGACGGATCGCTGTAGAACTGCTGCATCGCTTTCATGCCCTCGTCGGCCATTTCTTTTTGCATGTCGCGATCGTAGAACTGTGCAATGCCGCCTTTCGTATTCGCGAGCGTCTGAAAGCCAACTTTGGAAATTGGGTCTTCCGGCTCCGCTGCCTGACTATTCGAAGGCAACTGGCCCCAGCCGCGCGCGAGATCCGCATTGATCTGCGGCTGCTCCATGAAAGCGAGCAGTTTGCGTGCGTCGGTCTTGTTCTTCGCTTTTGCCGGAATCAAAAGTACATTGACGGGACCGTCTTCGGCCATTGGCACATTGGCGTCGATCACGGGGAAGCGGAAGAAGCCCGTTTGCGGCTTCACGGATGCGGGAATGCTCGCCGAGAAGAATGTGCCCATCAACATCATCGAGGCTTTGCCGCTCACGAGAAACGGTGCAATGGAATCGAGATCATAGGAGAGTGCGTTGTCGATGTAGTAATGATCGTCGATCAACGTTTTCCACGCGGTGTAGACCTTTTTCACGCGCGCGTCCGTGTACGGAATCTCGCCTGCCATCAGCTTCTGATGAAACTCGTTGCCGTTGATGCGCAAATCCAGATAGTCGAACCATGCGGCGAGTGTCCAGCTATCGCGAGCAGCGACTGCAATAGGCGCGACGCCACTCGCCTTCAGCTTTTTGCAGGCATCGAGAAATTCATCCCATGTCTTCGGCTCGCTTTTAACGCCCGCCTTCTCGAACAGATCCTTGCGATAGAAGAAGCCATACGCGTCATAGCCGAGCGGCGCCGCGTACTGCTTGCCCTTATAGGTCGATGCTTCCTTCACCGACGCATATTGCTGCGACCAGCCGTTCTTGTTCCAGTCCGGCGTGAGATCTTCCAGCAGGCCGCGCTGCGCGTAATACGCCATGCGCTCGCCGTCGTGCCAAGACACGACATCGGGCGGATCGGTCGCCAGCCAGCCGCCCATCTGTACCTTGTACGCTTCCTCGGTGATGTAAGTCACTTTCAGATCGACATCGGGATTGGCTTTCTTGAACTTGTCGAACGCGTCCTGCCATGTCGAGCGCTGATTGCCGCGCGCTGACACGTTGACGGTGAGCGTAGCGGCGTCGGCTGTCACGTAGCCGAGCGTGCCGGCAACGAGCGCGGCTGCAACCGACACGCGCGCTAGACGGCGAAGGCGTAGAGCAATCATCTTTTGTCTCCTTGACTACCTTGTTGGCTGGCAGCGATTCACTGCCAACGTGGTGAACCGCTCTATGGCGGCATCCTGCTTTAAAAAATCGACTACTGCTATGGCTTGCGGTAATGCATGAATCGCGGCCTGTTCACGCGGCAATGCGCTCAGGGTCGAACGTGCTACGGCGCAGCGCGACACCTTGCGCGTCGAACAGATGACACGCCTCAGGCGGCACGTGAACGCGAATGCGCTCGCCGGAACCGATCGGCGTATCGCCCGGTGCCTTCGCGACAAGCGAGCCGCCTGCATGATCCGCGTGAATGTAGCTGTGTTCGCCGAGTCGTTCCGACAAAACGGTTGCGCACTCAATGAACTGCTCGTTGCCATCGAGACGCAAATGCTCGGGGCGCACGCCAAGCGTGACCGGCTGGCCGCGCTGCAGGCGACGGCCATCCACGTAAGCGGTCAACTGCTCGTCTTGTCGAGCGAGCGTGACCGACACTTTGCCTGGCTCTATCGAGTCGACGACACCGTCGATAAAGTTCATGCGCGGCGAGCCGATAAAGCCCGCGACGAAACGCGAATTCGGGTGGTGGTACAACTCGAGCGGCGCACCGCTTTGCGCGATGCTGCCGAAGCGCTCGGCATCGGCGCCCGCATGCAGCAGCACGATTCTGTCCGCGAGGGTCATCGCTTCGACCTGATCGTGCGTGACGTACACCACGCTCGCATTCGCAAACCGCTGATGCAGGCGTGCAATCTCCACACGGGTTTGCCCACGCAATGCGGCGTCGAGATTCGATAGCGGTTCGTCGAAGAGAAACACACCCGGCTCGCGCACGATCGCGCGGCCAATCGCAACGCGCTGACGCTGGCCGCCGGACAGCGCTTTCGGATAGCGGTCAAGCAAGCTGTCGAGTTGCAGAATGCGCGCAGCTTCGCGGACCTTGCTGTCGATCACGCTCTTCGGCTGCTTCGCGAGCTTGAGACCGAACGCCATGTTGTCGAACACCGTCATGTGCGGGAACAGCGCGTAGCTCTGGAACACCATCGCCACTCCGCGGCCGGCTGCGGGCACGTCGTTCATCAGACGGCCGCCGATGCGCAGTTCGCCCGCGCTGAGATCCTCGAGACCCGCGATCATGCGCAGCAACGTCGACTTCCCGCAGCCCGACGGGCCGAGAAACACGCAGAACTCGTGCTGCGCGACTTCCAGGTTGACGCGCCGGATCACCGGCGCGTGGTCGCCGTATGCCTTCTCCACGTCGGTTAAACGAATCGTAGCCATCTTGTCTCCTCTTCATTTAACCGCTTAAATCGCGCGAAAAAATAGTTCGCCGGGTCTTGCGCACGCGGCATTTAATCGCTTAAATTCGAGGTCGAGCGGGAAAGCCATTTGACTGTCTCCTTGTTCACCGCGGTTCGTGTGGAAGGCGGCGCTGCGGGTTATCGAAGTTGTGTTTTCCAGCAAGTTATCAACGTCGCTCGCTGCTTGCAACATTTGAAGCGCGCTCCCTGAATTTGGGATAAACGAGAAAAATGGTCACCCTGTCCGAAGTCGCGAAGCGCGCACATGTCACTGCCGCGACGGTCTCCAACGTGTTGCGCAACCGCGAGAAGGTGCGTCCGGAAACAGCGGAGCGCGTGCTGAAGGCCATCGAGGATCTCGGCTACCGGCCGAATCTGAACGCGCGCGCGTTGGCCGAGGGCCGCTCGTCGACACTCGCGTTGATGCTGTCGAATATCTCGAACCCGTTCTACCCCGAGTTCGTGCTGGCCGCCGAACGTGCGGCGCGCAAAGCCGGCCATTTCCTGATGGTCTGCAATACCGACGACGACGCCGAGATAGGCCGCGCGTATCTGAACCAGATCGCGGGCACGCTGGCGGACGGCGTGCTCGTCATGAACACGGACATCGCGATCAACGACTTGTGCGCGTCGGCCACGCATAGCGCGCCGATCCTGCTGGCGATGTGGGAGCACCCCGAGACGCCGCCCGCGCTGCCGTGCATTGCCGTGGATTTCGCGCGCGCCGGCGAACTCGCCGCGCAGCATTTGCTGGAACTGGGCCATCGCGAAGTCGGGCTGCTGGTCGGCGATGGTTGCGGCGGCTTGCAGGACGCGCGCTCCAATGGTTTTCGCGCGACGATGCGCGCCGCCGGCGTCGAAGCGGACACGGCCGCGGTACTGCAGGTGCGCGACTCGATCGACGCCGGCTACACCGCGTGCATGCAGTTGATGGCCGTGCGGCCGTTCGTCACCGCGATCTTCGCGACCAACGACCTGCTCGCGATCGGCGCGGCGCAGGCCTTGATCACGCTCGGGCGCGCGGTGCCCGACGACGTGTCGGTTATCGGCATCACCGACATTCAACTCGCGCATCAGGTGCACCCCGCGCTGACCACCGTCGCGATCCAAACGGCGCAGATCGCGGAGTTATCGATCAACAGTCTGATCCGCCTGATCCAGACGCCCGAGCGGCAACCGTCGATGGTGCTCGGCCCGCCGCCTCAACTCGTCGTGCGCGCGTCGACAGGACCGCGCCGCAGCCGCTGATTGCAACGCTCGTTGCAGCGCTCTTTGCAACGCTCTTTGCAACGCTCGCGCTCCAACGGCAAGCAACGCATTCAGCAGAAAATGCTGTAGCGGCTCGAAAAAAACCATACGCACACCGTGGGCCGCTTTTTGAGGCGATTCATTGATCGCGCGACACGCGTAGCATCGATCTATCGCATCGCCGTGCATGACCGCATGCATGCCGCCGCGCCGCCCGGCGCAATGGCGAAAAACGCACGCCCGATTCCGTCAAAAGGCCACCAAGGAGCAACGCAATGTCTCTCGCATTGACGCGCAATGAACTGATCCGTCCGCTGAATTTTATCGACGGCAAATGGATCGCCGCCGCGAACGGCGCGCGCTTTCCCGTCACGAATCCGGCGACGGGCGAGACGATCGTCGAGGTCGCGAACAGCAGTGCCGCGGATGCGCGCGCCGCCACCGACGCCGCCGCTCGCGCGCTGCCCGCATGGCGCGACACGCTGCCGCGCGAGCGCGCGGAGATTCTGCGCCGCTGGCATGCGCTGATCGTCGCGAACACCGAAGATCTCGCGAAGCTGATGTCGACGGAACAAGGCAAGCCGCTCGCGGAAAGCCGCGGCGAAGTCGCTTACGGCGCGTCGTACGTCGCGTGGTTCGCCGACGAAGCCACGCGCATCTACGGCGACATCATTCCGCAGCAGCAGCGCGGCAAGCGCATGAGCGCGGTGAAGGAGCCGATCGGCATCGTGGCCGCCATCACGCCGTGGAATTTCCCGCTCGCGATGATCGCGCGCAAGATCGCGCCCGCGCTCGCGGCCGGTTGCACGGTGATTGCCAAGCCCGCCGAAGACACGCCGCTGACCGCGCTTGCACTCGCCGCGCTCGCGCAGGAAGCCGGCGTGCCCGACGGCGTGCTGAACATGCTGTCGGCTTCGCGCGAACAAGGCATTGAAGCCGTGGCCGACTGGCTCGCCGATGCCCGCGTGCGCAAGATTACATTCACCGGTTCGACGCCGGTCGGCAAGCATCTTGCGCGCGAATCCGCGGCCACCTTGAAGAAGCTGTCGCTCGAATTGGGCGGCAACGCGCCCTTCATCGTATTCGACGATGCGGACCTCGACGCGGCCGTCGCGGGACTGATGGCCGCCAAGTTTCGCAACGGCGGACAGACCTGCGTATGCCCGAATCGCGTCTACGTGCAGGCCGGCGTTTATGAACGTTTCGCCGATCTGCTCGCCAAACGCGTTGGGGCGCTGAAGGTTGCGCCCGCAACGGACGCCGGCGCGCAAATCGGCCCGATGATCAACGAGCGCGCGATCGACAAAATCGCGCGTCACGTAGAAGATGCCGTAAAACAAGGGGCAAACGTGTTGACCGGCGGCAAGCGCCTCACGGAGCTCGGCCCGAATTACTATGCGCCCACCGTGCTGACCAACGCGCAGGACGACATGCTGGTGTGCTGCGAAGAGACCTTTGGACCGGTCGCGCCGCTGTTCCGCTTCAACGACGAAGCCGAAGCGATCCGTCTCGCGAACGATACGCCCTTCGGTCTTGCCGCTTACTTCTATACGCAGGACGTGCGGCGCATCAACCGCGTGGCCGCGCGGCTCGAAGCAGGCGTGATCGGCATCAACGAGGGCGCGGTGTCGAGCGAAGCCGCGCCGTTCGGCGGCGTGAAGGAATCGGGCTATGGCCGCGAAGGCTCGAAGTACGGACTCGACGATTATCTGTCGATCAAGTACTTGTGTCAGGGCGGCCTCGATTAACAAACGTCGCGTAATGCGTCAGCCGGTGGCCGACTGCGCGATACGCGTCTCGGAGATCGCGCGAACGTCGATGCGGCGCGGCAAGATCGCGTCGCGGTTCGCACTGTCGGCAACTTTCTGAAGCGCGGCGATATCCGCGTCGCTGACGAAATGCTGCTTGAGCGACGCGCGGCGCGTGATGGTTCTCGCCGCATCGAGCGGAGAGCGCGTCAGCGTTGCATAGATCTGCGCGTAGGCGTCCGGGTTCGCAAGCGCCCACTCGCCCGCGCGTTGCAGTCTCAACAGAACGTCCGCGATTGCCGCGCGCTTGCGTGTGTCGGCAAGCGACGCGCCCGATGCGGTGATAAAACCGAGTCCGCTATTGATGCCCGTGCCGTCGCGCAAGATGCGCGCGCCGCGTTGCACGGCGATGCCGTAGTACGGATCAAACGTTGCCCACGCTTCGATCGAGCCTGACGCGAACGCCGCGAAGCCATCCACCGGCAAGATGAAGCGCACGGTCACGTCGTCTTTCGACAAGCCTGCTTCGGCAAGCGCGCCGTATAGCTGGAATTGCGAAATGCTGCCGCGCGCCGACGAAACGAACACGGTACGCCCTTTCAGTTGCGCGACGCTGCGTATCGTCGAATCCGGCGCGATCAAGATGCCGAGTTGTGCGCCGGAGCCCACGCGCGTCGCTACGATTTTCAACGTCGGATCGCCGACCGCTGCGGCGAGCACGGGCAGATCGCCTGCGGGCGCGAGATCGACGGCGCCCGCGCGTTGCGCTTCGAAGAGCGGCGCCGCGCCCTGAAAATTAGCCCATCGATACGCATACGGCGCACCGTCGAGCATCTTGGCGGCCTCCACGAGCGCGCGCGTGCCGCCGGCCTGGTCGCCGAGTACGAGCGTGGTCGACGCGAGGTCCGCGGCCTGCGCAGAATGCGATTGAAAGAGGCTCGCCGCGGCGAATGCGGGCGCGGCGCCGAGCAGCCTGAGTGCGCGCCGCCGCGTTGAAAACGATGTGGGAACAGACACTGCGATAAGCCCTCGCGTTCGGTTGATGCGTCAGCGTACCGAGCCGCGAGAGCCAAGGGAATGAAGCGATTTTTATAACGTTATCTAGCGACGCTCTTTAGCGTCGACGGACGCACTGTGCGCGCCCATTGCGTTAATGATCGTCGTCGTCGCGCTCGGCTTCGCACACATGCTCATCGTGACCGCGCCCTTTGCCCGCCGCAGCGCCCGTCAGTTTTTGCGCGACGTAGGCCGGCAGTTCGCTCGCGTCCCATGCGAAGACGAAGAACTGATTCGGATTGGCAATGCCCGCCGGATGATTCGAATCGGTGACCGTGCCGATAAAGTCGTTGTCGTTAGCGATAAAAAGCGTGTGCTTCTTGACGCCGCCGACCACGACGTCCGGCCCGAATGCGAGTCCTTCGAGCTTCGCGGGAATGTCGTTCGCGTTGTAACCGTGCGCGGTCAGTTGCGCGACGACATCGAGGAACAGCGTTTTTTGCACCGCATACGGCGCGAGCCCGGCTTGCCCGCTCGTGTTGCTCACGTCCTGCGCGTTCGCCAGATCGATATGGAAAACACGCTTGAAAACAGCGGTCGAATTGTCGCCGAGACCTTTGCCGTCGCGTTCGTCCACCAGCAGTTCATGATCGTTCACGGCGACCACGTCGCTGATGGTCGGATACTTCGGTTTCGCTGTCGTGCCGATGTTCGTGAGCGGATACGCGAACTGTGTGGTTTTACCGCTGCGCACGTCGATCTTCACGATGCGCGTGAACGCGCCGTCCGTGCCGCCGTCCTGAATCAACGGGCTTTGCATCGCGCCGAACAGCGTCTTGCCGTCGGGCGAAATGGCGAGACCTTCCATGCCTTTGTTCGCGACGCGCCCCGTCGTGTTCTGCGCAATTTCATTGCTGCCGATCGGGCTCAGCGTGGACACCGCAAACGTGTCGGGCAGCTTGTAGGTGTCGATGCGCCGGCCACTGCGCCGATCGAAACGATAGACATACGGACCGTACTCATCGGAGATGAACACGCTCTCGCCGTCATTGCTCACGCGCACGCTTTCGGGATCGAAGCGCGCGTCGCGGTCGTTGGTGGACAGACGCGTGGGATCGAAATTATCCGAACGGCCCGTGAAGTAGTACGTGTGGTTACGGCTGCTGAGCGCGGGTGCGCCATCGGGCACACCCGCGGCGGCGCCCGTGCCATAGACCAGTTTGTCCGACGTATGCAGGAGCGTCGTGGCGATCAGCTTCGGCGTGAGCGAATACGGCAAGGCGGAGCCCGCTGCGTTGTGCTGCAGACGCAGGCGCAAGGTCTGGAAACGGTTGATGTACGACGCCGTGTCGTCGATGGCCGCGTTATACGACACCGCGTTCGGCCCGCGATCAGGCACCGCGACGAACGTATGGCAGCCCGCGTACGCAATGCCCGAACCGAGGCCGCCGAGCAGATTGCCCGCCACGCCGTTCTCCAGCGGCGCCGCCGTTTCCTTCGACAAGTCGCCGGTGAGGCCGCTCAGCTGACCGACCGCAATGAGGTCGACCGCGGCGTGTGCGGCCGTCGCGAATAGAAGCGACGAAGCGATTGCCGTCAGTGCAAACAGTCTTGAACGAGACACAATGTCATCCTTAATGGAATGCTTGTTGTAGACGTGTCTGGCGCCGGGCCTCATCCAGAAACTTGCCGGCATGGATGTTCGCAACATGAGAGGAATAGCCGGCGCGCAGCCGTTGGCCGAGGGATGGCCGTCGGCAATATTGCGCGACGTATGTGACGCAACGGTGACGCAGCAGTGACCGCATGTGTTGTATGTGCGTGCTGCAGTCCACATGCAAAACCGCCAGCAGGTCGCGATGAATGCCGCTTTCGGCTACCTGCGTTTCAGGCTTGCAACGAATCGGTCCGAAGCGAGCCGAAAAAACCGCCGCAAATTAACGGCAGCATTCACTTTCGGCTCACCTGGGTTAAATCCCTAAGTCTGGGTTTGAAGTCATGCCCATAGCCGACGAGCGCCATATTCCGCAGCGGCAACGATGACCTGCCGATGATGCAGTTCTGAGCCAAGTCGGTCAAATTTCCGCGGGCTGTCATTCGAAAGAAGGCGCTTGTCGGGCTACAAGTCCGATGGCTCCGTGAACCTGACGACGCTGGCCTACTCCTTGCCTTTACCTTTTTACGCAGCCGGCGACATGACACATGACCAGGTCGATGCCGTCGGGGGCTTCTCCGATACATGCCCGCCAACGGCACGGAGAAGAACAATCCGGCTGCGAAAGAAGAAAACAAGGAGTAGTGGAAGATGCACTCTTTCATTCGGATTCAAACGCGGTTGCAAACGCGGTTGCAGACGCGCTTGCGGTACGCAGTGCGCTTTGCGCAGCGCCTGATGGCGCTGCATGCCGAAGCGTTCTTCGACGCGATGTTCCCCGCTCTGGCTTGCCGCCAGCTCATCCCGCTGCGTGTCACGCAGCACCATCCTTTGCACACGAATCCCAGCGAGCCGCTTATGGCTCCTGCCCAGCCGCGCTCTCACGGGGCGTCCGCGCGCCATTTCCTGTAGCACCCTGTAGTCAAGCAGCACGCAGTACCCACCGTCGTCATCCGATGACAATTAAGTTAGCCATCCTAAGGGAGATAAACCATGAAATCCATCATCAACAGCACGAAAGCATTCATTCGCGACGAAGACGGCGTGACCGCCATCGAGTACGGCCTGATGGCCGCCCTGATTGCAACGGCAATTCTCGCCGGCTACACCACGCTCGCCAATGCAGTCAGCGCCAAGTTCACCGCAATCGCGGGGAAGCTGGCTTAACCCCGAGCGATGCGACAGACGACTTGGGCCTGCCTGCCCGTCTGTCGCATCACGGCTTTTTGCAACACGCTGCAGCGCTCAACACGCCGTGGCAAGTTCAAATGGAGAGTAATGATGCAATCGTTCATCAACAGCACTGGTGCATTCATTCGCGATGAAGACGGCGTGACTGCCATCGAGTATGGCCTGATGGCCGCACTGATCGCGACGGCAATCCTCGCAGGGTACTCGACCCTCGCGACGGCGGTCAGCGACAAATTCACTGCTATCGCCGGGCACGTGACATCAGGAACCTGAGAGGAACGGCGGGCGAACCGCCACGCTGGTTCGCCCGCCGCATCCGCGCTTGTCCTGACCGCTGCCCACACCAACGAGGCCTTGTCATGTTCATTGCCGCAACTGCACCACTACCGCCGATCATTCCGTGCGTCATTGCACTGGTGATCGCTGCCGCAAGCACAGACATCCAGTGCCGCCGCATTCCCAACGTACTCGTCGGCGCCGGTCTGCTCGGCGCGCTGCTTGTGCAGTGCTGGCTGCAAGGATTCGCGGGCGGCGTTGTGGCATGGCTCGCGGGCGCTGTCGTCGGACTGCTTCTGTTCCTGCCGCTCTATCTGCTGCGCGGAATGGCTGCGGGAGACGTCAAGCTGCTCGCGATGGTAGGCGCATGGATCGGACCCCTACTGGTTTTTGAGGCCGCACTGGCGACATGTCTGATTGGTGGCGTGTGGCTGCTGGCACTGACTGCGCGACGCCGGCAGTTCAGGAAGGCGCTGGGCAACGTGTTGAGCCTGGTCCATCCGGCGATGCGCGGCGGCGGTGCCGCTTCGATCGAGTCGGTCGGATCCGTGCCGTACGGAGTCGCGATTGCGACAGGAACCGTAGTCGTGCTGCTCGCGACGGCGGCACAGCTATAGAACGAAACGTAGAACAAAACGCACAACGAAAGTAAGCCGGCCACATGCGATCCGGCTATCAGAATCACATACCGTGCCGCACCGAAATCGGTGGCGCCGCACCCGGGGAGCGACAGATGGACCAGCACAGCACACAGCAGTCCAAGGCAGGGGGCACGACATGCCTCGATGATTCTGCCGTAACGGGCGCCGACCGGGCGCAAACGCCGGCACTTCAGCTACGCGCGCCGCGCACTGTCGCGGACACCGGCCTGCCCGCGCTTTTCATCGCGCATCTGCTACTCAAATCGATTCTGCAGAACGGCAAATCGTCGCTGGGCGATCTCATCGCGAGACACTGTCTGACGGCCGCGGTACTCGACGAAACGATTGGCTTTCTCGTGCGCGAGCATCTCGTCGAGATCGCGCATCGCGGCGCGGCCGATGTCGATATGCATGTGCGCCTCACCGAAGGCGGCCGCGAGCTCGCCGCTCACGAAGCGCGCCGCTCGACGTATTGCGGCCCCGCACCGGTCTCGCTTGAAGCGTATATGAGCGTGATCGGCGCGTACTCGGTGAAGCGCATCCACGTCGCGCAATCGGACGCGCGCGCGGCCTTCGCAGACTTCATCGGCGATATGTCGCTGCTCGATTCGGCAGTGGCCGCGTTGAATGCCGGGCGACCCGTCATGCTGTACGGCCCGGCGGGCAGCGGCAAAACCTATCTCGCCGAACGCCTCGGCAGCTTGCTGCGAGGCGCGGTGCCCGTGCCTTACGCGCTTTATGTCGCCGGCGACGTGATCCAGTTGCACGACCCGCTGATTCACAAGGACGCGGAACCCGGCGCGCTGCCCGCCGTGACGGATCGACGCTGGCGCGTGTGTGAACGGCCGATGGTTATGTCCGGCGGCGAACTGACCTTGGCGATGCTCGATCTTCAGTACAACGCCAACAGCGGCTTCTATCAGGCGCCGCCGCATATGAAGGCCAACATGGGCCTCTATGTCGTCGACGACCTCGGCCGTCAGCGCGTCGCGCCAGGCGAACTGCTCAACCGCTGGATCACGCCGCTCGACCGCGGCGTCGATCAGTTCGCGCTGCAATCCGGCGCGCGCTTCGTGAGCGCATTCGACGTGTGGCCCGTCTTCTCGACCAACCTCACGCCCGCCGAACTGAACGACAACGCGTTCCTGCGCAGGCTCGGCTCGAAGATCCATATCGGCGCGCTCAGCGCTGAAGACTACCGGCGCCTCTTCGAAACGCAATGCGCGGCGCTCGGCATCGAGATCGCGCCCGGCGCATTCGAGTATCTGCTGCATCAATTGCATCTGCGCAATCGCACGCCGTTTCTCGCGTGTTATCCGGCGGACCTGCTCGGCGTACTGCGCTCGTTCGCGCTGTATCACGGCGGCGTGCCGGCCGTCACCGAGTATCAGCTGACGCATGCATGGCACAGCTACTTCGGCAGCGCGCCGGAGCTTGACCAGACGTATTCCTCACACAGCGGGCAATCCGACAAACGATTTGCCGGCGCTTGATCCGCAGCCGCCTAGCACCTGAAAGGAGTTTCACCATGAAAACCAGTCGCGCAATTGTGATGTTAGGGATGGCCTTGCTCGCGGGGCTCGCCGCTGTCGGCTTCGCGTCGCGATGGCTGTTGCAGACGTCGTCGTCGGCTCTGACGCCCGTTGCCGTCGCGACCGCCGAGGTGAGCCTCGGCCAGCCGCTCAATTCGACCATGATCCGCACGGTGAACTGGCCCACCGCGAGCGTGCCGCCCGGCGCGTTCAAGGACCCGAAGGCGCTGGATGGACGCGTCGTGCGCGCGAGCCTCGAACCGGGCGAACCGGTGATCGAGTCGAAGCTCGCACCGCAAGGCACGAAGGGCGGGCTGTCGGCGGTTATCGGCGAAGGCAAGCGCGCGATCACGGTACGCGTGAACGATGTTGTCGGCGTGGCGGGTTTTGCGCTGCCGGGCAACTACGTCGACGTGATCGTCAACACTCAGGAACCCGAAGCAAAGACGGCCGATCCGCAGCAAAGCATTTCGAAGATCGTCCTCGAAAAGATTCTTGTGCTCGCCGTTGCACAGCAAGTCAGCCGCGACGACACGCAGCCGAAAGTGGTCAACGCGGTCACGCTCGAAGTCACGCCGGACCAGGCGGAGAAGCTCGACCTCGCGCGCAGCGTCGGCAGCCTGTCGCTCGTGCTGCGCAATCAGATCGACGACCGCGCATTGCCCACCGGCGGCGCGACCAAGTTCACGCTGCTCGGCAAGCCCGCTGCACCGGCATCGGCACCGGTTGTCGCGGCGGCGCCCACACGCGTGAAATACACGGCGCGGCCGGCGCCGAAGCGCGACTGCGTCGGCGTACTGTCGGGCACGCAAGGTAGTCAGGAATGCTTTTAATTACACACACCATCACGCGATGCCGCAGCGTCTGACGCACGACGGTTCGCTCGCAGCGGGCTACGGGGAGACACGGAAATGAAATCGAATCGGATAAAGATCAAGCAGGGTAGCGCGATGCGCACGGCGTTGCTGACCACAACGGTATGCGCATCCCTGCTCGCCGCGCACGGCGTGCGGGCACAGGAAGCGGTAGAGAACGCGAGGGCCGGCGCGGCGCCCATGCCGCACGGTCCCGTGCAAATGACCATCAGCATGAACGCGGCCCCGACTCAGCCCTCGAGCGCCATGCAAAACGCCGCCGCGCGCGGCCCGGCATGCACGCGCACGCAGAGCGAACAGAGCACGGTGGTGGTCCCCGTCGGCAAGTCCACGCTGATGCAAACCGCCGAACCCGTGCGCAACCGCACGCTCGGCAATCCGCTGATTGCGCAGGCAACCATGGTCTCGCCGAAAACACTCTACGTGGTCGGAATGGCCGTGGGCACCACCAACATGATCGTGCAAGGCAAGAGCGGCGCGTGCGAAGTCATCAACGTGGTGGTGAACGCGGACGCCGGCGGCCTGCAAACTTCGTTATCGCAACTGATGCCCGATGAGCCGAACATCCGAGTGTCGACGGTCGCCGGCGATCTCGTGCTGGCCGGCCGTGTATCGAGCGCGCAGGCCGCGGCCCAGGCGCAGGAAATCGCCAAGGCGTATGCGCGCACCACACTGCCAAACCCGAACGGCGCTGCAAACGGAAACGGCAACGGCAAAAGCGCGACCGTGCTGAACATGATGAGCGTCGACTCGCCGCAACAGGTGATGCTCGAAGTGAAGGTCGCCGAAGTCTCGAAGACGGTCCTCAACCAGTTGGGCGCGGCGATGAACATCCAGGGCGGCTTCGGCTCGTGGAGCGGCGCGCTCATCAGCAGCCTGCTCGCGGGCGTGTCGAGCATCGTTGATGTGAACAAGGCGAACAACCGGCCGTTCAATGTCGCGATAGACGCCCAGCACGGCGACAACCTCGTGAAGATTCTCGCCGAGCCGAATCTGGTCACGCTGAGCGGACAGGAAGCGACGTTCCTCGCGGGCGGCAAGGTGTTCATTCCGATTCCGCAGAGCAACCTGAACGGCGTGTCGACCATCATCCTGCAGGAAGAGGAATTCGGCGTCGGCCTGAAGTTCACGCCGACCGTGCTCGCGGGCGGCCGCATCAACCTGAAGGTCGCGCCCGAAGTGTCGGAGCTGTCGTCGACCGGCGTCACGGTCGGCGCGACGAATACCAACAACCTCACGGTGCTGCCGCTCATCACCACGCGCCGCGCATCGACCACGGTGCAGATGAACGACGGCGAGACCTTCGCGATCGGCGGCCTCATCAAGAGCAACGCGGCGGGCACGCTGAAGGCGATACCGGGTGTCGGCGAAGTGCCGGTGCTGGGCGCGCTCTTCAGAAGCACGTCGTATCAGCAGGACCGCACGGAGCTCGTGTTCATCATCACGCCGCATCTGGTGAAGCCGCTGCAAACGGCGACGAATCTGCCGCTGCCCACGGACCATTTGAAGACGCCTAACGAAGCCGACGTCTATCTGATGGGCAACATGGAAGGCCGCGATCCGGCCGGCAGCAAAAAGCCCGCGCCGCCGATGCCTGCCCCGGCGCCCTCGCCCGCAATGGCTCCCGCACCGTCGCTACCGCAGGCTCCGGCCACGCCGAGCGCTGCTGAACCGCCCGTCTCCGCGATGGTGCCGACGCCCGCTGCAAGCGCCGCGCCGCTGCCCGAGCCGCGGGCCGTCACGCCCGCGGATACGGGCAAGCCCACCGATAACGCCACCGCTCGCGCCGCACAAATAGAAGCACGAGCCGCGCAGATCGCCGCACGCGAAGCGCCGCCATCCGACAAACCGCGCTCGCCGTCCGCACGCGCTCACAACTAATGCACTCCTCGGGAGAACGTCATGACCAATCGCATCCTCTTCTTTTCGCGCTGGACTGCACTGCTCGTGCCGGCGTGCCTCGCGCTCAACGGCTGCATGTCGACGACGCCGAACTTCGACCGGCACTTCGGCGAATCCGTGAAGAGCTTCACGGCGGCGCAGATCATCGATCCGGACGCGGCGACCAAGAATCCGTCGACGCAGGGTGTCGACGGTAAAGCCGCCGTCGGCGCCATGTCGAACTACAACGCGTCGTTCAAGGCGCCGCCCGCAACCGCTAACGCCTTCGTGATCGGCGTGGGCGGCAGCGGAGCCGGCGGCGCGGGCGGAGGCGCGGCGATGCCTGCGCCTGCGAACGGCGAATAGCCAACGTGGGCGACGCGACGGCGCGAGCCGTCGCAAGACCAACCCCGCAACGATTCCGCGGATGACAACATCATGATCAATATCCTCATCAACTCCGAGCACGCGGGCCGAATGTCCGAGATCGTTCGGCTCCTGACGGACTGCGGCAATTGCACGACGACTCGCACGCAAGGCGCGCCTTCCGCGCTGCTCGAGCGGGGCGACAGTCTCGATGCGTTCGATGTCCTGATCATCGACGCGTCGTCGCCCGAACGCGCCGGGCTCGATTCGGTCAACGCGCTCGTGCATCGCTATCCGCGCCTGACGTGTTTGCTGCTGTTGCCGCAGACGTCGCCCGACACGCTGATCGCCGCGATGCGCGCCGGCATCCGCGACGTGCTGAACTGGCCGCTCGACGCACGCGCGCTCGGCGCCGCCGTGCAGCGCGCGATGGCTCCGCATGCCGGCGACGCACGCCACGAAACGCATATGGTGTCGTTCATTTCGTGCAAGGGCGGCGCTGGCACGAGCCTGATCGCGGCCAACGTCGGCCACGCGATCGCGACGCTGCACGGCAAGCGCGTGCTGCTCGTCGATCTGAACCCGATGTTCGCGGACGCCGCGTTTCTCGTCAGCGATCAGGAACCGCCGTCAACGTTGCCGCAGATGTGCGCGCAGATCGAGCGCATCGACGCCGCGTTTCTCGATGCATCGCTCACGCACGTCACATCGGGTTTTCATGTGCTCGCGGGCGCGGGCGATCCGTTGAAGGCGCTCGAGATTCATGAAGAGCAACTGGAATGGATTCTCGGCGTCGCGGCGCCGCGCTACGACGTCGTGCTGTTCGATCTGGGGCAAAGCATCAATGCATTGTCGATCGTCGCGCTCGATCGCAGCGCGGAGATTCACATGGTGCTGCAGGCGAGCATGCCGTATGTGCGCGCGGCGCGCCGTCTGCAGGACATGCTGGTGTCGCTCGCCTATTCGCCGGAACGGCTGCGTCTCTTGCTGAACCGGCATCGCCGTCACGACGAGCGGGCCGCGAGCGCGCTCGAACAGGTGCTCGGCAAGCGCCCTTCGCATGTGATCGCCGACGACCCGCACGCGGCGAGCGAAGCCGTGAATCTCGGCGAACCGTTGTTGAAGGTCGCGCGCAACAGCGCGCTCTCGCGCGGCGTGCAAGCGCTCGCGCAAAGCATCGTCAATCAGTCGACGGGCGTCGTGCCGCGGAAGAAACAGGGCGAGCCACTGCTCGGCCGGCTATTCGGCCGCTCGGCCACGCAGCGCCAGTCGGCGGCGTCATAACGTCAGCGAGGAGAATTTCATGTCACTACGCGAACAGATGTCGTCACAGGCGGTGCATGCGCTGCCCGAACGCCAGCCAGGCATGCGCGCGCCGTCAGGTCTCGCGCGCGCCGCCTACCAGACGCTCAAGCGCAAGGTTCACGAGGCCGTGCTCGACCGCGTCGAACTCGAACGTCTCGCGCGGCTGCCCGCCGAACAGGTTCGCCAGGAAATCGGCGGGCTGATCGCGCGCATCCTCGAAGAAGACAAGGCGCCCGTCAACGATCTCGAACGCCGGCAGTTGACCACCGACATTCACGACGAGATGTTCGGCTTCGGTCCGCTCGAGGCGCTGCTGCGCGACCCGACCGTGTCGGACATTCTCGTCAACACGCACCGCACGACTTACGTCGAACGGCGCGGCCGTCTCGAGTTGACGGACGTGACCTTTTACGACGACGCGCATCTGATGAAGGTGATCGAGAAGATCGTCTCGCGCGTCGGACGGCGCATCGACGAGTCGAGTCCGATGGTCGATGCGCGGCTGCCCGACGGCTCGCGCGTCAATGCGATCATTCCGCCCTCCGCCGTGGATGGACCGCTGATGTCGATCCGGCGTTTCGCCGTGAATCCGCTGCAAATGAGCGACCTGGTCGCGTCGCAAAGCCTCACGCCGCCGATGGCCGAACTGCTCGACGCGCTCACGCGCGCGAAGGTCAACGTGCTCGTTTCGGGCGGCACAGGCAGCGGCAAGACCACGTTGCTGAACATCCTGTCGGGTTTCATTCCCGAGGGCGAGCGCGTCGTGACCATCGAGGACGCGGCCGAACTGCAATTGCGCCAGCACCATGTACTGCGCCTCGAAACGCGGCCGCCGAATGTCGAAGGACGCGGCGAAGTCACGCAACGCACGCTTGTGCGCAACGCGCTACGGATGCGCCCCGATCGCATCATCCTCGGCGAAGTGCGCGGCGCCGAAGCTCTCGACATGCTCAACGCGATGAACACCGGCCACGAAGGCTCGCTCGCGACGATTCACGCGAACACGCCGCGCGACGCGTTGACGCGCCTTGAAAACATGATCAGCCTCGCCGGCCTGTCGTTGCCGCCGAAGAACCTGCGCCAGCAGATTTCGTCGGCGATCTCGGTGGTCGTGCAGGTCGCCCGCCTGACTGACGGACGCCGCAAGGTCGTCAGCATTCAGGAATTGACCGGCATGGAAGGCGAGATGGTGAACATGCAGGAGATCTTCACGTTCAAGCGAACCGGCGTCGATCAGAACGGCGCGGTGCGCGGCCACTTCTGCGCGACCGGCGTGAGACCGAAATTCACGGAGCGGCTGCAGGCGTTCGGCATCGTGCTGCCCGATCAGCTATACGACCCGAACCGGCACTTCGACACCGCATGACGCCGGCCGCCGGCGGCACGCCGCTCACTTTTCCGAGGCTTCCATGAATCCGATCTTCTACGCCTTCGCTTTCCTGCTGTTCATTGCCGTGGTCCTCGGGATCGAGGGGATTTATCAGTGGTGGAACAGTCATCACGGGCCCGCCGCGCGACGCCTCGATCAGCGCATTCGCGCGCTGTCGGCCGGCGCGCATGCGAACGGCGAGCGCCTCTCCATCCTCAAGGAGCGCATGCTGAGCAACTCGGCGTCGGTCCATGCGCTGATGATGCGCGTGCCGCGCATCCATCTGCTCGATCGCATCATTCTTCAGTCCGGCTCGAGCCTCACGATGGGCCGGCTCGCGACGCATAGCGTGGTGGCGCTTGTGCTCGTTCTGCTCGCAGCGAACTTCTCGCCGGTGCAGGTGCCGACGCTCGTGACCGTGCTCGCCGCCGTTGCGGCTCTCGCCTTTCCGACGCTGCGCATGCTGCGCGCTCGCCGCAAACGTCTGCGGGTTCTCGAACGCCAGTTGCCCGAAGCCGCCGACATGATCAGCCGCGCACTGCGAGCCGGGCATTCGTTCTCAAGCGCGCTCGGCATGCTCGGCAGCGAGTTCGCGGAGCCGATGGCCGGCGAGTTTCGCATCGTCTTCGACGAGATCAATTACGGCGTCACCCTCAATGAAGCGCTCCTGAATCTGGCGACGCGCGTGCCGGTAGGCGACCTGCGCTACTTCGTGATCGCGGTGCTGATCCAGCGCGAAACCGGCGGCAACCTTGCGGAGATTCTGGACAGCATCGCGTCGCTGGTGCGCGCGCGTCTGCAGTTGTTCGACAAGGTGCGGGTCCTGTCCGCCGAGGGACGTCTGTCCGGGTGGATTCTCGCGCTGTTGCCGTTTGCATCCGCTGGCGCCATGCAGGTGGTGAACCCGACTTTCTTTTCGGTGCTGTGGGAAGACCCGGCCGGGCTTCAGATCATCGAAATGATGCTTGTCTCAATGGTGTTGGGAATCCTGTGGATGCGGCGCATCGTGCAGATCCGCGTGTGAACGCGGGCCCTTTGCGCATCAACGAACCGGAGAACCGTAATGGAAGCGTTCTATTCAACAAACATGCTGTTGCTTGCGGGTCTGTTTGCAGCGGCATTCTGCAGCGTCGTCGCGCTGATGTGGTGGTTGATGCCACGCGACATGCAGCGGCGCATCGAACAGGCGGGCGGCGTGTCGCTCTCACCGGAAGCGCGGCCTTCGGCCGTGTCGGGATGGGCCGAGAGAATCGCCGACATTTCGCGTCCGATCTCGCAGTTGTCGATTCCGAAGGAAGGCTGGGAAGACTCGCCGCTGCGGCTGCGTTTGATGAATGCGGGCTGGCGTTCGTCGACGGCGGCCGGGCTCTATTTCGCGGCGAAAACCGCGCTTGCGCTGCTGCTGCCTTTGCTCGGCCTCGTCGCGTTGACGCACATGCCGTCGATCAACACAGAGTACACGGTTATCGCGCTGATTCTCGCGCTGCTTGCCGCGTTCGGCTACTACGTGCCCAACGCCGTGCTCGCACGCTGCCGCGCGCGGCGTCAGCGCAGGATTGTCGAAAGCTTTCCGGATGCGCTCGATCTGCTGACCGTCTGCGTCGAAGCGGGCCTCGGCATGGACGCCGCGCTGATGCGCGTGGCCGACGAAATGACGCTCGCCAGTCCTGAAGTCGCAAACGAACTGCAATTGATGCTGCTCGAACTGCGCTCGGGCTTCACGAAGGAAAAGGCGCTGCGCAACTTCGCGTTGCGCACGGGCGCCGAGGACATCGACACGTTTGCGTCGATGCTGGTGCAGGCGGAACGCTTCGGCACGAGCATCGGCGCTTCGCTGCGCGTGATGTCGGACACGCTGCGCACGCGCCGCAGAATGCGCGCGGAAGAACGCGCCGCGAAGATCGCATTGAAGCTGCTGTTTCCGCTGATCTTCTGCATCTTTCCGGCATTGATGACGGTGCTGATCGGACCGGCCTTCATTCACATCTACCGCGTGCTGTTGCCGACGATGGGAAGCTGATGGTCAGCGGTATTGAGGCATAGAACGCGGCGCTCACCAATCGGATGACCGAACGAGCAGCGCCCAGAGGGGAATATAAATGAGCCACACAACGAGACCGTTCGCTGCGCATGCCGCATCGAAAAGTTCGGCTGCATCACGTCATGCGCCTGCGCTGCACGCGTCGGGCCGGCGACGATCGCGCCGTCAGGCAGGCGTGGCGGCAGTGGAATTCGCGTTGATCCTGCCGCTGTTGCTGCTGCTCATTTTCGGAACCGTCGAACTGGGGATTGCGCTTTACGACAAGGCGGTGATTACGAATGCCAGTCGTGAAGGAGCCCGTGCGGGGATTGTGCTCAAGAGCCCGAAGCCCACCAGCGCGGACATTAAAAACGTCGTCCAGAACTACACGTCTTCCTTCTTGGTGACATTCGGAACGGCCAACACACCGACAGTCACGCAGACAGGTCAGGGCGGCGCCTTTGGCACTCCGCTCTCCGTCACGGTTTCCTATCAGTATGCCGGGCTCGGACTGGGCGCAATGCTATCCGCGGTGACGGGGCCGATCACGCTGACCGCCACCACGGTCATGAACAACGAATAAGGGGACTGTCATGCGCACGGGAAAAAGCAGACGGAAACAGGAAGGGGCAGTGGCCGTCACTGTCGCGCTTTGCATGCTATTCCTGTTGGGGATTGCAGCTCTTGCCATCGACATCGGCAATCTGCTGGTTGCACGCAGCCAGCTTCAGAATGCGGCTGACGCCGCGGCGATGGCCGGCGCCGGATGCCTGATGCGGCGCACGGAATGCGGGAACACCACTGCCACGCAGCCGGATTGGATCACGGCATCCGCAAAGGCGTCGTCGTTTTCGACGTCGACCGCGACAAACCAGGTGCAAGCTGACTACGTAAAAGCCAGTACGGTAGCGACCGGCTACTGGAACGCCACGGGGACGCCATACGGTCTCGAGTCGCTGCCGTTCACACCCGGCGCGTCCGACTTGCCGGCGGTCCAGGTGACCATTCACAAAGATGGCTCGAACGCGAACGGAGCAGTGCCGGTGTTTTTCGGCAGCGTGCTTGGCGTCCAGATTCTGAAAGCCAGTGCGGTGGCGACGGCGGTGCTTTCCACGCCCGGTAATGTGGGCCCTGGCGGATTGTTTCCGTTGGCCATGTCCAAGTGCCTATATGACAACTACTGGAACGCGGCCACCAGTTCCCCGAAGTTGTCGCCGAACAATAATACGTTGCCTGGGACAAGCGTTGCACAACAACAGGGCCAACCTTACTTCTTTCAGATCGGATCGAGTTACCACTACGGCGCCTGTGAGTCGGGACAGTGGACCACGTTTAATGTCAATGACAACAGTGCTAGCTATGCCAGAGGACTCTTGATGAGTGGCAACAGTACGACTTTCTCCATTGGGGCTTCACCGGGTACGTGGATCCAGACCGGCACGGAAAATACGCTCTTTAAGGGCGCGGGCGACTGTAGTGCCGCCGGCAATGGGCAGTGCGCGTGGGCGACCGTGGCGGTGGTGAACGATCCGGCGACCAGCGGATTTCAGCCCGTCGTGGCGTTCGCCTGCGTGCACATTCTGGATGCGAAGAATGGCTCGAGTCCCTACGTTCTCGTGCAGATGTCGAACGACATGAGCCATTGCCGCACGCCCAACTCGGGAGGAGTGGGACCGAATTACGGCGCCTACACTCCCCCAAGGCTGGTGCAGTAGGAGTGACACGTTTGCAGCGAACCCACCTGCCGGGAACGTTCGCTGCGGAGATCAATCAGGAACCCGCGTTCGCGACGGCGCAAGCCGTCCGCGAACGCCAGGCGCCAGTCACTTTTTTCAACGCTTCATGTAAGGCTTTCACGGGCGCTTTGGCGTGTCACTAACGGCAGGAGTATCGATATGCAAAACGCGGAACAGAATCCCACCCAGAAGCAGCAGAACGAGATGGCCGCAAAAAGTCCGGCGCGGACGCCCGCCACCGGCACGGCTTCTCCCGACGCCCGCACCCAGGCGAAGGAGTTCGGCAGCACGAGCAACGCCGGCGCGGCCGAGCCGACGGGACGCACGAACAACGCGGCGAATCTGCCGCCCATCGATCTCGATGCAATCACCACCGATTCTCCCGATCCGGTGCAACGCGCGAAGAGCCGCACGGTTTCCGTCGACGCCGCGAACACCGCTTCGACCGACAACACGGTCGACACCGACGGCAAGAGTCTCGAAGCCGCCAAAGAACAGTCGTCGTGGCACGACAACGTGATTTCATCGAACGCGACGCTCGAGAACAATGTGCCGGCACCGGCGGCTGGACTGGGCGGCATCGACAGCCGACCCGGCGGCAATTTTCCTCTCGTCGCGCCGCGCGACGGCTGGCGCGTCAGCTATCACGGCACGGTGTATATCGAGCGAAGAAACGGCTCGTTGGCGGAGCACGTCATTCAGTTCGACTCAACGGGCGCGATCGACGATACCGCCAGGTAAGCGCACGACTCACGCCCCGCCCCAAGGCATGCCCCTTGCGCAACTCCTTCGCCGGACACATGGAACCCTTTCCCGCATGGAAGGAAAACCTGTCGCCTGCCGGCGCGCAAGTTCGGGAAGGGCACCATGGAACTCGTCGACCACAGCGATCGGGGCCGCGCGAGCCGCGTGCGCGGGCGGCGGCATTCGCGCGTTCTGTCGCGCTACGCCGGCCGGCCGATTCGTCTCATCTGGCGCTACATCGCGCGCCGTAAAACGGCTCATGCCATCGTGCTCGCGAGTGTCGTCGCCGCGGTCGGCTTCGCGCTGGCGTCGCAATACGGCATCCGCAATCTGATCGACGCACTGCCTCAGGGACGCGCGCATCCGCAGACGGTCGCGTATGCGTTCGCCGTGCTCGTCGGGCTCATTTTTGCGGACAACCTGATGTGGCGCGTCGCCGGCTGGGTCTCCTCGCGCGCGTTCGTGCGCGTGACGGGCGACATTCGCCAGGACATGTTCGACTATCTGATGGGCCACGCGCCGACCTTCTTCGCGGACAAGCAACCGGGCGTGCTGTCGAGCCGCGTGTCGGCCACGGCGAACGCGGTCTACGTAATCGAAAACACGGTGGCGTGGACCGCATTGCCGCCGACGCTCACCGTGATCGGCGCGATCGTCATGGTCGCAACCGTAAGCCTGCCGATGAGCATCGCGCTCGTCGCTATCTCCGCGCTGCTCACCGCGTGTCTGTTCTGGCTCGCGCGCAAAGGCACCTCGCGGCATGAGGCGTTCGCGAGCCAGGCCGCTTCGGTGGACGGCGAACTCGTCGACGTGATCGGCAATATGGGCCTGGTGCGCGCGTTCAGCGCGGTGCCCGCGGAGTTGCGGCGCTTCGACGGCCATCTCGAAGCCGAAGCCGTGGCACGCAGGCGCAGTCTGTTGTATCTGGAGAAGCTGCGTCTCGTGCACGCGTTCGCGACTGCGTTGCTGTCGGCGGCATTGCTCGGCTGGACGATCTGGCTGTGGACGCAAGGCCGCGCGACCACCGGCGATGTGGTTCTGGTCGGCTCATTGGGCTTTGCGATTCTGCACGGTTCGCGCGACGTCGCCGTGGCATTCGTCGATTTGACGCAGCACGTCGCGCGTCTCGCGGAAGCATCGCAAACCTTGCTGACGCCTCACGCGATGCCCGAAGCGCCGAAAGCGATACCGCTGATCGTGCGCGAGGCGACCGTCGACTTCGACAACGTTTCGTTCGCTTATCCGGGGCGCAGGCGTGTATTGAGCGACCTCACACTGCATATCGAAGCAGGCGAGCGCGTGGGACTGGTCGGGCCGTCCGGCGCGGGCAAATCGACGGTGCTCGCGCTGCTTCAGCGCTTCTACGATCCCGCCAACGGATGCGTGCGCATTTCGGATCAAGACATCTCTTACGTGACGTTGCAGAGTCTGCAGGCGGCGATTTCCGTCGTGCCTCAGGACGTCACGCTGTTTCATCGCTCGCTGCTCGATAACATCCGCTACGGCTGTCCCGATGCAACGGAAGCCGACGTGAAGCGCGCGTGCGAGGACGCGAGCTGCATGGACTTCATCGCCGCATTGCCGGACGGCCTGAACACGATAGCGGGCGATCGCGGCACGAAGTTGTCCGGCGGACAGCGTCAACGCATTGCGATTGCGCGCGCGATCCTGAAGGACTCGCCGATCCTGCTGCTCGACGAGGCAACGTCCGCGCTCGACACCGCATCGGAGATCGTCATTCAGGCCGCGCTCGAACGCCTCATGAAAAATCGCACGGTGATTGCGATCGCGCATCGACTGTCGACGTTGCAGTCGTTCGACCGGATCATCGTGATGAATCGCGGCCGCGTCGTTCAGGAAGGCACGCCCGCGAAACTGGCGATGGTGCCGGGCATCTATCGCGATACGCTTGCGCGCCATAACCGCCGGACACCTGCGCCTACGATGAATTGACACGTCGTGCATCGGGGCTCGCGGCGCGCATTAATCGCCGATGCGTTCGCCCTCTGTCCTGATCAACTCGATCAGGCGTTTCGCAGGCATCCGGTAACTGGTCTGCTGCTGCACGCCCCATTCGGAACGCTCGGTTTCCACGAGCAGAACGAACTCGCCGTCAGGGCTCGCTTCGAGATGCTGCATGTTGAGCATTTCCTCGCCGGCAACGTCTTTTTCGTGCCCCAACGTCATGACACCCTTCGCGCCGCATCCCATGTCACGCCTCCATGCCCGAGGTTCGGCTTGCCGCCCGCATCGACCCGAACTGAAGGCAGCAAAGCGCGTACCGGCGAGGCACTTTCCGACGATTGACGGATAATCGCGGCTGCGCTCGCGCACTTGCTGCACCGCACGAGGCGCTTCATGGTTTACCGCACTACTGCCCTCGTGTGGCCGGGGTCAGCATCGGGAACACTTCATAACGAACAGCGAACCAGACTTCACATGCGCATCCCACCCGTCAAAGCCATCATCGCTTTCGAGAGCGTGGCCCGCACCGGGAGCGTCAACCGCGCGTCGGAAGAACTCGGCCTGACTGCTTCGGCGGTGAGCCATCAGATCAGCAATCTCGAGTCGGTCATCGGCCAGGCGCTGTTCTATCGCTCGGGCCGCGGCCTCGTGCTGACACCGACAGGCGAGCGCTATCTATCCGACGTGACAGGTTCTCTCGCGGATCTGAGCCGCGCGACCGAACGCGCATCGAGCCGCACCGAGGTGGAGATTCTGCGCGTGCATTCGAGCCCGAGTTTCGGGCTCATGTGGCTGCTTCCGCGGCTCGCATCGTTTCAGGAAGCCAACGGCGATATCCAGTTGAATCTCGCCTGCTCGTATGAAGACGTGCCGTTCACGAGCGGCTATTACGACATCGACATACGGCACGGCTACGCGAACTGGCGCGATCTCGAAGTCCGCACGCTGCGCAACGAATTCATCGCGCCGCTCGCGTCGCCCGCTTATCTGCGCGAGCACCCGGTCAACGCGCCGGAAGATCTGCTTGCGCATCGGCTGATTTACTCCGAAACACCGCTCGTTCAGTGGAAGCAATGGTTCGGGCGCACCGGCGTGCCGGCCGCGCATAAGACCTTCGATTTCTCGTTCGACCGCTCGTATATGTCGCTCGAAACGGCGGCGCTCGGGCTCGGCATCGCGCTCGAAAGTCTGATGCTCGCGTCGGTTCGCATCCGCGAAGGCGCGCTCGTGCCGGTGTTCGACCATTCGCATGCGGTCGAAGTCGGCGCGCATCATCTGGTTTATCCGCCGCAAAATGCGGAGCTGCCGCGAGTCGCACGATTCATCGCGTGGATCGAGCGGGAAATCGGTCATCAGGCGCGCGCGGCCTGACAATCGCGGGCGTTTCGGCACCAGGGTATTCCATCATCGCCCGTACACCGCTTGCTGCCTTGCTGCCCGCAAACCGCCGCGCAGCAAGCGTCGCGCTTCCCCGCACGAACACCTGAAAATTTCTCAAGCATAGTTGAGCCGTACCGCGTTGATGCGGGTTGCGGCCTGCCGGACACTTGCGCCATCACATCAACATTCAGGAGACAAGTGATGCTGCTCGAGAACAAGGTGGTTATCGTCACGGGCGCGGCTTCGCCGCGCGGCATCGGCAAGGCGACGGCGAAAGCGCTCGCCGCGCAAGGCGCGCATGTCGTGATCCTCGATTTGCGCGAAGAAGATGCGAAAGCGGCCGCCGCCGACCTCGGCGCCGGACATCTCGGCCTCGCCTGCGACGTCACCGACAAAGCCGCCTGCGTCAGGGCCGCGAAGGCGGCGCTCGAACGCTATGGCCGCATCGACGGTCTCGTCAACAACGCGGGCATCACGCAGCCGGTGCGCACACTCGACATCAGCGCCGAAGGCTTCGACGCGATCGTCGACGTCAATCTGCGCGGCACGCTGTACATGTCGCAAGCGGTGTTGCCTGCGATGAAGGAACAGAAAAGCGGCAGCATCGTGTGCATGTCGTCGGTGTCGGCGCAGCGCGGCGGCGGCATTTTCGGCGGCCCGCATTACAGCGCGGCGAAGGCCGGCGTGCTCGGTCTCGCGCGAGCGATGGCCCGCGAATTCGGTCCCGACAGCATCCGCGTGAACTCGATCACGCCGGGCCTGATCCAGACCGACATCACCGGCGACAAACTCACGCCCGAGATGCGCACCGACATCATCAAGGGCATTCCGCTCGGCCGGCTTGGCGATGCGGCCGACGTCGCGAACGCGTGCCTCTTTCTCGTGAGCGATCTGTCCACTTATCTCACGGGCATCACGCTCGACGTGAACGGCGGCATGCTCATTCATTGACGGACGCCTCGCACCCGGGACTCACCCAGGGCACATGGAAGGAGACAAACATGAAATCGAAATACACCGCCTCGCCTATCGACGGCGAGCTGCTCGCGCCCGCGGACTCGACGAGTTTCGAGTCGCGAACCTACGCGAAAGTCAGCCGCCGGCTGATTCCGTTTCTGATGCTGTGCTATCTCGGCGCGTATCTGGATCGCGTGAACGTGGGCTTCGCGAAGCTGCAAATGCTCAACGATCTGCGCTTCAGCGAAACCGTCTACGGCATGGGCGCGGGCATCTTCTTTCTCGGCTACTTTTTGTTCGAGGTGCCAAGCAATCTGATTCTTCATCGTGTCGGCGCGCGCAAGTGGCTCGCGCGAATCATGCTGACATGGGCGGTGATTTCGGCGTCGTTCGTTTTCGTGAAGACGCCCACCGCGTTCTACGCGCTGCGCTTTCTGCTCGGCGTCGCCGAAGCGGGCTTTGCGCCCGGCGTAATTCTTTATCTGACGTACTGGTTTCCCGCCACGCGCAGAGCGAAGGCGCTGTCGCTCTTTTTCATGGCGATTCCGCTTGCCGGCATACTCGGCGGCCCGCTGTCCGGATGGATCATGCATTCGCTTCACGGCGCGATGAATATGTCCGGCTGGAAGTGGCTGTTTCTGCTCGAAGCGCTGCCTTCGCTCGTGCTGGGCGTCGCGATTCTGCTGTATCTCGACGACAGCATCGCGAAAGCGAAGTGGCTCACCGAGTCGGAAAAGAATCTGCTTGCCCGCAATGTAGCCGGCGACAACGCGCATACCACCGCTCATGTTTCGATTCGCTCGTTCATCGGCGACCGCCGGTTGTGGCTGATGGCCGCGATTTACTTCTGCGTGGTGCTCGGCCAGTACGGCCTGACCTTCTGGCTGCCGACCATCATTCGTAAATCGGGTGTCGCCGATCCGCTGTGGGTGGGCGTATTCACCGCGATTCCGTATCTGTGCGCGATCGTTGCATTGCCGCTGGTCGGCATGAGCGCGGACCGTCGCCGCGAACGCCGGCTGCATCTCGCCATTCCGATGCTGATCGCCGCCGCAGGCTTCGCGATTCTGCCGACGCTCGGCAGCGTGCCCGCGTCGATCGTCTGCTTGAGCGTGGCGGCGGCGGGCATTCTCGCGTCGTCGTCGCAATTCTGGTCGCTGCCGACGGCACTGCTCGGCGGCATGTCGGCCGCGGCCGGCATCGCGGCGGTGAACTGCTTCGCCAATCTTGCGGGCTTCTTTTCACCGGCCATCGTGGGCTGGCTCAACGACCTGACAGGCCGTTCGACCGCGGGGCTCATCTTCATCTCGGCCGCGGTCACGCTCGGCGCGTGCCTCGTGTTCCTCGTGCCCGCGAAGTCCGTGAACCGCTGATCCTTTTCAACTATTCGACTGATCTCAGGAGACGACATGAACAGTCCACTCAATGCGCCGGCGGCATCGCTTGCCGAGCGCGCCTATCGCATCCGCAGAAACGCGTTGTTAATGGGCGAAGTGCAGGGCCAGGGTTATATCGGCCAGGCGCTCGACATCGCCGACGTGCTGGCCGTCGCGTACTTCGGCGCAATGCGTTATCGACCGGAAGATCCGGAATGGGAAGAGCGCGACCGCTTCCTGCTTTCCAACGGACACTACGCGATCGCGCTGTACGCGGCGCTGCTCGAAGCCGGCATTCTGCCCGCCGCCGAACTGGAAACCTACGGCAGCGACGACAGCCGTCTGCCCATGTCCGGCATGGCGAGCTACACGCCCGGCATGGAGATGTCCGGCGGCTCGCTCGGCCACGGCCTGACGATCGCGGTAGGCCGCTGTCTCGGCCTCAAGCGCAAGGGCTCGAAGTCGTTCGTGTACACGCTCTTCTCGGATGGCGAACTCGACGAAGGCGCGATCTGGGAAGGCATCATGTCCGCGAGCCACTGGAAGCTCGACAACCTGATCGCTATCGTCGACGTCAACAATCAGCAGGCCGACGGACCGTCCACCCAGGTCATGGCGTTCGAGCCGCTCGTCGAAAAGCTCGAAGCATTCGGCTGGTTCACGCAGCGCGTCGACGGCAACGACATTGGCGCAGTGGCCGCCGCATTCGACGCGGCCCGCAAGCATCCTGGCGCGCAGCCGCGCATGATCGTCGCGGATACGCGCATGGGCTGCGGCGTGCCGTTTCTCGAAGAGCGCGAGAAGAACCACTTTATCCGCGTCGACGCGCACGAATGGCAACTCGCGCTCGAAGCACTGGAAACAACGAAATCGCATGAGATCGGGAGTCACGCATGAGCAACGTCACCGCAAGCAAACCGCGCCTGAAGACCTCGGCGATGATCGCGTCGATTGCAGGCGAAGGCCAGCTCACTCGCTCGGCGCCGTTCGGTCACGCGCTCGTCGAACTCGCGCGGCAGAAGAGCAACGTGGTCGGCATGACGGCCGACCTCGGCAAGTACACGGACCTGCACATCTTCGCGAAGGAATTTCCCGAGCGCTACTATCAGATGGGCATGGCCGAGCAATTGCTGATGGGCGCGGCGGCCGGCCTCGCGCACGAAGGCGCGCAGCCGTTCGTGACGACGTATGCCGTATTCGCGACGCGCCGCGCGTATGACTTCATGCATCAGGCGATCGCCGAAGACAATCTCGATGTGAAGATCGTCTGCGCATTGCCGGGGCTCACTACGGGTTACGGTCCAAGCCATCAGGCCGCTGAAGACCTCGCGTTGATGCGCGCGATGCCGAACATGACTGTGATCGATCCGTGCGATGCGCTCGACATCGAACAGATGGTGCCCGCGATTGCCGCGCACAACGGTCCCGTTTATGCGCGTCTGTTGCGCGGCAACGTGCCCGCCGTGCTCGACGAATACGGCTACACGTTCGAGCTCGGCAAGGCGAAGATGCTGCGCGACGGCGCCGACGTTCTGGTGATCTCGTCGGGCATCATGACGATGCGCGCACTGGAAGTCGCGAACGCGCTGGAGAACGACCGCATCGGCGTCGGCGTGCTGCATGTGCCGACCATCAAGCCGCTCGATACGGCGACGATCGTGCGCGAGGCGAAGCGCTCGGGGCGGCTCGTCGTGGTGGCCGAAAACCATACGACGATCGGCGGCCTGGGCGAAGCGATTGCGGCCGAGTTGATGCGCGCGGGCGTGTCGTGCCCGTTCCGCCAGGTCGCGCTGCCCGACGCGTTTCTCGCTGCGGGCGCGTTGCCGACGCTGCATGACCGCTATGGCATTTCGACGTCCGCGATGTCGGCGGCGATCAAGGGGTGGCTTGGCTGAGCTTTCGAAGTTGCGTGAAAATTCGGCGTGACGCGTGCGTGCATTAGCAGCACGGCCCGCAGCGCGCCGCGCCGACAAGCTTCATAATGCGATCATTCGAAGCCACAAATTCGCGCCACAATGATCGACGCTCAAGCCCAAGCTCAGTCCACGCCCTCGCCCCGCCTCACCAGCCTGTCGCACGGCGGCGGCTGCGGCTGCAAAATTGCCCCCGGCCTGCTCGCCGACCTGCTCAAGCGCAGCGCGCCGCTGCCGTTCTTTCCCGACCTGCTGGTCGGCAACGATACCGCCGATGACGCCGCCGTCTACAAGCTCAACGACGAACAGGCGATTGTCGCGACGACGGACTTCTTCATGCCGATCGTCGATGATCCGTTCGACTTCGGCCGCATTGCCGCGACCAACGCGCTCTCCGACGTCTATGCAATGGGCGGCAAACCGCTGATGGCGCTCGCCATCGTCGGCATGCCGATCAATGTCTTGCCGCACGACGTGATTGCGGCGGTGCTCAAGGGCGGCGAATCGGTGTGCGCGGACGCAGGCATTCCGCTCGCAGGCGGCCATTCGATCGACTCGGTTGAGCCCATCTACGGTCTGGTCGCGATCGGCGTGGTCGATCCGCGGCGCGTCAAGCGCAACGCGGGCGCGAAGGCCGGCGACGTGCTGATTCTCGGCAAGCCGCTCGGCGTCGGCGTGCTGTCGGCGGCGCTGAAGAAAGACCGGCTCGATGCGAACGGCTACGCGGCGATGATCGGCGCGACAACCAAACTCAACCGCCCAGGCGCGCAACTCGCCGCGCTCGACGGCGTGCACGCGCTGACCGACATCACGGGCTTCGGGCTGCTCGGCCACACGCTCGAACTGGCGCGCGGCTCGAAGTTGACCGCGCGCGTGCGCTATGCCGATTTGCCGTGGCTGCCGGGCGTCGTCGAATTTGCCGAAGCCGGCGTTTTCACGGGCGCGTCGGGGCGCAACTGGGATGCGTATGGCAAGGACATTGCATTGCCCGCGACGTTGCCTTCGACCGCGCGCACGCTGCTCACCGATCCGCAAACCTCGGGCGGCCTGCTGGTGTCGTGCTCGCCGGACGCCGTCAACGACGTCCTCGCCCTCTTTCATGCCGACGGTTTCGGCGATGCCCGCGTGATCGGCGAGATGGTTGCCGGCGACGCACGCGTGGACGTCGTCTAAAAGGAGCCGGCGGCCCACAAGCCGGCCCGTAAGGATCCAGAAAGCCGCGCCCTGCCGCCACTCGCGGCGCATGCGATAATTTCGGTCTTTCCGGCGGCCTTGTGACGTTGCGGCGCCCCTTGGCACGCGTTGCTGCCCGGTTTCCGTCGTTCTCCGCTTTTTGTCCCGTTTCGTGTCGGCACGCCCTTGAAAAACCTACTCGTCAGCCTCGATCAAGCCGGTGATTTCGATGAAATCATCGACGTGCGCACGCCTCTCGAGTTTGCCGCGGATCATATGCCGGGCGCCATGAACGCGCCGGTGCTGAGCAACGAGGAACGGGTGATCGTCGGCACCATGTACAAGCAGGTGTCGCCGTTCGAGGCGACGAAGGTCGGCGCGGCGCTGGTCGCGCGCAACATCGCGCGGCATCTGGAAACTACCTTCGCGGACCGGCCGCGCAACTGGCGGCCGCTCGTTTATTGCTGGCGCGGCGGCAAACGCTCGGGCTCGGTCACGTCGCTGTTCAATATGATCGGCTGGCCGGCGCGTCAACTGGACGGCGGCTACAAGACTTATCGGCGGGCGACTGTCGAGGCGCTCGTCACGCTGCCGACGCAGTTCCGTTACGTCGCGCTGGTCGGCCCGACCGGCAGCGGCAAGACGCGGCTGCTCGCGGCGCTCGACGAAGCCGGCGCGCAAACGCTCGACCTGGAAGCGCTGGCCGCGCATCGCGGCTCGCTGCTCGGCGCATGGGCGGGTGTTGCGCAGCCGTCGCAGAAACGCTTCGACACGTTGCTCGTGAGCGCGCTGCGCGGCTTCGACGCCGCGCGTCCGGTGTTCGTGGAAGCGGAGAGCCGCCGCATCGGTGCGATTACGCTGCCGCTCGCGCTGCTCGAGACGTTTCATCGCGGCGCGTGCGTCGAAGTGGCGACGAGCCGCGAAGACCGCTCGGCGTTTCTGCTTCACGACTACGCGCATCTGTTCGACGACCCCGCGTTGCTGAAGACGCAACTGGAACGCCTGATCGGCTTGCATAGCCGCGAGCGCGTGGCCGGCTGGCAGAAACTCGTCGACGAAAACCGGCGCGAGGAACTCGCGAACGCGCTGATCGAACTGCATTACGATCCCGCTTACGCGCGCAGCAGCCATCAGCATTTCGTGCACTTGCCGCAGGCGCTGCAAATCGAATTCCGGCCGAACGACGCCGACGTCGTCGACCAGGCCAAAGCGCTTCTCGCGCAACTCGACAAGCGCTCGTTCGCGCTTGTTTGACTCAACATCAACGTTTGAAAACAACATGCAATCAACCCTTCGCCAGCCCCGCGTCGCTCTTGGCTGGATCGTGTTCCTTGCGATCGCCGTCGTCGGACTCTTCTATGTGAAGTGGTTTCCGTATTACAACCGCGCGTTCGTCGCCGCGAGCCAGCATTCGATCGGCAAGTCCATTCTGATGGGCACGTCGGCGAGCGCGCCGGAAGCGTCGTGGCAATCCGCAATCGACTACGCGTTCGCGTACGGCAAGGCGATCTGGCAAGCCATGGTGCTGGGGTTGCTGCTCGGCTCCGCGGTGCAGGCGCTGATTCCGCCGCAATGGGTCGCACGCGCGCTCGGCCGCAGCGACTTCAGCAGCGTCGTGAAAGGCGGCCTCATGTCGTTGCCCGGCATGATGTGCACCTGCTGCGCGGCGCCGGTGGTCGCGGGACTGCGCGCGCGTCAGGCGGCGCCCGGCGCGGCCATCGCCTTCTGGCTCGGCAATACCGCGCTGAATCCGGCTACGCTGGTTTTCATGGGCTTCGTGCTCGGCTGGCAATGGATGGGCCTGCGGCTCGCGCTCGGCCTCGTGATGGTGTTCGGCCTCGGCTACCTGGTGAACCGCATGGTTACGCCGAAGGAAGCCCAGGCGTCGCGCGAAGCCATCGCGCAACTCGTCACCGAAGACGAACCGGGCAACGCCTTCACGCGCTGGGTGAAAATCCTCGGCACGATGACGCTGCGTCTCGTGCCCGAATACATCGTGCTCGTGCTGATTCTCGGCGCGGCGCGCGTGTGGCTCTTTCCGCATGTCGGGCCAGATATCGACAACAGCGTGTTGTGGATCGTCGCGTTGTCCATCGCCGGCACGCTGTTCGTGATTCCGACGGCCGGCGAAGTGCCGATCATCCAGGCGATGCTGTCGTTCGGCGTGGCCGCCGGTCCGGCCGGCGCGCTGCTGATGACGCTGCCTTTGATCAGCGTGCCGTCGATGGCGATGCTCGGGCGCTCGTTCCCGAAGCGCGTGCTGAGCGTGGTCGCGCTGGCCGTGGTGATCTGCGGCGTAGTGAGCGGCCTGCTCGCGGCGGTGTTGAGGTTCTGATGAAAAAGCTTGCGGTGTTTACGCTGGCGTCGTGGTCGGCGGCGGCGCTTCTCTACTTCGGCCAACATTCGGTGGCGCTCATCGCCGTGACCGGAGTGTTGGTGCTGGCGAGCTTCGATCTGCTTCGTCCTTGAAGCCGATTTGAGCGTGCGTGATTCAGGCTCGTAAATGCATACGGCCGCGCAGTTGCGCGGCCGTTTTTTTGTACCCGTCAATCAGTTCGAACGCAGCGGCGCTGTTTCAAGTGCTACGCGGCGGCGCGCGCCGATCAACGCGGCAATGCCGGTGCCGATTCCCAACGTCAGCAAACATGCGGTCGGCACCAACATCGGTGCGATCTGGCTGTGCGCCGTCTTGCCGACGTAAGGCATCAGGTTCTGTCCCGCGAAGCCGCCGAGATTGCCGATCGCATTGATCGCAGCAACGCTCGCCGCGGCGCGCGCGCCCGAGAAAAAGCGCGGCGGCAGCGACCAGAAGCACGGATAGAGCAACGGAATGCATGCGCCGCCGAGGCACAGCGCCGCGAAGCGCAGGGTTGCGGTGGGCAGCACGAGGCTGGACGCGAAGCCCACCACGCCGACCGCTGCAACAAGGCTCATCGCCTTCAACACCACGCGCTCGCGCTTGAGTTTGCCGGGAAGCCACAGCAGCAGCAGCGTCGCGAGCGCCCACGGAATCATGTTGAGCACACCGTTGAGCGACGACGACACGCCGTCGCTCTTCAGCAGCGTGGGCATCCAGTACGTCACGCCGTACAGCGACGTCGACATCAGCATGTACGTCAGCGCGAACATCAACACCTTGGGATCGAGCAGCGCCGCCCACGGATGCGTCGCCTTCGCGGCGTCCGAGGCCTCGCGTTTCAGCGCGGCGAGCACGACGTCCTTCTCCTGTTGCGACAGAAACGGCGCGTCGCTAACCGAATTCGGCAGGTACTTGAGCGCGACGAAGGCAACGATCACCGCCGGCAAGCCGGTCGCGATGAACACCCACTGCCAGCCCGCGAAACCCCACGTGCCGCCGAGCGTCAGCAGGAGCCCGCCGATCAGCGAGCCGAGCATGTTCGCGAGCGAGCTGCCGAGCGTGAAAAAGCCCAGCACTCTCGTGCGATAGCTCTGCGGAAACCACTGTGTGAGGTAATAGATGACGCCCGGATAAAACCCGGCTTCCGCGACGCCCAACGCGAAGCGGAACGAGTAGAACACCGGCAGCGAACGGGCAAACGCCATCAATACCGTCACGACGCCCCACGTCAGCATGATGCGCGCAAGCCACGCGCGCGCGCCGAAGCGATGCAGCGCGAGCGTGCTCGGCACTTCGAACAGCAGATAGCCGATGAAGAACAGCGACGCGCCCAATCCGTACGACGCCTCGGTCATACCGAGCGCGTGCACCATCTCCAGCTTGGCGAAGCCGACGTTCTGCCGGTCGATAAACGAAATCAGGAACATGATGATGAGAAGCGGCATTAACCGCCACGCCATCTTCTTCATGACCTGCTGCTCGAATGTGAGTTGTGTGGACATCGTTTCTCCGCTTGCCGGATTGCATCGGCAATATTGATACAGTCATATATATGATTGTATGAATCGCGATGCGACGCCATGAGGTGATACCCGCATAGCGCGGGCACACGGGGTCTTGCGTGAGAGAGAAGAAAACGCCGGCGTGGCGTTTAGCGGATGTCGACCTGATACTGGAACGTATCGGCCGCGCCGCGCGTGCTGCGCCATTCGAACGGCGCGCCGGCGAAGTCGGAAGCCACGCGGTGAACCAGAATCACCGGGCTGCCCGTTTTGATGCCGAGCAGCGTGGCGGTTTCGGCGGTAGCCTGTTCGACGCGGAGAATTTCCGTCGCCGATGCGACCATCTGTTTGCACAGCCGTTCGTACAGCGGATACAGCAGGTCCTCGAACTGATCGAGCGGCAACGTGGCGAGCGCTTCGAAACGCGCGCGCGGCAACCAGATTTCTTCGGCGAGAACCGTTCGGCGTTCGATCATGCGCACGCGCGACAAATGAATCGCTTTTTCGGAAGTCTTCATGCGCAACGCGTCGCGGATCTCCTCGTTCGGTTTGACCATCTCGCGCTTGAGCACACGCGCCGTGGGAAGCACAGGTTGGCCGTCGCGCGAAACGAAGCGGAAAAAGCGGAACAGCGACGAGTCGAAGCGCGGCCGCCGCACGAACGTGCCCTTGCCCTGGGTTCGCGTGAGCACGCCGTCGCTGACCAGCAGATCGATTGCCTTGCGCACGGTGCCGGTGGAAACGTTGTAGAACTGACCCAGTTCGGCCTCGGTGGCGATGGCCTCTTCGGGCGCCCACTCGCCGGCGGCAATGCGGCTGACGAGGTCGTCGCGCAATTGCTGATAACGGGGCAGCCGGTCGTCCGGCCTTGACGCGAAAGACGCCGTATTCATGGATTCATACAGTTATGCAGAGGAGTCACCACTCTACCGCATCGCGCCGGTTTCAGGCGAGCAAGGGTTATTACCCAATGACCGCGCGCCGGATCGAGTGCAAGATTCATACATTCATATATATGACTGCATGAATTCGGACAGAACAACGGACGGAGATGGCTATGTTCAGATGGTACAAAGAGAGTACGCCGGTGGAGCGCAACACCTTCTGGGGCTGCTTCGCCGGATGGGGACTCGACGCGCTCGACGTGCAGATGTTCACGCTCGCCATTCCGGCGATCATCGCGGCCTATGGCATCGGCCATACGCAAGCGGGCGCGATCAGCAGCGTCACGCTGATTTCGTCGGCGCTCGGCGGCTGGATTGCGGGCGCGCTGTCGGACCGCTTCGGCCGCGTGCGCACGTTGCAGATGACGATTCTCTGGTTCGCCGGCTTCACGTTCCTGTGCGCATTCGCGCAGAATTTCCCGCAACTGCTGCTGCTCAAGGCGCTGCAAGGCTTCGGCTTTGGCGGCGAGTGGGCCGCGGGCGCGGTGCTGATGGCCGAGACGATCCGCACCGAGCATCGCGGCCGCGCGATGGGCGCGGTGCAAAGCGCATGGGCCGTCGGCTGGGGCGGCGCGGTGCTGGTCTACGCCGCGGTGTTTTCCTGGCTGCCCGGCGACACCGCGTGGCGCGTGATGTTCGCAGTCGGCCTGCTGCCCGCCGGGCTCGTGCTGTTCGTGCGGCGCAATCTGAAGGAACCGGTGCGGGTCGCGCCCGTCGGCGTCGACGCGCACGCCAGGGTATCCGCGCTCGGTCAGATCGTGCAGGTGTTCCAGCCGCGTGTGCTGCGCACGACGCTCATCGGCGCGGTGCTCGGCACGGGCGCACACGGCGGCTACTACGCGATCATGTCGTGGCTGCCCACGTTTCTCGCGAAGGAGCGGCATCTGTCGGTGCTGAACACGGGCGGCTATCTCGCGGTCGTGATCGTTGCATTCTGGTGCGGCTGCATGCTGAGCGCGTATCTGCTCGATCGCATCGGCCGTCGACGCAATATCGCGTTGTTCGCTTTCTGCTGCATCGTCACCGTGCTCGCGTATGTGATGCTGCCGTTGACGAACACGCAAATGCTGGTGCTCGGCTTTCCGCTCGGCCTCTTCGCGGCGGGCATTCCGGCGAGCCTCGGGCCGCTCTTCAACGAACTGTATCCCGCCGACATGCGTGGCACCGGCGTCGGCTTTTGCTACAACTTCGGGCGCATTGCGTCGGCGGGTTTTCCGGTGCTGGTCGGCTACATGAGCCATTCGATGTCGCTCGGCGCGGCCATCGGCATCGACGCGGCCATCGCGTACGGGCTCGCGATGATCGCCGTGCTGCTGCTTCCCGAAACGCGCGGCAAGCGTCTGCGCGGCGCGGCGCCGGATCAGTCCGCCGATCGCACTGATGCGACGGACGCCACTGACGCCGCGCATTTCACCCTGAATTCCCCGCGTAGTTGAATATGAACGCATTGGCCTCCTCACTCCCGTTTGCACACAGTGGTGTCGACACGCACGCGCACGTTTTCGAGCGAGGCTTGCCGTTGAGCGGCGAGCGGCGCTACGCGCCCGCCTACGATGCAACACTCGACGACTATTTGCCGCTGCTCAACGCGCACGGAATGACGCATGCGGTGCTGGTGCAGCCGAGCTTTCTCGGCACCGACAACGGCTATCTGTTGCAAGCGTTGGCCGCGCAGAGCGAGCGACTGCGTGGCGTCGTCGTCGTTGCGCCCGACATAAGCGCGAGTGAATTGGCGGACATGCACCGCCGCGGCGTGACGGGCATTCGCCTCAATCTGATGGAACAGACGCTGCCGGATCTCGGCGCCCAACCTTGGACGTCTCTCCTCGATAACGTCGCGCGGCTCGGCTGGCATGTCGAGCTGCACAGAAACGCAGTCGATCTCGCGCCGATGATCGACCGGCTTCTCGAGCGCGGCGTGCGAGTCGTCGTCGATCATTTCGGCCGGCCCGATCCCGCGTTGGGCACACAGGACCGCGGTTTCAAAGCGCTGCTCGGTTATGGCAGCACGGGCAGCGTGTGGGTCAAGGTGTCGGGCGCGTATCGCTGTGCGGCGCCGGGCTCGTCGTTCGTTGCCGACGCAACGGCGCAATTGATCGAGCACTTCGGCGCGCATCGCCTGATGTGGGGCAGCGACTGGCCGCACACGCAATACGAAGCGGTCACGAGCTACGGCGAATCGTTGTCTGCGCTGCTCGATCTCGGCCTTCATGCGGAGGAGTTCGATGCAATCGTGCGCAAAACGGCCTTGTCGTTCTATGGATTCGATACTGAATCTGCCGCGCCGCAGGACGCAAGCGCATCGAACGCCGCTTTGCAACGCGCGATCTAAGCCTGAGCCGGATTCGAAAGGGAAAAGAGAACTGAAGCGACTTGCTTCTGATAGGACAGTAGACGAAAGCGAAGCCGCTTTCGTCTACGTCACAATGCGTTGGTAGGCTCGATTGGATTCGAACCAACGACCCCCACCATGTCAAGGTGGTGCTCTAACCAACTGAGCTACGAGCCTGTAGAGGCGCGAATTATAGAGAGTCTCTCGAAACTGCACAAGAGCCGGACGTCATTCAATGCGCCGGGTTCCATTCGGCGTCGGCATCGAGCGGGAACACGGGGCGCTTCACGTTTTTGAAAGCGAAGAGCCCGTAGTCCGAACTCGTCACGCCGCGGCTATCGCACTCCACGAGTCCCGCCGAAATCGGCACGAAAACCGGACGGCAATACATGCGCGATTTGAGCAGCAGAAAGCGCGCGCGACGCGGATCGATGCCGACGCTTTCGAATACGCCGAGGTCCCACGGTTCGTGCGTGTGCTCGGTCACGACGAGCTTCACCGTGCCGGTGTCGAGCACCGCCGCGCGCCCCATATGCGCGCGCTGGCCGGTGTAGGTCGGGCCGCTGATCACGTATTCGCCGTCCGTCAACGCTCGCACGACGCCGGTCATCGCGACCGGCGCACGCGGCGCGCCCGCGCCGCTCCCGACCTTGTTGCCGATCGTGATGGTGACCGTGCTGCCGACGCCCGCGGCCATCAGCGCGGCCACCGCCTGCGGATCGCACAACGGCCCGGTGACGATGCCGTCGAGCTGCTGCGCAAGCGCTTCTTCGAGCAGATCCATCGTGTCGCACGTACCGCCCGACATGCAGTTGTCGCCATGATCGAGCAGCAGCACCGGCTTGTCGGCGTCTTTCGCGAGCGCCGCGGCTTCTGCAACCGATTCCGCGAGCGGCGCGCTGCGGTAGACGAAATCCTCGCGCTCGTTCCAGATCTGCCGCGCGATGCGCTCGGCGACCGCTTCCGCTTGCGCGTGATCTCCGTTGCCGACCACCACGACGCTGATGCAGGGCGCCTCGATATCGGCGAGCGAAAAGCCCGACAGCACCGAGACCGCGAGCATGCCGTCCGCTTCGGCGGCGCGGGCGGCATCGACCGCACGCTTCATCGCGCCTTCGGCCGTCGAGCTGCGCAGCGTATGCGTGAGCAGCGGCGGCTGACGCCACGCGATCACCGGCTTCACGTCGCCATGCATCGACGCGAACAGCAAACGCGCGGCGTGCGCGCCGGTCTCGTACATATCGACGTGCGGATAAGTCTTGAAGCTGACGATCACGTCCGCGTTGTCGATCATCTTCTGCGTGACGTTGCCGTGCAGATCGAGTGCGACGGCGATCGGCGCATTCGGCAATGCGGCGCGCACGCGTTCGAGCAGATCGCCTTCGCCGTCGTTCGAATTTTCCGCGACCATCGCGCCGTGCAGATCGAGCATCACAGCGTCGCATCCGTTTGTGGCTGCAACGATTGCATCGCAGATCGCGTCGTAGGCCGCAGCGTCGACGGGTCCGCTCGGGTTCGCCGCCGCGGACACGGGCGTCACGATCTGCGCGCCCTCGCGCTCGGCGGCGTCGATGAACGCGGCCATCGCGGTCTGCATGCCCTTGTTGTCGTTGAACGCGTCGTCGCCGAAACTTGGGCCGAGCTTCCCACCGTTCAGACCGAAAGCGGACAACGGAGTGGGCACCGGCGAGAACGTGTTGGTCTCGTGATTCATCCGCGCGATGAGGATTTTCATACGCACGAGCCCTCCGGCACGGGCGCGCTCGGCACGGTTTGCGCCGCCTTCAGCATCGCGTGCAGCAATACGTTGCAGCCGGCTTCGAGATGATCCGTGCGTGCGTCCTCGATCTCGTTGTGGCTGATGCCGTCCTTGCAGGGCACGAAGATCATCGCGGCCGGCGCGACGCGCGCAAGATAGACCGCGTCGTGGCCCGCGCCGCTGATGACGTCCATCGAAGAAAAGCCGAGCATGTCGGCGCCTTCTTTCACCGCTGCCACCAGGTTCGCTGCAAACGGTTGCGGCGGGAAGTACACGACTGGCTCGATAGTCACGTCGATGCCCGCTTGCTCGCCAGCGGTCTTGCACGCTTCACGCAGTGCGCTGTCCATTGCGGTGAGCGTGGCGTCGTCGGCGGCGCGCAGGTCGACCGTCAGCTTCACGCGACCAGGAATCACGTTGCGCGAGTTCGGATGCACGTCGACCCAGCCGACCGTGCCCCGGCCATGCGGCGCATGATCCAGCGCGATGCGGTTCACCGCGTGGATCAGATCGGCAGCGACGAGCAATGCATCGCGGCGCAACGCCATCGGCGTGGGTCCCGCATGCGCTTCCATGCCTTGCACGGTCACGTCGTACCAGCGCTGGCCGAGTGCGCCCTGCACGATGCCGATGGTCTTGTCATGCGCCTCGAGCACAGGACCCTGCTCGATGTGCGCTTCGAAATACGCTGCAACGGTATGCGGTTTCGTGTTTTCGCCGACGTAGCCGATGGCCGCCAACGCGTCGCGCACGGAAATGCCCTCGCGGTCGCGCTGATCGAGCGCATGCTCGAGCGTGAACGCGCCGGCGAAGACGCCCGAGCCCATCATCACCGGAACGAAGCGCGAGCCTTCCTCGTTGGTCCACACGGCGACTTCGAGCGGCGCGAGTGTCGTGACGTTTGCATCGGCCAGTGTGCGCAGCACTTCGAGGCCGGCGAGCACACCGTAGTTGCCGTCGAATTTGCCGCCGGTCGGTTGCGTGTCGATGTGGCTGCCCGTCGTGACGGGCGGCAGGTCGTCGCGCAAACCCGCGCGGCGCGCAAAGATATTGCCGATCGCGTCGACGCGCACCGTGCAGCCGATTTCCTTCGCCCACGCGACGAACCGGTCACGCGCGATGCGATCGAGTTCGGTGAGCGCGAGCCGGCAAACGCCGCCCTTCTCCGTCGCGCCGATCTGCGCGAGTTGCATGAGGCTGTTCCAAAGCCGTCCGCCGTCGACGCGCAGACGAGCAAGCGCGTCGCCGCGTTGTGAGTCATGAACTTGCATCAATGCTTCCTCATAGTGAAGTCGAACGTAGCTTCAAACGACGCCGACGCCGAGATAGCGGTCCTTGATCGAATCGTCGGCGGCGAACGATGCGTTATCGCCCGAATAAACGATCACACCTTGCTCGATGATGTAGTGGCGATCCGCGAGTTGCGTGCAGACCTCGAGGTTTTGCTCGACGAGCAGAATCGCGACGCCCGCCTCGCGAATCAGCTTGAGTTGCGCGACGATTTCTTCGACGATGACGGGCGCCAGACCTTCGACAGGTTCGTCCAGCATCAGAAGACGCGGGTGGTTCATCAGCGCGCGGCCGATGGCGAGCATCTGCTGTTCGCCGCCCGACAACTGTCCGCCGCCATTCGTGCGCCGCTCCTTGAGCCGCGGAAAAATCCGGTAGATGTCGTCGAGTTGCCACGGCGAGTCTTTGCGCGCGCCGAGCCGCAAGTTTTCCTCGACGGTGAGCAAACGGAAAATGCCGCGATGTTCGGGCACGAAGCACACGCCGCGCGACGCGATCTTGTGCGGCTGGAGGCCGCTTATCGTCGTGCCGTTGAATGCGACGCGCCCGTTCTTCGGCGCGACGATGCCGGCAATCGCCTTTAATGTGGTGGACTTGCCCGCGCCGTTGCGGCCCAGCAGCGTGACGGTCTCGCCTTCGCCGATCTGCAAGGAAACGCCTTGCAGTATGTGACTTTTGCCGTAGAAGCCGTGAATGTCCTGCACGTCGAGAATCATGCGCGGCCTCCGGTGATCATGTTGCCGAGATACGCGCTGCGCACGCGCTCGTCGCCGCGAATTTCGTCGGGGCGTCCTTCCACGAGCACGCGTCCTTGCTGCATGACGGTGATCGTGTCGGAGATGTCCATCACGATGCCCATGTTGTGCTCGATCAGCACGACGGTGTAGTCGTCGCGCAAGCCGCGAATCAGATGCTTCATATCGTCAAGATCGTCGATACCCATGCCGGACGTCGGCTCGTCGAGAAAGATCGCCTTCGGTCGAGCGGCGAGCGCCATGCCGACTTCGAGCCGCCGCTGCTGACCATGCGACAGCGCGCCCGCCGGTATTTGGCTGAAGCGCTGCAACGCGAGACGTTCGAGCACACTGTCGACGGTATCGGTGTGCGCCAGCGCGCCGCGCGGCGGCGTCCATGCATTGAGCGCGCGCACGGCATCGACGCCTTGTGCGGCAAGCCGCAGATTTTCGCGCACGCTCAGATTGGCGAACAGGCTCGTCACCTGAAACGATCTCGCGACGCCGCGGCGCACGCGTTTGTGATCGGGCTCGTGCGTCACGTCGTGGCCGTCGAACACGATCTTGCCTGCGGTGATCGGCAGCGTGCCGGTAAGTACATGAAAAAGCGTGGTCTTGCCCGCGCCGTTCGGGCCGATCACCGAATGCACGGTGCGCGGCATGATGCGCAGGTTGACCTCGGAGAGCGCCGTGAATTTGCCGTAGCGCTTCATCACGCCGCTTGCGTTGAGAATGGGCTCGGTCATGTGCGCTCCGTTGCGGTGTCGTCGCTGCTACCGGTTGCGGGAACTGTCTGGGCGTCGTCTTGCGGATGACGGCGCAGCGCTTGCCAGATTCGCTCGCCAAGACCCCACAGACCGCGCTGCATGTAAAGGCTCACCGCCATCAGCACGATGCCGAGCAGCAGCAGCCAGCGCGGCCACAACGTGGAAAGCCAGTCGGCGAACAGCACATAGAACGCGGCGCCCAGCACCGACGCAAACAGATTGCCGGTGCCGCCGATCACCGTCATCACGAGGATCATTTCGCTCGTGTGGTAATCGATATTGGACAGCGGTGCGATGCCCGTCATCAACGCATGCAATGCGCCGGCGAGCCCCGTCACCGCGCCCGAGATCACGAACGCCATGAGCTTGAACCGCTTGACGTCGTAGCCGACCGCGGCGGCGCGCGCTTCGTTGTCGCGAATCGCGAGCAACGTGCGGCCGAATACGGAGTGCGAGACGCGCATCAGCAGCCAGAACACGATGAGGAACAGCACGGCGACGAATCCGTAGTACTGCCACGGAGACGTCAACGCGATCAGTTCGTGGCCGAACAACCTGAGCGCGGGCCGCGGAATATCGAGCAGGCCGTTATCGCCGCCGGTCAGCTCGGGCGTGGTGTAGGCGAGAAAGTAGAACAGTTGTCCGAACGCGAGCGTCAGCATCACGAAGTAGGTGCCGCGCTGTCTGATCGAAAACCATCCGACGAGCGCAGCCGCTGCCGCGCCGACCACGAGCGCCGCAAGCAACGCAACGGGCACCGGCAAGGCGGCTTTGGTCAGCACGAGCCCCGCGCTATAGCTACCGAGTCCGAAGAAGATGCCTTGCCCGAACGACAACAGTCCCGTGTGGCCGAGCAGAAGATTGCAGCCTAACGCGGCGAGCGCGAATACGAGGACTTCGGTGGCGAGCGAGCCGGAGCGCAGCGTCAACGGCAGAATGCATACGACCAGCAACGAGAGCAAAAGAAAACGGTAGCGATGCAGCGTGTGGCCCAACGCGCGCCCGCCGGATGCCTGCGGCGCCGCCTTCGCGACGCCGGATTTGGAAGTGTCGATCACGCGGCTCTCCCCAGTAGGCCATTCGGCCGCAACAGAAGAACGGCGGCCATCGCGACGTAGATCATCAGGCGCGCGCCCTCGGGCCACAGCGTGCTCATCACGCTTTGCACGATGCCGACCAGCAGGCCGCCCACCAGCGCGCCGAGAAAGTTGCCCATGCCGCCCACCACGACGACGACGAACGCGACGCCGAGCGCCTCGATGCCCATGAAGGGATCGACGCCGCGAATCGGCGCGGCGAGCACGCCGGCGAGCGCAGCCGTTGCAGCGCCGAGCGCGAACACGAGGCTGAATACACGCAACACGTTGATGCCGAGCAGCGACACCATTTCCGTCGATTCACTTCCCGCACGCACCGCGCTGCCAAGCCGCGTGCCCTCCAGCACCCACCACAGTAACGCGGCGAGCACAGCCGTGAAGCCGATCACGAACAGCCGATACTTCGGATAGACGAAGCTGCCCCAGATCACCACGCCGTTCAGCATGTCGGGAACCGGCACGTTATCGCCGAGCGGTCCCCACACGAGGATCGCGCACTCCTGCACGACGAGCGCAAGGCCGACCGTCACGAGAATGTGGAACTCGTGCTGCTGCGCGTAGACGTGCCGCAAGATCAGCTTTTCGACGACCCATGCCAATGCGCCGACTGCTATCGGGACGACGACGAGCGCTGTCCAGAAGTTCAGCGACCACTGCATCGCCTGATAGCAGAAATACGCGCCGAGCAGATAAAAGGCTCCGTGCGCGAAGTTCACGAAGCGCAGCAGGCCGAACACAATCGACAAACCGACCGCGAGCAGGAAATACAGCATCCCCACTCCGATACCGTTGACGATCTGCAGAAGATAAACGTTCATGGCGACTGTGTGGTGATTGAGCGCAACGTCGCTGCATTCATGGATGCCGGCACGAGGTGGCCGGCGCTGCTCGGCGCGGCGTTGCGCGTCAGGTCAGTTTGCAACCCGTCTTGTCGAGCGGCAGGAACGATTGACCGGAGCTCACGATATCCGCGTAGTCGTCGGCGTTTTTCATCTTGTTCTTCGCCTTGCCCTTCAGCAGATAGTAGTTCTTCAGCACCTGATGATCGCCCTTGCGGACTTCTTCCGGACCTGTCAAACCATCGTATTTCATGCCTTCGAGCGCCGCAGCCACTTTCTTCGGATCGACATTGCCGGCCTTGACGATGCCATCCAGCAGAATCTTCGTGCAGACGTACGAGCCTGCGAGGCTGTAGTTGGGATTCGTCTTGAACGCCGCCTGCGTGCGCTTGACGAGATCGCGGTTCAGCGGCGAATCGATACCATGCCAGTACTGCGCGCCGAAATACACGCCGTCGCACAGATCCGCACCGAGCGACTCGAACTGCTCGAGACCCGAAGCCCACGCGAGCAGAATCGTGCAGTTGTTCTTCATGCCGAAGCTCACGGCCTGGCGCAGCGTGTCCGACGATTGCGAGCCGAAGTTGAGGATCAGCAGCACGTCGGGCTTCGCGGCAACCGCGTTCGTCAGATAGCCGCTGAACTCTTTTTCATTCAGCGAGTGATAACTGTTGCCGACATGCTCGATGCCCTTCTCCTTGAACACCGCTTTCGCCGCGGACAGAAGACCGTCGCCGAACACGTATTGCGGCGTGATGGTGTACCACCGCTTGGCCTTCGGCAGCATCTGGATCAGTGGGCGCACCGTCTGTTCGATCGCGCCATACGTGGGCACGGACCAGCGGAAAGTTGCGTCGTTGCAGTCCTTTCCTGTGATTTCGTCGGCACCTGCCGTCGTGATGAAAACGCCGCCGGCTTTCTGCACTTCCTTGCCCATCGCCAATGCTTCGGACGACAAAATACCTCCAGCGAAGAAGCGCGCGTTCTTCTGCTGGGCGATTTCCTGCACGCGGCGAACCGCCGTTGCCGGCTTGCCTTCGGTGTCGAGCACGGAATAAGCGAGCGGTTCGCCAAGCACCTTGCCGTATTGTTCGATCGCGAGCTTCATGCCGAGGTCGGCGTATTTGCCGTTGGCCGCGAACGCGCCGGACATCGGCACGGGACACGCGAATTGCACGCTGCCCGCCTGCGCAGAAGCACTGCGCGCGACGAGCGAACCCAGCGTCCCCGGAACGGCCGACAGCGCGGCCAGCTTCAATATATTTCGGCGATTCAAATCACGCTCCTTGGAGAGACACGCAGTGAACGACTACGAAAAGTGGCTGGCCGCGGTGTAGTCTTTGGTCTTAGTGCCGCGGTTCGTGCTATTTATCATGATAAATAGGATTGACTTGATCGTAGGTACAATAAATTCCAGTGTCAATAAGGCAAAATTCCTGGCGGCGACGCGGCGGCTTGTACTTGCGCCTCCGGTTGACGTCCGCGAAACACCGACGGTGCAGCACACAAAATTGGAGTACGAAACATGGCCATTGACCGAGCCAAGGCTGGCGCCGCGATCGAGATCAAGCAGCAAAAGCGCGGCGATCTGGTCGCGGAGGAAATCAAGCGGTTGATCACGGAGAAGGATCTCAAGCCGGGCGATCGACTCCCGCGCGAGGTCGAGTTGCAGCAGCTGTTCTCGGTGAGCAAGAGCACGATTCGCGAGGCGCTGAAGTCGCTGGAGGTGCAAGGGCTTATCAAGGTGACGACCGGACCGAGCGGCGGCGGGATGGTCGTTGAAGTGCCGCTCGACCGGACGTTGCAGCTTCTGCAGAACTATCTGTTCTTTAAGGACGTGTCCATCGACGACATTTACACCGTGCGCAAGCTACTTGAGCCCGAGCTCGCGGCGGGCGCGGTGCCGCATCTGACGGAGCAGGACTTTGAGGCGCTCGAGGCGAGCATCGCATGTTGCGATCGGCCGGCTTCCGCGCATGGCGGGCAGGACATCGTGCGTCAGCGCCAGGAGGACGTGAATTTTCACGACATTCTTGCGGCCGCGAATCCGAATCCTTTTTTGCGCTTCAGTTGCGAGCTCATCAACGAAATGATCCGGCAACTGATCGAGTTTCGTAACGATACGCCGCAGGCGGAACACGAGCGATTCGGACAGGCCAACGTCAAGATTCATAAGGCGATCACGAAGGCGGCACGCGAGCGTGACGTCGAGAAAGTGCGCGAGTTGATGACGGTGCATATGACCGAGGCGCCGCGGTACGTCAAGCGGATGAAAGGGAAGCTGCGGGGGCGATTGATTCTCGACTCGGAGATCCGTCGGCGGGTGCGGGCGCGAAGTGTCAGTCCTGTGGGTTTGGACGAGGTAGATTCGGCGGGCAGTGGAGAATGATGCGGTTTCGGCTTACGGTGGGCGGGGATTGCTCGCGGAGGATAGATCTCGACGGCTTGGCCGCACGTTGTTTGACGGTTTGTGGCGTCTGACAGGGGCTTCTTGATGCGCCGCGGCGCGGTGGTTTTTTCGGCCTGGGCGGCGGGAAGGCTCAATCTTTTATCGCGCGCGCCGTTATTGCATCTGCACAGGCAAAATCTCGAACCTTCATGGCACAACCTATTCCGTTTTCCCGACACACCGGCGCCGCGCGCGCCCGGCATGCCAAGGCAATGCTGCTGCCCATCGCCCGGCAAATCGCCGATGACCTCGCGCTGCGCGTGCATCTGGCGCTCGACGCGTTGCGACGGGGCGACGGCGGAGTGAGCGATGCGCAGACGCTCACGCAGGCCATGCTATTGACCGGGTTCCTGGCCGAAGCCGGCTACGGGTCGACGACCGGCGAGCAACTAGGCGCAGCCGAGCGCGAGATAGCCAAGGTGTTCGATACCGGACGAGATACCGGAAGATGGGCGATAGATGAAGGCGGATTCGCGCTTTTCGCCGACATTGCGACCCACTACGATCGGCAATTGCACGGCGCACCGCTATGGGCAGTCACCGATGCCAGCGAACGACTGGACCGCTTTACTGCCGGTCTGCCGTATCAGCTTCCGATGCGCAAGAGGGCTTGACGGCCTGAGGTTGATTGAAATGGACCGCGTGTGGGCGCGATGCGCACGGGCGGGTCTTTCTGAAATGGCTGCTGATCGGCTGCCGGTGTCCTGTTCTGGACGCCTGCGTTTGGCGCAGCGTTTGCGAGCTTGCCGGTTGCGAGGTTGCGTCCTTTGCAGCCGTGTAAACGCAGAAACCCCACCTTTTCGGGGTGGGGTTTCTGACACTGCTGGGGAGCCTGACGATTACCTACTTTCACACGGGTAATCCGCACTATCATCGGCGTGGAGTCGTTTCACGGTCCTGTTCGGGATGGGAAGGGGTGGGACCGACTCGCTATGGTCATCAGGCTTTGACGGGTTGCTGTAGCGCTCAGGGAGCAGTACAGCCAATCGGGAAGAAGTAGTTTCTGGTGATGCTCACCAGGGTAAAGCTGTTTGGGCTGTGTTGTTCGAGGCACAACATCGATCACTCAACCGTGCGTCCTGTTCTCCCTGTCGGGGAGTTCCAGCGCATCCCCTTCGGGGATCGGACCAGTGTAAGCGCCAAAGCGCCAACGCTGGTCGAGACACACC
>NZ_JBFUPM010000069.1:0-1861 GCF_041355255.1 Paraburkholderia sp. RCC_158 | reverse complement strand
TTTGTGCGCCCAGCATGGGCGCAATCTTGTGGGTGCAAGTCCCATCGTGAGTTGACCACAGCGAACGAAGTGAAGCGCAACTGCGTGAGGGCGACCGAGCGTGGGGAGGAAGCGTGGAGCGAAACCGCGAGCCGATGAACAAGAACCGGATATGAGGCGGTGCCGATCAGGGCGAGCGTGCAAAGAAGCGCGAAGCTCTCGTGGTCAAGGATCAGGCAACGTAAATGCGGCGGTTGTGCGGTGAAGGATTGCGTTCTTACCTGGGGAGATCTCGCCTCGTGCCTGAAAGGGCAACGGCGTCGAGCCGGAGCGAGAAGTCAGCAGAGGCCGTAGTAGTCACAGGACAGGTTGATGAGGCCGAAGCTGGTGACGAAGGGCTAAACGGGAAGGAGTGTCCAGCGTCATGTCGATGCGACAGGCAATGCGTCAGATGCCCGCGCAAGCGGGGCGGGTGGGGGTCACGTGCGGTGAAGCTGCACGGCGTACACCGACTAGCGATGAAGCCTGCTGCCCGCGACATGAATCCGGGGACACAGGGTCGGCGCTGCTGGAAGCGGCGCTGACAGGAGAGAACCTGAAGCAGGCGTTCAAACGGGTCCGGTCCAACAAGGGAGCCGCTGGCGTGGACGGTCTGGACGTTGACCAGACGTCGCGTCATCTGGTGACGGCGTGGCCCGCGATCCGTGAACAGTTGCTCAAGGGGACGTACCGGCCCAGCCCGGTACGTCGGGTGACGATACCGAAGCCGGATGGAGGCGAGCGCGAGCTTGGCATCCCGACGGTAACGGACCGGTTGATCCAGCAGGCGCTGCTACAGGTGCTGCAGCCGGTTCTGGACCCTACCTTCAGCGAGCACAGCCACGGCTTCCGGCCTGGACGGCGTGCGCACGACGCGGTGTTAGCCGCGCAGTCGTACGTGCAGTCGGGTCGGCGAATCGTGGTGGACGTTGACCTGGAGAAATTCTTTGACCGGGTCAACCACGACATCCTGATTGACCGTCTACAGAAGCGAATCGATGATGCCGGCGTAATCCGGCTGATCCGGGCGTATCTGAGCAGCGGCATCATGGATGGCGGAGTGGTCCAGCAACGGGATCAGGGCACGCCGCAAGGCGGACCACTATCCCCGTTGCTGGCCAACGTGCTGCTCGACGAAGTGGATAAGGAACTGGAGCGGCGGGGTCATTGCTTCGCGCGCTACGCCGACGACGCGAATGTCTATGTTCGTAGCCGCCGGGCGGGTGAGCGGGTGATGGCACTGCTGCGGCGTCTGTATGGGCGACTGCGGCTGAAGGTCAACGAGACCAAAAGCGCGGTGGCCAGTGTGTTTGGTCGCAAGTTTCTGGGCTACAGCCTGTGGGTGGCTGCGGGTGGGGTGGTCAAACGCAAGGTGGCGGCCAAACCGCTGCTGGCGTTCAAACACCGCATCCGTGAACTGACCCATCGCTCTGGCGGGCGCAGCATGAAGAAAGTGGTGGAACAGCTACGGCCTTACGTGCAAGGCTGGAAGGCGTACTTCAGGTTGGCGCAAACACCCGGTGTGTGGTTGGCACTGGATGAGTGGCTGCGTCACCGGTTGCGCGCGATCCATCTCAAACACTGGCGCCGTGGCACCACCATCTACCGGGAACTGCGTGCGCTGGGGGCATCGGCCGCTGTGGCGCGACAAGTGGCGGCGAACAGTCGTTGCTGGTGGCGCAATAGCGACGGTGCGCTCAAGCGCGTGCTGACCATCGCCTACTTCGACCAACTGGGCGTACCCCGACTCTCATAACCTCAACTTCCCGAACCGCCCGGTGCGGACCCGCATGCCGGGTGGTGTGGCAGGGGTACGGCCTCATGGCCGTCCCCTATGCCGATT
>NZ_JBFUPM010000068.1:0-2165 GCF_041355255.1 Paraburkholderia sp. RCC_158 | reverse complement strand
GAACTCGAACACTTCGGCATGCCGTTCGACCGTAACGCGGACGGCACGATCTACCAGCGCCCGTTCGGCGGCCACACGGCGAACTACGGCGAAAAGCCCGTGCAGCGCGCGTGCGCGGCGGCTGACCGCACCGGTCACGCGCTGCTGCATACGCTCTATCAGCAGAACGTTGCGGCCAAGACGCAGTTCTTCGTCGAATGGATGGCGCTCGATCTGATCCGCGACGCCGACGGCGACGTGCTCGGCGTGACCGCGCTCGAAATGGAAACGGGCGACGTCTATATCCTCGAAGGCAAGACGACGCTGTTCGCCACGGGCGGCGCGGGCCGCATCTTCGCGGCATCGACGAACGCGTTCATCAATACCGGCGACGGCCTGGGCATGGCCGCGCGCTCGGGCATCGCGCTGCAGGACATGGAGTTCTGGCAGTTCCACCCGACGGGCGTGGCGGGCGCGGGCGTGCTGATCACCGAAGGCGTGCGCGGCGAAGGCGGCATTCTGCGTAACTCGGACGGCGAGCGCTTCATGGAGCGTTACGCGCCGACGCTGAAGGATCTCGCGCCGCGCGACTTCGTTTCGCGCTCGATGGACCAGGAAATCAAGGAAGGCCGCGGCGTCGGTCCGAACAAGGACCACGTGCTGCTGGACCTGTCGCACATCGGCGCGGAGACGATCATGAAGCGTCTGCCGTCGATCCGCGAAATCGCGCTGAAGTTCGCCAACGTCGACTGCATCAAGGAACCGATCCCCGTTGTGCCGACCATTCACTACCAGATGGGCGGCATTCCGACGAACATCCACGGTCAGGTGGTCGGTACGGCGCGCGGTCACGAGGAGCCGGTCAACGGTTTCTACGCGGTCGGCGAATGTTCGTGCGTGTCGGTGCACGGCGCGAACCGTCTGGGCACGAACTCGCTGCTCGACCTCGTGGTGTTTGGCCGCGCGGCGGGCAATCACATCGTGAAGCAGGTGAAGGAAATCAAGGACCACAAGCCGCTGCCGGCCGATGCGGCGGACTTCGCGCTGTCGCGTCTGGCGAAGCTCGAAAGCTCGTCGTCGGGCGAGTATGCGCAGTCGGTGGCGAACGACATCCGCGGCACGATGCAGAAACATGCGGGCGTGTTCCGCACGTCGGCGCTGCTCTCGGAAGGCGTCGAGGCGATCCGCGAAGTGGCGGCGCGTGTGGAGAATATCCACCTGAAGGACAAGTCGAAGGTGTTCAACACCGCGCGCGTCGAGGCGCTGGAAGTGGCGAACCTGATCGAAGTCGCGCGCGCGACGATGGTCTCGGCCGAAGCACGCAAGGAAAGCCGCGGCGCGCATGCGCAGAACGACTTCGAGCATCGCGACGACGAAAACTGGCTGCGCCATACGTTGTGGTTCAGCGAGGGCGACCGCCTCGACTACAAGCCGGTGCACATGCAGCCGCTGACGGTTGAATCGGTGCCGCCCAAGGCGCGGACCTTCTAAGGCACACGCACAAGTCAAAGGACCCACAATATGGCCAAGCGTACATTTGAAATCTACCGCTACGATCCGGACAGGGACGCGGCGCCGCGCATGCAGACGTACGAGATCGAGATCGACTCGCATGAGCGCATGCTGCTCGACGCGCTGGTGAAACTGAAGGCGCTCGACGAAACGCTGTCGTTCCGCCGTTCGTGCCGCGAAGGCGTATGCGGTTCGGACGCGATGAACATCAACGGCAAGAACGGTCTGGCGTGTCTGACGAACCTGAACGATCTGCCGCAGAAGATCGTGCTGCGTCCGCTGCCGGGGCTGCCGGTGGTGCGCGACCTGATCTGCGACTTCACGCAGTTCTTCAACCAGTATCACTCGATCAAGCCGTACCTGATCAACGACACGCCGCCGCCGGAGAAGGAGCGTCTGCAGTCGCCGGAAGAGCGCGACGAGCTGGATGGTCTGTATGAGTGCATTCTGTGCGCGAGCTGCTCGACGTCGTGCCCGAGCTTCTGGTGGAATCCGGACAAGTTCGTGGGTCCCGCGGGTCTGCTGCAGGCTTATCGGTTTATCGCGGATAGCCGTGATGAGGCGACGGGCGAGCGTTTGGATAACCTCGAAGATCCGTACCGTCTGTTCCGTTGCCACACGATCATGAACTGCGTCGACGTCTGCCCGAAGGGACTGAACCCGACGAAGGCGAT
>NZ_JBFUPM010000067.1:0-2172 GCF_041355255.1 Paraburkholderia sp. RCC_158 | reverse complement strand
ATCAAATCGAAAATGATGGGCACTACTTTGATCTCGTGCCGCGCCGGCGCCTACGACGGCCGCCGCGAGGTGCTTACCGGTCTGCCCGTGCGGCCACCACTTCTCGCAGCCGCCTATGCCTGGCCTGCCGATCACGCGCAGTATCGCCCATCCAAGCCTGCTGGCCGACATCCTCGTCTCGAAGTACGCTGACCACACTCCGTTGTACCGGCAGTCACAGATTGCCGCGCGCGATGGCGTGAAGCTCGACCCGGCCAGCATGGGACGCTGGGTCGGCCAGTGCGAGGCGCTTTGCGAGCCGCTGACCGAGGCGCTGCGCCGCTACACGATGGCAACGTCGAAGCTGCACGCGGACGACACGCCGATCCCGGTGCTCGCGCCGGGCAACAAGAAGACGAAGACCGGGCGACTCTGGGTGTACGTGCGCGACGACAGCCGTTCGGGCTCGAAGGAGCCGGCTGCGGTGTGGTTTGCCTACTCGCCCGACCGCAAGGGCATCCATCCACAGACCCATCTCGCCGGATTCGAGGGCATCCTGCAGGCCGACGCCTACGGCGGCTTCAACGAGCTGTACGAGAGCGGCAAGGTCCGTGAGGCTGCATGTTGGGATCATGCGAGACGGTACATATACGACGTTCACGCCCGCACGCCCACCGAAGCGACTCGGCAGGTGCTCGAATTGATCGGCGAGCTCTACGGCATCGAGGCTCACATCCGTGGCAAACCGGTCGCTGAACGGCTGCGAGTAAGACAGGAGAAAAGCGTGCCGCTGCTGGCGGCCATCAAGGCGTGGATGACGAACAAGCTCACGACGCTGTCGAAGAAATCCGAGCTGGCCAAAGCGATCCGTTACTCGCTCAACCAGTGGGATGCCCTCGTGCTGTATGGCGAAGAGGGCCGCGCCGAGATCAGCAACGCCTTGGCCGAAAACGCGCTGCGTTGCGTGAGTCTGGGCCGGAAGAACTTCTTGTTCGCGGGCTCCGACAGCGGGGGCGAGCGGGCTGCCGCGATGTACGGTCTGATCGGAACGTGCAAGCTCAATGGGATCAACCCGCACGCCTACCTCGAATACGTCCTGACTCATATCGCGGACCATCCCATCAACCGCGTCGATGAACTGCTGCCCTGGAACATGGCCAGCAAGCTGCCCCCGCACCCTGACTTACCCGCGTCTACTGCCTGATTGCCGGCCAGTGAGAACCAGGTAGCCTGATTCCCGATCATGCCTCACGCGAACGTCCCGTTGCGAACGGCCGTCGCGAGGTGCTTACTTCCCCGCACACGGCTCGCGCACAGCATTAAGCGCCTTGCTGACGCCGGTCTTGCCAATTGCACAAGCCCTTCGCAAGCCGTCACATCGTTGGTTCATCTCATTGCTGAGACGAGGGCGCTGAACCGCCGTAAAGCGGTCTCTTTCAAGCTTCCCTGCGATCGAACCTCAAATGAACACCTGCGACAACTGCACCACGCGGAAGTCTGCACCCTTTCAGGTCAGGGCAAATCTTGAACCCCTATGCGGGCGATTACTGCCCGCCATTCGCTTTTTCCGCGTTCTCATATCCACTTGCCCAACAGCTTCCCTTGCGGGTCACCTGCCATAGCCAAACCTCTAGCGCGGGCGGACAATTGGACTTACCACGTTCCCGTTCTTGCCGACCCGAGTGCTACCGGATCTGTCCGTTTAGCGCCTGTCTTTCCCCCGGCAGCTTTGTGACGACGTGCTCCCATGTTCAAGAAGAGCAACCAGCTGCACACCTGTTTTGGTCTGGGCCTGTCAGCCGCTTTGGCCCATTCTCTATTACGAGGTTTATCGACAGTTCACATTTGTTGCGCATGCGGAACTTGCCTAGCCTTCACGCCGCACTTCGGCTAGCAGCGTCGCACATGTTCCCGTCGCCGGGATGGGCGTCTTTCGAGAAGTACGTTGTCCCCGGAGCTTCAGACCTGACGTTACCAGTCGCGCCTGTCCAGGTAGGCAACTGCTGGTCGTACAGCAGGTCACGGTACGGGCTCTGCCGCACGTGACAAGACAAGAACGAGCTTTACCGCCAACTACATGCCGCTTACGCGCGGCGGGCGGCGACACGTGTCGCACTGAACAGATAAAGATAGAAATACTGCCCGCGAACTGTCGTCGGCAGGTAAGTAATATCCCAGCTGAACAATTGATTG
>NZ_JBFUPM010000066.1:0-2326 GCF_041355255.1 Paraburkholderia sp. RCC_158 | reverse complement strand
GACTCAACACTCCCGGGAGGTTCAACATCACACTAAATCCAACTGCAAATCTGTCCGTTGAACCGGGTCAATCTCAAAGATGTTGAGAGCTATCACCGTCCCGGAGACGCCGGCACCGTTCGCTAGCTGAGAGATGTTTTGGCGCGACGGAACCCGCGTCGCCCTGCTTGCCAGCGAGCAGAATCGCTGCGGGCACGCACTCGAGGTGTTCGATGAGGCGCTCCAGCATTTCGCCGATACCGAACTGCTGCATGCAAACCGCGCTGTGCTGCTTGAAGAAGCCGGGCGACTCAAAGAAGCCGCTGCCAGCTATCTGCGCTGTGTCGAGATCAACGGGAAGAACGACCAGGCGGCGTTGAATTACGCTGTCCTTCTGGAGGAACTGGGGCGGCTTGACGAGGCTGTGGCAGCCTATGGGCGCTGCCTTGAGATCAACCCGCAGAACGAAGAAGCCTTACGGCACCTGACGCGACTTCACGAGCAGAACGGCGACTTGCAGGCCGTTATCCGCCATCTCAGCGCATGGCGGCGCTCCAACGGCTAAGCGACCGCCGACACTGCGCCGCGGCCAAGGCCCAGCGCATCGGGCGGTAATCGGCCAGGAAGGGACACTCGCCCTCTGCACATAGATCGTCGACAAATCTGCTGTGTGCGAACACCGATTGGCAGCGCCGAATCGGAGATCGCAGGCTTCGTTAAAATAAACTGCCGTATCCGCGCCTCTCGTGCGCGACTGGGGCGAAGCTGTGCCGACAATCGAAGTGGTGAAACTATACGGAGCCGCATGGAGTGTCTATGTGCGGATCGTCCGGCTTGCGCTGGAAGAGAAGCAGGTCAAATATCATCTGGTCGAAGTCGATGTCTTCGCAGAGACGGGGGTTCCGCAGGAGCATCTGAAGCGTCACCCGTTCGGCCGCATTCCGGCCTTTGAGCATGGCGATTTCCATCTTTACGAGACAGGCGCGATCGTTGGCTACATCGATGACGCTTTTCCCGGATGCAAACTGCAGCCGGCAGATCCTAGGGCCCGCGCGAAGGTAAACCAGATCGTTGGGATACTGGACGCCTATGCATACCGAACGCTCGTTTGGGACATATACGTGGAACGCGTGGTTTCAGCTCGCGAAGGCCGGATAGCCAATGAACACAAGATCGCCGCCGCGCTACCGCGTGCCGCTGTATGTCTATCTGAACTGACCCGGCTGTCCGACGACCGTGAGTTTCTGATCGGCGGTGATGTGACATTTGCTGACTTGTACGCCGCGCCAATGTTTGCCTGCTTCATGCAGGCACCGGAAGCCGTTTCATTAATGGCAGAGTATGAAAAATTGACCCGCTGGTGGCAGCGATTCGCCGCTCGCCACAGCATGTCCCGAACAGCGCCATGAGCAACTGCGTGCGGCACGCAACCACCACAAAGCGACGCTCGCACATGCAAGTAGAATCGCCAACAATCGGCTCCAGATTTCGTGGCCGTTCCCATTTCGCGAGAAACAGCGATGAAGGTAACGATTGCATACATCGAAGAACCTCCGTTCGGTTGGACGGAAGCAGACCGTATCGCAACTGGCGCGGACATTGAATTGGCCGAAGTGGTTCTTCGGGCGATCGGCACTACCGTGATCGAGCATCGTCTGGCGACGTTCAGCGAACTGTTGCCCGGCGTTGAAGCCGGCCGCTGGGATATGAATGTCCCGCTATTCGTTACCCCGGAGCGTGCCAATCTGGTCGCGTTCAGCGTGCCGGTATGGGCGATGGGGGACGGGTTCCTGGTTCGGGCTGGAAATCCGAAATCGCTTGACAGCTATGCGTCACTGGCCAAGCGCAGCGATGCGCGCCTTGGCATCATTGCCGGACAGGTGCAACACGACTCGGCGAGAGCGTCCCGCGTAAGTGAAGATCAGATAGAAATCTTCGAACACCAGGTCGACGCTATCGAAGCCGTCCGTTCGGGCGCAATCGATGCTTATGCGAGCACAGCTTTGGGAAACCGCATACTGGCGAATCGTATCGGCGGTTCGGTGTTCGAGGCCGTGGAGCACAAACCGGGAACGAATGGCAAGCAACACGAGCTTCCGTTCGGAGCATTCTCATTCAACAGGGGAAACAGCGACCTGCGTAATGCGGTAAGCGCGCAGCTTCGTTCATATCTCGGCTCCCCAGACCATCGCGCGCGCATGGCTAAATTCGGCGTGACGAGCAATGAGATCGATCCCGTTCTCGCACGTTGAGTGTGGGACAGCACGCGGCCACAAGCAATGGGATGGACTCCTCCTCACCCGACTGAGACGTGGCGCATGATTGACGACATGTTCGGCCGGTCAAC
>NZ_JBFUPM010000065.1:0-2347 GCF_041355255.1 Paraburkholderia sp. RCC_158 | reverse complement strand
CGACTCAACACTCCCGGGAGGTTCAACATCACACTAAATCCAACTGCAAATCTGTCCGTTGAACCGGGTCAATCTCAATCCTGCCTTTGTTGGAGGAGTATTTCTTCGAGGACTGGCAGAAAATTCAGCTCGTGCTTGCTGACAACCAAAAACAGGAGCCGGCGCGATTTGTCACTGAGAGCCAGGACCATGAGGATGAACTGGCACGCTTATTTGGTGATGCGCACGGTTTAGATATTTACGGCACCAAGCGGCGTTATGGCGTCCAGGAGGCGGCCTTTTCCAACCCCGACGCCTATATCGGCATCTACCAGACATTCCTCCCATGAGGTCGCGAGAGCGCGGATGAGCGGCATCACGATCTACGAATTCGACGCTCTGGTGACAGAGGGTACGGACGTGACGGGGGCAGAAGGGCTGCACGCCATTCCGGCCAACGTGTTCGGATGGCTTGAACTCGAGAGCTTACGCGGGGAGGATGGCGAGGCAACATGGCTGCGTCCCGTCCGGCGCCGAGGTCGGCGTGCCGTTCAGGTAAGGAGTTTTGTCGGTGTTGTACGTGCTCCGGATGGTTTCCAGATCGAAGTGCTGCCCAAGGTTGGCAAGGTCATCGGCGGCGGCGCTATAGAGGCCCGACGGCTGTTGCTCGACATGCTGCTTTGTCTCAACGGCTTCCGTCACATCCGAACTGACAGAGCCAAAGTCGCGGCCGCCCACATGCCCTTGCTTGAAGTCTTCATCGGCGAGTTCCTGTTGAGCGTGGAGCACGTCGTCAAGCGAGGGCTCCGTAGCGATTACACGAGTCGGCAAGGCAACTTGTTCTCGCTCCGGGGGAAATTGCTGATGGCGCTACATCTCCGGGAGAATCTCTGCAGGGCGGACCGCTTTTTCACTGAGCACGACGAGTACACTCCAAACCGTCCGGAGAATCGACTGTTGCATGCTGCTCTGCGTCGTGTTTTGGCGTTGTCGGCATTGCAGGCGAACCAAAAGTTGGCGCGCGAATTGTGTTTCGTGTTCGCTGAGATTCCGCCCTCCGATCTGCCTGATCGCGACTTCCAGTGTGTGCGGCTCGATAGAGGGATGAGCTATTACAACGATGGGTTGGCTTGGGCCCGTCTGATTCTCGACGAAGAATCTCCCTTGACCGGAGTCGGCGCACACCGTGCCCCTTCGCTTCTGTTCCCTATGGAGGCGGTATTCGAGGCATTCGTCGCGAAACATCTCGCCAACCAGCTAGTTCGTCCCCTACATTTGAAGACCCAGGCCAGAAGCCATCACTTGATTCGTCATCTCGGTCAGGACTGGTTTCGCCTCAAGCCGGATTTGCTTGTTCGCGATGCCGGGCGCGATGTGTTGGTGCTCGACACCAAGTGGAAGTTGTTGGATGGCCTGAAATCGGACGGCAAAGACAAGTACGGTCTCGCTCAGGGCGACTTCTACCAGCTCCAGGCGTACGGTCACAGCTACTTGGATGGCAAGGGGGACGTCGTCTTGATTTTCCCGAAGACTGAAAGTTTCGACGTACCGCTGGCCGTTTTCGAGTTCCCTAAGATTGCCCAGTTACGGCTATGGGTCCTGCCGTTTTGCTTGAAATCGAGAAGACTGATCGTTCCGGTGGAGGCGCCGTTCAAGGGGCGATTTGCAGAGGCTGGTTCGAATACAGGCATGGCGTGAGGGCGCGGCACTGCGAGATTGCCGTTTGACGCAGGCGAAACACCGATGAACGCTGGGCTCGAAAAAGGAGGAAATCGACCTCACACACCGTAGACAAACTCCCGTTTGCCGGCGACGTGCTCGACGCCCATGCGGCATGCGCACCTCATACCTTTGAGTCGATGTGGTGAGGCGAAGACTTCCCATAAGGTGCACTTTCTGGTCGCTTGCATGAGAATTAACCGTCAAGTGGGCGTCGACGGCTTTAGCATCAAGCAAGCATCCCAGCAGAAGAGAAGTGGGGGCAACTTTGGGGGTATTTCTGGCGTCTAGGTCCAGCGGGTTTTAGCGATGTAATGGTCGGGAGTTCGATCCCTTGGTTTTTTATATGAGGAGATAGGTGTATTAGCTAGGACCCGATCTGACGGATGGTCGTGCGAAATGTTCCGCATCGCTCACTTCCGGTGCTCAAACTCGATCCGCGCTTGCTCTAACATCCACCCCTCAATTTTGTCATGCCACATGCGCAGAAGGTCGAGGGGGCGGCGGCGGTAATGTTTCTCGGCGATTGCCGATGGCTTGTGTCCTTGGATTTGGGCGACGATCCCGACCGGTGAGGTTCCCTCTGTTTTTCGCCTTCCAGAGGCCCCGGGTTACGCAGCCGTCTCTTTCGTCTGCTGAGCCTTGAGCC
>NZ_JBFUPM010000064.1:0-2420 GCF_041355255.1 Paraburkholderia sp. RCC_158 | reverse complement strand
AACGAAACAATGAAGAGGTTAACAGAGCATGATTCGGGTTAACAGCCCCTTCGACTCATTTTGTTAGGGTTTCTAAGTAATGTCCGGTTTGGGCCAGTTAGAAATGTCCGGTTTCCTGCTCCGGGCTGACGGCTGTGGCGCATGCTGCGGCATCCCAGCCAGCCCGGAGCCAGACCATGAACGAACGTGGATTCATCACGATCACCATGCACGAGTTCGAGCGCGTGAAGGTCATCCAGGCGGTCCTCCAGCATCGCCTGACGGTGGTGCTGGCGGCGGAACGGCTGCAGCTGTGCGAGCGTCAGGTCAGCCGGCTGGTGCGGCGCTAAGAGGCCGCCGGACCGGCCGGACTGGTTTCGGCGCGGCGTGGGCAGCCGAGCAATCGCGAGCTGCCGGTGGATGTCCGTGCGCGTGCGATGGCGCTGGTGCGTGAGCGCTACGAGGATTTTGGGCCGACGTATTTCGCCAGACAACCAGCCTGCTCAGGAACTTTCTCCCCGCGATCGCATCGTCGACTCTCGATTCCACGTTGGCTCACTACGCCCCTCAAGCAAGGCATGCTGCGGCTGTGCGACAAGGCAGGCGCTCCTCTGCCGTCGCCTACTCGACGCAATCCCTGATGCCACGGCGGTAACCCTTCGCAGCGGCCCACGGCGCGTTTTGCTCCCGCGGTTAATCCGCAATCCTCCCAGTTGACATTACGCGTATATACACCCATTATTCACCTCCGATGTGAACACTGGCTTGCGGCGTTTCGTGACGGCGTGGTTAACGTGAGGTAGTTCACGATGCAGTTTGGCAAGTGCTCAAAGGTAGGACCCGGCTGTGTCCGCGCGGCCAGGGACTACCGCCGGCAACATTGCTGCGCTGTTCGCCGGTAGGCACTGACAGCATCATGGTGTGAAAGGCAGGCCTGTACGCCCTTCTCTTGTCTTCGGCGCGAATTGTGAATCGGGGCCGGCAGACACTGGCGCTGTAAAAACGACCATAAAGCAAGACAAGAATCAACGGAGACGTCATGATCAAGAAAACCTTCTTTGCAGCCGCAGCGGCTGGCAGCCTTGCCAGCGCATTACCTGTTGATAGTCACGCACAAAGCAGCGTGACTCTTTACGGTGTTATTGACGCTGGTATCACATACGTCAACAGGGTAGCGAGCGTCACAGCGCATGGCAGCGTTCTGAAATATGGTGACGGTGTTTCGCAAGGTAGCCGCTTTGGAATTCGAGGTGCCGAAGACCTCGGGGGCGGCCTCAAAGCACTGTTTGTGCTGGAGAACGGTTTCAACAGCGGTGATGGCACACTGGGGCAAGGCGGCGCGATGTTCGGACGCCAAGCGTACGTCGGTCTGGCGAAGGATGGAATCGGCTCCCTAACGCTTGGCCGCCAGTACTCGCTTTCAACCGATATTATCGGCGCTGCGTACACAATGGGTAGTCAGACACCTGCGGGCAATTACGCTTATCACATCAACGACCTCGACCAGCTCGTTCAGAGTCGTCTCAACAATGCCGTCAAGTTCAGCAGCGCAAATTTTGCGGGATTGACATTCGGCGCGATGTACGCTTTCTCAAACTCGACGAACTTCTCGGGTGCGCCGACCACGACCGCCGGCACCACGGCCACTCAAGGTTCATCCAGCGCCTATAGCTTCGGTGCCAATTATACGAACGGCCCCTTCGGCATCGGCGCTGCCTACACCAATATTCGCTATCCCAACGGAGCAACACCACCGTTTGGCGTGAGCGTTGCGAACGTAAATACAGGAGGCCTCCGCGACCTTGAAACATTCAGCATCGGGAGCCGGTATGCAATTGGCGCTGGCCTGGCATGGGCTAACTGGACGCACACAAAGTTGGAACCGCTCGCGGGTCGATCGTCAACACTGAACAATTACGAAATTGGCGGCCGATATCTGTTCACGGCTGCACTTAATGTCGGATTAGGCTACACATTCTCCGACCTCAGTGACCGTTTCGAAGGGAAATGGCACCAGGTCAATGGAGCGGTGGACTACGCGCTGTCGAAGCGTACGGACATTTACCTCCTGGCGGTTTATCAAAAGGCATCGGGCACCAACTCGGTTGCCGGTCGCTCTGTCCAGGTTCAGGCTGAGATCGGCTCCACACCTTCTTTCATCGGCAACGCAGGTGCGAACTCACAACTCGTGACTCGCGTTGGGCTTCGTCACAAGTTTTGATTTTCGCGGACGACGCAAGCCGGCTCGGTGCTGCACTCCACCGCCAACGAGGCAGCACCGAGACCCCAGAAGAACGCGCTATAGACCATGTACGCGACAACGACGGAGCACAGCATGAGCAACAGTCCACAAGAAGCCGGTATCGGTAAATTTCAAGCTAGATGTCGCCTCAACGATTAAATTTAGGCGGCTTTTTGCTCCTGTCGGTGGTCGCGTTTGA
>NZ_JBFUPM010000063.1:0-2422 GCF_041355255.1 Paraburkholderia sp. RCC_158 | reverse complement strand
CGGGGAGTTCCAGCGCATCCCCTTCGGGGATCGGACCAGTGTAAGCGCCAAAGCGCCAACGCTGGTCGAGACACACCTGTTATAGGATCAAGCCTTACGGGCAATTAGTATCAGTTAGCTGAACGCATTACTGCGCTTACACACCTGACCTATCAACGTCCTGGTCTTGAACGACCCTTCAAGGGGCTCGAAGCCCCGGGGATATCTCATCTTAAGGCGAGTTTCCCGCTTAGATGCTTTCAGCGGTTATCTCTTCCGAACATAGCTACCCGGCGATGCCACTGGCGTGACAACCGGTACACCAGAGGTTCGTCCACTCCGGTCCTCTCGTACTAGGAGCAGCCCCCTTCAAATATCCAGCGCCCACGGCAGATAGGGACCAAACTGTCTCACGACGTTTTAAACCCAGCTCACGTACCTCTTTAAATGGCGAACAGCCATACCCTTGGGACCGGCTACAGCCCCAGGATGAGATGAGCCGACATCGAGGTGCCAAACACCGCCGTCGATATGAACTCTTGGGCGGTATCAGCCTGTTATCCCCAGAGTACCTTTTATCCGTTGAGCGATGGCCCTTCCATACAGAACCACCGGATCACTATGACCTGCTTTCGCACCTGCTCGACTTGTCGGTCTCGCAGTTAAGCACGCTTATGCCATTGCACTATCAGCACGATTTCCGACCGTACCTAGCGTACCTTCGTACTCCTCCGTTACACTTTGGGAGGAGACCGCCCCAGTCAAACTGCCTACCATGCACTGTCCCCGATCCGGATTCACGGACCAGGGTTAGAACCTCAAACAGATCAGGGTGGTATTTCAAGGATGGCTCCACGCAAACTGGCGTTCACGCTTCACAGCCTCCCACCTATCCTACACAGACCGGTTCAAAGTCCAATGCAAAGCTACAGTAAAGGTTCATGGGGTCTTTCCGTCTAGCCGCGGGGAGATTGCATCATCACAAACACTTCAACTTCGCTGAGTCTCGGGAGGAGACAGTGTGGCCATCGTTACGCCATTCGTGCAGGTCGGAACTTACCCGACAAGGAATTTCGCTACCTTAGGACCGTTATAGTTACGGCCGCCGTTTACCGGGACTTCAATCAGGAGCTTGCACCCCATCATTTAATCTTCCGGCACCGGGCAGGCGTCACACCCTATACGTCCACTTTCGTGTTTGCAGAGTGCTGTGTTTTTATTAAACAGTCGCAGCCACCAGTTTATTGCAACCCCTTCACCCTTCTGGCGCAGGCCAGTCAGGCTACAGGGGCGTACCTTATCCCGAAGTTACGGTACCAATTTGCCGAGTTCCTTCTCCCGAGTTCTCTCAAGCGCCTTAGAATACTCATCTCGCCCACCTGTGTCGGTTTGCGGTACGGTCACTGTTGAACTGAAGCTTAGAGGCTTTTCCTGGAACCACTTCCGATTGCTTCGTCGCCTAAACGACTGGCCTCGCACCCTTGAATTCCGCGCCCGGATTTGCCAAAGCGCCTTCTCCAATGCAAGGACCGGGACTTCCAACACCCGGACAACCTTCCGCGATCCGTCCCCCCATCGCATTCAACACTGGTGCAGGAATATTAACCTGCTTCCCATCAGCTACGCATTTCTGCCTCGCCTTAGGGGCCGACTCACCCTACGCCGATGAACGTTGCGTAGGAAACCTTGGGCTTACGGCGAGGGGGCCTTTCACCCCCTTTATCGCTACTCATGTCAGCATTCGCACTTCCGATACCTCCAGCACACTTTCCAGTGCACCTTCGCAGGCTTACGGAACGCTCTCCTACCATGCACATAAATGTGCATCCGCAGCTTCGGTATATGGCTTAGCCCCGTTACATCTTCCGCGCAGGACGACTCGATCAGTGAGCTATTACGCTTTCTTTAAAGGATGGCTGCTTCTAAGCCAACCTCCTGACTGTTTTAGCCTTCCCACTTCGTTTCCCACTTAGCCATATTTGGGGACCTTAGCTGGCGGTCTGGGTTGTTTCCCTCTTGACACCGGACGTTAGCACCCGATGTCTGTCTCCCGTGATTGCACTCTTCGGTATTCGGAGTTTGCTATGGCGTAGTAATCCGCAATGGACCCCACAACCATGACAGTGCTCTACCCCCGAAGGTGATACACGAGGCACTACCTAAATAGTTTTCGGAGAGAACCAGCTATTTCCAGGTTTGTTTAGCCTTTCACCCCTATCCACAGCTCATCCCCTAACTTTTCAACGTTAGTGGGTTCGGACCTCCAGTACGTGTTACCGCACCTTCATCCTGGCCATGGATAGATCACCTGGTTTCGGGTCTACACCCAGCGACTGAACGCCCTGTTCGGACTCGCTTTCGCTACGCCTGCCCTAATCGGTTAAGCTTGCCACTGAATGTAAGTCGCTGACCCATTATACAAAAGGTACGCCGTCACCCTCTT
>NZ_JBFUPM010000062.1:0-2527 GCF_041355255.1 Paraburkholderia sp. RCC_158 | reverse complement strand
CTGGCTCGCCGCTCAACAGGGACGAGCCGCGTAAATCTCTCAGCTATGGGATTCGCGAAACAGGGGCAACGTCACAACGAGACTGGAGAGATTGACGACTCGCCCCCACCCGTGGTCCCGCATACCGGGTAGCAACGCTTGCACGGTCTGCACGGCTGAGGTGAGATTGTGGCGGAAGGACGCCTCGAGATCGTCGAGATCAACCGCTTCAACGGCGGCCAGACGGACAAACCCCGCGTTGTTGACGACGCCATCGAAGGTATAACGGCCGACCAGCCGCTCCAGCGTTCGTGTCGTCGCATCGCGATCGGTCAGATCGACGGAAACCAGTGTGCCGGGGAAGCTCGGGTCGTCGGCTCCGCGTGCAAGGCCGATGACCTGATGTCCGTCGGCGGCAAGCCGGTGCGACAACGCGCGCCCGATCCCCTTGCTGGCGCCTGTGACCAAAAATGTACGTCTGAGCATTGCGAAAATTGTATAGATGTAGGAGTGAGCAGCCTGTGCGATCCGCCGAGGGAATCAGGCCCACCTCGAATTCAAAATGATGCTGCACAGGTTCACACGCTCGAAGCCCGGATCCTTGTACGCCAGAAAATCGTCGTTGAACGTGCCGAAGGTGGTGCCCGGGCGATGCTTCATGCCGTCGTAGAAGGCATCGATCATCTGGCCGGCGAAATCGGCGCCGCGGGGATAGGCAGTGACCACCGCCGCGCGCTGCTCTTCGGTAAGCGCATCGAAGCCCGTCCCGCCACGTCCATCCCGGCTCCGGCTGGGCTCAGCGCGATTTCACCGTGCATGTGCTCGGGAATGCCCGGCGTCGTATGGAGCGCCACGGCGGTCCACACCTTCGCTACATCCGCCTCGTCGACACGATGGCTGCGCAGAAAATCGCGCGCGGCGTTGGCACCGTCCACTTCGAAACGCAGTTCGCTTTCGCGATAGGCCGACGTCAAACCGACATCGTGGAACATGGCCGCAACGTAGAGCAGCTCCGGGTCGAAGGCGACGCTCTTTCGTTTCCCCAACAACGCGCCCCACAGATAGACGCGCGTCGAGTGGTTAAACAGCAATTCGCTTTCGGTGTCGCGAATGAGCTGGGCTACCTCCCGCGCTAGCTGGCTGTCGGGAATTACCACGTCGAGCATTTCGTTCTCCGGCGTTGCTTTGTCTTGGTTCATGGGCTTACTCGAGCTTTAGAAAGCGTGCGTTTCCTGCGGCACGATTGAGTTCGGGACCGCCTTGGGTTTGCGGCTGATTTAGCACCGGAACCGACTGGCGGCGATACACCGAGAAAAGTTACGCTTCGGACGGGTTATGGAAAAGGCCCAAGATTGAGAAATCCGAATGTACTATCACGTCCACTCAAACCCTTCGTCAAACCCCAAAAGAACGATCGCAACGATGCCGAGGCGATCACCGAGGCGGCGTCACGTCCGACGATGCGCTATGTCGCTATCAATAGCGTTGAACAGCAGGATATTCAGTCCATGCATCGCATCCGCAGCCTGCTGATGCGGGACCGTATCGCGCAGATCAACCAGATACGAGGCCTGCTGGCTGAATACCGCGTGGTGATAGCGCAGACGCCGCTGAAAGTACGGCAACAGTTGCCGGCAATTCTCGATGATCCAGATAACGAGCTCACCGCCCTTACCCGTTCGATGATGCACGACATGTATGAGCGACTCACGCTTCTGGATACACAGATCGCGCGCTACGACGACCTCATCCGTCACGCACACAAGGCATCCGCACTCAACCAGCGGCTTGAAAAGATCCGAGGCGTCGGGCCGATGATCGCAACCGCCGTCATCGCCGCGGCAGGCAGCGCGACTGAGTTCGCAAACGGGCGACAGTTTGCAGCGTGGCTCGGTCTGACGCCACGGCAACACTCGTCAGGCGGCAAGCAACGTCTGTTCGGCATCACGAAACGGGGCAACGGATACCTGCGAATGCTTCTGGTTCACGGCGCCAGGTCAGTTGTTCAGCAGGCAGTGAAACGAAGCGATGCGCTCTCGCGGTGGATACTCGCGGTCCAGGCGAGACGGGGAACGAACGTCGCCGTTGTGGCGCTCGCCAACAAGATAGCCCGGACAATCTGGGTGTTGCTGGCGCGAGGGCGTGAATACGAGCCCCCAGTATGATCAGGGTGATGACAGCACGGCTGCAATAACCTTACCCCTCCATCGATTGCACGAATGATCTGATTCAATGGCAAACAGGTTGGACCGTCGGCGACAAAACCTGCGCGGTCTTAGGGCTCACGAAGCCGAGGATATATGAAGGAGTCGCCGGGCGAAATCCATTGGGGCCAGGCACATGTGTGCCACAAACAGGCCGGATGTATATACGCAATCCCGCACCTGCATGCAGCAGATCAGACCATTTGGCAAACGGGACCAGGTCATGTATAAGTCCGCAACCACCCTCCTCGCCAAACACAATATCTCTGAGGTTCCCTCTGTTTTTCGCCTTCCAGAGGCCCCGGGTTACGCAGCCGTCTCTTTCGTCTGCTGAGCCTTGAGCC
>NZ_JBFUPM010000061.1:0-2564 GCF_041355255.1 Paraburkholderia sp. RCC_158 | reverse complement strand
TGCGTATTTCGGTGAACGTGACCGCTGATTTCGGGAACGTGACCGATTCGGCGAGGTTGGGCGTTGCGCTGTTTCGATTGTAGAGTTCCTCCCTAGTTTTGGTCGAGTTCTGGTTCCAGTACGCTGGACTTCGGAGATGGCTTTCTTAGAGATTCGCCTGTCAGTTTGATGCGGTGGTGACGGTGCATGAGGCGGTCAAGCATCGCGTCGGCGATGGTCTCGTCGCCGATCCAGCCATGCCAGTGCTCGATCGGTAGCTGACTGGTTACGATCGTGGCCTTGCCGGCAGAACGGTCGTCAATCATCTCGAGCAGATCGTTTCGAACCATCGCATCGAGCGGAGCCATTCCCCAATCGTCGAGCACAAGAACATCAATGCGAGCTAGCTGAAGCAGCCATTTGGTGAAGCCGCCGTTGCCGTGCAGGACACGCAGTTCTTCGCCCAATCGCGGCACGCGCAGATACAACGCGGAGTGCCCGCGTCGGCAGGCATACTGCGCCAAGGCGCACGCGAGCCATGACTTGCCTGCGCCCGTCGCGCCGCTAATGAGCAGGCTGTATCCGGCTTCAACCCAGTCGCCCAGAGCCAGGCTTGTGATCGAACGTGGGTCGACGCCCCGTCCCGCGCGAGTATCTAGATCTTCGATGGCGGCCTGCGGATACTTCAGCCGCGCTTGCTTAAGCAGTCGGGTACGACGGCGATCGTCGCGCCAGTTGGCTTCCCGGTCGACCAACAATGACAAGCGTTCCTCAAAGCTGAGGGCTGCCGTGCCGGGCTGCGTCAGTTGCTCTTCCAATCCGTCTGCGAAGCCATCCAGCTTCAAGGTGCGCAGTTGCGTCAATGTCTGTTGCATCATCATGGTGGGTTCTCTTTATTGGTAGTAGCTGGGGCCGCGCACATGCGCGTGGCTTGGGCTGATCCATTCAACCGGCGTTGTTGCTGCGGCGCGGTCGCGGTTGTTGATCAGGATGTCGCGCACGTGGCGGTAACGGTGTACGCCCAGTTCGAGTGCCAATGCGCACGCCGCTTCCAGACGCTCGTGGCCGTAGCGACGAGAGAGCGAGAGCAGTCCAAGGCACGCCCGATAACCGTGTTCGGGATGGCGTTGCTCTCGGAGAAGCCGAGTAACTAGCGCGCCGGTTGCTCCGCCAATCTGCTGGCCCCAGTGAATGAGGCGCTGTGGTGTCCATTCGAGATGGGCGCGGTGTGCCGCCGGCATGTGCTCTACGACTGTCGTGTAGCCTCCCACGCGATCGTTGCGGGCGTGGCTGGCCACGCGGCGGCCGCGATGCAGCAACTCGACGGCGCCTGCCGTGATGCGCGCATCGAGCTTGAGTCCGACTAGCGCCTGCGGAACGCTGTAGCGGTGTTTGTCGATCTCGACGTGATAGTCAATGTGGACCGTGACCGACTTGAACCGCGCGAGCTCATACGGCTGCACCGGCAGCGGTTGTAAAGCCGGCGCGTCCAGTTCGGAAAATGCAGTGGCGCGGCATCCCGGCAGCTTCTGAAACGGACGCCCGTTCAGGTTCTTCAGTAGCGGGCGGATCGCGTCGTTGACCGACTCAATAGTTTCGAATCGATGATGACGCAGGCGCGCCATGATCCAGCGCTCGACGATCTGAACCGCCACCTCAACCTTCGGCTTATCCTGAGGGCGATAGACGCGCGCAGGCAGGAATGAGGTGCCGTAGTGACGCGCGAAGTCCAGCACGGTGTCGCCTGCGCGCGGCTCGTAACGGTCAGGGTCAGCGATCATCGCACGCGGGTTGTCCGGCACGATCAATTGCGGAACACCGCCGTAGAAGGTCAGCGCGCGGCCGATACCGCCCAGCCAGTCCTCCATCGTCTCGGCTGGCGTGGCGCATGCGAACGTGTAACTCGATGCGCCCATGGCGGCCACAAAGATGTGCGCGCGGCGCCCCGTCGTCAGCGGCAGCGTGGGGCCGGCGAAGTCGACGAACAGCTTCTCGCCAGCACGATGAATCTGCCGCATCGAGCGCTTCAGGCGTTTAGCGAACGCCTTATAGTGCTCACAGAACTGCGTATAGCGGTAGGTCTGCCGATTCGCAAACTCGGCCTGGTACTCCTCCCACAACAACGTCAGGGTCACGCCTTTGCGGCGTAGCTCTTGATGGATGCGCCCGTAGTCGGGTTGAGCATAGGCAGCGGGTCCGGTGGGCTTGCCAAGCAGCCGCCGCTCGAGCTCGCCTTCGTCCATGTCGCAAGCGCTCGCCCAGTCCAGCCCGGCGGCACCAGCCAGCCCGACGTACTTCGTGACCACACCCTTGGAAATGCCCAGCGACGCGGCGATTCGATCGTGCGAGAAGCCGGCGTCAAATTTAAGTCGTAAAACGTCCTTGATCATGCGCATGTTCATCCGGTGCGCGGGCATCGTCTCTCCGGCCAAAGCCGGCGAGCATAACCCGCGTGGTTGATGTCATGCGCAACGCCAATCCTGCCGTGCGGTTCGCTCGGTCACGTTGCCGAAACGGCCGGTCACGTTGCCGAAATCGCCGGTCACGATCCCGAAACGGCCGGTCACCTTCATCCGAAATACGCA
>NZ_JBFUPM010000060.1:0-2910 GCF_041355255.1 Paraburkholderia sp. RCC_158 | reverse complement strand
TCCCGGTGGATCGCAGCTCGCCGCGCCGTTACAAATTGACGTAAACCCATTGAGCGCCAGACTTCGTTATCTTGAGCGTAAGCGGCAGCTTTAGCACACCGAACGGAGGACCGTGCAACTGAGGGGCGGGCGCAGGGCACCGCCGGGGCGGCGCTCGATGTATCAGCCGTCCTGTGCCGTCGCCTGTTGCTGCCGCGCATAGTTGAATGGCAAGAGGTCCGTCACGTCGGCGTCCGGTGGACGCTGCGGCAGCTCCCTGAGTACGTGCAACAGGTAGTCGTACGGTTCGACACCGCAGGCACGGCAGGTCAGCACGAGACTGTAAATCGTGGCGCTGGCTTTTGCGCCGTCGACCGTGTCGCTGAACAGCCACGACTTTCTCGAAGTCGCAAACGGTCTGATGTCCCGCTCGCAGATATTGTTGTCAATTGCGGCTCGCCCGTCAGTGACGTAGCGGCTCAGATATTCCCACTGGTTACGCGTATAGGCGATTGCCTTACCGAGCAGGCTCTGGGGCGTCACCTTCGGCGCCAGTTCGTCAAGCCACGCCCTGAACGCCTCGAGTACCGGCACGCTGTGTTTCTGCCGCAAGTCATATGTGTAGTCGGCACGTGTCTGGCCGACGGGCAGATCGCCTTTGGCCAGCGCCTCGACACGGTACAGGGCCTGGAAGTATTCAAGCGCCTTTGCCACACGAGCGTTCGGCGGCTTCGGTTTTGCGCCATCCCCTTTCTTCTGCGCTGCCTTGTCCGCCTTGACGAATAGCCTGCGCGCGTGCGCCATGCAGCCGAAGTGCGTCGCCTTTTTCAGCGTGCGCCACGCACTGTATCCGTCGCTTACCAACATGCCGCTGTAGTTGCCGAGGAATTTCTTCGGATGCTCCTGGCCTCGCCCCGGCTGGTACTCGAACAGCACCACGGGTTCGGGGCAGTCTTCGGCGCTGCGGTAGACCCACGCATAGCTTTTACTCTGCGCAGACCGGCCGGGTTCCTTGAGTACCTGAAGCGTGGTCTCGTCGCCGTGGATCAGCGGCTGCGACAGCAATGTCTTGTACAGCGCGTCGTACAGGCGGGTGTAGTGCAATTCGCTGGGGCGGATGACCCAGTGTGCGAGCGTGCCCCGGCTCACCGGAATCTGCCAGCGGGCCATGGCGGCCTGCATCCGGTACAACGGCATGCCGTCGACGTATTTCGCGGTCGCGACCGTCGCGATCACCGACGCATCCGCATGGCTGCCCGGAAGTGGCTGTACCGGCATCGGTGCCAGCACGACCGGCGTATGTTCGGCGTGACGCTCGCAGTGCCGGCACGCGTACTTTGCACGCACGTTCTGGTGAACCGTCCATTTGACCTCGACATGCAGCTGTTCGCTGATGTCCTCGCCGATACGATGCATCGGATTGCCACAACACGGGCAACCTCGCTGGTCTTCCGGCAGATCGTACTCGATGCGTTCGCGCTTCAGGTACGCCGGCAACGGCTTGCGTCCCACCTTGCGCCGCTCAGGCTTGCCGGCCGGTGGCAAGCCGGTGTCGGGCAGCGCCGGCTGAATACTATCGTCGTCCTCGTCGCATGGTTCGCTCCGGGCGATCTGCTCGGCTTCGTCGAACACCCGATCCTTGCGTTTTTCGCTTTTCGGCGAGTACCGCTCGGCCTGCAGCAGCCGGACCTGTTCCTCAAGCTGCCCGACGCGCTGGTTCAGTTCGTCGATGTGCTTCGCGTCGCCGGCTACGCGCGCTTCGAGGGCGTGGATATAGCCCTGGACAGCCTCGGGTACGCGCTTGAGGTCAGGTGCATTCTTCATGCGCTCCAGGATAGCCAGGCGCGACGCGCCGTGGGTTTACGTCAATTTGTAACGGGTGCGTATTCCGTGCGCATTCCGTTGTTTACGTGCAACGTACCGGACTAGCTGGCGTGCTCGTAATGACGCGCAGGATGACGGCGAAGCGCGTCGATGTCGATGCCATCGAGCAGCCAGTGGAGCTGCTGCGTCGTCAGCTCGATCACGTCCTGATCGCGTCGCGGCCACACGAAATGGTCTTCCTCGAGCCGGCGCAGCAACAGCCAGAAGCCGGTGCGTTCGTACAGCAGGAGCTTGATCCGGTTGCATTTACGGTTGCGAAACGCGTACACTGCGCGCGCGAGCGGATCCAGTCGCATCGAATTCTCAACCAGGGCTGCAAGGGTATTGATGCCGCACCGGAAGTCGACCGGCTCACGATGCAGATAGACCCGCAGGTCTTCAGCGAAGCGCAGCATCACCGGCTCCTCAATGCGTCGATCATCGCTGTGAGCAGCGCCGTGTCCTGTTGCGTACATTCAAGTTCAAGACTCACCCCGTTGGGCAACTGCGCCACCAGGCGTGACGGCAACGGCGGGCGTTGCGAGGGGCGCGTCACTTCACGCGCCCGGGGCATTGGCGGCACCACCCCAGACGCAGGCGCTCTCGAATCTGCGCGCACCGCGTGTGGATCGGCTACTTCTACGACGGGCACGAATTTCGCCGTGCCCGTGCCGGGCAACTCCACGCAGTCGCTGCGCACCGCCCGCCTGCGCTCCAGCAGAATCCACTTGCGCAGCTGGTTGGCGTTCACGCCAGCCTTGAGCGCGAGCCCAGCCACCGACGCGCCGGGCTGCTCGCACGCCTCAATCAGTCGTCGCTTGCCTTCTGGATCAAAGCAGCGCCGACCGCCTTCGTCGATGTGCGTGACTTTAAGGGGAAGGAAATCAAGTTCGTCTGGGGTCATGTTGCGTCCGCAAGTTGAGTGATTGCGGACGCAAGCTTGATCTTCCACCTTCGAACACGCTAGGCGGGCAGAAACTAGCGCTTACTCGTAAGCGCGCAATTCAGCACACCGCAGTGATCGGCGAATCTGCACGAATGCAATAGTTACGGATCAGGCTGGGTGAC
>NZ_JBFUPM010000005.1:0-471821 GCF_041355255.1 Paraburkholderia sp. RCC_158 | reverse complement strand
GCCTGGCTGCATAACTTCAGACGCCTGCGCGTTCGCTTCGAACGCCTCGCCCTCATCCACGAAGCGTTCATGAAGATCGCCACCTGCCTCATCTGTTGGCGGCAACTTCAACCTTCATTGTGTTAGCGTTTCTTAGTCTCTAACGCGTGTAACGGAGGGAAGTCGAATGTTGTTGAAGGTGGGGGAACTGGCGAGGCGCAGCGGACTGACCGTGCGCACGCTTCATCACTATGATGCGATTGGCCTGCTCAAACCTTCAGCGCGTGCCGGCAACGGCTATCGTCTGTACGACCGCAACGACATCGCGCGGCTGCATCGTATTCAGGCATTGCGCCGTTTCGGCCTGAGTCTTGCCGACATCTGCGACTATATGCGCGCGCCGGATGCACCGCTTGCGACAATCGTCGCGCGGCAGATCGCGATGCTCGATCAGCAGATTGCAGAGGCGGCGCGGCTGCGCGAACGGCTGCAAGCGCTGCAGGATACGCTGCATGCGGGCAACGAACCCGACCTCTCCGACTGGCTTTCCACGTTGGAGTTGATGACCATGTACGACAAATACTTTACCGAAGACGAACTGGCGCGCCTGCCGATGTATCGCAAGACACAGGCGCCGGACCCGGAGTGGGGCGATCTGGTTGCCGAAGTCCGCGCGCAGATGGACGCGGGCGTGCCGCCTGAAGAAGAGACGCCGCGCGCGCTGTCGGTTCGCTGGATGACGCTGCTGGTGCGCGATACCGGCGGCGACCCGCGGCTTCTCGCGAAACTCAATGTGATGCACGACAACGAGCCTTCGATGCAGGCGACGCTCGGCATCTCGACACCTTTGCGCGATTACGTGCTGCGCGCGTTTTCCGAAACGAAGATGCGGATCTACGAGCGCTACCTGACGCCCGAGGAGACGCGTTTCATGCGCGCGCATTACGGCACTCGCGCGATGGAGTGGCCGCAATTGATGGCGGACGTCCGCGATGCAATCGACGCCGGCATCGCACCCGATTCGCAGCAGGGCCGCGATCTGGCCTTGCGTTGGCTCGAGTTGTTCCGCAGCTACGCAGGCGACGATCCCGCTACGCATATGAAATTCCGTCACGCGCTGCAGAACGATCCTGAACTGATGGTCGGCACGTGGGCGAGCGAACCGCTGCTCACGTTTGTGCGCGCAGCGGTGTCCGCGGTCACACCGGCACGATGAGGCGTGCGGCCTGACCGATCGGCGTCACGCTTCACACTCAGTCGATGTAGCGCAGCCCCAGTTGCCGCAACGGCTCGCGCATCTGATACATGTCGAGGCCCAGCACGCCAGAGGCGAGCTTCGCGCGCTTTTGCGCTTCGTTTGCTTCGCGCGCGCTGGCCTTGTCGAGCGTCTCTTGCGCTTGCGCCGACGGCACCACGGCCACGCCGTCGTGATCGGCGACGATCACATCGCCCGGCGTCACCAGTGCGCCCGCGCAGACCACCGGAATATTCACCGAGCCGAGCGTGGCCTTGATCGTGCCCTTCGCCGAGATCGCCTTGCTCCACACAGGGAAGCCCATGTCGGTGAGCACGGTCACGTCGCGCACGCCTGCATCGATGATGAGCGCCCGCGCGCCGCGCGCCTGGAAACTCGTTGCGAGCAGGTCGCCGAAATAGCCGTCGGTGCAGTCGGCGGTGACGGCGGCCACGACCACATCGCCCGGTTGAATCTGTTCGGCCGCGACGTGCAGCATCCAGTTGTCGCCGGGATGCAGCAGCACCGTGACGGCGGTCCCCGATGCGTGCGCGCCGGTGTAGATCGGCCGCATGTACGGCTTCATCAGGCCGACGCGTCCCATTGCTTCGTGAACGGTTGCGCTGCCGAGCGCGCCGAGTCCTTCCGCGACGCGGCTATCCGCGCGCGCGATGTTGCGATAAACCACGCCGAGTTCAAACATGTTCAACGTCCTTGTGCTTTGAGTGCGGCATCGAGGCGCGGATAGACGCGCCGCGCGTTGCCTTCATAGATCTTGTCGCGCTGTTGCGGATTCATCTCCGCCGCTTCGACATAGCGCTTCGTATCGTCGAAATAGTGGCCGGTTTGCGGATCGATGCCGCGCACCGCGCCGATCATTTCGCTGGCAAAGAGAATGTTGTCGACGGGAATCACTTTCGTCAGCAGGTCGATGCCCGGCTGGTGATAGACGCAGGTGTCGAAGAAAATGTTCTTCAACAAATGCTCTTCGAGCAGCGGCTTTTTCATTTCCTGTGCAAGGCCGCGGAAGCGTCCCCAGTGATAGGGCACTGCGCCGCCGCCGTGAGGAATCACGAACCTGAGCGTGGGGAAGTCGCGGAACAGATCGGACGTGAGGCACTGCATGAACGCAGTCGTGTCCGCGTTCAGGTAATGTGCGCCGGTGGTGTGAAAGCACGCGTTGCAACTCGTGCTGACATGGACCATCGCGGGAATGTCGTACTCGACCATCTTCTCGTAGATCGGATACCAGTAGCGATCGGAGAGCGGCGGGCTCGTCCAGTGTCCGCCCGATGGATCGGGGTTCAGATTGATCGCGACATTGCCGTACTGCTCGACGCACTTCACGAGTTCGGGAATGCAGGTGGCGACGTCCACGCCGGGGCTTTGCGGCAGCATCGCAGCCGGAACGAAGTTCGCGGGAAACAACTGGCTCACGCGATAGCACAGTTCGTTGCAGATCGCGGCCCACGTGCTCGACACATTGAAGTCGCCGATGTGATGCGCCATGAAGCTCGCGCGCGGGCTGAATACTGTGAGGTCCAGGCCGCGTTCGCGCATCAGACGCAACTGGTTGGTTTCGATTGACTCGCGCAGTTCGTCGTCGCTGATTTGCAGTTCGGACGGGCTGGGCGCGTCAGTGGGATTGCCGAGCGCGGCGATCTGGCGATTGCGCCATGTTTCGAGCGCTTTGGGCGCGGTCGTGTAGTGACCGTGAATGTCGATGATCATGCAAGTAGTCCGAATTAAAATGCGGTGTGATGTGTCGTCAGCGCGACGCGGTTTCTGTAGCCGACGCCGCCGCGAGCAAGGGCTCCGCGTCGCCGCCGAGCGCTTTCGTCACGCGCGCGGCGAATTCCAGCAGGCGCGGGCGGTAGCGCTCCATCTCTTCCATGCCCATGCGCGCGGACGGTCCGACGATGCCGAGCGCGCCGACGAGTTCCTGGCCGACGCGGAACACGGGTGCCGATATGCCCGAGGTTTCGCGGTCGCGTTCGCCCATCGACAGATACACGTAGCGCGAGCGCACGGTCTCGTACGGCTCGCCGGGTTCGCCCGCGAACGCCAGTAGCACGCGGCCGCCCGCGCCACGTTCGAGCGGTTGCGTGTCGCCTTGCTGCACTTCGGCGCGGATCGAGTGGCGCGACGCGATGCGATACAGGCACACGCGGTGATCGCGCTCGCGCACATGAAACGAAACGGCCTCGCCGGTTTCCTCGCTCAATTCCTTCATCGCGGGCAGCAGAATGTCGCGCAGATCGAAGCCGGCTTCATAGACCGCGCTCAGGTGCATCGCGGCCGAGCCGATCCAGTAGCGCCCGTCGTCGCGGCGAATCAGAAGCTGGTGATGACACAGCGCCTGCGCGAGCCGCGACAGCGTGCTCTTGTAAAGCCCCGTGCGCTCGGAAAGCTGCGTGAGCGTGAGCGGTTCGTCATTGCGGCGAAACGCGAAAAGGATCGACGCCGCGCGGTCCAGCACGTCGATGCCGCTCGAGGTGACGCCTTGCGGCGTGCGCGCCGTCTCGCTACTGCGGGCCATGATCTGCTCCGGTGTTTGTTCTATTCGATAGAACTGATAATCGTTGGATGGAACAATGCTAGTCCGATCGCCTCGTGCCGTCAATCGCGGATGCAGGAGCCTCGTCGGTAATATCCCTGAGCGACAGCGCCGGATGGTATCGCTACCATCGCGTCTATCACGACAGCGCCGTCCCGCGATTAAGCCTTGTGACGGGATGGTAGCGATACCATGGAGACATCAGTGGCGAACCGCAAAACATCCGAGCAGTTGCGCAGTTATCGCTGGTATGGCGTGAACGACCTTCGCTCGTTCGGTCATCGGTCGCGCACGGCGCAAATGGGCTATCACGCGTCCGATTACATGGGCAAGCCGGTGATCGCCGTCGTCAATACGTGGAGCGAGATCAACTCGTGCCACACGCATTTCAAGCAGCGCGTCGAGGAAGTGAAGCGCGGCATCTGGCAAGCCGGCGGCTTTCCGGTCGAGATGCCGGTAATGACTTTGGCCGAGCCGTTCCAGAAACCGACCACGATGCTGTACCGCAATTTCCTCGCGATGGAGACGGAGGAAATCCTGAAGTCGTATCCGTTCGACGGCTGCGTGCTGATGGGCGGCTGCGACAAGACCACGCCTGGCCTGCTGATGGGCGCGATCAGCATGAACCTGCCGGCGATCTTTCTGCCGGCCGGTCCGATGCTGCGCGGCAACTGGAATGGCCGCACGCTCGGCAGCGGTTCGGACACCTGGAAATACTGGGCCGAACTGCGCGCGGGCAAGATCACCGAGGACGAGTGGAAGGGCATCGAGAGCGGCATCGCGCGCTCGCCTGGCCATTGCATGACGATGGGCACCGCTTCGACGATGACCAGCGCGGCCGAAGCGCTCGGCCTCACGCTGCCGGGCTTTTCGTCGATTCCCGCCGTCGACTCGCGGCATGCGCAGTTCGCGTCGCTGACCGGGCAGCGCATCGTCGAGATGGTGTGGACCGACCTGAAGCCGTCGGACATTCTCACCGCGAAATCATTCGATAACGCCGTCACCACCGTGCTCGCGATGTCGGGGTCGACCAATGCGATTGTGCATCTGGTGGCCGTGGCGCGTCGCGCCGGCATCGACCTGACGACCGCGCGCTTCGACGAACTGTCGCGCATCACGCCTGTGATCGGCAATCTGCGGCCGTCGGGTCAGTACCTGATGGAAGACTTCTTTTACGCGGGCGGCTTGCGCGCGCTGCTGGTGGAACTCGGCGATCTGATAGACGGCTCGCAACTGACGGTCAACGGCGCGACGCTCGGAGAAAATATTTCGGGTGCCGAAATATTCAACGACGACGTGATCCGCCGACGCAGCAATCCCGTCGTGGCAAGCGACGGCCTCGCCGTGCTGACCGGCAATCTCGCCCCCGACGGCGCGGTGATCAAACCGGCCGCGATGGAAGCGCATCTTCTCAAGCATCGCGGTCCCGCCGTGGTGTTCAAGGATTACGCGGACATGGCGGCGCGCATCGACATGGAAGAGCTCGACGTGAGCGCCGATTCGGTGATCGTCCTTCAGCACGCGGGGCCGGTCGGCGCACCGGGCATGCCCGAATGGGGCCAACTGCCGATTCCGCAAAAACTCCTGAAGCAGGGCGTGCGCGACATGGTGCGCATTTCGGACGCGCGCATGAGCGGCACGAGCTACGGCGCGTGCGTGCTGCATGTGGCGCCCGAGTCATTCGTCGGCGGCCCGCTTGCGCTCGTGAAGGACGGCGACATGATCGAGCTCGACGTGGCCGCGCGGCGTTTGCATCTCGATGTCACCGACGAAGAACTCGCCGCGCGCAAAGCCGCGTGGCAGCCGCCGAAACTGCCATTCGAGCGCGGCTTCGGCGTGATGCATCAGTTGCATGTGTTGCAGGCGAACAAAGGCTGCGACTTCGACTTTCTCGAAGAGCCGCTGAAGGCGGCGGCTTCGCACGACACGGCACAAAGCGCGCCGGACGCGAAACGCGGCGAACCCGAGATCCACTAATTCAAACGGAGTCCTTCATGACCGCATCCGAAATCGTCGTGAGCGAAGCGACGCTCGAACAGTTGAGGCACGTCAGCACCGCTACCTTGACCACGCAACTCTTCAAGCGCGGCTTGCGCAACGTGTTCTTGCAAGGCGTCGCGCCGCTCGTGAAGCCCGCGCCCGGCGCGCCGAATGTCGTGGGTCCCGCGTTCACGCTGCGCAATATCCCGGCGCGCGAAGACCTCGATCACGTCGGCGTGTTTCAGGACCCGGATCATCCTCAGCGCAAGGCCGTCGAAACGGCGCCTGCCGGCAGCGTGCTCGTGCAGGACTGCCGCGGCGAGCGGTCGGTGGCATCGGTCGGTTCGATTCTCGCGTTGCGTCTTGCGAAGCGCGGCGTCGCGGGCATGGTGTCGGACGGACCCGTGCGCGACAGCGGGACCATCGCGGCGCTCGGCTTGCCGATCTGGTGCGCGGGCGCGAGCGCGCCGCTCAATCTCGCGAAACATCATGCCGTCGATATGAATGTGCCGATCGCGTGCGGCGGCGTGGCGGTGTATCCGGGCGACATCGTCGTCGCGGACGTGGACGGCGTGGTGATCGTGCCGCGTGAAATGGCCGCCGATGTCGCGCGCGATGCCGCCGAGCAGGAGCAGCTCGAAGTATTCATCGCCGCGCGGATCGAAGAAGGGCGGCCATTGCGCGGCACTTATCCGCCGAACGAGGAAACGCTGGCCGCGTACGCGCAATGGCGTGCGCAACGGCCATAAGCGGCGTGGCATCTGCATCTGCATCGCCGAATCGAACGACGCTTGATTGATCCATCGCAGGAAACAGGCTCGCGCAAAACACGCGGCCGTAGGAGACGTTGTGAGCACCATGACACCGGCCATCGCCGAATCGCGCCTGATCAACCGCCTTGCCCTGCGTTTGATGCCGCTGCTGGGGCTGCTTTATCTGGTTGCCTATATCGACCGCTCCAATATCAGCTTTGCGAAGCTGCAAATGCTCGGCAGCCTCGGACTTTCCGAGGTCGCGTATGGTCTGGGCGCGTCGCTGTTCTTCATCGGCTATCTGATTTTCGAAGTGCCGAGCAATGTGATGCTGCACAAGTACGGCGCGCCGCGCTGGATGGCGCGCATCATGTTGACGTGGGGCGTGGTGACGATATTGCTCGCCTTCACGAAGAACGCGACGATGTTTTACGTGCTGCGTTTTCTGCTCGGCGCATCGGAAGCGGGTTTATATCCTGGCGTGATCTATTATCTGACGCTGTGGTTTCCGTCGCGGCATCGCGTGCGCATGCTCGGCTATTTCACGGTGGGCAGCAGTCTCGGCAATATGGTCGGGGCGCCGATTTGCGGCTGGCTGCTCGACAAGGGCGGGCTCGCGGGGCTGGACGGCTGGCAACTGGTGTTCATCGTCACCGGGCTGCCGTCGGTGCTGTTGACCGTGGTGGTGCTGTTCCTGTTGCCGTCGTCGCCGAAAGAAGCCAAATTTCTTTCCGCCGACGAGAAGCAGTGGCTCACGAACACGCTCGATGCCGAGCGCGCGCAGATCAAGGCGAGCGTTGCGACGCACGGTTCGCTGTTGAGCGTGTTGACCGAGCCGCGCGTGATCGGCATGGCGCTCTACTACATGATGCTGTCCATTTCCGTCTACGGCGTGAGCTACTGGTTGCCGACGCTCGTGAAGGGCTTTGGCGTGAGCAATACGACCAACGGTTTGCTGAACATCATTCCGTGGCTGATGGCGACGATCGTACTCGCATGGTTGCCTTCGAAACTGCGCGGCACCGGTAATCGCGCGCTGATCGCAATGCTGGTTTCGGCACTGCTGGGCGTGATGTGTTTCGCGAGCGCCGTGTTTCTGCCGACCAACACGCTGCGCTTTATCGCGCTGTGTTTCGGCGCGCCGTGCATGTATTTGCTGATTCCGTGCTTCTGGACCTTGCCGCCGAAATTCCTGTTCGGCGCGCGTGCCGCGGCCGGGATTGCCGCGATAAATTCGCTCGGCAACATCGGCGGCTTCATCGCGCAGAACCTCGTGCCGTGGGTTCGTCAAACGACGGGCAGCGTGAAGGCGCCGATGATGATTCCCGCGACCTGTCTGCTCGTATTCGCTATCGTCACGGTTTTCATCTTGCGCCGCGACCGAGGCGCCCGTGTCGCGCAAAGCGGGGTCGCGGTGACTGAGTAAGCCACGACGCGCAGCGCTCAATGCATGTCGCGCGAGTGCCCGAGCCGTCTGCGATAGGGCGCGGTTTAGAATACGCGCGCGATCCATCTTCTCCTGTCAGCCACCATGCCGAATAAAGAACCGCCCGCTGCCGCCGGCGCTGAGTTGCCCGACGCGGCGGCGCCCGTCCGGCGCATGCGCGGCGGTCCCAAGGGCTTGCGCATCACCGATGTCGCCGCGCAAGCGGGCGTCGCGCCGATCACGGTGTCGCGCGTGTTCAACAGCCCCGAGACGGTCGCGCCGGAAACGCTGGAACGCGTGCGGCAGGTCGTGCAAAAACTCGGCTATGTGCCGAACAGACTCGCGGGCGGCTTGTCGTCGTCGCGCTCGCGGCTCATCGCGGCGATCGTGCCGACCATCGCGCATTCGCTGTTTTCCGAAACCATTCAGGTATTCAGCGAGACCATGTCGCGCGCCGGCTACCAGGTGCTGCTCGCGCTGAGCGGCTACGACGATTCGAGCGAGGAGGTTTTGCTCGACGCAGTGCTGAGCCGCCGTCCCGAAGGCGTACTGCTGACGGGCGTCGCGCATACCGATTCGCTGCGCGAGCGGCTTGCGAACGTCGGCATTCCGATTGTCGAGACGTGGGACATGACCGATCGACCGATCGACATGCTGGTCGGCTTTTCGCATTACCAGATCGGCGTCGCGGTCGCCGAGCATTTTCTGCAAAGGAATGTGCGCAAGCCAGGGCTCGTGTCCGCTAACGACGAACGCGCGCTCGCCCGTCGCCGCGGTTTTCGTGAGCGGCTCGCGCAGGCGGGCATATCCGGGATTGCCGAAGTACTCGTCGCGCCGCCGAGTTCGGTGGCGCTCGGCAAGGCGGCGCTGCCTCGTTTGATCGAGCAGGCGCCGGATATCGACGCCGTGTTTTGCGGCTCGGATCTGCTCGCGATCGGCACGTTGAGCGCGGCGAGGCAAATGGGGTTGAGCGTGCCGTCGCGATTGGCGATCTGCGGATTCGGCGATCTCGAGTTCGCGACGGAGACTACGCCGCAACTTACTTCGGTGCATGTCGATGGCGCGCGCATTGGAGTCACGGCCGCGCGGTGCCTGCTTGATCGGCTTTCTGGGTCGGGGCAGAGCAAGGTGACCGATGTGGGGTTTGAGGTCGTGCGGCGTGGTAGTAGTTGAAGTGGGTTTTTCTGGTGGTTAATGACTCAGATGATTCATACGCGTGAACAGATCAAACAGCGCCTTTCGGTCCTCGTCGGGCTGAACGTCAGCGGCGTGGGACACGCAGCGGACATGCTTACGTTGCAGTTCGGGCCGATCCGGGAAATAACGACAAAGCGCCAAACTATAAAACGTGTCGGCGCATGGTCACTACATATTCAATGCGACTGGACAATCGAACAAGGAGCGACAGTCCTGGCAGCCTATCGTGATTTTGCGGCTTCTGAAACGAGTACGCGCGAGATGACGCACCGCATCCGCGACCTGGTTGTAGACAAGGGGCCGACCGTCGTTCAAACGATTGAGGTCGGGGATAACGGTATGGTCCGCATCGGCTTGTCCAGAGATGTCCGAATTTCGATCACCACGGACGGGATATCAGACGAGGAGGACTGGCGGTTCTTTGCTTCGGGATCGGATGCCAAGCACTTTGTGATTACAGGTGGGAAGGTGGATCCTTGGTCTTTATCGTGACTGGGATAATGGAGCGCGCTAAGGACATGTTCGATTTCCGGTAGCGAGGCCGGAATATAAACCGATTCCCTTATGATTGATACGCGAAAAGAGATTGAACGTCACCTGTCTGCGCCCCGAGGGCTAAACGTGAGCGGTATAAGCCACGCCGCAAACATGCTGACAATGCAGTTTGGTTCGCTGAGACAGGTCACGAATTTCAAAGGCGCGGTTAAACAGGTTGGTGAATGGGCGCTTCACATCCAATGCAACTGGCAGGTTGAGCGGACGGGCGAAATCATAGCCACACAGAACGCTCTGTCAGGGACTGACGAGGAAGCACACCGCGCGGCGGAGCAACTTGACGAGTTGCTGGTGAAGCATGGGCTGACGATTGTCGAAGACGTTTTGGCCAACGAATCGGGCGGGGTAATTCTTTCAATGTCTGAAGGGCTGCGCGTCACCATTACGCCGGCCGGCATACCGGACGAGGAAGACTGGCGATTCTTCGCGCCCGCGTTTGATGCACAGCACTTTGTGATCGAAGGCGGCAAGATCGATCCATATTCATTTTCTTGATTTCGCGGCTGCGCCACTCGACGGCATCAGTTCGACAATAAAGAAGGCATCCGGCCTTCTCGCGGACTCCACCTCCTCCATACCACGACCGCATTGAAATCGTCGCGGCCTCTCCCTTTCCCCCTCCCCAGCACTGCATATATCACGCGCTTCACCGGCCACCTCTGCACGTAGCTTGTCCAGGATCATGTTCCCGATCCCGCCGCACTCTTAGAATTCCACAGCGCATGAAGTAGTGGTCTGGTCTTCATCGCGAGAACATTGGGTAGCGTTTCAGATCGGTCCACGGAAATCAGCAGATATGGTGAATAAAAAGAGCTTTGAACGGGTATTGATACCCTTGGGGGCTGGGCTCTCCGCGTGCCTTTCGGGGTGCAGCAATCTCGAGCTGCTCGATCCGAAAGGCAGTATCGGCATGGCGGAGAAGTCGCTGATCAGTACGGCGACAATGGCCATGCTGCTAGTCGTCGTGCCGGTGATCGTCATGATCATCGTGTTTGCGTGGCGTTATCGCGCCAGCAATCGCAACGCGACGTACGCACCGAAGTGGGCGCATTCCACCGCGATCGAAACAGTGGTGTGGACCGTACCCACGCTCATCATTCTGTTCCTCGGCATTCTGACCTGGAACACCACGCACGAACTGGACCCTTACCGGCCGATCGAATCGGCGGTCAAGCCGATCAAAGTCGAAGTCGTCGCGCTCGATTGGAAGTGGCTCTTCATCTATCCCGAACTCGGCGTTGCGTCGGTCAATCAGCTTGCAGTACCCGTGGGTACGCCGATCGACTTCAGAATCACGTCCGATTCTGTGATGAATTCATTCTTCATTCCGCAACTCGGAAGCCAGATTTACGCAATGGCGGGCATGCAAACGCGACTGCATCTGATCGCCGACCACGCGGGCGATTACGCCGGCATTTCCGCGAATTTCAGCGGCAAGGGCTTTTCGGACATGAAGTTCCGCACGCTTGCTGTCACGCCCGCGCAGTTCGACGCATGGGTCGACAAAGTGAAAGCGTCGCCGCGCCGGCTCGATATGAACGAGTACAACTCGGTGTCGAAACCCAGCGAGAAGGAACCGGTCGGCTATTTCTCGTCGGTCGATTCGAGACTCTTCAACAACATCATTGCGAAGTACAACAACGGTAATGTTCTTGATCCGCAAAACAGCAATTGCCGCACAAAGGGTTAGCACATGCTCGGAAATCTGACACTCTCCGCGATCCCGTTCGATCAGCCCATCATCATGGGCGCGGGCGCACTGATGCTCGTCATGGTGCTTGCGGTAGTCGCGACACTGACCCGCCTTCACAAATGGAAATGGCTCTGGCACGAGTGGCTGACCAGCGTCGACCATAAGAAGATCGGCGTGATGTACATCGTCGTTGCCGTGCTGATGCTCGTGCGCGGTTTCGTCGATGCAGTCATGATGCGCCTGCAGCTTGCACTCGCCTATCATTCGCCAGGCTACCTGCCGCCGCATCACTACGATCAGATCTTCACCGCGCACGGCGTCATCATGATCTTCTTCATGGCGATGGCGTTAATGGTCGGCCTGTTCAATCTCGTCGTGCCGTTGCAAATCGGCGCGCGCGACGTCGCGTTCCCGTTCCTCAATTCGCTCAGTTTCTGGATGACTGCGATCAGCGCGATTCTGATGAATCTGTCGCTCGTGATCGGCGAATTCGCGCAGGTCGGTTGGCTCGCGTATCCGCCGCTCTCGGAGTTGCAGTTCAGTCCTGGCGTCGGCGTCGACTATTACATATGGAGTCTGCAACTGTCCGGCGTCGGCACGCTGATCACGGCAATCAACTTCTTCGTGACGATCGTGCGGATGCGCGCGCCCGGCATGACGCTGATGAAAATGCCCGTATTCACGTGGACCGCACTGTGCTCTAACGTGCTGATCATGGCCACGTTCCCGATCCTGACGGTGGCGCTCGCGCTGCTCGGCCTCGATCGCTACATGGGCATGCACTTCTTCACGAATGAAGCAGGCGGCAACGCCATGCTCTACCTGAACCTGATCTGGGCATGGGGACACCCTGAAGTCTATATCCTCGTGCTGCCGGCATTCGGCATCTATTCGGAAGTGATTGCGACGTTCTCCAAGAAGCCGCTATTCGGTTACCGGACGATGGTCTATGCAACCTGCGCGATCATGGTGCTCGCATTCCTCGTGTGGCTGCATCACTTCTTCACGATGGGTTCCGGCGCGGACGTCAATGCGTTTTTTGGCATCATGACGATGATTATTGCCATTCCAACTGGCGTGAAAATATTCAACTGGCTGTTCACGATTTATCGCGGGCGGCTGGAGTTCACCGCGCCTGTTCTGTGGACGATCGGCTTCATGATCACGTTCACGATCGGCGGCATGACTGGTGTGATGATGGCGATTCCCGGCGTGGACTTCGTATTGCATAACAGCCTCTTTCTCATTGCGCACTTTCATAACGCGATCATCGGCGGCGTGGTGTTCGGTTACCTGGCCGGTTTCCACTACTGGTTCCCGAAAGCGTTCGGTTTCAAGCTCAATGAGAAGCTCGGCAAGTGCGCGTTCTGGTTCTGGTTCGTGGGGTTCTACGCTTCGTTCATGCCGCTCTATGTACTCGGTTTCATGGGCATGACGCGGCGCCTGAATCACTATGACAATCCGGCGTGGCATCCGTGGCTGATTGCCGCCGCATGCGGCGTCGTGTTGATCGCTATCGGCGTCGTGTTTCAGGTGGCGCAAGTGTGGGTCAGTGTGGCGAACCGCAACAAGCCCGAGTATCGCGACATGACTGGCGATCCGTGGGACGGCCGCACGCTTGAATGGGCAACGTCATCGCCGCCGCCGGTCTATAACTTCGCGATCATTCCGACAGTGCACGAGCTCGACGCTTATACACACATGAAGGAAACCGTGAGCGGCCACGCGAAAGCGCCGGTGTATCGCGACATCCATATGCCGTCGAATACGAGTGCCGGTTTGTTGATCGGTATGTTCGGCCTCGTGCTCGGGGTTGCCGGCGTCTGGCATATCACGTGGCTGGCGGCTGCCGCGCTGTTGGCCATCGTCGCGACGCTGATCGTGCGCAGCTTCGGCGATAACGACGGCTATTACATTCCTGCGGAAAAAGTGCGGGAAATCGAAAGCAAGCGTGGCCCTGCGGCCGCACCGGTGAATAACCGCGAACTGGAAGCTGTGGAGGCCTGATTCATGTCGAACAATACACTCTCCGTTTCGCTCGATGGCGGACACGGCAATCACGGTTCATCGGACACGGTGTTCGGCTTCTGGCTGTATCTGATGACCGATTGCGTGCTGTTCGCTTCGCTCTTCGCGGTATTCGCCGTGATGTCGAATCAGTTCGCGGGCGGCCCATCGGGCAAGGATCTGTTCGACATCGGCGGCGTCGCGGTCGAGACCGCCGCGCTGCTGTTGAGCAGCATCACATACGGCTTCGCGATGCTTGCCGCGCGTCGCGGCAAATCCACTGCGGTACTCGCCTGGCTCGCGGTGACGTTCGTGCTCGGCCTCGCGTTTCTCGCTCTGGAAATGCGCGAGTTCTCGCACCTGATTGCCGAGGGCGCCGGACCGGCCCGCAGTGCGTTCCTGTCGGCGTTCTTCACACTGGTGGGCACGCACGGCTTGCACGTCACCGTGGGTCTCGTATGGATGGCAGTGCTCGCGGTGCAGATCGTACGCGGCCCTGGATTGTCGGAGCGCCAGCTCACACGTCTCGCGTGTTTAAGTCTCTTCTGGCACTTCCTCGACATTGTGTGGATCTGCGTCTTTTCGTTCGTCTATCTGGGGAGCGTGCTGTAAATGGCTCACATGCAATCACTTTCAGCGGATCAAGGTCACGGCAGTCTGCGCGGTTATCTCGCCGGCTTCGTACTGTCGGTTGTGTTGACCGCGGCTGCTTTCTGGCTTGTCATGCACGGCGCTTTCCCGGCGCAGACCGCGATGATCGCGCTCTCCGTTCTCGCCTTCGTGCAGATTGTCGTGCATCTCGTGTTCTTTCTGCATATCGACATGTCAGCCGGGCAGCGCTGGAATGTCATGGCATTGGCCTATACGGCATTGGCTGCGTTGTTCCTGATCGGCGGGACGGTGTGGGTCATGCATAACGTCAGTATGAATATGATGTCCCGATAGGGTAGACGTCGGAAGCCTTGTGCGCCCCGTCTCTTCGTGGCCGCTCACCACCAAGCTTGCGGTCGTCGTCGCGACCTTGCTTGCACTTGCGCTGGCATCCATCGGCGTGACGTTGTGGATCACGTTGCAACTGGACGGCGGCGCGGCCGTCATCAACGAAGCGGGCCGCATGCGCATGCAGACTTATCGCGCGGCGCTGATGTTGCGCGAAGCGCCCGAGCGCATCGACGCGTTGGCTACGCAATTCGATAAGAGCCTTGAACTATTACGCGTCGGCGATCCGGCGCGTCCGCTGTCGGTGCCGTGGAACGACGAAGCTCGTGCGCGTTTTGCTAACGTGCAACGGCAGTGGCAGGCATTGCGGCCCATCTGGATCGATGCGGCGAAGGCGCGCGACGCGCCATCGTCCACATCCACCGACATACTGCGCGAAGCGAACACCTTCGTCGAGATGATCGACGCGTTCGACACGTCGATAGAAGCACAACTCGCGCGCTGGACGTCAATTCTCAACGTTGTGCAGATTGCGCTGCTCGTGCTGGCGATCGGCAGTGCATGGGCGCTGCTGTACATCGGCCATCTGCTTGTACTCGAGCCCGTGTCGCGTTTGACCGGCGGCCTCGCTCGCATCGAGGAGGGCGATTTCTCGATGCGCGTGCAAGTCGCGTCGCACGACGAGTTCGGTCAGTTGTCGGCCGGCTTTAACCGCATGGCCCGCAATCTTCAGCAGTTTTATGCCGAGCTTGAACAAAAAGTCAGCGAGAAGACTGCAAGCCTCGAAACCGAGCGCGCGCGGCTTGCGGCGCTCTACGAGATCAGCGCGTTCGCGGCTGAGGCCAGCACGCTCGACGTATTGGCGCACGGTTTCGCGCGACGCATGCGGGGCATTGCGGGAGCCGATTCGGTCGCGATCCGCTGGTCCGACGAGGGCAACGAACGGTATCTGCTATTGGGAAGCGACGGCTTGCCGCGCTTCATGATCGAAGACGAGCAGTGCCTGACCTCGCATAGCTGTCTATGCGGCGAGCCGCGCACCGAACCGGGCGCGCGCGTGATCCCGGTTCACACCGACGGTGCGGCGATTCTCGGCCACTGCGCGCGCGCCGGTTACGCGACGCTCGTGTCGGTGCCCGTGATTTTGCATCAGCGTCCGCTCGGCGAAATCGACCTCTTCTTCAACGACGAAATAGCGTTGTCCGCGCAAGACCGCGATCTGTTCGACGCGCTCTCAAGTCACCTTGCAACCGCAATGGAAAACCTGCGCGTCACGGCGCTCGAGCGCGAAGCGGCGGTCTCCGGCGAGCGCGCGTTGCTCGCGAGCGAACTGCACGACTCGATCGCGCAGTCGCTCGCCTTCCTCAAAATCCAGGTGCAATTGCTGCGCGATGCGTTGCCCGCGCATACGGATGCGTCGGTTGCGCGAATCGTCGACGAACTCGATGCAGGCGTGCGCGAAAGTACCGGCGACGTGCGCGAACTGCTGGTTCACTTTCGCACTCGCGGAAATGCAGAGGACATGGAGCCCGCATTACGAACGACGCTGCGCAAGTTCGAACATCAAACGGGGCTGACCACGCATTTATCGATGCAAGGTCATGGCTTGCCGCTCGACGCCGATGTCAAGGTGCAAGTCCTGCATGTGTTGCAGGAGGCGCTGTCGAACGTGCGCAAACATGCTCGCGCGCGTGAAGTGTGGCTGGAGGTACAGCAGACTCCGGCGTGGAGCTTCGAGGTACGCGACGACGGTCAGGGCTTCGATGCGGCGCGCTATACGCGCGGCGAGACGCATGTCGGCATGCGCATCATGCGCGAGCGGGCCGCGCGCATCGGCGCGCGGGTGGTGGTCGAATCGGTGCCGGGCGAGGGCACTTGTGTGACGCTGACGTTGCCGCAGCATCGCGGAGACACGTGTATGCGGACTGACCAACCGGTTTCCAAAGGCAGAACGATATGACTTCAATCCGCTTGCTCGTCGTCGACGATCACACGTTGTTCCGGCGCGGCCTGATCGCGCTGCTCGGCCAGGACGCGCGTTTTAGAGTGGCCGGCGAAGCTGCCGACGCAGGCGAAGCGCAACGCCGCGCGAGCGAATTGCAACGCCGCGCGAGCGAATTGCAACCCGACGTGATCCTGCTCGACAATCATCTGCCGGGCGTGGACGCACTGAACGATCTGCGCGAAGCAGCGCCTCACGCGCGCATTCTGATGCTCACTGTTAGCGAGGACGAGCGCGACTTGGGCGCCGCGCTGCGCGCGGGCGCGCGCGGCTATCTGCTGAAAACGGTCGATGCCGAGGCGCTCGCGGATTCGATCGTGCGTACCATGCGCGACGAGTCCGTCGTGAGCCCGGAGATGACGGGCAAGCTGGTGCAAGCCTATCGCGCGATGGCGAACGCAGGCGAGGGCGACGCCAGTTCAATCGCCGATGATGATCCTGCAACGCTCAAGCCCGAAGCGCAACATGGCTCCGAGCCTGAACCCGCGCTGTCGATACGCGAGCAGGAAATCCTCACCTACATCGCGCGCGGCGCGAGCAATAAGGAAATTGCTCGCGCGCTTGCCATTTCAGAAACGACGGTCAAGATCCACGTCCAGCACATTCTGCGCAAACTGAAGCTGACTTCGCGAGTGCAAGCCGCGGTGTATGCAACGGTCAATGCAATCTGTCGGCCTACGACTGCATAGCATCAACTCAACGCTATCAACTTCCACCCATAGTTCGAAAGAACTACGTCCTGCCTAAAGTAGTCAGCCCGCAGTAGTTCTTTTGCCGCGCTGAGACCCTCCATTCGAAGGATGTTCGCGAATGCGGTGAGAGTCCAAAGTCGATGTCATGAAAAGCGGAGTTCGTTTCATGACACAGACATCGACAGCAACCGACGGCCCATCTCGCCGGCGCGCCTTGTCCGTGCTGATCGCCAGCACGCTCGCATTCACGGTGTGCTTCATGGTGTGGATGATGTTCGCCGTCGTGGGCATTCCGCTGCGCCGCTCATTGCATCTGAACGAGACCGAGTTCGGTGTGCTCGCCGCGTTGCCGGTACTCACCGGTTCGCTGGTGCGCGTGCCGCTCGGCATCTGGACCGACCGTTATGGCGGTCGCATTGTCATGACCGCGTTGATGCTCGCCACGGCGCCCGCGATCTGGCTGTTGAGCTATGCCACCGCCTATTGGCAGCTACTCGTGATCGGTCTCTTCGTCGGCCTTGCGGGCGGCTCGTTTTCGGTCGGCACGCCCTACGTCGCGCGCTGGTTTCCGCCAGAGAAGCGCGGCCTCGCGATGGGTGTTTTCGGCGCGGGCAACTCCGGCGCGGCGGTGAACAAGTTCGTTGCGCCCGCAATCGTCGTCGCATTCGGCTGGGCGATGGTCCCTCAGGTCTACGCGGTAATCATGCTGGTTACGGCTGTGGTGTTCTGGATTCTCAGCAGCAGCGACCCGTCGCATCTGGTCTCGCAGAACGCGCGTTTCGTCGACCAGTTGCGCGCGTTGAAAGACCCGACGGTGCTCAAGTACTGCCAGTACTACAGCATCGTATTCGGCGGTTACGTCGCGCTGTCTCTGTGGATGGTGCAGTACTACGTCGGCGAATATGGTCTCGACCTGCGCGTCGCGGCGCTGCTCGCCGCGTGCTTCTCGCTGCCGGGCGGCGTGCTGCGCGCGGTGGGCGGCTGGCTCTCCGACCGTTATGGCGCGCACCGCGTGACGTGGTGGGTGATGTGGGTGAGCTGGGTGGGCCTGTTCCTGCTCAGCTATCCGCGCACGCATTTGATCATTACCACGGTGAACGGCGCTAAAGGCTTCGACATCGGCCTCAACGTGATCGGTTTCACGGTGCTGATGTTCGGACTCGGCATCGCATTCGCGTTCGGCAAGGCCAGCGTCTTCAAGTACATCGGCGACGAGTACCCGGACAACATCGGCACGATTTCCGGCATCGTCGGGCTCGCGGGCGGCCTGGGCGGCTTTCTGCTGCCGATTCTCTTCGGCCTGCTGGTCGACTTCACCGGCATTCGTTCGAGCGCCTTCATGCTGCTTTACGGCGTGGTGTGGGTCTCGCTCATCTGGATGTACTTCACCGAAGTTCGCACGAAAGACGTACTCGCGGCAACTCCGCCCGTCTCGTCGGAACAGCCTGTGCGAACTGTCGGATCTCAACCTGCGGAAACGGAATCATGAATATCTCGACAGCACGCGCGCGGGCCGGCCGCACGCTCAAGATCTGGACACCCGAAGATAAAGCATTCTGGCGGCGCGAAGGAGAAGCCGTTGCAAAGCTTAATCTGTGGATCTCGGTGCCCGCGCTCTTTTTCGCCTTCGTCATCTGGCAGATGTGGAGCGTGGTGGCGGTGAGCTTGCCGTCGCTTGGATTTAACTATTCGACCAATCAACTGTTCTGGCTCGCGGCCGCGCCCGCATTGTCCGGCGCGACGTTGCGCATCTTCTATTCGTTCATGGTGCCGATATTCGGCGGGCGGCGCTGGACCACGATCTCCACCGCGTCGCTGTTGATTCCCACAATCGGTATCGGCTTCGCTGTGCAGGACAACACGACAAGCTATCCGACGATGCTGCTGCTCGCGCTGTTATGCGGCCTCGGCGGCGCCAACTTCAGTTCGAGCATGGCCAACATCAGCTTCTTTTTCCCGAAGGAACGCAAAGGTTCTGCGCTCGGCGTGAATGGCGGGCTTGGCAATCTCGGCGTGTCGGCGGTGCAGTTCCTGTCACCGCTCGTGGTAACGGCGGGCATGCTCGGCATCTTCGGCGGCGAGCCGCAGACGCTCGTCAAGGCCGGGCACACGTCGCAAGTGTGGATGCAGAATGCGGCGTTTATCTGGGTGCCGTGTATCGTCATTTCAACGCTTGCAGCATGGTTCGGAATGAACGATCTCGCCGATGTGAAGGCGTCGTTCGCTGCGCAGGCAACCATCTTTAGGAGCCGTCATAACTGGCTGATGTGCACGCTGTATCTCGGCACCTTCGGCTCGTTTATCGGCTATGCAGCCGGCTTTCCATTGCTTATCAAGAGCCAGTTTCCCGGCGTTAATCCGCTGACGTATGCATGGCTTGGGCCGTTCGTCGGTGCACTCATCAGGCCGTTCGGCGGATGGCTCGCGGACCGGCTCGGCGGCGCGCGCGTGACGCTGTGGAATTTCGTCGTGATGGCGCTCGCGGTCGTCGGCGTTCTGTACTTTCTGCCAAAGACGGGCGGCGCGTCGCTCTCGCTCGCCTCGGGTCCGCGCGATGGCAGCTTCACAGGCTTCTTTGCGATGTTCCTGCTGCTCTTTCTCACGACCGGCATCGGCAACGGTTCGACGTTCCGCATGATTCCGGTGATCTTTTCGAATCTGCGCCTGTGTGGCGTGCCCGCGGGCGATGCGAATGCGCTCGCCGATGCGACACGTGAAGGCAGTACCGAAGGCGCGGCCGCAATTGGTTTTGCAGGCGCAATCGGCGCGTACGGCGGGTTCTTTATTCCGAAGAGTTATGGCAGTTCCATTCTGATGACCGGCGGCCCGGAACTCGCGTTGTACTGCTTCGTTGTTTTCTATTTGCTGTGTATTGGGCTTACGTGGTGGTTCTACGCGCGGCGCAATGCGGGCATGCCGTGTTAATCGAAAACGGACCTACACAATGAGCCACTTTCTCGACAGACTTAAATACTTCTCGCAGCGCAAGCAACGCTTCGCGCAAGGCCACGGCGTGACGACCGGAGAGGACCGCACGTGGGAAGACGCGTACCGCGCACGCTGGCAGCACGATAAGGTGGTGCGCTCGACACATGGCGTGAATTGCACAGGCTCATGCTCGTGGAAGATTCACGTGAAAGGCGGCATCGTCGCGTGGGAAACGCAGCAGACCGATTATCCGCGTACGCGCGCCGAGCTGCCGAATCACGAGCCGCGCGGCTGCGCGCGTGGTGCGAGCTATAGCTGGTATCTGTATAGCGCGAACCGCGTCAAGTATCCGCTCGTGCGTGCGCGGCTGCTCAAGCATTGGCGCGCCGCGCGTGCGGTGGCGATGAGTGCCGTCGATGCATGGGCGGCGGTGGTGGAGAACGACGCGCAACGTCGCGGCTATCAGCGTCAGCGCGGCCTCGGTGGGTTTGTGCGTGCGAGCTGGGACGAAGTGAATGAGATCGTCGCCGCGGCCAACGTCTATACGATCAGGAAGCATGGGCCGGATCGCATCATTGGCTTCTCGCCCATTCCGGCGATGTCGATGGTCAGTTATGCAGCGGGCAGCCGCTATTTGAGTCTGATCGGCGGCGTCTGCATGAGTTTCTACGACTGGTATTGCGATCTGCCGCCCTCGAGTCCGCAAACGTGGGGCGAGCAGACCGATGTGCCGGAATCCGCGGACTGGTACAACTCGAGTTACATCATTGCGTGGGACTCGAATGTGCCGCAAACGCGCACGCCCGACGCGCATTTCTTCACCGAGGTTCGCTATCGCGGCACGAAGACCGTCGCGGTCACGCCCGACTATGCGGAAGTCAGCAAACTGGCGGACCTGTGGATGCACCCGCGCCAGGGCACCGACGCCGCGCTCGCGATGGCGATGGGCCACGTAATTCTGCGCGAGTTCTATTTCGAGCGGCGCAGCGCGTACTTCGACGACTATGCGCGCCGCTATACCGACCTACCGTTGCTCGTGCAACTAAAAGAGCAGACGCTGGTCGACGGCCGCCGCATCATGGTGCCCGACCGCTATCTCCGCGCCGACGATTTCAACGGCGTGCTCGGCCAGGACAATAACCCCGAGTGGAAGACGGTCGCGTTCAACGTCGACGGCAAGCTCGTGTTGCCGCATGGTTCGATTGGCTTTCGCTGGGGCGCGGAAGGCCGCGGCGACGCAGGGCGCTGGAATCTCGAAGCAAAAGAAGCGCGGCATGGCGCAGAAGTGAAGCTGAAGCTCTCCGTCGCGGAAGACGGCGCGCAAGCGCATGAGATCGTCACGGTCGGCTTTCCGTACTTCGGCGGCATCGACACGCCGCATTTCACCGCAAGCAAACAGGCCGATGTACTCGCGCGCGAGGTGCCGGTTGCGCGCATTGCACTCGGCAAGAACGGCGAGCGCCGCGAAGTGCTCGTCGCCACTGTGTTCGATCTGTTGGCCGCTAATTACGGCGTAGATCGCGGCTTCGGCGGCACGCGCGATTACAACGACGACGTGCCGTATACGCCTGCGTGGCAGGAGCGCATAACCGGCGTGCCGCGCGAGCAGGCCATTTTAGTGGCGCGCGAATTCGCGGACAATGCGGACCGGACGCAGGGTAAGTCGATGGTGATTATCGGCGCCGCAATGAATCACTGGTATCACAGCGACATGAATTATCGCGGCGTGATCATCATACTGATGCTGTGCGGCTGCATCGGTCAAAGCGGCGGCGGCTGGGCGCACTACGTCGGTCAGGAGAAGCTGCGTCCGCAAACGGGCTGGACGCCGCTCGCTTTTGCACTCGACTGGATTCGTCCGCCGCGGCAAATGAATTCCACCAGCTTCTTCTACGCGCATACGGATCAATGGCGCTATGAAAAACTCGGCGTCGAAGAAATTCGTTCGCCCCTCGCGGATCGCGCGCACGACGGCGGCTCGTTAATCGACTATAACGTGCGCGCCGAACGCATGGGCTGGTTGCCGTCGGCGCCGCAATTGCAGACCAATCCATTGCAGGTGGCGCGCGACGCACAGGCAGCAGGCATCGATGCAAAAGCCTATGTCGCGCGAAGGCTGAAAGACGGCACGCTGAAGATGAGTTGCGAGGACCCGGATCATCCGGACAACTGGCCGCGCAACATGTTCGTGTGGCGTTCCAATTTGCTTGGCTCGTCGGGCAAGGGGCACGAGTACTTCCTCAAGCATCTGCTCGGCACGACTCACGGCGTGCAAGGCCGCGATCTCGGCGACGACGATGCAAAGCCGCGCGAAGTCACATGGCACGACACGGCGCCGGAAGGCAAACTCGATCTGCTCGTCACGCTCGACTTCCGGATGAGCACGACGTGTCTCTATTCGGACATCGTGCTGCCGACCGCGACGTGGTACGAAAAGAACGATTTGAATACGAGCGACATGCATCCGTTCATTCATCCGCTGTCGAGCGCAGTCGATCCGGCATGGCAGGCGCGCAGCGACTGGGAGATCTATAAAGGCTTTGCAAAGGCTTTTAGCGAAGTCTGCATCGGTCATCTCGGCGTCGAGAAAGAAGTCGTGCTCACGCCGCTAATGCACGACACGCCCGCCGAACTCGCGCAACCGTACGATGTGCGCGACTGGAAACGCGGCGAGTGTGAACTCGTACCCGGCAAGACCGCGCCGCAGGTGAGCGTGGTCGAACGCGATTATCCGAACGTATACCGCCGCTTCACGGCTCTTGGCCCGCTGATGGACAAGCTCGGCAACGGCGGCAAGGGCATTGCGTGGCAGACCGGCACGGAGACCGCGCAACTCGCCGAACTCAACGGCATCGTCAATGAAGAAGGCGCGACGCGCGGACTCGTGAAGATCGACAACGATATTGACGCATGCGAAGTCGTGCTGATGCTCGCGCCCGAAACGAACGGCCATGTCGCGGTGAAAGCGTGGGACGCGCTCTCGAAGATTACAGGCCGCCATCATGCGCATCTCGCGCTGCATCGCGAGGACGAGAAGATTCGTTATCGCGATGTTCAGGCGCAGCCGCGCAAGATCATTTCTTCGCCAACGTGGAGCGGTGTGGAAAGCGAGAAAGTGTCGTACACGGCCGGCTATACCAACGTGCATGAACTGATTCCGTGGCGCACGCTGACGGGCCGCCAGCAGTTCTATCAGGATCATCCGTGGATGCGCGAATTCGGCGAGAGCTTCGTGAGTTATCGCCCGCCGGTCGACCTGAAAGCCGCGTCGCCGATGCATGGCCGCAAGCCGAATGGGCACACGGAGATCGCGCTCATGCTCACGCTCAATCGCGGCGGCCCGGTGATCTGGCTCAGCGAAGACGACGCTAAAAGGGCTGGCATCGAAGATAACGACTGGGTCGAACTGTTCAACATCAATGGCGCGATTGCCGCGCGTGCGGTAGTGAGTCAACGCGTGAATCCCGGCATGGTGATGATGTATCACGCGCAGGAGAAGATCGTCAATGTACCCGGTTCGGAAATCACCGGCACGCGCGGCGGCATTCACAACTCGGTCACGCGCATTGTGCTCAAGCCCACGCATATGATCGGCGGCTATGCGCAGCTTAGCTACGGCTTTAACTACTACGGGACCATCGGCACGAATCGCGACGAATTCGTTGTCGTGCGCAAGATGGCGAAAGTCGACTGGCTCGACGACGAACCGGTTATCGCGACACACGGAGATCGCACATGAAAATTCGCGCACAGATCGGCATGGTGCTCAACCTCGACAAGTGCATCGGCTGCCATACGTGTTCGGTGACGTGCAAGAACGTCTGGACGAGCCGCGAGGGCGTCGAATACGCGTGGTTCAATAATGTGGAGACGAAGCCGGGCATTGGCTATCCGAAGCAGTGGGAGAACCAGGACAAATGGAACGGCGGCTGGAAACGCAATGCGGACGGTTCGATTGAACCGCGCCAAGGGAGCCGGCTCAAGGTGCTGTCGCGGCTCTTTGCGAATCCGAATCTGCCGCAAATCGACGACTATTACGAGCCGTTCACGTTCGACTACGAGCACTTGCAGTCCGCGCCGGAAAGCAAGGCGCCGCCTGTTGCGCGAGCGCGCAGCCTGCTCACAGGCAAGCGGATGCAGAAGATCGAGTGGGGGCCGAACTGGGAGGAGATTCTCGGCGGCGAGTTCGAGAAGCGCAGTAAGGACAAGAACTTCGACGATGTGCAGAAGGACATCTATGGTCAGTTCGAGAACACCTTCATGATGTACTTGCCGCGCTTGTGTGAGCATTGCCTGAATCCGGCGTGCGTCGCGAGTTGTCCTTCGGGTTCAATTTATAAGCGCGAAGAAGGCGGCATTGTATTGATCGACCAGGACAAATGCCGCGGATGGCGCATGTGCGTGTCGGGATGTCCGTATAAGAAGATCTATTACAACTGGAAGTCCGGCAAGGCGGAGAAGTGCATCTTCTGCTATCCGCGAATTGAAAGCGGTCAGCCAACGGTGTGTTCGGAAACCTGCGTCGGGCGCATTCGTTATCTCGGCGTGCTGTTATACGACGCGGACGAAATTGAAAAGGCGGCGTCGGTAGAACATGAGACTGACCTGTATCAGGCGCAACTCGACGTGTTTCTCGATCCACACGATCCGCGCGTAATTGCTCAGGCGCGCGCCGATAGCATTCCCGACGCATGGCTCGAAGCGGCGAAGAAGAGCCCCGTCTACAAGATGGCGATGGAGTGGAAAGTCGCGTTGCCCTTGCACCCGGAATACCGCACGCTGCCGATGGTCTGGTACGTGCCGCCTCTGTCACCGATCACCACCGCGGCAAGGGAAGGACATATAAGCGCGAACGGCGAAATACCCGACGTCACGCAACTGCGTATTCCGGTCAAATACCTTGCCAATCTGCTGACTGCCGGAGACGAAGCGCCGTTGATCCGCGCACTCGAACGAATGCTGGCAATGCGCACGTATCAGCGCGGCAAGCATGTTGACGGCTGCGAGAATCCGGCCGTGCTCGAGCAGGTCGGCTTGAGCCGCGACGAAGTGGAAGACATGTACTGCGTCATGGCGCTCGCAAGTTATGAGGACCGCTTTATGGTGCCGGGCACGCATCGTGAATACGCGGAGAACCTTTATGACCTGAAGGGTAGTTGCGGCTTCTCATTCGGCAACAGATGTTCGGATGGCGTGGGCGAGACAAGCCTGTTCGGCGGCAAGAAGAGACGCACCATTCCGATCAGGGAGCAGGTATGAAACGGGCCGACATGAATAGTGACGCTCATCATGTGGCCGCTCGCGTGCTGGCGGCGTTACTGAACTATCCCGGCGCTGAACTGCGCGCGGCTTTGCCGGATCTGCGCGTTGCGCTGCAGTCATCAGAGCGGGCGCTTTCCGACGAGAGCCGTGAAGCCGTCGTCGCGCTGATCGACACTCTGCAAGACCCCGACGCGCTGGAAGCCGAAGCGCGTTACGTCGACACATTCGATCGCGGACGCCGAACATCGCTTCATCTATTCGAACATGTGCACGGAGATTCGCGCGAGCGCGGTCCCGCGCTGATCGATCTGCAACAAACGTACGCACAACAAGGCATGTTTCTCACCGCCGATGAATTGCCGGATTACCTGCCGGTCGTTCTCGAATTCGCCGCGATGCAGCCGCAGCATACGGCGCGCGAGTTCCTGGCCGAGATGGCGCATCTGTTGCAATCGATTCATGCGGCGCTCGTGTGTCAGCACAGTCCCTATGCCGCAGCGGTGGCGGCGACGCTGGATCTCGCGGGCGAGCCGGTGCAGCCGCCCGATGCCGCTGCGCGAGCGCCTGCCGAACCTGCGATCGATGACGAATGGCGCGAGCCCGACGCATTTGGCGGATGCTCGCCAAGCGGTTCGCATTACGCGCCCGATGTTCAGACCATTCAGTTCGTTCGGCGCGACGCCACTTCTTTCGCTGCGCCCAAGGAAGGCTTGCTATGACCGCTATCGACACGCTCCTCTTCGGCATCTATCCCTATGTCTGCCTTACGGTGTTTCTGGTCGGCAGCCTGCTGCGCTACGACCGCGACCAGTACACGTGGAAAAGCGATTCGTCGCAGCTACTGCGCTCCGGCACGCTGCGTTGCGGCAGTAATCTGTTTCATGTCGGCGTGCTGTTCCTGCTATTCGGGCACTTCTTCGGCATGTTGACGCCGCACTTCGTGTACGAGCCGTTCATCAGCGCGGGCACGAAGCAGATCGTCGCGATGGTCTCCGGCGGAATTGCCGGCCTGCTCGCGCTGATCGGCGTGACGCTGTTGCTGCGCCGGCGTCTCGGCGATCCGCGTATTCGCGCGACGTCGAAGACCAGCGACATTGTTCTGCTTGTGTTGTTGTGGGTGCAACTGGTTTTGGGGCTCGGCACGATTCCGTTGTCCGCGCAACATCTTGATGGCAGTACGATGCTCAGGCTCGCCGGCTGGGCGCAGCACATCGTGACGTTCAGGTCAGGCGCGGTGCAACTGCTCGACGGCGTGAGCTGGGTTTTCAAGGCGCATATGGTGCTCGGCATGACGGTGTTTCTGATCTTCCCGTTCACGCGGCTGGTGCATGTATGGAGCGGCTTTGCTTCGCTCGCGTATGCGTTGCGGCCGTGGCAGTTAGTTCGCGATCGACGGATGAATCTGCCGGCGGGCCGGCAGGTGCCGCAGCAGCAACGCCGCGGCTAGCAGCGGATGTCGCTTACGTTCGCGCGTGCTCGGTGCCCGATGGCGCGAGATCAAAACCGCACACCGATGCCGCCCTCGATCAAATCCGTATCGCGGTTATAGCGGGTGACCACGCGATTCCACGTCACGCGGGCGAGCCAGCGCGAGGTGAAGCGATAGCTCGCCGACACGGCGAAGAGCGCAGAAACGCGGCCGTCGCCCGTGCGGTCTTGCGGAAGGTTGTCGGTCTGCGTGATCGCAACATAAGGACCAACGCCCGCCGATAACGTGAGGCTGTCGCCGAAGAATGCGCGCGTTGCCCACAACTGCACGGCGACGCCGTCGCGCCGCGATTGAATCTGGCCGCCTTCGTGCAGATATGACGCGCTCACGTCGACATAGCGCCATAAGCCGCGCCGGTATTCAAGGCTTCCCGCACTCGCCGATTCTGACTCGTTGCTGTTGAGGATCGTCTTGCCGAACATGACTGTTAGCTCGTTGCTCGTCACGTTCGAGCTTCGCGGTACGGCTCGCTCACGCGGGCCCGGCTCGCCGGACGCCTCGAGCTGATAACCGACGCCGAATAGCAGCGCCGTCGTGTGAGGACCGCCGAACGCATGTACATGATTCAGTTGGGCGAGGGCAATCCAGCGTCGGTCGAAATAATAGGCGGCGCGCAGGCTGGCCAATACGCCCCAGCCGTGGGTGTTCGAATAATCGCCGCCGGCGCTTGCCGCGGTGGTGTCGAAGTACCGGTATGGCCCGGCGCCCGCCGACAATTCGAGGCGATCGTTCCATAGCGGCATACGTCCCCAGGCTTGCAGCGCCTGTCCGTCACGATGATGGTTGGGCAGATGCCCCTCGTTGAGCCAGGAAAAGCTCCACGCTGCGTAGCGCCCCAAACCTTCGCGATACGTCGCGCTCCACGAGTAGGTATTCGAGCCTGCACTAAAAAGGGGACCCGCCAGTAGCGAGAACTCCTGCGCCTGTGCGCAAGAAGAAAAGCCGGCGAGAGCGCCGAATAGAAGCGCCGACAGAGGCGCAAGAGCATGTTTGCAGGATCGATTCGCGGACACTATCCGATAGTCACCAGAGTATGTACAACGAAGGTAGTGTGCAGATGGCCGCGGCGCAAGAGAAACAAGGGTCGGTGTGAGGGAATTAGCGCACGGCACTCAACACTATAGCGGCGCGATCGGCGCGTACGTGTGTTGACGCACTAAACGCAGATGTCGTGTTCTTGATGCGGTGTGCGGGTTTGCTAATAGGTCAAATAGCCATTAATGCATGCTGTCAGGTGCTTATATATCTATTTGCGAGGGAGGTTTTAATCTCGCTTGTTGAGAGCCTTGCTTGTTGCCCGGTTTGCGAACGCTAGGTTGTTTTTGTCCGTTGCCGACGACTCGCTCCCCGCTTGAATGCGCTCGAATAGCGTTAACCACGAGAAAGGAAATTTCGTCGGACGATTGAATGCGGAAAATTCCATCCGTCGTTGTGTAGGCGGCGTGCGTTGTTAGATCGGCTTTCGTCTGATGATGGTTAATTTTTCCTATGGCGTGCACCACTTCTGCGCTAGAAAGAAAGACTTACTGCAAGCTCATGTAAAAGAGAACAATTGTCCTAGGGTCGGATGCACTAACGCGCTGTCCATCTAATCTTCCGATCATCATCTGAAAGCAGGAATTTTTGCGTTACGCGAAGTTCTCGGAAAGATTCCTGCTTTTTGCCCCAAAAGCACCGATTTCCGTGTGACCTGTCCAGCATTACCGGGTACGATTTACCCCGGTCGCGACGGAGAAGCGAACAACTTTCCGAGCGAGTGACCGGTAACAGCTGTCTCGCAGTGGCGTTTCCAGGTGGTCCATTAACGAATCGCGGCGTCGAGCGCATCGCGACGGGCGGAGCTTTTTCTACCGCCAACCGATTTATTCCACGTTGTCTCCGGCAATGTGATCGCACTTATGCAAAGTGCCGATGGCGCAGCATGCAATTGTGCATAGATAAGCACAACGAATTAATAACAATTGTTTTTTTGAATAATCGCAGGTTCTACCGAACTTCACAAACTCATCTTTTGATTTTTTATCGAGAACTTTCTCGACAGTGGGAAAAACAAACATGGTGAAACGACGACAATTCCTCGGCGGCTTGACGGCCCTTGCCGGCAGCTATCTTCTCAGCGCGTGCGGTGGCGGTGGCTCCGGCGACGGCAGCACGGGTTCAACAGCAAAGGCCTCCGCGAGTCCAATGGCGAAAGTCTCGGCCGCGAACGCCTCGGCAAACGGTACGGTGATGCCGGGAGCCGCTTCGATCATTGACGGTTACGGCGACGTGTGGACGCTCGTCAACGGCGTGATTTACCGCAACGGCTCGACGGTCGGCAATACGTATAGCGTGTCGCTCGTGCTCTGGTATGGCGGCAAGATATGGCATTGCGGCACCGGCGGTCAGTTCTATGTGAACGCGGATGATGTGCCCGAAAAATGGCTGCATTGCAGCGACCCGCGTATCGACGTGGCGCCCGTTCCGGGCAGCTTCTACGGTATGAACGGACACGCTGATTACACGTATACGCCGGAACAGGTCGTGTCGATTCTGAAGGGAATGAATTGCACGAGCTATCGCGTTGGCGTGACCGACGATCCGAAAGATCTGAATGCGGTCGTCAAGCTTGCGCAAGCGTTTCAGTCGGCAGGACTTACGCTGCTCGTGCTGATCGACCAGGGCGTGTATGAATCGGGCGGCCTGATGGGCAGCGAATCCGTTGCCTACAATCGCGGTTATTCTGTCGGCGCAACCGTCGCAAACGCGTTGAAGCCGTATGGCGTGACGATTTACGAGTGCGGCAACGAGTTGACGCGACAGGACGCAACCGTGGTGGACTTCACGTACGCGGGTTCGAAGGCGAGCGACTTCAACAACCAGAACTGGCCCATCATGCGCGGTGTCATGCGCGGCATGATCGACGGCGTGAAGTCGGCGCAGCCGTCCGCGAAGTGCGGGATCAATTTCTGCGTGGCGGACGTGGGCGCCTCGGATGCACTATGGGAAGGCAGGCAGCCGGACGGCAGCGGGGGCCATCCGACGGTGCGTTGGGACGTCACGACGTGGCACAACTATGAAGTATACGGCGACCTGTTCAACGTCGGCACCGACGGTGCGGGACCGGGCTTCGACTTGGCCACGTATTGCAAGGCCCGCTACGGCGTGCCGCTGATTGTCACCGAGTGGAACACCGGGCCGGAGAAGTCGGAGAGCTATCGCGGGACTTACATCTCGGACAGACTCGCCGCGTTCTACAATGCCCGAAAGACCCACAACATCCAGTCGGTCATGTACTACGTTCTGGATAGCGGAAACAACACGTACGGCATAATGGTCGACGGTAAGGCAATCGACGCGCCGTACAACGCGTTCACCAGCTTCACGTCGGGCCACGCGGACACCTGAACGACGTCTAAGATGCTGTTGTAATGAACCTGGTTCTCGCCTCCCTCGTGGGACGAGGCCAGGTTTATATCAGCGGCAGAAGGTCTGCGGCACCAGTTTCCCCCACTCGTAGTCGATCTTGTCTGGCGTAAAAGGCAGAACGCCCGCGCCGGGAGTGAAAGTTAGCTCCCCGAAATAAACGCGGTTATCCGGCGCGTATAGATCGACGCGAACGTAGTCGAAGTCTTCGCAAAGTCTCGTGGCCGCATGCAGAATGGCCTCGAGATTCTCGGGACGCGGCGCCGGTATCGGGCTGCGTTTGTAGTAGCCAATCGCTATGTCGAGATGATTCCAGTCGACGTCATAGACGTCGCCCCGCGTATTCCCGCCAAATCTGTCCGAAATCACCAGAATGTAGATGATCGGGCGTCCGCTTCTTCCGCCAAAGCAGTGCAGTTTGTAGTCGGCAGGAATCTTGCCGCTCTCGTCGAGCAGCAGTTGCTCGAAGAAGATGCGTGGCTTGATCTGCCGATAGTGTCTTTCGCGCGCGATCTTGTAGAAATCGAGCGACAGCCAGTAGTTCGCGAGATCCCGCAGTTTCTCGAACGATGTTGCCGATTTATCCGTGACCACCTCGACGTAACTGCTGCCGTGGTTGGCCTTCATGACGAATGCATTAGGCAGCGCGTCGAATACTTCTTTCGTGAAGACGTCGGGCGTAGCCAGCAACGGTATGACGTGCTGTTCGCCGATTTTCCTCGCAACATACTCGCGGACCGTCAGCTTGTCGGTCAGCTCGACGAACCACGGGTCGGGCCGCAGGCTTTTCTGCAGGATCTTTTCGTTGAACGTAGTGGGGCGCAGCAGGTTCGGATAGCGGCCAATTTCCTTGTGATGCAGCAGGCTCAAAAATATCGGTGCCGGCAGCATCGACTTGGCTGCTTCTTTTAGCCTTCTGGCCGGAGATTCCTTGCGCGGCGCCAAGTGGTGGCTCGCGGTGTCCTCCGGCATATCGGCCTGGTTGGAGAACTGTACAGACTTCGTTGTTGTCATTGTCCGGTCCCTTTTGAATAGCGGCTCGACGCTCAATCGGCGTGCGTAGCCTGCCAGGGCCAGCGGGGACGGCGCGCTATCGCTCTATATATGAGTGGCGCGGCTCCCGCTCACACTGGCATTAGCCGTCAATCGTCAATCGTCGATTGCCACGCATCGTTCCGCGACTTCCAGGCGCTGCTGCGCGCGGAATTGCGTGGGAGACATTCCATAGCGTTCCTTGAAAAGGCGGCCGAGACGATTGCCGTCGCCCATTCCACAACGCCGCGCGATCTTGTCGACGGGCAGATCGGTATTGCGCAGCATCGCGCGGACGACTTCGAAGCGTGTGCGCAGCAAGTACTCGAGGGGCGTCATGCCGAACTCGAACTTGAACCGGCGCTGATAGTTGCGCTTGCTCATTGCCGCGCACTCCGCGGCTTTCGCGACGGAAATAGGATTGCTGTAGTTCTCCTTGATCCACCGCGCCGACTCACGGATCTTCTCCGTTGTCGTCGTAATGCTCGCATCGTCCAGTTCGAATTTGTCCGACTCGACGTAGGTGGTTTGCAGCGTGTCGGCGATCTTCCGCGCGACTTCGGTACTCAGGTCGCGTTCGATTTGCGCGAGCGCAAGATCGGTCGGCGTCGCACTGTTGGGGCGGGTCGTGGTCGGCGCATCGTCGAACAGGAAGATCGGCACGGTGGAATGCAACGGGTCCTTGCAAATGACCACCAGGTTCGCGCCTTGCTGAATGTCGAACGACGCAATAGAGCCTTGGCGCGCTATCCATGAGAGCAGGCGGTCATTCGACTCCAGTGCCCGCGCAGCGTCGCGGCACGCGACAAACAATGCATGGAAGTCACCGAGCCGATTGCGCTCGATGCTTTGGGTCCAGATCGAAATGCCGGAGGAACTGGTCACGAGCCCGCCGCTTTCAGAAAGTACTGAAAGACGATAGGGTGAGTCGTCGGTCGCGCCTTCAGACAATTCGTTTGCGAGCCGGAACGCGTCGCCGATTGCTCCAGCAGTCGCCATCGAGCATTCCTGCGACACCAGTAGTCCAATGTGCTTTGCAGGTTTCCGTGTCGCCACTCTTGGGCCGCTGCGGTGCGTATCAAGATACGACGAAAGAAAGTCGGTGGAAGTTGTCACGCTTAGTTCTCCAAACAGGGTGAATCACTGTCTACGTGACGAGATTAACGTACTCAAATCACCCTTGCGAACCTGGCCGGTAATCGATGGTGTTTTGGCGCAATAGTGATGATTGGGGAAATTGTTACCTTGCCTGGCTAAATAAAGCCATACAAAAGGCAGTGAAAAGCAGCAAGATTTGCTTCGCATAATTCAGAAGCCGCTAATAAGGGTCGCAGTGCTCTTTCGCCCGAGAAGCCCGTCCGACAAGGCCGCTCGGGGCGCAACGTGCATTGAATGCCGCGATCAACCCTCTGAAGTGTCACTAAATGTTAGTGACAGAAAATTGGCTAACGCGTATCACTCTGTTACATCCATTGCACATAGCTACAACACTTTCTGGATGGGGTGTTGCGCGGAAATCGCTTCGGCGGAATCGGCCATTAGCACCCGAATTTATGCCGCTATCGATCCACTCATTCGCACGAGCGCTATGCTTCACTGCAACATCTGCAGAAATAGCGGTTGCCGCGGTAGGCGCTATGGAATGCCAGCAATGCGCAATATCTTCACCTTTTGGCGTGGATGGTTCCATTGAGGTGTAGTTATTGCCGTGTCCCGAAGTGCCGTGCACTGACGAAGTACGACGAGGCAACGCTCACGCAAGTCCGGGGCCGGACTGCGTATTGGCGACTCGACGATTCGCTCAGCGCTTCATTGAGCAAGCGAACCATTTGTAGAACCAAATAAAACGCGGTGCGCGGCGTAAAGCCGTTGTCCGGAGATTGGGGGATTCGAAGTCTGGAGACGGGGCGAGCCGTGCTGCTGGCGGTGCAGCCTTTGATCGTTCAAGCAGGTGGACAGCCACTTGGCTTGGCAAGACCATGACGTAGCTTCGACCACGCGTCGCGCTACGCCATACGCATTCCTGCCGGAGACGGCTCTGGACTGTGGACCGTTGGTGCAGCCAAGGCGGTGTCGACTCATTACTGTGCCCATCAAACATGGAAGGATCAAACCGGTGGACTACTATCCTCTGAATTCGCTCCCTGGCACTGCCAGTACAGAGCGTGGACAGCTTAGCGCGAGCGCCATGCTCCGTCTCATGCGCGACCATATCTGGGAGATCGTGCTGACAACGGTCGTCGTTTTCAGCCTGGCCGCCGCCTATTTGCTGATTGCGTCGCCGATCTATTCCGCGGATGTACTCATTCGCGTCGATCCGCCAGAACCGAATGCACTCGGCCTCGCACTCCAGAATCAGGAGAACATGCCTCCGCCAGCTCCGTCTCCTGTGACGGAAATGGGCGTGATCCGCAGCCGCTCGGTGCTCGAACCGGTTATTCAGCGCTTCCGCTTCGACGTCTCCGTGACGCCGCGCAAGCTGCCGCTGCTCGGCGATATCGCGGAGAAGTTCGCGACGCCTGGCGAGCCCTCGCGGCCCTGGCTCGGACTCAAGTCATACGCATGGGGAGGCGAGCAGGTAAAGATCGGCGCGCTCGACGTTCCCAAAGATCTCGAAGAAGAAAAGATGACGCTGGTTGCCCGCGACGACAACACGTACGAGTTGCGCGGTCCGCAGGATCAGGTGTTCTTGCAGGGCACGGTCGGCAAGGCGGTATCGAGCAACGGCATTTCGATGCGCGTCGATGCACTGGTCGCGCGGCCTGGCACTGAGTTCACGGTCGTACGCTGGAACGCGGTGGACGCCATCAAGCGTTTCGACGCGCTCATCAAGGTCGGCGACAAAGTGAAAGACTCGGGTCTTGTGCAGATCGAGTACACGGACAAGAGTGCGGCAAAGGCTGCGGAAGTCGCCAATGCGTTGGGTCAACAGTACCTGGCGACGGCAATTGCGAGCCGCCAGCTCAACGATACGACGACGCTTGCGTTCATCAACGGAGAACTTCCGCGTCTGCTCGGTGACCTGAGAAAGGCGGAAGAAGCACTTAAGTCATTCCGCGCCAATTCGCAATCGATGCAGCCGACGGCCGAGGCGCAAGCCTATCTGCAAGGCGGTCTCGACATCGACCGGCAGATCGCGACACTGCAATTGCAGCGCACGCAGCTTCTCGAGCGCTATACGCCGCAAAGCCGCTGGGTGCAGAGTGTCGACACGCAACTCGCCCAGCTCAATAGCGCGAAGGCGAATTTCAGCGGCCACTTCAACGGTATGCCCGCTTCGGAGCGCCAGAGCGTCGATCTTCTGCGCGCGCAGAAAGTCGCGGAGACGATCTATCTGGGCATGGTGCAAAAGGCCGAGCAATTGCAGGTGCGTCGCGCAAGTACTACCGGCGGCGCGCATATCGTCGACCAGGCGATCACGCCGCATCGTCCGGTGAAACCTCAGCCGATTCTCGTGCTGCCAGGCGGTCTCGCACTCGGCATCGTCTCGGGCATCGTGCTGGTGTTCATGCGCCGCCATGTGCTGACGGGCGTTACCGATCCGCGTTATGTCGAACGCAGAATGAGTGTGCCGGTGTTCGGCGAGATCCTGTTCAGTCAGCAGCAGTCGTTGCTCGACAGAACCAGTCCAGGCGCCAAGTCATTGCCCGGTGCCGCGGCGCGGGCCGGATTGCCGCAGCCGGTGGCGGGCGGTGCGTCCGAAATACAGGTGGCGGCCGGCGGCAACAGGGTACTGGCCGAACGCTTCCCCAACGATAACTCCGTCGAGGCGCTGCGAGCAGTGCGCACTTCGCTGGCGCGCGATCTGGCGCATGCACGCAACAACATCCTGATGGTGATTGGACCGACGCCGTCGGCAGGAAAGAGCTTTGTCGCGGCCAATATCGCGACCCTGCAGGCAGAGATCGGCGCACGCGTTCTTCTTATCGATGCGGATATGCGTCGCGGTCATCTCGCATCGCTCTTCAATCAGAGCAATCGTGGCGGACTTTCCGAAGTGCTTTCCGACCGGATGCCGCTACGCAATGCGCTTCGTCACACGGGTATTGAAGGCTTGTCGTTCCTCTCATGCGGATCGCGTCCGGACAACCCCGCCGCATTGCTCGCAAGGCCGCGTTTCAAGGAAGTACTCGAACGCCTCAGCGCGCAATTCGATCTGGTGATCTTCGATACGCCGCCGTTCCTCGCAGTCACCGACGCGTCGATCATTGCAAGCGAAGCCGGTGCATCGCTGCTGGTTTTGCGCTCGGGCATGCAGAGCGAGGAAGAGATCGAAGACACGATCAAGAAGATGGAGCGCGCCGAGGGACGCATTGCAGGCGCTGTGTTCAACGGCATTCCGCTTCGGCGCAGTACTCGCACCTATGGATATGCAACGAACTACGCCAGCGATTACGGCGATGCCGATCCGACCAGCGCACCTCTCCGGACGTGAGCGAGTTGCCACTGTCGTCGATGAATTCGCAAAACGGAGAAGCAGATGGCGTTTGCAATTAACGGGAAATTTACTTCGCAACCCGTCACGGGTGTTCAGAGAGTCGCGTATGAATTGACGAGAGCGATGCAAATGCGGGTTCCCGCAGGCGAGAAGCTGGAGATCTACGTCCCGCGCAATGCGAGAGAGCCGGGGGCGCTGTTGAAATGGCAACGGCGCTTTTCGTGGCTGCGCGGCACGCTATGGGAGCAGATCACGCTGCCCATCGCCGCGAGAGGCGTCACGCTTCTGAATCTGTGCAACATGAGTCCGCTGTTCAAGCGCCGCCAGGTCGTCATGGTTCACGACATGGCGGTGTACGACGTACCTGGCGGATTCTCGAAGAAGTTCTTGCTGTGGTATCGCCTGTGCTTTTTCATGTTGCCGCGCATGGCGCCAACGATCCTGACCGTGTCGAAGTTCTCCCGATCGCGTATTTGCCATCACCTGAAAATTGATGAGTCGCGAGTCGCAGTCGTGCATCCGGCAGCGGATCACCTCGACCGCGTGACGTCGGAGCCCGCGGTATTGGAGCGCCTGAGTCTCGTCAAGGACGCGTATTGCGTAGTGGTCGGGAGTCTCGATCCGCGCAAGAACCTGCAACGCGTGCTGGAAGCAATTGAGAAGCTCGGCCATCTCGACCATGTGAAGTTCGTCGTGGTCGGCGGAAAGAATGCGCGCATTTTCAACAGCGAACTGGCTGAGGAAAAGCCGCAGTCCGAGAAAGTGGTGTGGGCCGGTTTCGTGACTGACGGCGAACTCAAGGCGCTCTATGAAAACGCGGGCTGTCTGGTGTTTCCGTCGCTGTACGAAGGATTCGGACTGCCGCCGCTCGAGGCGATGTACTGCGGGTGTCCGGTCGTCGCTTCTTCGCGGACGTCGATACCCGAAGTGTGCGGAGATGCGGCGCTGTATTGCGACGCGACGTCCGCAGACGACATTGCCAAAAAGATCTCGCTCATGATGACCGACGACGCACTCCGCCAACGCTACAAGACAATGGGATTCGCGCGTGCGCGCGAATTCCGCTGGGATGTGACGGCGCAGACGGTGCTCGAGATCCTCAAGGGGCAGGCGGGCGTTCGGTTGTCGGGCGTGCCGGCCCGCGCGTCGGCGAGCTAACGCATGTCGGTAGGCAGGCCAATGTATCGCATTCGAAAGAGTGCCGGCAGACGTCGGGCGTTGCGAACCATTGCGGGCCTCCTTGGCGCCGCGATACCGCTCGCGTACGGCAAGACATCGCCGTCAGGAAGCGCCGCGCCGCAAACGGGCAGCAGCGGCGGTCGCAGGATCACGGATCTGATCGGCGCGAACGGCTGGGCGGGCGCAAGCCGTGACGTCGAAATGTGGCGTCAAATGGGTATCACATGGGGGCGCGATTCGGTGGGCCCTGGGCAGCCGGAATCGCCGAGAGCACCCATGCGTGTCGACAAAACCGGCTCGCAATTCGACGCCGATCTTCCGACAGCGCTGCTCTTGAACAATCGCAACGGCATCAAGTCGCTGCTGTTGCTCGGCTATACGGCGCCGTGGAACGCCACTGTTCCCGGCGACAGCAATTCCGCGCCGATGGATGTCGGCGCGTGGACGCGCTATGTCGAGGCTGCCGTGCGCAAGTACTCCGCTCCGCCGTTCAACCTGCGCTACTTCCAGATCTGGAATGAGGCGGCCGGAACGTTGTCTGGCGGCGCGCAGCAGGCGACGTTCTGGCACGGTCCGACCTTCAGCAAGGACGGCAAGCACGAGAAGCCGTACGAGCGTGCCATGCAGGATTACGTGGAGCGAGTGCATCTGCCCGCTGCCCGCATTATCCGCAAGTACAACGCCTATATCGTCTACGGCGGGTGGCCCGATCAGGGCGGTCTGTCCAATTACTGTAAGTGGCTCGAGTACAGAAGTCCTGCATCGAACGAACGCATGCTGGACTGGGTCGACTATCTCGACACTCACTACCTCGGTGTGCGCGATCTCGACGAGCTGTATCAGCGGTATGTGAAGAACGGACCGGCGAGAGGCATCTGGCAAACCGAGATCGGCGATGCGTATATGAAGGACCCGCATTACCTGCCGGAGTACTTCTTCGACTTCGCGGTATGGGCGCTCGATCACAACTGGGACGATCCGAACAAATACGTCTCGATGATCTATCACTGGGACGGCTATGAGCCATTCCGTCTGACTCATCGGGGGCCGCCGGTACGTACTTACAACGTGTCGGGCAGGAGCCTCATCGTGCTTCATCAGACTGTTTCAGGGCCGCTGGCAAGTTTGTCGAACCCTTTGCAATTTGGTCCAGGCGCTTCGGGCAGCGGATTGCGTTCGGGCAATGACATCGTGCTGCAGGTGAGCGCGTCGGCGGGTTGGCGAAGGGTGACAGTAGCGGGACTCAAGCGACCCGCGTCGCGCGAAGTAAAGGTTGAGTTCATAGATGCGTTGACGGGCACAGTAAGTGCACAGGACGCGATGACGACCACCTGGAGTAACGACGGTTTGCAATTGAGCTTCAAGGTACCCGATCGGGTCAACGGTGCAGGAAACGATCCGCCGACCCACCTTGCGTATATCGCGGTCCGTTCCCTTGCGTAGCCATTCCGATTCACCGAAACATCAGACAGCGTCGAATGCCATGAACCAGGTCACAGTTGTCATCTGCAACTACAACTACGAACGCTATTTAGCGGACGCGATCGACTCCGCGCTCAATCAGGACTATCCCGGCACGCGCGTCGTCGTGCTCGACGACGGCTCGACGGATGGCTCGCGCGCGATCATCGAGAAGTACGGCAGCCGCATAACTGCGATCTTCCAGGAGAACGGCGGCCAGGTGTCCGCCTACAACCATGCGATCAGCGCGCTCGAAACGGAATACGCGATCCTGCTCGATTCGGACGACATTCTGTATCCGAGCGCCGTATCGGAAGTCATGGAGCTTTTCTCCAGCGGCGCATGGGCCAAGGTGCAGTTCAGGCTCGACGTGATGGACGCAAACGGCGCAACGACAGGCGCTTATGTGCCGAACACCGAGCCGCCGCCCAATTGCGGAGAGCTGCTGCAAGCGGGCTGGCTGTACCCGTCGCCGCCCGCCTCGGGCAATGCTTATCGGGTGAGTGCGCTCAAGCAGGTATTTCCGGTTCCCGCACCGGGCATCAATCGCTACGGCGCCGACTTCTTCGCGATCTATGGCGCCGCGCTCGTCGGCCCCGTCGCGACGCTGCGCAAATCGCTCGGCGGCTATCGCGTGCATAACGCCGATGGCGGCACGGTGTCGTTCGCCAATTCCGAGCAGATTTCCAAGGCGCCCAAAGCGTTGGGTATGCGCTGGGCAATTCTGCGCAACATCGCGCGGTCGCGTCTCGGTATCGAGTTGTCGCCGACGTTTCATGATTTCGGCCACGAGAAGGCGATCTTCTGCTCAAGCGTTTATCGCGCGACGTTCGCGCACCGCTGGCGCTGGATGATGCGCGATTCGCGGGGCTATTTCCACGCGATCCTGGCCAATCCATTCTGGAGTGTGAAGAAGAAATTCGGAACTGTGGTTCTTTCCGGCTTGTGCCTCGTGCCGTACTCGCCGCTTTCTGACTTTGTGGTTCGCTACATATCGAACCCGCTTGCGCGTCGGCGCATGGCGCAGCGTTAAGCCCGGGAGCAGGCATTTGGAGAACGGAATGGAAAGACGAGACAACGCAAGCGTCATTGCGTTTGTTTACGGCGGATATCTGATGAGGTACGTGTACCTCATCATCGTGGTGCCGTTCTACGGAAGAATTCTCGGCGTCGCCGAGTATGGGCGAGTGCTCGCGTCGATGTCGCTCATGAACGTCATCTGGATGCTCGTGAGTTACGGCTTCACCTTCGTCGGCATGCGCGAAGTCGCTAAAGCGCATTCGGCGAAGGAGTGCAATGCAATCTATTCGCTGCATGTGAGCGCGCGGCTCATGCTGGCCGTGATTGGCGGAAGCATCGGTCTGATCGCGACGATGTGCTCGCCTACCTTGTCCGAGCGGCCGCTGATCGGCGTGCTGGGCACGCTGCTCGGCATCGTGTCGGCAATGAATCTCGGCTGGCTATTCCAGGGCCGTCAGCGTTTTCGCACGCCGATCATGATCGAAGTATTCGGCTTTGCCGTGAGCCTCGTTCTGGTGCTGAGCCTCGTGAGAAAGCCCGAGGATTCCGTGTGGGTGCTGGCGAGTCTCCTGGTTGCCGGCGTGGCGTCGTCGATCATTTCCTATGGCATCACCACGTCGCAATTGGGACTGCCCCGACTGAAAGTGGAAGGCGTGATGCCGCTCATTCGCAGCTCGACGATGCTCTTCTGCTACTCGTCAGGCTCCGTTGTATTGACGGCGTCTTCCACCTATCTATTGACGCTCTTGTCGACGCCGGCTCAGGTCGGCTATTTTGGCGCGGCGGAGCGTTTCGCCACCATTGCACTGAGCCTGATGGGACCGGCGTCGCAGGTATTCGTGCCGACTATTTCGCGGCAGCTCGCACACGGCGACAAAGAGGGTGCGCATGCGACCACGCGCCGTGGCGCGGCGCTTCTGCTCGGTTATGGACTGCTCGTTTTCTGCGGCGCAATGACGTTGTCGCCGTTCCTGTTGCCGTTGATTCTCGGCGCCGAGTTCGAGCCTGCCGCGCGCATTCTTCAATGTTTCGCATGGATGTTCCCATTCGTCGCGTTCAACGAATTCGTCGCGTTTTACGTATTCGTTCCGCGCAAGAAAGACCGGCTGCTCGCGTTTGCCGGGCTCGCCTCCGGCCTCGCCAACCTGGCCGCGGCACTGATTCTTGCGCCGCGCTTTGGAGCAATGGGCATGGCCATGGCTCGTGTATTCGGTGAAGCAACGCTCGCCGTGATCCTGCTGGTCATCATGGTCCGTCTCGAACTGATCGGACTGGTGCCGGGCGCGCGGCGCGCCGCTGGAATGCTGGGGCTGGCGTGGGGTGTAAGAGCCCAGACAAGCGCGGCCAAAGACAAGTGAAACGGATTGCCGCCGGTGAAGCGTCCGGCGCGTCATCTCACAGGAGAGAGAAGTGAAAGTCGCTATTGTTCACGATTGGCTGGTGGTTTCGGGCGGCGCAGAGAAGGTTTTGAAGAACATTATCGAATGCTTTCCGAAAGCGGACGTCTTTTCGATTGTCGACTTTCTCGAAGATCGCGATTGCGTGAAAGGGAAACCCGTCAACACGTCGTTCATTCAGAAGATGCCGTTTGCGCGCAAGCGCTACAGAGCTTATCTCCCGTTGATGCCGATTGCGATCGAGCAACTGGACCTGTCCGCGTACGATCTGGTCATTTCGAGTTCGCACGCGGTGGCCAAGGGTGTACTGACCGGACCCAATCAGATTCACATCAGCTATGTGCATTCGCCGATCCGCTATGCGTGGGATCTGCAGCATCAGTACTTGCGCGAATCGCATCTGAACAAGGGCGTGAAGTCGATCATGGCGCGCGCGCTGCTGCATTACATTCGCGGCTGGGATTCGCGTTCGGCGAATGGCGTCGATCATCTGCTGGCAAATTCGCACTTCATCGCGCGGCGGATCAAGAAGGCTTATCAGCGCGACGCGACGGTTATCTATCCGCCTGTCGATCTCGACAACATGGTGATGTGCACGCAGAAAGAAAACTTCTACGTGACGGCCTCGCGGATGGTGCCTTATAAGCGCATCGACTTGATCGTGCGGGCCTTCTCGCAGACACCTGAGCGCCGGCTGGTCGTGATCGGCGATGGCCCGGAAATGAAGCGGATCAAAGCGACTGCGGGGCCGAATGTGACGATACTCGGTCACCAGCCTCTCGAAGTACTCGTCGATCATTTGCGACGCGCCCGCGCATTCGTTTTCGCGGCGGAAGAGGACTTCGGCATTTCCGTTGTGGAAGCACAGGCTTGCGGCACACCCGTGATTGCTTTCGGCAGGGGCGGTGCGCTCGAGTCGGTTATCGGCTTGCCTCTGGAGCAGCCAACGGGTGTTTTCTTCGGCGAGCAGACGGCGGAGTCATTGCTCGAAGCGGTGACACGCTTCGAGCGCAATGCCTCTTTATTCGATCCGGTGAATTGCCGTCAGAATGCCGAGCGGTTCTCAACCGAGAACTTCAAGACGGCATTGACGGACTTTATCGACGCGCGGCTTTTGCGCAGCTCGATCGAACAGCTTCGCCCCTACCTGGTGCGCGAGCGCACGGCAGAGGAGCGTCACCTTGCGAGTATGCCCTCGTAAGACTGAATGCGGTATTTGACGCGGCCGGCGAGAGCCATGATCGAATGAGCATGGCTATGTATTTGCGGTGACCGCGTTTCAATGAGCCGCTGAAGCGGCGCCTGATGCCCATAGGCGAGCACGCAGACGCACAGAAAGCTCGCCGCCGACCATGCGGGCCGTGGGCGTTCGAACTCCACGGAAAGCGCCTTTCGCAAGAAGAGCAGCGCGACGATTGCGCCCAGAATCCAGCCTGAAATGACTTCGGGTACGGAATGCGAAAGGTCCATCAGGCGCGACACGCCAGTCAACGCACCGATAACCAGACCGGCCGCAATACCCAGAAACGCCGGCAGACGCCACCATCTGAGCTGCAATGCGAGGGCCACCATCCACACGGAGGTGGAGAGCATCGCATGGCCGCTAATCACGCGGAAATCAGACGCCGGAAACGATATGCCCCAGCCCGCATAGAAGATCTTGCTCGCGCCGACAATAGCGACGCCGGCTGCGAGCATCGCGATCCACCGGCAGGCCAGCTTGACGTCGAATAATGCGATCCAGCAGGCGCAAACAGCGGCCACGGGCAACGTGACGGCCGCATCGCCTATGTTAGTGAATACAGTCCACATAGGGTTCTCGTTGTTGTTGGGTTCTCTACAGCGGGATCTTTGTGTTCCCGCTGTACCGGAGTGGGCGCAGGTACTGTCAGACGCGCGAGCGAATCAGCGAGTTCCGCCGATTGAATTCCGCCGAGATTGCATTGGCCGATTGCGAGGCCAGCAGTAGCGAGATCACGAGCGAGAGGATCAGGACATTGGAAGGGGACACGAGGCGATGTTCCGTTGCCGCCATGACCAGCAGGCAAATAGAAGAGATCTCGACGAACCGGAAGGCGGCGAAGTTCTGACCGCCTCCCACGAGCGCGCCCGCAGCCGCTCCATGCTTGCTCCAATCAACGAGTCTCCAGAAGAAGCTCAGCAGCAGGAAAAGACCGACGACACCGGTTTCCGCGAGGAAATTGAGGTACGAGTTGTGGGCGTGCGAATCGCTATGTTCGACGAGGACGTTCGACGGCGCACCGAACAGGTGAAAGTATGAAGTCACATTGCCGATGTGATCGTCGAAAGAACCGAAGCCCATACCCACGATCGGACTCTGCTCGAAATAGGCGAGCGCGCGCGGCCACAGCCACTCATACCGGATATTCAGATTGGCGACCTTCGCATCCTGGTTGTGGATACTGAACGGGTAGCCCATGTAGTCGACGGTGGCGTCCGTGTGATAGAACGCCATTGCAAGCGAACCTGCTATGAGCACGCCCATTAACGCAGCCAGCAGCCAGCGCTTGCGGCCGAAATAGAGGTACGGCAGTACCGCAGCCGCGCCGAGCAGCGAACCGCGGCTATACGTGGAGAACAGCATCAGCGCGTTCATCGCGAGTAGCCCGAGCAGTAGCTTGCTGCGCTTTTGCAGGTAGCAGCCCACGCCGAGGCAGAACAGCATGGCGAAGAATCCGCCCGCCGCATTGCGCGCGATGAAATAGCTGCCGAAGCTCTTGTCCGGATTCGTGAAGATGCCGAGGAGTCCGGTGCTGACGATGTACACCGCGTACGGCGGGATATTGATGCCGACCGCGAAAATAAAAAATGCGCGAAGTACTTTGTTCAGATCGAGACGATGCGCGTACAGGCAACCGGCAAAAATGGGAGCATACGAAATGAAGAAGTTACCGTCGCGCCGATAGAAATCGAATTCGGCGAAAGACTGAGGATCGTAGAGCAGCGTGGAGACGACGATCACGACCGTCAGCGCGGTGAGCGGCGTAATGAACGCCGGATAGCGGCGACCGTAAAAGCGCCACGCGTACACGAAGATCGGCACGAAGCCGACCGCGCTGAGAGGCACGAAATTCGTAACCGTTAGAAACAGCGCAAGTAGCGAAATGTAAGCCATTGCGACTCCCGGAAAACAAATGGCGCATAGCTTGCAATGACAGTGCCATTACGTGCGAAGACAACCTGGTTGGAAGTGCGGTGCACCACGATGGCGGTGCACCTGAACGGAATCGGGGTCCTACGTCTCGATGAACGAACTGCCCATCTGTCATGAAGGTACTCGCGAAGGTACCACGTCTAGGCACTGATTTCCACGCGCTACCGCACACACAGCGGCCATAAGAAAGGCCACAGTGGCCGATGCGCGGGCTAATGCGACGAGGCTGGCCAAAACCTCAACTGAACGCGCCACCATTGCTGTGGTGCAGCGTGAGGTGACTATGATGGATCACATCGAGTCATGCTTGAGTGGCATCGGCTTTCTGGCGCCACGCCGATATGTGTGCCGCTAACGCCCGCCTAGTGCGGGAACTTCGGTGCGCATCCCTAGCTTTGCGCGGACAGAACGGCTCGCCGAGCCCGTTGATGCCCACACCCCGTTATTGATCACACGTGAGACCGGAGCAGTGGCGACGTGCAGCGTATTTCGTCGGCGCTTATGCGATTAATCGCGCTTTGGCTTGCCCGTCCAGGAGCAATAAAAATGGATAAAGTTTTTGCAACCGCACACGAGAACGACAACGAGACGCAAAGCGCCGCGTCGCAGGAATGCACCACGCTCGCACAGGTGATTCTCGCAGGCGGCTCAGGCACGCGTCTATGGCCCGTATCACGCGAGCAGTTCCCGAAGCAGCTTATCGACGTGATCGGCGACCAGACGCTGTTGCAGGCCACGATGGGACGCATGAATAACTTCAGTCCTCTGTGGGCAGTCGCTCCCGAACCGGTGATTGTGTGCGGTGCCGAACATTACTTTGCAACCTGCGAGCAGGCGCGCGAAAGCGGCGTGAAGGCACGGGTCGTCGTCGAACCTGGCCGCCGTGATACGGCTCCTGCACTCACGCTTGCTGCGCTGGCTGCAGCGTCGGACGGCAACGACGTGATTCTCGTCGCGATGCCCGCGGACCACGCTATTGCAGATCTCGATGCGCTTCATAAGGCAATCGAAATAGCTGCGCGTCATGCCGACGCGGGCGCAATCGCGACGCTTGGTGTTCCGCCCACTGGCGCGGATACCGGCTTTGGCTATATCCGCCTAGGTGCTGCGTTGAACGACGGCGCGCGCCGCATTGAACGCTTTGTTGAAAAGCCGGCGCCCGAACTTGCGGCGCAGTATGTCGAGTCCGGCAATTACTGGTGGAATAGCGGCATGTTCGTCGTGCGTGCGTCTGTATGGCTTGCCGTCATCAAGCAATTCCAGCCGCAAATTCACGATGCCTGCGTGCGCGCTTACGAAGGCGCGAAGGTCAACGACGGCTGCATCGTTCCCGATGCCGAGGCCTTCCTGCAATCGCCGTCGGACTCGATCGACTACGCGGTGATGGAACATCTCGGCAAGCCCGAATCGCAGTTCGCGGGGATCGTCGTGCCGCTGCAAGCGGGATGGTCGGACCTCGGTTCATGGGACGCCGTGTGGCAGGCAATGGAAAAGGACGAGTGCGGCAACGCGTCGAATGGACGCGTTCTTTTCGAAGGCGCGACGGCAACGTATGCGCGTTCGCAAGGCGGCCGGCTCGTCGCATGTGTCGGCACCAACGACCTGATCGTCGTCGAAACGGACGACGCGGTTCTGGTGGCCGACCGCTCGCATGTGCAGGACATCAAGGGACTCGTGTCGCGCATCAAGGCCGAAAATTCGCCGGAAGCGGATGCGCACCGCAAAGTGCGTCGTCCGTGGGGCTTTTACGATTCGATCGATCACGGCGACCGCTTTCAGGTTAAACGCATCGTGGTAATGCCGGGCGCGCGCCTGTCGTTGCAGATGCATCATCACCGCGCGGAGCACTGGATTGTGGTGAGCGGCACCGCGCTCGTCACACGCGGAGAAGAAAAATTCCTGCTTGGCGAAAACGAGTCGACGTATATCCCACTCGGTGTAACGCATCGTCTCGAGAACCCGGGTTGCGTTCCGCTTCAGATCATCGAGGTGCAGTCCGGCGCCTATCTGGGCGAAGACGACATCGTCCGGTTCGACGACAAGTATGGCCGTGCGGGTTAATCGGCCGTGGCGAACCAGAGCGTATTCGAGGGGGCTGCTATGCGATTGATTACCGGTCTGCTGGCCAGAATGTTCGATGTGGCGATGATCCTCGGCGGCGCATTCGCTGCCTCTCATATCCGCTTCGACGATTTCGCGCAACGCAACTTTTATCTGGCATTCGTCGCTTTCGCGGCGGCGTTTTCGCTCGCGGTGTTTCCTGCATTAGGCGTCTATCAGTCGTGGCGCGGCCGCTCGAAACGTGTACTCGTTGGCCAGGTCGCACTCGGCTGGCTGCTGGTCCAGGCATGCGCGCTGGCTTTGATGTTCTCGTTGCATCGCATCGATTTCGTGTCGCGCCTATGGTTCGCGTACTGGACGGGAATAGCGGGCGGCGCAATGATCGCCGGCCGGATAATGACGCACGTTCTGCTCGGGCGCGTTCGCCACGCTGGCCTGGATCTGCAAAAGGTGGCTATTGCGGCATGCGGAGAACATTGCGACGAGATCCTGCGCAAAATGGAACGGGAGCCGGCAGCGGGTTTTCGCGCGAGCGCCGTCTACAACCTGCGCCCGGTCAACAAGACGACGAGTTCCGTGCCGACGTTCGGACAGCGCGCGGCTTTTGCGAAGTATGTGCGCGAACAGCAGGTGGATGAAGTGTGGCTCGCGCTGCCTTTATCGGAAGAACGCGCGATTCTCGAGCTGGTCGATGAGTTTCGCAACGATCTGATTAACGTGCGTTTCATGCCGGATGTGCGCGCATTAGCACTCTTCGATGGAAGCGTGACCGAGTTGCTCGGCTTTCCGACGATCAATCTCGCCGCCTCGCCATTGCCGCCGAATGCAATGGTGGAAAAGGAATTGTTCGATCGCGTTTTTGCACTGCTCGCATTGATTGCCGTGTCGCCGATTCTTCTTGCGTGTGCGATAGCGGTCAAGCTGAGTTCGCCGGGGCCGGTGTTCTTCAAACAGTGCCGCAAGGGCGCGGACGGACGCATCTTCATGATCTACAAGTTCCGCAGCATGCGTCTGCATGAACAGAAACAGGGGGTGCTCGAACAGGCCACGCGCGGCGACCCGCGCATTACGCGGGTCGGGCGTTTCCTGCGGCGCACGAGCCTCGATGAATTGCCGCAGTTCTTCAACGTGCTGCGCGGCGATATGTCGGTGGTCGGTCCGAGGCCGCACGCGCTCGAACACGACGACCTGTATCAGGGCATCGTCTCCGGCTATATTCACCGTTACCGGATCAAGCCAGGCATTACCGGCTGGGCGCAGATCAATGGCTTTCGCGGAGAGACCGATCGCATCGAAAAGATGGAAGGCCGGGTCGCACACGATTTGTACTACCTTCGAAACTGGTCGTTCGCACTCGACGTCAAGATCATTTGCGCGACGATCTTCAAGGGACTGCATCATCCTAACGCTTACTGATCCCGGAGTCGGGTCGAGTCGTTGATTGTGCGGTATGGGAGTGGGTCAACAAGAACCTGATCACGAGGGGACAATGAAACTACACGGCGTAGAGAAAGTAGTCAGACGTTCAATCAAGAAGGTGGGGCAATACACGTTCCACCAGGTTCATCGCGCACAGGCGAGACAGGTTCTTCGGCTATTGCAGAAGAAATACGGTCCTCCCGATCCGGCCAACCTGAAGCTCGCCGACACCTATGCGCGGGACGTGTTTGGCGACGCAAAGTATGCGCCGTGGCTGCGTGTCTACGCGGCGTTTAGCGGGACCTTCAAGGAAGGCTGGATTCCCGACAACTACTACGGCGGCGTGGTTGTGCCCAGCATGAAAGGCGGCTATGGACGAATCTCCAATCTGAAGCCGATGTCGCGGGTTATCTTCGGCTGTGACGCGTTCCCGGACCTGGCCTACTTCGCGAACGGTCTCTTCTTCACGGACCGCAATCTGGTGGTGCGCGAGCAGGAGATCGAGCACGTCGTCTTCCGCGAATGCGACAAGATCGTTTTCAAACTCGACGGCTCGGCGCAAGGCAAAGGTATTCATTTCTTCGACCGGGAATCGTTTGACTGCGGCCTGATCAAATCGCTTGGCAATGGCGTCATTCAGAAGTTCATCGTTCAGCATCCGCTTCTCAGCACGTTTGCTCCAAACTCGGTTGCGACCTTGCGCCTGACGACGGCTGTCGACGATCTCGGCCGCACTTCTCTTCGTGCGGCTTTCTTGCGCCTTGGCAGAGCGCGTCATACCCACATCAGGATCGACGACGAAATCTGCGTGCCGGTGGATCTCGTCACAGGAGAACTTGCGCGCGAGGGTTTCCTGACCGATTGGGGCGCGACGGAAGAACACCCCGATTCGAAAGTCAGATTTGCCGGCCTGAAGATGCCCGCATTCAACGATTGTGTCGATACGGTGCTGCAACTCCATAGCAAGGTGCCTTTTGCGCGCTGCATAGGCTGGGATGTCACAGTCGACAGCGACGGCAAAGTCCAGGTGATGGAGTGGAATGGCGAACACAACGACGTCAAATTCAGTGAGGCGACGCAGGGCCCATGCTTTTCCGACCTGAAATGGGAACTGCTGAACGCCAGTCCCTTATGACTGTACCCGGCGAGGAACGTCGCGTGAGCGAACAATTGTGGTGCGTCCATATTGAAGGACCTGACGACTTTATCGCAGCAGCTTCAAAAGAGGCGGCGGAGCAGGAGGCATTGGCTATCAATGCGTATGTCGAGCGCTCGGGAGAAGGGCGGCGCGACTCGCCGGTGCGTGCAGTCGCGATGGAGTGGCCCTTCACGCCGGAAAGTCACGCGCGTGCTGTGGAAAGCGACTGGGAAGATTTGCAGCGCATGCCGCATCGCAAGCAACAACCGGCTTCGTCGCAGAACATTTTGACGAGTATCGCGCGCCGTGTGAAAGAACTGATCGAAACGGCGCGCGGTGCCTGACTCGGTTAGTGCAGATCCATTCGGGGGCTCGACGATACGACGTTGCCCGAACTGTCCACGATCACGACGGGGTCGTTCTGAGGGGCCGGCGGCTGCTCTATCACGAGGGGGCTCGTGACGTTCGTGCGGCCCGTTGAGACCATGCCAATCGAGGCCGCACTACCGAGCAACGAGAAGAACGTGGACAGATAACTTTGCACGCTGTCTTGTAGAGCATCCACAAGATCATTATGCGTGTCCACTGCAATGTCCTCGACGTGCCCCCAATAGGCGCACGTCTTTTTTATTGCTGCCGGAACCTGCTGAAACTGCAGATCGATCATCTGGTTGAGAGAGACGGATGAGAGCGCGGCATCGACCAGTGCCTGTTGCTCGGACAAAGAAGTCTTGACGGTCTGCACATTCAACTCGACAACTTTTTCAAAGCCCGCAACGGCTTTCGCTGCAAGCTCGTAGGCGGCAATTGCATGGCTTTGCTGACCGACATCGGGCTGGTTCGGGATAATTGCATTCATGAGGTGCTCCGTATCAATGCGAGTGGGGGAAATGCCTGACAACAGGCAGTGTTTAAGCAACGCCTATTCCTCCCCACGACGCAGACTGCATACGCCGCGAGCTTCACCTCACACAACGCGGACAGCGCGAAAAGCCGCTATTGGCTTGCGCCCGCAGGCGCGTCGCTTGCTGCCGTGGCGGGCGCGGAGACGGCAGGCCCACTCTGCGCGGCGCCGCTGACGGCGGCCGCGCCCGCCTGATCCGACGATGGACCGGAGCGGTTGCAACCGGTAAGCGCCACGCTCAGCGCAGTCGCGCTGGCTGCAATCAACAAGAGTGTATGTTTCATGGTCGCGAATAAATCCGTTGGGCGGCGCAGGGGCGCGCCGCATTGCATAGAATGAGCAATGCATATGCCTCGCGCGCAGCACGTCTCGTTGCCCGACAGCCAAAATGGAAGATTGTCATGACCGAACCCGATCTCTCGGACATCTACCGAAGCTATATCGCCTGTCTGAACCGGCAGGACTGGAAGAACTTGCCGCAATTCGTTCATGACGATGTCTATTACAACGACAAGCAGATCGGCTCGGCAGGCTATCGCGCAATGCTCGAGAGAGACTTTCGCGAGATTCCCGACCTTCATTTCGACATCGATCTGCTGGTTGCCGACCCGGCTTATGTCGGGGCGCGGCTGCGCTTTAATTGCACACCGCAAGGAACATTTCTCGGTCTCGAAGTCAATGGAAGAAAAGTGACCTTCACCGAAAATGTCTTCTACGAATTCCGCGGAGAAAAAATTGGCCGGGTCTGGTCGATTATCGATAAGGCGGCTATTGAAGCCCAACTGTAGTTCGCACACGCCGCGCGAGCCGTCATAGATTGCTGCCGAGCGCCTGGAACAACGCAGCCGTGTCGGAAAAGCGGTTTGCTTGAGCCTGGGTTCGATCTATCGCCGTTTGCAGCGAATCACGTTCCGCGTCGAGAAGAGCGAGCTGACTGATTCCACCCGCCGCATATTGCCGAGTGGCGACGTCCAGACTGGCTTGCGCTTGCTGCGCGGCTTCGGTGCGCGCCTGCAACTCGCGGGCGTCGTTCTGCATGGCGGTCAGCGAATCGGCGACCTGCTGCAATGCCTGGAGAACCGTTTGGCGATAGTTCTCGAATGCGGCGTCATAAGCGGCTTCTGCGGCGCGTTTCTTCGCATGCAATTCTCCACCGCGAAAGATGGGTTGCGTCAGGTTCAGGCCGATATTCCAGACGTTCAGCCCATTCACAATATCGCCGATCCGCGTGCGCTCCGAGCCGATTCCCGCGGACAATGAAAATTGCGGGTACAGGTTGGCGGTTGCGACGCCCACATTCGCGCTTGCCTCGTGCAGTAATGCCTCGGCCGCTTTTATATCGGGCCGCGCGCGGGCGAGTGTCGACGGCAAAGCGAGTGGAATATCCAGCGGCAAATGCAGCGCATCGAAAGTGAGTTCGTGGAAATCCGCTTGCGACGGTACTCTGCCCAGCAAAATGGCGAGTTGATGATCCGAGGCCGCAAGCTGGCTTTCAAGCGGCGGCAACGATGCGCGTGTCTGTGCAAGCAGGGTACGCTGGCGGTGCACATCCAGTTGCGATACGCCGCCGGCGGCGAAGCGCGCGTCGACGATCGACAGTTGATGCGCCTGTGCGTCGGCCAGACGTTGCGTCAGCGCGATCTGCTGCTGTAACGACGCGCGCCGCACGGCGGTAGCCACGATATTGCCGGCGAGACTCAAACGCGCTGCATCGAGTTCATACGACTCGTAATCGACTTGCGCCATGCTTGCCTCGAGCGCGCGCCGATTGCCGCCGAAAATATCAAACACGTAAGAGACGCTGACCGATGCACTGAACAGCGAGAACGGTCCGGGACTCTCGACGTGCGGAATGCCGAACGCAGCAGGATCGACTTTCTGCCTTGAGCCGGAAAGCGTTGCGTCTATGCTCGGGAATTGCGTTGCGCCCGCGAGCGCGGTGTAGTTTTCGCGCGCCTCGATCAGTCTTGCGCGCGCTTGACCGAGTGTTGGATTCTGGCGCAGTGCTTCATCCACGAGACGGTTTAGCGCGTCGGACTGGAATTGACGCCACCACATGGGTATGGGACCAGGCGCCGCGTTGAACGTCTGTGCGGCTCCCGCTGGCCCTTCGGACGAGGCCGTCTGCTCAGGTAATGCGCGTTGCGTGTAGTTTTGAGTGTCGGGCGCGGCCGGTGCGTGAAAGTCCGGCCCCACCGCGCAGCCGGTCAAACCAAATGCGCACACAACAAGAAGTGTTTTCATGAACGTTCTTCCTAGTCGAGTGTGCGCCGATAAAAACGCAGCGCAATCGCCATCACGACAGCGGTGAAAAGAGCCATGGGCCACACCGAGGGCCACAGGTCCGCCCATCCGTCGCCCTTGAGCATGATTCCGCGAATGAGCCGGTTGAAATACGTCAACGGCAAGAAGTTGCCGATGAACTGTGCCCATTTCGGCATGCCCGCGAATGGGAACATGAAGCCGGACAGAAGAATGTTCGGCAGAAAATAGAACATGGTCAGTTGCATCGCCTGCAACTGGTTCTGTGCAAGCGAGGACAGCGTAATGCCCACAGTCAGGTTCGCGGCAATGAACAGCAGCGCGGCCAGATAGATTGCGATGGGACTGCCGACAAACGGCACATGAAATACGAAGCGTGTGGCAATCAATATGATCGACGCCTGAATCAGGCCAATAGCCACATAAGGAATGATCTTGCCGGTCATCACTTCGACGGGAAGAACTGGCGTCGCGAGCAGATTTTCCATCGTGCCGCGTTCGCGTTCGCGCGTGACGGCGAGGCCTGTCATCATCACGAGCGTCATGGTGAGAATGACGCCCATGAGCCCGGGAACGACGTTGTACTGCGTAATTCCTTCGGGGTTGTACAGGTTGTGGACTTGCACGCCGAAAGCGCCTGGCGTGCCGTTAAGATGCGCGAGCGGTCCGGTGATGTCCTTGTCGGCGACGGGCTGTACGAGATTCGGCAGTGCGGCAACGGCGGTGTGAGTCGCGGTCGGGTCGGTGGCGTCAGCCTCGACAAGCAGTGAAGGGTGCTCGCCGCGCAGCAGCTTCCGCGAGAAATCGACCGGTATGTTCAGCACGAACTGTACGCGGCCCTGGGCGAGCGCACGGCGTCCGGCTTCTTCGTCGGGCAGCGTTTCGACGATGTCGAAATACGCTGAGTTCCTCATCGCCGCAATGAAGCTGCGCGAGAACTCGCTCTGGTCGTGAACGATAACGGCAGTCGGCAGATGCTTCGGGTCGGTGTTGATCGCGAAACCGAACAACGCGAGCTGAACGATCGGTATGCCGACGATCATCGCGAACGTGACGCGGTCGCGCCGCAATTGAAGAAACTCCTTCAGCACCACGCTCCACCAGCGCATCAACGAAAAGCCAGTACCTGTGCTCACGATCGCGCTCCGAAGTTATCCCGCGAATGACTCATCAGATAGATGAACACGTCTTCGAGTCCGGTTTCGATCGGCTCCATGCGCAAACGCGTGTCCGCGGTGGCCTGTTTGAGCGCGTGTTCCAATGCCGCGTGATCGCGCCCGCTGGCATGCAGCGCGGCGCCGAATACGACGGTTTGATCGACGCCGGGCATCGCGCGCAGCTTCTCGGACAATTCGCTCAGATGCTCGCCTTGAATCGACCATGTAGCGAGGTTCTGCGACTCGATCACCTCTCGCGACGTGCCTTGCGCGAGCAGCTTTCCATACGCGATATAGGCGAGTTTGTGACAGCGTTCGGCTTCGTCCATGTAATGCGTGCTGACGAGGACGGAAATGCCGCGCGCCGCGAGCCGGTGCAGTTCTTCCCAGAAGTCGCGGCGCGCAGTTGGGTCGACGCCGGCAGTCGGTTCGTCGAGCAGCAGCAACCTGGGTTCGTGCAGCATGCATGCTGCGAGCGCGAGGCGTTGCTTCCAGCCTCCGGATAGCGACCCTGTGAGCTGATTCGCGCGGCTTTGCAGTCCGAGCGATTCGAGCGATTTGTCGACGGCCTCGCGACGGTTGCGCATCTGGTAGATACGCGCGATGAAGTCGAGGTTCTCGCGAATGGTCAGATCTTCCCAATACGAGAAGCGCTGCGTCATATAGCCGACATTGCGCTTGATCTGCGCACTCTCGCTGCGGATGTCGTAGCCGAGGCATGTGCCGGTGCCCGAGTCCGGCGTCAGCAGTCCGCACATCAAACGGATCGACGTCGTCTTGCCGCTGCCGTTAGGGCCGAGAAAGCCGAAGATCTCGCCGCGCGCGACCTGCAACGAAACGTCGTTGACCACGTGCTTGTCGCCGAAATGCTTGTTCAGGCCGTGCACGTCGATCACATACTCTGGCGCGGGTGTACTCATTTGAGCGCCACCGTCACCGGCTGACCCGGATGAAGCTTCGTTGCATCTGCAACCGACGTGTGTGCTTCGATCATGAAAACGAGCTTCGCGCGGCTCTCGTTGCTATAGATAACCGGCGGCGTGTACTCGGCTTTATTCGCGACGTAGGTAATCTTCGCAGTCAAATCCGCTGCGCATCCGTCGCAATGGATCGACACTTCGCGGCCCGGCGCCAGTGCGCCGACCCGCGTTTCCGGCACAAAAAAACGCACCTTGATGTTCTGCGGCGGCAGCAATTGCACAACGGGACTGCCGGCCGGCACCCACTCGCCGAGGCGATAGAGCGTGTCGTAGACGAGCCCGTCGGCGGGCGCGTTCGCGCGCTTCTGATCGAGCTTCCACTGCGCCTGTGCGACGACCGCTTCGGCCGCCGCGACCTGAGCCTGCTGCGCAGCGATTTGTTGCGAGCGGCCCGGCAAACGCGCTACTTCCACCTGATTCGTAAGCTGCCGCACTTGCGCCGACGTCGCCTCTGCATTCGCGCGCGAATCGTCGAGCTGCGCTTTTGCAATGCCGCCTGCGCTGTACTGCGCTTCGTCGCGTGTGAGTTGCAGCGCCGCCTTGCGCGCGTTCGCCGCAGCCTCGGCGAGTTGCGCGCGATTGACGTTGACTTCGGGTACGCGCTTGCCGGTTTGAATGTCGGCGAGTTGCGAGCGGGCCGCCGCGAGTTGCTGCTGCGCCTGCCGCAGCGCGGCCGTTTCGTCCACTGAATCAAGCGCGAAAAGAGACGCGCCCGCTTTTACGGTTTGACCGCGCGCGACCTGCAACCGCGTGAGCGTGCCGGCCTGCGATGAGCCCAGGTACACATATTCGCCCTCTGCATAGCCGTGGTAGGCGTTCTCGTCGCGATGCTCGCATCCTGCAAGCAGTACGCCGATAAAGAGTGCCAATGCGGGGCGCCAGAGCCGGGTAATGAAGTTCCTCATGGAGTGTCGTCCGCACGGATGAAGTACAATGAATATATGCGAATTTGAATTCGAATTCAAACTATTTCCGGAGCCTGCACTTTCCCATGCCGACGAAACGAGCGACGACTCCTGCAAAGCAGAAAGAGCGGACCAAGCAGGCAGGCGCAACGAAAACACCCACGACGGCGGCGCGCAAATCCCGCACGGAACAGGGAAAGCTGCCTCGGCCGGTCAATCGCGCGAGCCGTCCCGACGGTGCGGCGACACGCCAGCATCTGCTCGATATTGCGGGGCAGGTATTCGCCGCGCGCGGTTTCGCCGATGCCACCAGCAAGGAAATATGCGAGCGCGCGGGCACGCCGATGGCGTCCGTGAACTATCACTTCGGCAGTCGGGAAGCGCTATACGAAGCGGCGCTCGTCGAAGCGCATCGCCAGGTCGTGAGTCTCGATGAATTGTCCGCGCTGACAGAAGGGCCGGGCGATGCGCGGGACAAGTTGCGCGCGGTAATCTCGCGATTCGTGGGTCTGTCGACCAGCAGCGGCGCGCCGTGGGGATTCATGCTGATGCTGCGCGAAGTACTGTCTCCGTCGCCCGCTATTCCTGCGCTGATTGAAAAGGCGGTGCGGCCAAAGGCAACGGTTCTACTCGGATTGATCGGCGAGGTATTGCAATTGAATCCGCAAGAGCCGGCCGTGCAGCGCGCGCTGATGTTCGCGGTGCTGCCCTGCATCGCGCTGATGATCGCGCCCAGGCAAATGCAGGCAGCGTTGCTGCCCGCCGTTGCAAAAGACAAAAATGCGCTGGTGGAGGACTTTATTTGCTTCGTGATGGCGGGACTCGATGCAGTCGCCGCCGCGCATCGAACGCGCAAATAGTTCTATTGATCGAATGCGATGCCGCGCCTGCGCAATTCGCGCATTGCGCTTTGCAAATGCGCGTGCGCGCTTTCCTTGTCGCCGGCGCGCATCTGTTCATAAGTACGCTGCGCCACTTCGTGCGGTATGGGTTTCAGCGGACGATTACTGCTCATTGCCTTTAACTGGACTTCAGCCGCACGCTCCAGGTAATAGAGATCATCCCACGCTTCGGCAATACTCTCGCCCGCCACCATCACGCCGTGATTCTTGAGGAACAGGATATCGGCGTCGCCGATGGTCGCGGCAATGCGGTCGCCTTCCGAGTCGTCGAGCGCGAGGCCGTTGTAGTTCTCATCGACGGCGGTGCGGCCGTAGAACTTCAGTGCCGTTTGCCCGAGCCACAACAGCGGCGGACCGTCGAGCAAACATAACGCCGTGGCGTTCGGCATATGCGTATGAAAAGCGGCCTTCACGCGCGGCTTTAACCGATGCAATCGTGCGTGGATATAAAACGCCGTTGCTTCAGGTTTGCCTTCGCCCGACACGACGTGCCCGTCGAAATCGCAGATTAGAAGCCGCGATGCGGTGATCTCCGAGAACGCATAGCCATACGGATTGACGAAGAACAGATGGTCGTGTCCGGGCACGACCGCCGAGAAATGGTTGCAGATTCCCTCTTCAAAACCGTATTGCGCCGCTAGTTGAAAGCATGCCGCTAGTTCGATACGGGCCTCCATGACAGCGTCGGAATCGAGTCGTAATGTCGTCGACGATTTCGCCGAACCAATGGATGAAAGCGTATGCGCCATGTTGGTCGTTCCTCAAAGTCACCAGCCGAGCGATGAAAAAAGCACCGGCACCTGGTCGAGCGTGGACAGTGTTGCATCGGGCGTGTAATCGGGCAGTAGCGTGCGGCCAGTCGCACGGTCGATCCATACGCAACGAAAGCCGATGTCGCGCGCGGCCGCGTGATCGAGATGCGGACTCGCGCAAATATGCACGACTTCATCGCGCGTCACGCCGAGTTGTTCATGCGCGTAATCGAATAGCCGCCGGTTCGGTTTGTACGCGCCCGCTTGCTGTGCAGTGATCACACGGTCGATAAAGCCGCCCAGTTGCGCGACGTTGCCGGCAATGATGTCGTCGTCGGTATTCGACACGATGCACAGGCTATAACCATCCCGCTTGAGTTGCCGCAATGTGTCGACCACTTCCGGAAACGGCGGCATCGCGGAAATGCGGTCCGTCAAAGTACGTATGTCGCGCTCGTCGCTTTCGTCGCTTTCGTCGCCGGGCAAGCCGAATTCGGCGAGCGCAATACGCAGCGCCGTGCCCGCCACCTCGCGAAACGTGCGAAACGTGCGATAAGGCGGAGTCTGCTCGAGTGCGTGTTCGTGCCGGTCGTAGACGGCGAGCAGCTTCGCGGGCTCCACGTCATGACCGCGCTTGCTCTGAAGAATCTCGCGTACCGCGGCTTGCAAGCCTTCGTCCCACTGGATCAGTGTGCCGTAGCAGTCGAACGTCAGCCAGCGCGGGCGTGGGGTGTTTTGCAGAGACATGAAATGTGTTCCCAATTGAATAGGCTTATGAATGACGTCAGCTTAGGCGCATTGACACTTATTGGAAAATTAAATTAACCTCTCGACGTCAGTTGCATCGCAAATAACGAAGCGAGTCCATCATGCTTGATCTCGACCTGTTGAATACGCTCATCTGCGTTGTCGATGAAGGCAGCTTCACGCGTGCCGGCGAGCGCGTGCATCGCACGCAATCCACGGTGAGCCAACAGGTTCGGCGGCTCGAAGAACTGGTCGGCCGCACGCTGCTGATGCGTGACCGCACCGGCAATCAGGTGACGCCAACCGAGCATGGCGAACTGCTCGCGCAATATGCGCGACGGCTGCTCGCGCTGGCGCAGGAAGCACAAGATGCGTTGACGAGCGACGTTGCGGTCACGCCGCTTCGCATAGGCGTTCCAGAAGATTTCGACGCGCGGCGCATGTCGGCCATGCTGTCGGGCTTTGTCAAAACGAGGCCAGGCGTCAGGCTCGAAACAGTGGCCGGCATGAGTGCCGATTTGCAGCGCAGGCTCACGAATGGCGAAATAGAAATCGCGCTGATCAAGCGCGAGCCGGCAAGCGGCGAGTGTCTCGCGTCGTGGCCGGAGTCGCTCGTGTGGGTGCAGGGCGCAAATGCACAAGCGCTGGAACCTTCTTCCGACGAACCCATTCCTCTCGCGCTATTTCCGCAAGGCTGCGTGTACCGGCAGCGCGCGATTCGCGGTCTCGACAAGGCGCATCGGCGCTGGCGCATTGCATTCGGAAGCCATAGTCTCACTGGCATTCAGGCCGCGGTGTCGTCGGGATTGGGCATTTCGGTTCTGCCCACTACCGCAGTACTGCCGGAGCATCGCTTATGCAACGGCTTACCGCCTTTACCGCCGACAGAGCTTGCGCTCGTCAGCTCCGGCGGCGTGCTCAATGCGCATCAACGCGCGCTGGTCGACTTTCTTCTCACGGAAATGAGTGCATAGAGAAAGTGCATAGAGCGGCCGGCTCGAAGCAAAAGCCGGCCGCCATGCTCTCACATCTACGAAAGGTGATGCACTTCCTGCAATCCGAACACGGGTGTCGGAATGCCTTCCATGCGAGCCTTGAGTTGCAGTGACAGATACTGCGAGTAATGCCGCGACTGATGCAGATTGCCGCCATGAAACCAGAGTGCTTCTTGCTGAGTGGGCTTCCACATGTTGCGCTGTTCGCCTTCCCACGGCCCTGGATCTTTTGTCGTATTCGAGCCGAGGCCCCACACTTTGCCGACTTTGTCGGCCACTTCGCGTGAGATGAGATCGGCGGCCCAACCGTTCATCGAGCCATAGCCCGTTGCGTACACGACGAGATCCGCTTCGAGTTCGCTGCCGTCGCTGAGCAGCACCGAGTGCTCTTTCAGTTCGACTACATCGACGCCGCTTTTCAGCTTGATCTTGCCGTCGGCGACGAGTTGCGATGCGCCGACATCGATGTAATAGCCGGAACCTCGCCGCAGGTACTTCATGAAAAGGCCGGAGTCGTCGTCGCCGAAATCGAGCATGAAGCCGCTCTTTTCCAGGCGCGCATAGAACTCCGCATCGCGCTCGCGAATCGCGTTGAAAACCGGAATCTGGAACTCGTGAAGCATCGCATACGGGATGGATGCGAAGGTCAGATCCGCTTTCGCGGTCGTCATGCCGGAGGCCACCGCGCGTTCCGAATAGAGATCGCCGAGCGCCAACTCCATTAGCGAATCGGACTTGACGATATGCGTGGACGAGCGCTGCACCATCGTCACGTCGACGCCTGCTTCCCACAGCGCCGCGCAGATGTCGTGAGCCGAATTGTTCGCGCCGATCACGACGACCTTCTTGCCGTGATACGCGTCCGGCCCCGGATGCTGCGACGAATGATGCTGCTCGCCCTTGAATACATCCATGCCCTTGAAGCTCGGAATGTTCGGCTTGCCGGACATGCCGGTCGCGAGCACGAGTTGCTTCGGACGCAATGTGATGGGCTCTCCGCCGCGCTCGACTTCGACGATCCATTCGCCTTTCGCTTCATCGTAGCGCGCCGATTTGCAGACGGTCGATCCCCAGTAGTTCAGCTCCATGACCTTCGTGTACATCTCGAGCCAGTCGCCGATCTTGTCCTTCGGCGTGAACACGGGCCAGTTGTCGGGGAAGGGCAAGTAGGGCATATGGTCGTACCAGACCGGGTCATGCAGACACAGCGTTTTATAGCGCTTGCGCCATGCATCGCCAGGCCTTTCGTTCTTGTCGACGATGATGGTCGGCACGCCGAGTTGCCGCAGCCGCGCACCGAGTCCGATGCCGCCTTGCCCGCCGCCGACAATCAGGCAATACGGTTGCTCCGCCGTGCCGAGCGCGTCGAGCTCGGCCTCGCGCCGCTCTTTCCAGCTCGTGCGATCGCGGCGTGCGCCGTGCTCGGCGCCCATCGGCCGAAGCGGCCCTTTGGGCTCTTCATGGCCCTTCAATTCGGCCATCGTGGTGAGCAGCGTCCAGATGCGGCCTTGCTTGAGTCGAATGAAGCCGGTGCCGCGCGCGACGCCGGTTTCGAACGCGATCCAGCCTTGCGCGACGCCGTCCGCTTCCGTTGCGGACTCGTTATCCGCAAGCCGCAGCCTGGACGGTTTGATTGCAGCCAACTGTGTATTCAGCATCTCCGCGATCTGCTCGCGGCCTTCGAGCGTCTTGATGTTCCAGGTGAATGCGACGAGATCGCGCCAGTAGCAGTCGGGCTGAAACAGGTCGACGGCGGCTTGTGTGTCGCCGCGTTTGAGCGCGGCTTCGAGGCTTTCCAGAACAGCGGATATAGCCTGATTTGCAGTGTTTTCGGACATGGTTGCTCCTCCATATGAAACGGATAGTCGAACTTCAGAGAGAACGCGGGTTCTATGCCCGCTAAGGGAATCTGTGCAGCGTCGCTAACACTTGTGCGGCGGCAGAATATGCAGCTTCGCGATGCGTCGATACAAAGTCGCGCGCGATATGCCGAGTGCTTGCGCGGCCAGATCCGTGCGCCACTTGGCGTCGTTCATCGCGTCGACGATGCGCCTGCGCTCGAGCGCTTCGCTCTCCGACATGAGCGGCATATCGTGCGGCGCGGTGTTTGCGTTGTTGGTGCTTGCTTCTGGCGATGCGGCGTGCGTGCGTCGGGAGATTCGCGCGGCGGCCGGTGCGCGCACACGCGCATAGAGCGGCGAGCCGGTATCGTTGAGCCTCAGCGATACGAGACCGCGGCTTGTCTTGGCGTCGAACAGACGCTCGGGCGGAACGTCGAAGATCTCCGACACATGGCGCGGCAACTGATTGAGCACCGGCAGACATTCGCGTGCGCGCCGGTTCGCGGCGACTGCGTGGCCGCGTGCGTCGATGGCAATCAGAATCTCGGGCTGCGCCTCGACGTAATGGCGGTTGCGATGTGCGAGCAGTACCCAGCAATCCGTTGCGGCATTCAGGAAGTAAGCGTCCTCGATCAGCAGCGCGCTTTGCCGCACGATGTGATTGACGAGCCGCTGGCTTTCGCGATCGTCGGGCGAACGTACGGCCGATGCATCGAGCACGCCGAGCAGTTCGCCGTGCAAACCGAAAATCGGCGACGCGCTGCACGTGAGCGTGGTGAAGGCCGCGCGAAAATGATCGCTGCGATGAACGGTAATCGGCTCCGCGTCGAGCAGCACGGTCGCGACGCCGCACGTGCCTTCCTCGCTCTCGGACCAGCATGAGCCGAGATAGAGTCCCGCGCGCTTGAAGTCGTGGCGGCGGTCCTTGTCGACGCGATAGTCGATCGTCACGCCTTTCGCGTCGGTGAGCATCACGCAGTAATCCGCTTCGCGCACCATCTCGTGCAGCCGCGACAGACACTGGCCCGACGCGCGCAGAAACGATTCCTCGCGATGCTGCACGTCGCGCAATTCGGGCACCGTCAGAATGCGCGGCCCGGCGGTCGCGCCGGGATCGAGATGGTATTGCTCGAGCGAGCGCCTATACGACGAGGCAAGCCGTTTGCCGTCTGCGCCCGGACGCTGGGTTCGTCCTTCTATGACGTTGCATATGCGGTCGATATGTCTCGTGGACGGAACGTAGGGCATGACGAGCCTCCGGGCGAACTCAGCGCGAACTGGGTGCTGGAGACATTCTGCGCTACACCGCACCGCGTGTCTCCGAAGCCTGAAACGTACGGTACGTTTGTAGCACGCGCGAATCGGGAGATCACACTGCAGTGCACCATCGGGGGCGGTGAGAATTTTTTCTCAAGGGCGAAGACGCACGCGACATGGCGCGTGCGCTGGCTTGCTGCAACAAAAACCGGCGCTCGTGCGCCGGTTCTTGCGGGAAGGGACGGACTTAGAACGTTTCCCAGTTTTCCGCGCCGGCGGTCTGGAGTTCGCGTTCCTTGAAGTGCGAGGACGATGAAGACGACGAGGAAGACGACGGCAACGCCTTGCGCGCCGTGGCGCTAATAGCCTTCGACTTCGCCCCCGGCACAGCCGTCTTTTCCGGCGGCGTGGCGCCGCGCGCGGACATGGCTACACCCGTGCGCATTGCCCCTTGCCCACTATGCCCGGCCGCATCCACCCGGAAAACCGATACCGCCGAGCGCAGGCTTTCGGCCTGATCCGCCATGGCCTGCGCGGCGGCGGTTGCCTGCTCGACGAGCGCCGCGTTTTGCTGAGTGACTTCGTCCATCTGCGTGACGGCCACGTTGACCTGCTCGATGCCCTTCGTTTGCTCCGACGACGCCGACGCGATCTCGCCCATGATGTCGGTCACCTGCTGCACCGAGCGCACGACTTCGCTCATCGTCTGACCTGCGTTTTCGACGAGTTGCGAGCCGCTCGCCACATGCGACGCGGAGGCTTCGATCAGTTCCTTGATCTCCTTCGCCGCTGTCGCGCTGCGCTGGGCGAGCGTGCGGACTTCGCCCGCGACGACCGCGAAGCCGCGGCCGTCTTCGCCTGCCCGAGCGGCTTCGACCGCTGCGTTCAGTGCGAGGATATTGGTCTGAAATGCAATTGCTTCGATCACCGAAATGATTTCGGTCACCTTCGTCGAACTCGATGAAATGTCGCGCATGGTCGACACGACCTGGTGAACCACTTCGCCGCCGGATGCCGCGGTCGTGGAAGCCGCCGCGGCGAGCGTGCTGCCCTGACGCGCGTTATCGGTGTTATTGCGCACCGTCGACGTCAACTCTTCCATGCTCGCCGCGGTCTGCTGGAGCGACGCGGCCTGTTCCTCGGTGCGTTGCGACAGGTCCTGGTTGCCTTGCGCGATCTCGCCGGCAGCCACCGAGATCGATTCCGCCGACGTCTTGATGCCCGACACGATCGTGGTGAGCTTCTCGCGCATTGCTTCGAGCGACGCCATCAGACTGCTCCGGTCGCCGGCTGCAACCTGCACGCGCACGGTCAGGTTGCCTTCTGCGATCTGCGCGGCCATTTCCTGCGCGGCGCGAGGCTCGCCGCCCAACTGCCGCAGAATGCTGCGCGAGATGAGCGCGGCAGTCGCCACGCCCAGCAGGAATGCGATCGCGGCAATGACCGAGATCATGGTGCGGACCGTCGAGTAAGTCGCGAAGGCGCTGAGCTGCGCTTCCTTGTTCTGCTCATCTTCGACGCGCGCGAGTTCCGTCGCGCGGGCAAGCCATGCTCGCTGCGGCGGCCGCGCGTTTTGCAGCAGCTCCTGCGTCGCAAGCGCGGCGTTCTGCGACAGTGCGAGATCCATCGCCTTGCGCAGCGGCGGCATCGCCGCGGCTTCGTCCTGCTTGAGCTGTTCGATCAGCGAGCGCTCCACCGAAGTCGTGGCCGGCTCCTGCGCGAACAGGCGAGTGAGTTGCTGGTAGGCGTCCGCATAATTCTGATCCTGCTTCTTGATGCGGTCCGCTTCCTGGGCAAGGTCGCGCGGCTCGGTGATCAACGCCAGGTTGCGTATCGCGATGGCGCGATCCTGAATCGACGCGCGCAATTCGTTCGCGAGACGGGTCTCCTCGTTATTCACGCGGGCAATGCCGTCGAGACTATCGTTCAGCTCGGACAAGCCGAACAGCGCGATGCCGGCCAGCACGAGAAGCAACGCCGTCAGCAGGCCGAAGCCGGTTTGCAGGCGCGTGGAGACCTTCATGTTTTTCATTTCCGTTCCTGTATCCAGAAGAGGCGTACATCTGGTTTACGTCTGCCTGCCGGAATACTGAAGGGTGTTTGTAATTGAGGGTTTCACTGCGCGGGGCAAGGTGGCGCGGCTTGCCCACGCAGGAGGCGATGCGCACGCGCCGCGGCGTCGAGGGCGCGAATGCCGTCGGCGACATTGGCGGCAATCTGCTGAAGCGCCTGCCGATGACCGGCCACGAGCGCGTCGTTGCCCGCACCGACCGGCTCGCTGACGACGCTGCGGCACGTCAGCACCGCTTCTTCGGACAACGCCCGCACGCTCCACACCGCGTCGATCAGCGCATGCGAGCCCGGCCACGATTCGAAGCGCTGCACACTCAATTTCACGCGATAGACCGACACGCCGGCCGGGCGCGGAGAACGCGAGACGTCGATCGCATCGAGCCGTTGCACGAGTTCCTGCGAGAGCGCGAGACGGATTTCGTCGGCGGGCAACGACGCCCAACGGGCTTGCTCGAGCACGTCCACGCGAGTCGCGCTGGTCTGCACGACGAGCGCCGACCGAGCGACTTGCGCGGGCACGTCGACGGCCGCGACGTCGATCATCAGCAGAGGCGGCGCGGCGCTGCGGACTTCGCTCGATGCGAGCCCGCCGGCGAGCGTATAAAAGCGGCTCGGCGGCGACGAACAGGCACTGAGCGCGCCGAGTGCGACGAGTGCCACCGATGCCATCAACGCCGCGCATGGCGCGAGCGCGGCAAACCCGGCGAGCGGACGACGCGAATAGCGGCTCATGGCTTGTCCTCCGATTTGCCGCGCACGAGCGATTCCGGATGACGCTCCAGATAATCGGCCAACGCGTTCAGCGATTGCAGCGTGCGCGTCAGTTCCTGCAACGCCTGATGCATGTCGGCCTGCACCGGCGAATCCTGCCTGAGCGTGGCCTCGGCGGAACCGAAAGTCTGTTTGGCTGCCGCGAGCGTGTCGCGCGCCTGCGGCATGATCTCGGTGCTCAACTGCGTGAATAGCTTGTCGGCGTTCTTCAGCGAATTGTTGAGGTTCACGCCGATCTGATCGAAGGGCATGCGCTCCAGCTTCTTCGCTATCTCCGCGACCTGCGTTTGCAACGCGTCGAGCGAATTGGGAATGGTCGGCAGTTCGAGCGGATCGCGCGCGGGATCAAAGCTCACGGGCGCGGCCTTCGGGAAAATATCGAGCGCCACATATAACTGACCCGTCAGCAGGTTGCCGGTGCGCAGTTGTCCGCGCAGCCCGCGCTCGACGAGATGTTGCAGCAGCCGCTGATTTTCCACTGTCCCGGTTTTGGGGACCTCCGTGCCGTGCACCCGGCGCCTCAGCCGGTCGGGATACAGCTCCAGCGTGACGGGCATCGTGAAGCTGCGCGTCTTCGGATCGTAGTCGACGCCGATGTCCGTGACCTGGCTGAGCACGATGCCGCGGAAGTCGACCACCGCGCCCACCGACAATCCGCGCAGCGACTGGTTGAACTTCATCACGGTACGCACCGGCGTGGTGTCCGGCGCGCGCATCGCATCGGCTTCGTCGGACGCGAGATGGAAGCTCGAGTAGTCCGCGGCCTGCGGCCCCGGCGTCTGGCCCGGCGGCGCGCGGAACGACAGACCGCCGATCAGGATCGACGTAAGCGACTGCGTGTTCACGACAAAGCCGTTCGAATCGAGCCGCACGTTGACGCCGCTTGCATGCCACCAGCGCGAATTCGTGCCGACGTACTGATCGTACGGCGCCGCCACGAATACCTGCATCGTCACGCCCGTGCCGTCCTTGTCGAGCGAAAGGGCGTACACCTGGCCGACCTGCACGCGCCGGTAAAAAATCGGCGAGCCAATGTCGATCGAGCCGAGCGAATCGCCGTGCAGCGTGAAGCGCCGGCCTTTCTGATCGCCGGTGACGGGCGGAGGCGCCTCAAGCCCGACGAACTCGCTGCGCGCCTCTTTCGAGCGGCCCGCGTCCACGCCGATATATGCCCCCGAGAGCAGCGTGCCGATGCCGGTTACGCCGCTCGCGCCGATTCGCGGACGCACCACCCAGAAGCGCGTGTCCTTCACCGCGAAGTCGTCGGCCTGGTTGCTCAATTGCACCGCCACCTGCACCTGCGAATGATCCTTCGACAGCGTGATGCTCTTCACCGAGCCGATCACGACGTCCTTGTACTTGACCTGCGTCTTGCCCGGCTCGAGACCTTCCGCGTTGTTAAAACTGATGGTGACCGCGGGGCCGCGTTCGGTGATCGACTTCACGACGAGCGCGATGCCGATGAGCGCCGCGATCAGCGGCACCACCCAGACGAGAGAGGGCAGCCAGCCGCGGCGCGGCTCGACGCCGGGATCGGGCGCGTCCGGCAGATCGGGCGGCGTGGCGGGACCTTGCGGGCTATTCATGAGGCGGCTCCGTAACGGGGCGGGACATCGGCGGGCTGCCGCCTTCGAGGTTGTCCCAGATCAGTCGCGGGTCGAATTGCATCGACGCCAACATTGTCAGGATCACTACGCAACCGAACGCGAGCGCGCCGGGCCCGGCGGTGATGACGGCAAACGATTCGAAGCGCACGAGTGCAACGGTCAGCGTGATCACGAACACGTCGAGCATCGACCAGCGGCCGATGCGCTCGACAAGCCGGAACAGCTTCACGCGCTCCATCGGACGCCATGCCGAGCGGCGTTGCGCGGTGGCGGCGAGCAGCACGAGCACCCCGAGCTTGAGCATCGGCACGAGAATGCTCGCGACGAATACGACGATCGCTAGCGGCCACGACCCCGAGGTCCAGAAATAGATGACGCCGCTGATGATCGTGTCGTCTTCCGAGCCGACCAGCGACGACGTATGCATGACCGGCAGCAGATTGGCCGGGATATACAGAATCGCGGCCGAAATCAGCAGCGCCCACGTGCGTGCGAGGCTGTTCGGATTGCGCCGATGCAGGGCCGCGCCGCAACGCGGGCAAGACTGAGCGGCATGAGCGGCATGAGCGGTTGCGCGTCGCGCGACGCGTCCGCATGCGTGGCACGTGAGCAGGCCGGCTTTCGATGCGGTGAGTGTGTTCATCGCGTGACCCGGTGTTTGTGCCACGGGCCGCGCGGAGCCGCGACCGGCAGCCAGTTGCCGCGCGTGCGTCCTGGCTGCGCTGCGCGGCGCGCGCGGATGTCGTCTGCGAAGTCCCAGAGCGTGCGCGGATCGAACATGACGACGAGCACCAGCATCAACGTGAGCGCACCGAAGGCGAACAGCGCTGCGCCCGGAACCACGCGCGCGAGGCTCACCATCTTCACGATCGTGACCAGCACGCCGAGCATGAATACTTCGATCATGCCCCACGGCCGCACGAACTGAATGGCGCGTAGCACGCGATTAAAGCCCGGCGGCACGTAGCCCTGGCGAATGGAAGTCAGCACATATAGCAGCGCGGCCAGTTCGGTCAGCGGGAACAGCACCGTCGAGCAGAACACCATTGCCGCGACCAGTTGCATGTCCTCGTTCCATAGCGCGACGAGTGCGCCGAACAGGCTCGTGTGCGAAGTAATGCCGCCCGTTTCGAGTTCGAGGAGCGGCGTGCCGAGCGCGATGACGAACGTGAACAGCGACGCGAGCGTCAGCGCACAAATGCCGTCGAGGTTCGTCGACAAGCCGCGATACAGGATCGCGCCGCAGCGCAGGCAATGCGCGGACGACTTTCCGCGCAACCGGCGCTTGCGGAACAGCGCGTCGCACTCGTGGCAGGCAACCAGGTTTTCTTCGTTCATACGGGCATCGGCGTCGGTATCGGCATTCACGGCGCTACCGGTTCCCACGACGGATCAGGATCGAACGATCGGAGCGCCGCCGCTTTTCTTGCCGACTGCGGCCCGAGGTTCTTCTGATAAACCTGGCCATCCTGATTAACGATGAAGCTCATCACGCCGGTCTTGCCATATTCGGCGGGCCACGCAACGAGGCCATAGCCCTTCGTCAGCGTGCCGTTCTCCGCGTAGTCGAGCGCGCCGCCCTTCGCGTGCGAACCCTGCGCGCCCAGAATGCGAAAGCGATAACCGTGATAGCCCTCCTTGCTCACCGATCCCGTGTTCGGCATCGCGGCTGCGAGTTGACCGAGCGGACTTTCCGCTTCGCCGGGAGCAGTGGGCCAGTACAGGCCGTCGTGCTGACCCGGTGTGCTGAGGAGGCGCTGCGCGTAATGGCCGGCCGATGCACGATAGTCGCGCTGCGCATCGAGATAGGCAAGCGACGTCATGATCGCCGCGCGTTCGTTGCGGCCGATCCTGCGCGTGAGGATTTCATCGCTGCCCGCCGCGGGATCGAAACGCCAGCCGCTTGACGCCTGCACGAGCGGAATCGGCAGCGTCCAGCCACCCGTGCCGACCGACAGATGCTTGCTTGGGCGACCATGAAGCGGCGCGGCGTCGTCGACGATGCGATGGCCCGCGGCCCACGCGCCCAGGAATTCGTAGATGTCCTCGTCGCCGACGTCCTTCGACGGAATGAAGCGGTCGTAGTGCTGGCCGAGCACGTGCTGCATGGCCGCGTGGTCGTTGATGGCGAGCGCGTCGGCGAATGCATCGGCGGCGGCTTCCGGTGTCGGATAGACGGCTTGCGCATGCGCCGGTGCCGCGCAGACGAGTAGCGACGAGATCGCAATCGTCGTGTGGGCAAGATGGCGGGACAGCGGCACTGCGGTGAATCTCGCGAGGCAAGCGCGAATCGATTGAATGTGGTTCATGAGCGGCTCCTGGGTATCGTTCAACGTTGCCGGCCGAGGTGGCGTTGTCCACCGCCGCCCGCGCCGAAGCCGCCGCGTTCGTGTCCACCGCCGCCTGCACCGAAGCCGCCGCGTTCCTGTCCGCCGCCGCCTGCGCCGAGGCCGCCGCGCTCCTGTCCGCCGCCGCCTGCGCCGAGTCCGCCGCGTTCCTGTCCACCACCGCCTGCACCGAGGCGGTTGTGCGAGCCGGCTTGCGCCTGGCGGCTCGCTTGGCCGCGCTCGATGTCCTGCCGTGCGGCCGGGCCGTTGCCCGCGCCGCGCAGCGCGTTGTCGCGATTGACGTTCTGCGCGCTCGCCCGAATGTTGCCGGCGTTCGTGCCGCCATGCTGAATGCCTTGCAGACGCTCGCTCGCGCTGCCGCCGAGATTTTGACCGGTGCGGTTCTGCAGCGCCTGCTGCGCTTGCGCGCGTGACGCGGAGACGTCGCGCCCGCGGTAAGCGTCGCGCTGCACGCCGCCGCCGAGATTCGCCGATGCGTTCCGGTTGAACGTCGTGTCGCGATTCCATCGCGTGGTGTTGCTGTTCACGTCGAGGCGCCGGTTCACGTTGATGTTGTTGTATCGGTTCACATTGATATTGACGTTGTGGTTGTTCCAGTTGACGTCGCTCCACAACGCGCTCGTGATCGCAATACCCACGCCGAACGCGAGACCCGCGGCGAGCCCGCTTGCGACCGCATAGCCGGGCGGCGGCGGCACATACACGGGCGGATAGGCAGGGTAGGGCCACACGCCGTACACCACCGTCGGGTTATACGTCGGCACATAAACGACCTGCGGATTGACCGGCACGATCTGAATCGTGCTCTGTTCGACGATGACCTTCTGCTGTTCGGTCGTCTTCAGATTGCCGGCTGTTTGCGCCTGTTTGCGCAGACGTTGCACGGAGTCCATCACGTCGTTCGGCTGCGCGAGAAACGCGTTGCCGAGTTGCGCGACCCAGTCGGGCTTCGACGCCATCGTGGCGAGCACCTGTGGAAACGCCACCAGCGATTGCACGCTCGGGTCCCACGGTTCTGCGGCGACGGCTCTGACCGCGTCGTCGCCCTTGCTGTTCGGATTCGCCTTCGACCATGCCGCCGCGGACGTGACTTCCTGCGGAAAGGTCGTGGCCATCAGCACCTGGGCGAGCAATGCGTCGGGATAGAGCGCGATCGGCGCGGTCAGCGAATCGAGTTGCTGACTGGATATCTTCGCCGAGGTTTGCGCGTGGGCCGCGGGAGTCGCGACATCGAGCATGACCGGCAAGCCGGCCAGTATGGCAATCGCGATTAGCGTTGCCCCCTGGATTGCGCTTGAGCGTTTCACGATGGAATCTCCGTGTGTCGAAGTTGCATGTCTCGTTGTGATGTGGATGAGGGCGGGCTCGTGGTGTGCGCTCGTGCTTGCACATGAATCGACGGGCACGGCGTGACGAACATTGGACTGCGAAATGCGGGAATGGAATGGGCGTGTGCGGCAAGCGTGTCAGGCATTCGTGTCGGTATATCCCCGTTTCGATGGCGAGATTATTAGCTCTATTCCATATGGAATTGCAATGCTCGAGCCAAATAAATTCGGGTTGAACTTGGCGAAAGGATGATCTATGACACGCCGTGTTCAATTAGCACTTGGACAGGTTAATGCAGGTCCGAAAAAACGTAGGCATATCTAAGCATAGCCTTGCATTTGCTAATGGATTTTTCTATCTTCCAAGCTGGAAGAATCATTCGGTGAAGGGAATCGTAGCGCATGAATCGGTGCGCACGGTGTTAAGCAAAGCTGTTCACGTTTAGCTGCATTGCTCTCGGCTGCCGCGAGCCTGCCAGGTAAGATGCGTTGAGCTGTGCGCCTCGCAGACTGCCCTCGTTCCCAGCAGATGCATGAGCCGTCAGTGTTCCTCACTAGAAGGTTTCAAATGAAGCGATTCGCCGCATTGATTCTGGCAAGCGCGAGCGCGCTTGCTTATGCCCAGAAACCGGCAACCTATCCCGCGCATGGACAAAGCCAACAGCAGCAGATGTCGGATGACGGCGCGTGCTATGCCTGGGCGAAGCAAAGCACCGGCATCGATCCGGCTGTCGTCGCGCAGACGCCCCCGCCACCAGCGGGCCCGACCGGCGCGCGCGTCAGAGGGGCGGCGCGAGGCGCGGCCGCGGGTGCGATCGTCGGGGACGTGAGCGGCAATGATGCGGGACACGGCGCCGCGGTGGGCGCGACCGCGGGCGTGCTCGCCGGCGGAGTGCGCAGCCGTCAGCAGCATGCGGCGCAGGCGCAGTCCGCTACAGCGTCGCAGCAATCTTCGATGACGACTTATTGGCATGCATACGGCGCGTGCATGCAAGGCAAGGGCTACACCGTTCAATAGCGATAGCGGGCAACGGGCGACAGGCAACGGGCTCGCATCGCGTCGCATTGCATCTCATCCGCGCGGCCTGACGCCGATCATTCTCCCGCAGCGGCGAGCAGCGATACGGGCACGCCGCGGCAGCTCACTGTCGCTAGTACCGCGACGCCTTCTTTACCATTGAGCTTCACGCCTGTCTCGTCCCGGGATAACTGCCTGTCGACCCGCACGAGGTTAAGCGGCCACGATGCACGCGACAACCGTTCATGCGCGATCGAGCCGATCCACAGCGGCACGGCGGACGTGCCGTTATCGACCGCATAGCCGCTCGGCCAGAAGCGCAGCACGTCGCGTCGATTGCGCGTGTCGCCGGGACGCATGAACACGAGCGACGACGGCACGCCGTTGTTCAGCTTTGGCAACACGGGCAACGCGGTCGCGGGCACATCGGGCGAGGCGAGCGAAAGCAGGCTATGCACGGAGAGCGTCGTGCCCTCGATCCATCCCTGCTCGCGCAATTGCCGGCGCAGCGTATCGCCGTCGGACACCCATTGCAGCGTGAGCGGCTCCTTGCGGTCGCCGCCCATATCCGAGCGATAACAAGGCAGTTGCTTCCACACCGAATCCGTCCATTGTTGCTGCGTCACGTGCGTGAGCGGCAGCGGCACCAGCGTCAGGCCGCCCGCCGGCGCGCCGCTCATGCCGACGCCGGACTGGACGCCCACGCTCGCGAGCACCGTCACGAGCATGACGGCCGGCATCCAGCGGCGCGCTGGCGGCGGCTGCGGATGCCGCAATATCGCGGTGAGCGCGACAATCGCCACCCACACATAGGCGAGCGCCGCGCCGCCGATCGCGTCCGACACCCAGTAGCGGCCGAAGTACACGCCCGCCAGCGCGACGACGATGACGACAAGCGTGCTCGCGGTGACGACGAGCAGACCCTCGAGCATGCCGACCCGCCGCGCGAGCAGGAACGCAAGAAAGCCATACACGATGACGGTCGCCGCCACGTGATTGCTCGGGAATACGTAGGCGTCGGTCATCAGCGCGTTCGGCGCGGCGCGTTGCATCGCGAGTTGCAACGCGAAGATCAGCAACTGCGAAAAGAGCACGGCCGCGAGCCAGTAGCCGACGGTGCGCCAGCGCCGCTCCCATGCCATCCACAGCGCGACGGCGACGATCAGCGCGGCGAGCGTGCCGGTGCTGCCGAGCGTCGCGAGGCCGGCGAGCAGCGAGTCGCCCCACGGCGTGCGCACCGATTGCATGAAGCGATAGACGGACTGGTCGACGTGTGTGAGCGGGTCGCCGCTGATCACGTCTTCGAGGATGCCGAAGAACAGTGCGCCGCATATGAGCACGATCAGCGACGCAGCGAGGATGCTCGTCGCATCCGGCGCTTCGGGATCGAGCAGTCTGCGCGCGACGCGGCCGACCGGCCCCGGATGACGGCAAGCCCAACTGCCGAGGTGGCGGCCGGCTGCATTCGACCATGCGTGAGCGTGCGACAGCAGAAAAGCCGCCGCGCGATAGCTGAGCCAGATGCTCGCGACGAGCAGCGCGAGAATCACGACGAGCCGGAACGACACCGCGCCGGCAAGCAGCACCGACGCGCCGAACACGACGCCCGGCAGGATATGCGCGGGCGCCCACAGCAGCGCGGACAGCACGTTCATCGCGTAAAAGCGCACGGGCGACATGCCGAGCATGCCGGCGACGACCGGCACGATCGCGCGCAACGGTCCGGCGAAGCGCGCGAGCACGACGCTCTTCGCGCCATGCTTGCCGAAGAAGCGGTAGCCGGCTTCCAGCACTTCGGGATGACGGGAGAACGGCCAGAGCTTGACGATCCGGCTCTTGTAGCGGCTGCCGATCCAGAAGCTGAGGCCGTCGCCGGCGATGGCGCCCGCGATCGCCCACGCGAGCACCCAGCCGAGGCTCAGCGAGCCGGTGCCTGTGAGCGCGCCCGCGAGAAACATCGCGGTGCTGCCGGGAACGAATGTGCCGATGACGGCAACCGACTCGAGAAAGGCCGCGAGGAATACGACCGTGAGCAGCCATTCCGGATGACCGGCCAGCAGGTGCAGGAGGTGGACGTACGCTTGCTCCATCGTGCGCGATCAGCCGTTTGGGCCGTTTGGGCGTGACGGTCGATCATAACGCGGGAGGAGGGTTTGTATCGTCGGCGGTGGCGTGCGGTGCCGGTCCTGCCATTTTGTGTGACTGCTTTCCTCACGCCCCGGCACGCGCGAGGAAAGCTCGTCAAACGCTAAGCGTCACGCTCACGAAGCCGAAAGCTGGTCGCCCGAAACATGCACGCGTTCGCCGACCTGGACCGGCGGCTGCGTCTGATAGTCGAAGTTACGATAGCTGCCGTCCTGCATGCGCACCTGCACCTGATAGCTCGTCTGCTTGCGCACCGCATGCTCGATGCCGTTGCCCGCCAGCCCGCCGCCGACAGCGCCGGCAATCGTCGTCAGGATCTTGCCGCGTCCGCCGCCGATCTGGTTGCCGACGAGCCCGCCCGCGACCGCGCCGCCGAGTGCGCCGAGGCCGGTCGTCGGCTCGGGCGACTGCACGGTGTTGATCGCGACCACTTCGCCGGCGTACGGATCGGCGGGAACCGGGCGCGTCGCCGGTTCGTTGGCCGTCTGGTAGCCGTTGTTGTTCGCATAGCGGGGCGCAGTCGCGCCGCCGCTATGCGTGCGATGCACAGGCGGTTTGGCGGGCGCAGCATGCTGTGCCGGCTCCTGCGCCGTTTGCGCGGCGGGCTGCTGCACGTTTTGCGGCACGGCCTGCTGCGTCGTTTGCTGCGCCGCCGACGGCTGCTGCGCGTTGAGCGTGCCGTTCGCGCTTTGCGCGGCGAGCGCCGCGGGCGAAACCGCGGGTTCGGTCACTGCATGCGACGTGGGCAGCAAGCCGGTCATCGCGGCGATCCCCGTCGCGCTTGCGACGATGACGGCCACCGCTGCGCCGGCGATCAACGGATGGATACGGCTGCGCGGTGAAGTGCTGGTCGTGACGTTCGTGTTCATTGCGGTCTCCGCGGGTAGGTGCCTGCAATAACGGTTGCGCGACGCGTCCGGTGCACGTTCCGCCCGCGCTGCTTTGTAAGGATTTGTACGACTTTGCACAGCGGCAGGCGGCCAGAGGCGAAACGCGGACATAAGCTGTTACCAGCGTGAACGAAGCAGGCCGCGGTTCGTCATACAGGTTGAGCGGCGCGTTATCGCGCGCAGTCGAACGGACGGAAATGACGGAGTGGAGCAATGAAAATCGTAATGGGCCGTATGGCAGCAACAGTGGTGATCGCGGCGTCCCTGTGCGGCGCGGTCGGAACGGCGTGCGCGCAGTCGGGCGGCACGCGCACGGCGCCGTCTACCGGAAACGTGGCTGGCGGCGGCGGAACGGTCGGCTCGACGCTCACGCCTTCGCCGGGACTTGAGACGCCTGGCGGCTCTATTGGCACAGGCCTGAGCGCAGGCGGCGTCGGCACGGGTCTGAACTCAGGCCACGTCCCTAACACGATGCGAGCGAACGGCACGAGCCTGAATCAGAACCCCGATCCGCGAGTGCCGAGTCTCAGCGGCAGGCCGGCGGCGCCGCGCTAGATCGACGCGCGCGAGCGGTGGTTTGCAGCGCATAAGCGGCTTTAAAATGAACGCTTCATCCACCGGTTCACCCCATCACAGGAAGCGCGCATGGCATACGGCGAGCACAACTACCAGGTCTCCGTTCAATGGACGGGCAATCGCGGCAGCGGCACATCCGGCTATCGTGACTACAGCCGCGATCACGTGATCGCTTCGGGAAGCAAGCCGGACATTCCGGGCTCGTCCGACGCCGCGTTTCTCGGCGACGCAAAGCGATGGAACCCCGAGGATTTGCTGGTTGCGGCGGCCTCGGCGTGTCACAAGCTGTGGTATCTGCACCTTTGCTCGGACGCGGGCATTGTCGTCGTCGACTATCGCGACGACGCCGAAGGGACCATGCTCGACAGTCCTCAGCAGGGCCGCTTTTCGCAGATCGTGCTGCGTCCGCGCGTGATCATTCAGGCGGGCGGCAACGCCGAACTGGCGCAGCAGTTGCACCACACGGCGCATGACAAGTGCTATATCGCGAACTCGGTCAATTTTCCGATTCTGTGCGAGCCGGCGATCGAAACGCGTGCGGGCTGAGCGCTAACGCGCGCCTTTCCGGACGTTCAACGCGCTTTACCGATTGCCGTCGAGCAACTCGCCCAACAGTTCGTCGAAGGCGGCCTGCGCGTCTTCCAGTTCCTGCAGCGCGGCGTCGAAAGTTTGCAGCGCGAATTGCGAGGGATTGCCGCTGCCGGCCGGCGGAAACTGCGACTGCAACGAAGCGAACGCGGTCTTGACCCGCTGCGTCGCCGTCAATACGCGCTCCATTGCGGCGGCTTCTTCCGCCCGCGCTTTCTCGTGATCGATGTTGTCCATGAAAACTCCGTGTTCGCCGACGCGTTGCCGGCGTCAGATTGATGCCACCTGTGATGCGCCGTTGATGCAACGCGCACCGCGTGAAAAGGCGTGACTATGCCACGTTCGCACTCACGATAGCGGCAAGCCACTGTCCGCCTTCACCTCGCGCAACGATAGCGCCGATTCCACCGACGTCACGCCAGGCAGGCTGCGCATCTGGTCGCGCATGAAAGTGCCGTAGTCGTCGAGATCGCGCGCGACCACTTGCAGGATATAGTCCGCGCTGCCCGACACGTTGTGGCACGCGATGATGCGCGGTATCGCCTGCACCTCGCGCTCGAAGCGGTTGGCGAGATTCTTGTCGTGCACGGCAAAGCGCACGAGAACGAAAGCGACCACGCCGAAGCCGAGCGCCGGACGCGCGAGCACGGCGCGATAGTGGCCAATATAGCTTTCGTTTTCCAGGCGCTTGAGCCGCCGCGCGCAAGGCGTCTCGCTCAGCCCGACGAGTTCGGCGAGCTTCGCATTCGACATGCGGCCGTCTTTTTGCAGCGCCGCGAGAATCGCGCGGTCGGTCTTGTCGAGGTCGGTTGTCATGGTCGGGCGGCCGATGTTTTGTGCTAGAGGAAAGCTGATGTAGATGACGCGATGTTAGCGTATTCCACCAAACCTCACGCCGCCGCGCCGGAAATTCGCCAACAAACCCTCCATCGACGATAGCAAGATAGAGCCATCGAATCCACGAGGCTCTCATGATTTCCGCACATCTTCTCGCCGTCTATATCGCCGCGCTGCTGGTCGTCTACGCGGTGCCTGGCCCGGACATGGCGCTGATCCTGCAAACCAGTATTGGACGCGGCGTGCGCAGCGGTTTTGCGGCGGCTTGCGGGCTCGGCGTCGCACGCGCGACGCATGTCACGCTGTCCGCTTGCGGCGCGGCCGCGCTGCTTCGCAACGCGCCGTGGCTATACGACGTCGTGCGCTATGGCGGCGCGGTTTATCTCGCCTGGGTCGGCATCCAGATTTTTCGCTCGCCGGTGTTCGCGTTGCCCGAGGGCGGCGCGTCGCGCGACGGGACCGGCGGCGTGCAGCAGCAGGCCTCGCAGGCGGGCATGCCGCAGTTGCGGGCTTCGTTCGTCAAGGGCTTGCTGACCAACCTGCTGAATCCGAAGGCGCTGCTGTTCTGTTCGGTGCTGTTGCCGCAGTTCGTGCGTCCCGAAGCGGGACCGGTCGCGTTGCAGATGATCGAGCTGGGTTCGGTGCTGCTCGCCGTCGGCTTCTGCTTCGACCTGGCGTACGCAGTCGGCGCGGCGCGGATCGCCCAATGGATGCGCGCGCATCCGCTTGCACAAACGCTGCAGCGCTGGACTTTTTCGGCGGCGCTGATCGGCTTCGCGGTGCGGCTGTCGCTCGATTGACGCGGCTTGGGCGGACGCCTGCGAGTTAACGCTGCCGATGCTATAACCCACAGCCGGCGTCTCGATGACGCCGGCCAGCGCGGCCGATCACTGAACTTCAGCCGCGCGCATAGGGCCGGCTCTTACTTCAGCCCGCCCAGATAGTCGAGCTTGCCAAGCTCCACACCGTTATGACGCAAGATGTCGTACGCGGTCGTCACGTGGAAGAAAAAGTTCGGCAGCACAAATCCCAGCAGATAAGACTGACCGGTGAACTCGATCGGTCCGCTGCGCATTTTCAATGTGATCGCGCGCTCTTCCGATCCGTCGATCTGCTGCGGGGTGAATTCCTTCAGATACTCGATCGTCTTTTGAAGGCGAGCGTGCAGTTCGTCGAAAGTCTGCTCGACGTCTTCGTACTTGGGCGCTTCGACATCCGCAAGCCGCGCGGCGCAGCCCTTCGCGGTATCGCTTGCGATGTACACCTGACGCGTGAGCGGCAACATGTCCGGCGCGAGGCGGGCGTTCGTGAACACCGCAGGTTCGATCTGCTTTTGCGCGGCGTGCGCCTGAGCTTTGCCGAGGATGCCTTGCAGATTGGTGAGGCCGCGAATCAGCACGGGCAGTGATGCTTGATACATCGAGATTGACATGGAGTTCCTCTGATTCTTCGATCTTGCGCGCGGACGCGCGAGGCAATGCAATGTAACGGCTAAACGGCCGCTGCAGCATCATAGCCGAGCGCCGCGGGCCATGCATCGGACGCCGCGGCACCTGGCCATTCGGCCGACTGCCGCTCGGACCGGAACTGTGTTCGAATGCATTGGTCCGAAGGTTTGCGAAGTCCCGCATGCCGCGCTTCGCATGCAGCACCTTCCAATAGCTGTCGTCGGGCGTTGAGTGGATGGGCGCGTGCGCCGGTCCGTCTCGCATCCGGCGCCGTCATGCCAAGAGGAGAGTCGCACATGGCCACCAAGCATCCGCTGCCCGGAAGCGAGCGCAACGTAGAACGAGGTTCCAAACTCATCGGCGACTGCGATCCATCGGAGAAGATCGAGGTCTTCGTGATGCTGCGCCGTCAGCAGCAGGCGCAGTTCGACGCGCTGATGAGCCGGATCGAAGCCGGCGACCCCAACGTGAAGCCGCTGTCGCGCGAGGCGATGGCCAAAGACTACGGCGCAGCCCCCGACGACGTCGCCAAAGTCAAGGCATTTGCCGCCGCGCATGGGCTGACGGTGGTGCGCGAAGATCTGGCCGCGCGCTCGGTGCTGCTGTCGGGCACTGTCGCGCAATTCCAGAGCGCGTTCGAAGTCAAGCTCGAAAAGTATCAGCACCATACGTCCGGCGAATTCCGCGGACGGACCGGCGCGGTCAACGTGCCGGACGATCTGCACGACGTCGTCGAGGCGGTGCTTGGGCTCGACAACCGCCCGCAGGCGCGGCCGCACTTTCGCATTCGTCCGCCGTTCAGGCCGGCGAAAACACATCAGGCTTCGTTCACGCCGCTGCAGTTGGCGTCGCTCTACAAGTTTCCGCAGGGCGACGGCAGCGGCCAGTGCGTCGGCATCATCGAGCTGGGCGGCGGTTACGATCCGGCGGATCTGAAGTCGTACTTCGCGAGCCTCGGCGTGCCTTCGCCCACGGTGAAATCGGTCAGCGTCGACCAGGCGCGCAACGAACCGACCGGTGACCCGAACGGCCCGGACGGCGAGGTCACGCTCGACATCGAGATTGTCGGCGCCATCGTGCCGGGCGCGACGATCGCGGTGTACTTCGCGCCGAACAGCGACGCCGGTTTTATCGACGCGGTGAGCCGCGCGGTGCACGACACGGTCAACAAGCCGTCGGTGATTTCGATCAGTTGGGGCGGGCCGGAGTCGATCTGGACGAGCCAGTCGCTGAAGGCGTTCAACAGCGTGCTGCAAACCGCGGCGGCGCTCGGCGTGACGGTGTGCGCGGCGTCGGGCGACAGCGGCTCGAGCGACGGCGCCAATGGCGGCGATAACGTCGACTTTCCGGCGGCGAGCCCGTATGTGCTCGCGTGCGGCGGCACGAGCCTCACCGCGTCCGGCACGTCGATCACGCACGAGGTGGTGTGGAACGACGGGCCGCAAGGCGGCGCGGGCGGCGGTGGCGTGAGCGGCGCGTTTGCGTTGCCGGCGTGGCAGGAGGGGCTTTCGGTCGCGTTGTCGGCGGGCGGCAAGAAGCCGCTCGCGAAGCGTGGCGTGCCCGATGTCGCCGGCGATGCCTCGCCGCTTACCGGCTACACGGTGCTGGTCGGCGGCACGCAAACGGTGGTGGGCGGAACGAGCGCGGTCGCGCCGCTGTGGGCCGCGCTGATTGCGCGCATCAACGCGGCGAAGGGCGCGCCGGCGGGCTTCGTGAATCCGAAACTGTACAAGGCGGCGGGCGTGTGCAACGACATCACGCAGGGCAATAACGGCAGCTTCGCGGCGTCCAAGGGCTGGGACGCCTGCACGGGACTCGGCAGTCCCAATGGTCAGAAAGTGGCTGCCGCACTATAGTCAGCAGGTTGATCGGCGAGTTGTCTAGCGAGTCGATCGGCACGAGTCCCGCAGCACCGGCACAAGACGTGAACGTACCCATGGAGCGATCATGACAAGCACAGAGCCAGCGTCCGTTAGTCCGCAGTCGCCGCACAATTCCGAAGCGTCAGCCAGGCCGGCAGCGGCGGGCAAGCACAAGGCGGGCGACCAGCCCTTCTTCGATCCGGTCGCCTACGGCAACGGCCCCGACGATTCCGTCACCGCGACCGACGAGAACGCTGCGATCACGCATCACTCGGTCACGATAGACGGCAAAAAGATCGACTACACGGCGACGGTCGGCCATCTGGTGATCGTCGACCCGAGCAGTTCGCAGCCCGCCGCGCGGATGTTCTACGTCGCGTTCACGCAGGACAACCAGAAAGAAGAAACCCGGCCGCTCACGTTCTTCTATAACGGCGGGCCCGGTTCTTCCGCGGTGTTCGTGCTGCTCGGCTCGTTCGGGCCGCGCCGCATCAGGACGTCGATGCCGAACTTCACGCCGCCCGCGCCGTACACGATCGAAGACAACCCCGACAGCCTGCTCGACAAGAGCGACCTGATTTTCGTCAACCCGGTCGGAACCGGCTATTCCGCGGCCGTCGCGCCGAAGAAGAACCGCGACTTCTGGGGCGTCGACCAGGACGCCGATTCGATCGCGCAGTTCATCAAGCGCTTTCTGACGAAGAACAATCGCTGGAATTCGCCGAAGTATCTGTTCGGCGAGTCGTACGGCACGGCGCGCAGTTGCGTGGTCGCTTACCGGTTGCACGAAGGCGGCGTCGATCTGAACGGCATCACGCTGCAATCGTCGATACTCGATTACACGCAGGCCGGCAATCCGGTCGGCGCGCTGCCCACGGCCGCCGCCGACGCCTGGTATCACAAGAAGCTCGGCATCGCGCCGCGGCCGACGGATCTCGGCGCGTTCGCCGAGGAAGTCGCGCAGTTCGCCCGCACCGATTACCTCGCGGCGTTGCGCAAATTCCCGACCACCGACGCAGCGACGGTCGAGAAGCTCGCCGAATACACCGGCATCGACAAGACGACCTTGCTTGCGTGGAGTCTCGACATAGCGTCGTACGACAGCCGCGGCAATTCGCTGTTCCTGACCACGCTGCTCAAGTCCAAGGGTCTCGTGCTCGGTGCCTACGACGGCCGCGTCACCGCCATCGGCACCGGCATTGCGGGCAAGATCGATCCGAACTCCGGCGGCAACGATCCGACCATGACGGCCGTGTCCGGCGTCTATACGACGATGTGGAACGTCTATCTGAACGAGCAGTTGAAGTACACGTCGAACTCGGCCTTCACGGATCTCAACGATCAGGCGTTCCAGTTCTGGGACTTCAGCCACATCGACCCGACCGGCGCGCAGAAGGGCGTGGACGACAAGGGCAACGTGATTCTCTACACGGCCGGCGACCTCGCGGCGGTCATGGCGCTCAATCCCGATCTGAAGGTGCTGTCGGCAAACGGCTTTTATGATTTCGTCACGCCGTTCTATCAGACGGTGCTCGATTTGCAGCAAATGCCGCTGCTCAGTCAGCAGGTGCGGCAGAACCTGTCGGCGCGCTTTTATCCGTCGGGCCACATGATTTATCTCGACGGCGGCTCGCGCACCGCGCTGAAGGCGGACCTCGCGCACATGTATGACTCGACGGTGGCCAACACTGAGGCACTTAGCCGCATCCGGGCACTGCAGGCGCGCACGGCGCAATAGCCAAAGCGCGGGGTTCCACGGCGGCTGTCGCGGTCGCCGTGGAAAGTTTGTAGCGCTCCGGCGCACCGCTCAGAGTCGGCGGTTTTTTCCGTATGCGGATCGAATGTGTTTTAATTGCCTTGCGAATTGAACTACCGCGTGCCTCGACAGGCGCGCCGACGAATGAAGGCAGGCATTGCAGACAGGCGTCGCGGCGAGGCTTCCGGCGACCACATAGGCAGTACTTTTCGACCGCGCGCAGTTGCGTTCGCGCGGCGGCGCGCGTGGCGCGCGCGTTTCACGCTTACGCTGGGTCTTGCCGCGCTGCTCGCAGTGCGCGTCGGCGCAGTGTATGCGCAGGACGCGGCCATGCTCGACGAACGCGTGACGCAGCAATCCATCCGCGAGACGATTTGCCGCCCTGGCTATGCGAGCGCGGTCTCGCCGCCGTTCGATGAACTGATGGCGCACAAGGACCGGATGCTCGCGGAGCGCGGCATCGACGCAGACGACGGCGCCGAGTTCGCGCTCGATCGGCGCGTGCCCGTGGTGCTCGGCGGCTCGCCGGACGCGCCGTCCAATCTCGGCCTTCTGCCCTGGGCGGGACGGCAGGGCGAGCGGCGCAAGGCGCGCGCGGCGGTCATGCTCAAGCGCTGCGTCTGCGAGGGCAAGCTGAGTCTCGCGGAAGCGCAGGCGGCGATCGTCGGTGATTGGTCGGTGGTCTATTCTGGCTTTAGCCAGGAGTCTTGCGACATCAGCCGGCTGGATGTCGCCACCAGCGCCGACAGCGGGCGCGCAGCGGGGCGCGGCACGCAGCCGTAACGGTTGGTGTCGGCGCGGATTGCGCGGCGCTTGCAAAAGGTTGAATGCGCCGGAACGCTCGATCCTGTCTCCAACTTTGCGGGCGTGACCCACAAACGCTTTTTGTCAGCGCGTGCCGCCAGCCCGCATTACTTACTTGTCGTCGCCGCTCGCCGTCTTTCAGCACGCGGCTTTCGCATCGAACTCGCCGAATCAACTCATTCCTGGAGAATTACCATGACTTATTCACGTCTTGCCGCAGCGACGCTCGCCGTGCTGAGCGTTGCATGCGCCGTCGGTACCGCGCCCGTGTTCGCCGCCGAGCCGGCGCATTGCGGCAAAGCCGACGCGCTGCAAATTCGCGGCGATGTGCCCGCGGCCATCAGCTTCGATGTCTATCGTCAACTGCGTCCGCTGAACGCGCAGCGCATCGCGCTCTTTCAGTCGGCCGGGGAAGTGAAGCATTTGCCCGACGGACTTGCCGTGTGCGAGGTCGCGGACGACGGCGTGGACGATCCGTCCGCGGTGCTGGTCGCATTGCCGCAAGGCAAGAACGCGTGGTGGGTGAGCGCGGCCAACGTGCAGGACGCTGACTGACGCTCGCGCGGCGAGCAGCAGCTTTCATTCGCCGATCGGCGCAACGAACTCCGGCATGCATGCCGCGGTCCGCTTCTTGCAACCCGCGTCTGCACGCGCAATGTTCAGCACAATTTCCAGGCGCCGCGGCGCAGTCAGTCAAAACAGTGTTGCGGCCGAACGGATAGCGCGCTATTCGGGTACAGTGCACATTGATCGTGCTACCCGGTGCGAGCTTGTCATGGTGACGCCGCGTCGCATCGCGTGTCCGATCGTAAGTGGCTATCCTTAAACAGGACCCCGGCGGGCTCATCGGAATACCGCGGGAATACCGCGCGGAATATCGGAGATTCAAATGATCGCTTTCTACCTGTCATTGGCCGCGCTCGGCGCGGCGGGCGCCGCACTCATCCGCGAACTGGCCGCCGCACAGGCGAGACAACGCGCGGCATTGCGCCCGGCGCGCGTGCGCGTCGACAGGTCCGGCGGCAGCCGCCAGGAGTAGGCAGCATGAACCTGATCGTGCGCAACATCGCGCCGTCGTGCACCGAGCAGGAAGTGCGCGAATTCCTCAAGCACGAGCTGGGGCATTACGCGCGCAACGTCGAGGTCGTCGACGCGGGCACGCCTGGCGCCTACGCCACGGTCGAACTCGATGCGCAAGTGCCGTATGTCGGCGAAGTCATCGCGCGGCAGATTCATGGCAAGCACCTGGGCGGAATGGCGCTCGAGGCGAGCGCCGATCTTTTCACCGACGACTCGCCGCCCGCCCAGCCGCCCGCGCACTAAGCGCTGAGCTGCGGTTCGCGTTGCGGCTCATGTTGCGGCTCACGCTTCGCTCGTGGGCGCGGGCCAGTCGAACGGCGTGTACGGCAGCGCGCGCTTGTGCCGCGTCACATCGTAGAAACGCAAGATGATGTTGCGTGCCTCGTCGCTGACCGGTTTGCCTTCCAGGAAGTCGTCGATCGTCTCGTACGGTACGCCGTAGGCATCTTCGTCGGGCCGTTGCGGGCGCAACGCTTCGAGGTCCGCGGTCGGCACCTTGTGCGCGAGCGCGTCGGAGGCACCGAGCGCCTTCGCGACTGCGCGCACCCGGCGCTTGTTGAGCCCGGCGAGCGGCAGCACATCGGCGCCGCCGTCGCCGAACTTCGTAAAAAATCCCATCAGCGATTCAGCCGCGTGATCCGTGCCGATCACGACGCCCGTGCGCGTGCTCGCCACCGCGTACTGCGCAATCATTCGTTGCCGCGCCTTGATGTTGCCGTGCACGAAGTCTTCCTGCGCTTCGTCCGCGAACGGCAGGCCGCTTTGATGCAGCGACGCGAGCATCGCGTCGGCGGCGGGCTTGATGTCGATGGTCAGCGTCTCGTCCGCACGAATGAAGGCGAGCGCCTGCTGCGCGTCGGCCTCGTCTTTCTGCTCGCCGTGCGGCAGGCGTATCGCGACGAAACGCGCGTCGTAATTTTCCGCGCGCGAGCGCTCGACGGCCAGTTGCGCGAGGCGCCCGGCCGTCGTCGAATCCACGCCGCCGCTGATGCCGAGCACGTACGTCTTCAGGCCGTTGCTGCGCAGATAGTTCGCGAGAAAAGAGATGCGGCGCTCGATTTCCTCGTTGGCGTCGAAGCCGGCGCTAACGTGCATTTCCGCCGCGATGTTGGTCTGAACAGTGGCTGGATCGGTCTGCTTCATGGTTGTCTTGCTCCTTGCTGGTGGCGCAGTGCTTTCTGATGAAGAACGGCTTCCGCGATCGTACGAGCATGTAGCGGACCCGCGAAGTCTTGATCGGCAGAACGCGACGGGCCGCGCAAGCGCACATCAACACATCAGCGCATCACGCCGACATCACCACATCAACAACACCGTGCCCGCGCCGAGGACGCCGCCGCACAACACACATGCCCACAACAGCGCGCGCGTGCGCCGATATTCGCGGCCGATCTCGGCAAGCAGTCGAGCGTTTTGTCCCGGCGAGCGCGCGCGATCGTGCTCGTGCTGCAGATAGCGCACCGCCAGTTGCGGCACGCGCGGCAGCATGTGCGCGAGATGCGGCAGTTCGCGTGAAATGCGCTTGAACCAGCCGCGGTGATCGATGTCGCGCCGCGCAATATCCGCGAGCACTCCGCGCGCGATATTCCATGTATCGACGCCCGGATGCAGCGCACGCGCCAGCATTTCGGCCTGCTGGAACGAGCGTTGCGCGGTGGCGAGGCGGCTCGATACGGTGCCGTCGAACGGATGCACCGCGTGCAGCAGATGATGAAACAGCGAGCCCGCCGAACGGTCCTCTGGCGCCGCCGCGAAATGCGCTTCGGCACGCGTGCGCAACTCCGCTTCGAGCAGCTCGGCGCGCGTGTCGTGCGGCACGTGTCCCGCGTCGCGATGCATTTCCGCGAGCCGTCCATACTCCTGCTCGAACAGGGCAGTCGCGCCGTGCACGAAGAACTCGCGCTCGCCGGTCGACAGGCTCGACATGATCGAAAACTCGGCCAGCACGAGGCGGCCCAGCGAATCCGGTTCGATGCTCACGCGAACCCGCCGCGCGTCGAGCGTCGCGTGAAAGAAGCCGTGTTCGAAAGCCTGCTCGGTGACGACTTCGACGATATGCGCGGCGAGCGGCGCGAGTTTCACATGATGCGCGTGCAGGCCGCTCAGGTCGCTCGCCGGCAATGTGTCGATGCGTTGCATGGTGAGCGTGAGGGGCGTGCACAGGTCCCAGATCACGTTGGGCACGACGATGCGCGTGTCGCCGTCGAAATGATGGCCGGTCTGACTCAGATTGGCGGCTTCGGCGCGCAGATCGAAGCGGCGCAGGATGTCGTCGGTGAAGGTTTGCGCGAGCGCCCGCAGCCGCAGGCGGCGCGCCGTGCCGGACACTTTTTCCAGCCAGCGCGCGACCCAGCGCAACAGCGCGAGCTCGTCGCCGATCTGCTGCAACTGGCCGGCGCGCAGCAGCTTGATCGCCACCTCGCGATGACCGTTGACGGGCATGATGAGCCGAGCGAAATGCGTCTGTTCGGCAAAACCGCTGCGCACCGGAACGAGGTCCACCGCGCTGAAAAGCGTGGCGAGCGGACGGCCGAACGCGCGCGCCAGCGCCTCCTCGGATTCGCGCGGCGGCAGCGGCGTTTCCAGATGATCGACGGCGTCGATGGCGTCGTGCAATGTCGCGTTCGCCAGTTCGGGACGCTCGACGAGCGTCTTCGCGAAACGGCCGGCAAGCGGGCCGAGCGCCGGCAGCAGGCCGTGCACGCTGCGCGCGCTGTCCGCCGACGCATGCACGCGGCCGACGAGTTCGATCATCCAGTGGAGCTTGCGATCGGACGGCACGGCGAGCCAGAGCAGGCGCGCGCCATATCGCAGTGCGTGGTAAAGCAGTAGTAAGCGGCGAAACAGTGGCGGCATCGGAGTTCGGTCGACGGCAATGCGGCGCGCGTCCAACTGCCGCGCCGCGGGGCCAGGACGCTCAGATTATCAGGGATGCGCGGTGTGCGGCGTGCGGTCGCATTCAACGACGTGTTGCCGAATACGCACGACCTTCATCTTCAATTCGATAGCGGCGCCATCAGCAAGCAAACAGGCTTCCGCTTGCCGCCTGAACGGCCCGCGCATGCCGAGGGTAAAATGAGTCCGGTAAGTACATTTTTTTACCGATTTGGAACAACCCTTATGAGTCAGAGTGACGACAGGCAGGATGTGACGCGCGAAACAGAGGAGCAGTTCCGGATTCTCGTTCAGGGCGTCACTGACTACGCGATATTCATGCTTTCGCCTGCCGGAGTCGTCACGAGTTGGAACGTCGGCGCCGAGCGGATCAAGGGGTATCGGCAGTCGGAGATCATCGGCGAGCATTTCTCGCGTTTCTACACGGACGAGGACAAAGCAGCCGGCGCGCCCGCGCAGATACTCGCGATCGCGGCGAGAGAAGGCCGTGCCGAACGCGAAGGATGGCGGGTTCGCAAAGGGGGCAGCCGCTTCTGGGCGCACGTCGTGGTCGACGCGATCCGCGACGAAGCGGGTGCTCTCGTCGGATTTGCAAAGGTGACGCGCGACATCACCGAGCGCAAGGAAGCCGCGGCCGCGCTCGAGAAGGCCAACGCCGCGCTGTTCCAGGCGCAGAAGATGGAAGCGATCGGGCGGCTGACGGGCGGCGTCGCGCACGACTTCAACAATCTGCTGGCCGTGCTTTCGAACGGTCTCGAGGTGCTCGCGCTGCAGGCGCGCACGCCGCTCGACAAGAAAATGATCGACGGGATGCGGCGGGCGATCGACCGCGGCGCGTCGCTGACGCAGCAGTTGCTGTCGTTCGCGCGGCAACAGCCGTTGCAGGCGCAGGTGCACGACCTGAACGGATTGATTCGCGAGTTCACGCCCATGCTCTCGCGGGCCGGCAACCGCAACACGCATGTCGAGCTTGGCCTGCATGCCACGCACGCTTTCGCATCCGTCGATGCCGCGCGTTTCGAGGCGGCCTTGCTCAATCTGGTTGTCAACGCGGTCGACGCCATGCCGACCGGCGGCGCGGTCACGATTACCACCGACACGGTCCAGTCGGAGACGGAAGTGACCCCCGCGCTGCCTGCCGGGCACTACGTCCGCATTTCGGTTGCGGATACCGGTAGCGGCATGTCCGAGGACGTGCTCGCGCAGGCGTTCGAGCCGTTTTTCACGACCAAGCAGCCAGGCAAGGGCACGGGACTGGGCTTGAGTCAGGTGTACGGGTTTATCGCCCAGTCGGGCGGCGACGTGCATCTATCGAGCGAAGTGGGCAAGGGCACGACGGTCGATCTTTATCTGCCGGTCGCGGAGCCGCCGGCAGCCGTCGGTCTGCCGTCGACGGCAAGGCATGAGACGGTTTTGCTGGTCGAGGACGAGCCCGACGTGCTCGGCGTTGCGTCCGAACTGTTGATGAACATCGGCTACGAAGTGGTGCCCGCGAGCAGCGCGTCGGAGGCGGCGCTGATTCTCGAGGAGCGGGCTGACATCGACGTTGTTTTCACCGACATCTCGATGGCCCACGGCATGAGCGGACTCGAACTGGCGCAACTCGTGCGCGCGCACTATCCGGCGATCAGGGTCGTGTTGACGTCGGGCTATTCGCCGGCTCCGCTGCACGACGAGAAGAGTGAACTGCGGGATCTGATATTCGTGCAAAAGCCGTATCGGTTGGCCGATCTTGCCAAGGCGCTGCGGGCGTGAGCGTGAGCGTGAGGGTGAGCGTGAGCGGGAATTGCGGGAGCTCGCTTATGGTCCGCTTTGTCCGCTTTCGCTGATCAACGAGTCGCTTGCGAAGACGCGATACGGCGACTCATCGAGGTTCAGATGATCGGGCATAGGGAACGCATTTACGCAGTAGTCGATTTCCACGTAGCTCAAGTGCCCCGACTCATCGGCGAAAAGAAGAATTTGCAGCGACCTTGATTCGCCCAACTCGTCCCGGGCGCGGAAGTCCGCTTCAAACACTAATCGGTTCCCGGGCCCCTCGGCCGATAGTTTTGGAACTGATTCGGGCGCGGTCATCGACAAGCCAAAGCTATTGCATCCGCATTCGCAGAGTTCCACGATTTCGGCGTTTGCAAATTGCGCTGCGAGCGCTATTGGATTGGGAAACTGGCATCGGTTAAGGATGAACGCCATCCAATACTCGGCACGGGACACATCGTTTTGCATTTTTCTCGATTCATAGGCTACCGACACTCCGTTCGGGAGACGACGATTGTCGTCGATAGAAGCGAAGCCGTCGACTGCAAGCTCACGATTGCTTGCGGTCCGGTGTAATACCGCGATGTAATACCATTGCGCTAACGCAATATGCCGACACCATTGGAGTAAGCGATGACAGGCGCAACCGTGTTTAACGAGCGGACCGATCACTGGCTCGTCGCGCGGCGCGATCCCGAGACGGGCATTGAAGGGCTGCGTGCGCATTTCAGAGGCCACGCCTACGATCCGCACGATCACGACGACATGTTGATCGGCTACACAGAGCAAGGCGTCCAACGTTTTCAGTGCCACCGGTCTTTGCACACGAGCACACCGGGCCGGGCGATCCTGATCGAGCCCGGCGCGCTGCATGACGGTCACGCGCCGGAGGCGAGCGGCTTCACGTATGCCGCGTTGTACCTGCCGCAAGGCTGGGTCGAGCACGCGGCGCGTCAACTGAATCTTCCGGGGTTACGCGGCGTTGAAGCGGCCTTTAGCCATACGCTGGTGGACGATCAACATCTCGTCGATGCAATCCGGGCCGCTTTTTTCGCCATTTATCACGACGAGGGCAGGTTGGCGCGCGACCAGGCGCTCGATCGCGTGCTGACGCAACTCAGCGGCCACGTGCTCGATGCGCCGTCGACGAATGGCTCCGCGATACCGCTCGCCGCGCTTCGCGTGCGCGATCTTTTGCACGAGCAGATGGCCGGCAATATCGGACTCGATGAACTGGCGACGGCTGCGGGCATCGACCGCTTCCGGTTGACGCGCCTCTTCAAGCGCGCGTTCGGCACGTCGCCGCATGCGTATCTGGTGCGTTTGCGTCTGCGCGCCGCGCGTCAAATGCTGGCGAGCGGTCATCAGCCTGCGCAGGTTGCGGCGGCTGTCGGGTTCTCGGATCAGAGTCATCTTGGCCGCTGGTTTCATCGCGCGTACCGGATGACGCCGGCGGCCTATCGGCGCATGTGCACAAACGTTCCAGACTGATCGCCGCGGATCGTGGACCATGAGCGTTCCAAGGAGGGACGTTCATGTTCGAAACGAAAGTGGCGCTGATCGTGCGCGACGATCTGGCTGTGTGGCAAAAACTCAACGTCGTCGCATTTCTCGCGACGGGCGTGGCGGCTGCGATACCCGATGCGCTAGGCGAGCGTTATGAGGACGCTGCGGGACGTCGGTATGGCCGCATGCTCGGGCAACCGATGCTGGTGTTCGCCGCTGATCTGCCGGGTTTGCAGGCCGCGCATCGGCAGGCAGTCAGCCGTGAGCTCGAGATTGTGCCGTATGTCCATGCGATGTTTTCGACTGGACATGACGCGGCGAATCGTGAGGTGTTTCGTGCACAGGATGCCGGTAATCTGGATCTGGTGGGGCTCGCGGTGCATGGGGCGAAGAAGGCGGTGGATAAGGCGGTGAAGGGGTTGGGGTTGCATGGGTGAGGGGAGAGCGTGAAACGGGACGCGATGAAATGAGCTCCCGGTGCCACCTAAGGTCGCCGCTGTGGTTGCCTGTCGTGGGCTCGATTCTTCATGCAATCGTCGCCAAGGCTTCCAGTTCTTCCGCCCAAACAGCGCCTTGCAACTGACCCTGATCCCCCCTCACCCCACCTCCACCCCCACCGCCGTAGCCTCCCCCCCACCGATACAAAGACTCGCCACCCCACGCTTCCCCCCGCGTTGCCGAAGCGCACCCAGCAGCGTCACGATAACCCGCGCCCCCGTCGCGCCGATCGGATGACCGAGCGCGCAAGCGCCGCCATGCACGTTCACGCGCTCGTGCGAAAGCGCGAGCTCGCGCATCGCGGCCATGACCACCACGGCGAATGCCTCGTTGATTTCCCAAACGTCGACATCGCTCGCCCGCCATCCCACCGTGGCGAGCAACTTCTGAATCGCACCGACCGGCGCCGTCGTGAACCAGGCCGGTTCCTGCGAATGCGTGGCGTGTCCGCGGATCACGGCGAGCGGCGCCAAGCCATGCTCGCGTGCGGTCGACTGGCGCATCAGAACGAGGGCCGCCGCACCGTCGGCGATGGAACTGGAGTTCGCCGCCGTCACCGTGCCGTCCTTCGCAAACGCGGGTTTGAGCTTCGGGATCTTGTCCAGTTGCGCCTTCGCCGGCGCTTCGTCCTCGTCGATGAGTATCTCGCCGTTACGACCCGGCACGGTCATCGGCGCAAGCTCCCAGCGGAACAGGCCATCGCGCTGCGCCTGCTGCGCGCGCAGCGTGGAGGTCGAAGCGAACGCGTCTTGCGCCTCGCGTGTGAAATCGAAACGGCGCGCGCAGTCCTCGGCGAAGGTGCCCATGAGGCGGCCATCGGAGGCGAGGCCGTAGTGATCCTCCAGGCCGTCGAAGAACATATGGTCGAGTACCTGGCCGTGTCCCAGACGCTGACCCGAGCGTGCCTTGGGCAACAGGTACGGCGCGTTGCTCATGGATTCCATGCCGCCCGCGACGATCACTCGTTGACTGCCGCTGAGCAGCAGATCGTGCGCGAGCATCGCCGCCTTCATCCCCGAGCCGCAGACCTTGTTGATCGTGGTGCAGCCCGCCGATAGCGGCAAACCCGCGCCGAGCGACGCCTGGCGCGCGGGCGCCTGACCGAGGCCCGCGGGCAGCACGCAGCCCATCAGCACTTCATCGACGGCGTCGGGTTGCAGCCCGGCACGTTGCACCGCGGCGCGGATCGCGTGCGCGCCCAGCACAGGCGCCGTCAGCGAAGCGAAGTTGCCCTGGAAACCACCCAGCGGCGTGCGGGCAGCAGCGACGATCACAACGGGATCATCGGAAGTCGAAGAGGCAGTCATGCGAGTCTCCATTCGCCGCTTCATGGCGGCGTTGCAAAGGGTGAGGAAGGTGTCGTCGTCGATGAATCATTGCCACTCGAACCCGGCGGCGGCGATGACTAAGTTCACCTGGTCGCCATACGAATGGCGCCATCAAGACGAATCACCTCGCCGTTGAGGTAAGTGTTTTCGATGATATGCAGCACAAGTGCCGCGAATTCTTCCGGCCGGCCCAGGCGCGGGGGAAAGGGCACCATCTTCCCAAGCGCGTCCTGGACTTCTGTGGGCATGCCTTTGAGCATCGGCGTCTCCATGATTCCGGGCGCGACGGCGAGCACGCGAATGCCGTGGCGGGCCAATTCGCGCGCGACAGGCAGCGTCATCGCCACGACACCGCCTTTCGATGCAGCGTAGCCCGCTTGTCCGATCTGGCCGTCAAAGGCCGCAACCGAAGCGGTATTGACGATGACCCCGCGCTCGCCATCGGCCTCGGGCGTGTTCCCGGCCATGCACGCCGCGGCCAGCCGCACCATGTTGAACGCACCGATCAGGTTGATCTGAACGGTGCGCGCAAAACTTTCCAGCCGATGCGGGCCTTCGCGTCCGAGCACTTTCTCGGCGGGCGCAACGCCTGCGCAATTGATCAGGCCATGCAGCGCGCCGAAGGTCTCGCAATACGCGGCCAACGCACGCTCGGCGCTCGCCGAGTCCGATACGTCGGCCCTGGCGAAGTGGGCATTAGCGCCGAGTTCCGCCGCGAGTGAGGCACCGGCGTCCTCGTCGAGGTCGATCAGCAGCACGCGGGCGCCGCCCGCCACCAGACGGCGCGCCGTGGCTGCGCCAAGCCCTGAGCCGCCGCCTGTGACGACGAAACCTTTCCCTTGAATTTGCAATGCTGTCTCCTCAAAGTGACCGGCTGGCAAAGCCATATTCGCGACGACCAACTGACTGATCATCGTAAGCGGCACGCGAAACCACGCCCATGTCCATCGACCTCTTCCTGCGTGCGCCTTTCGGACATATCGTGCGGCTCATGCTCAGTGATACCAGGTTTCGCTTACGCCCGGCAGCGATTAACATCAGTGCACTTTCTGTAGGTAGACCCTGACCATGAATGACGCTCAAGACAAGGGCACAACTTCTATCGGCCTCGTGCGCGAAGCAATTCTTGTCGCCACGCAGCGCAATCTCGACGTGTCGGCGGTTCTCCAGCACGCGGGCATCGCGGCGGAATTGCTGAATGCGCCGAGAGCCCGAGTGCCGGCGTTAGCCTTTTCGCGTCTGTGGGCGGCTCTCGCCGACTTGATGGACGACGAGTTCTTTGGTCTCGACAGCCACGCATTGCGGCGAGGCAGTTACGCTCTGATGTGTCACGCCGTGCTGCATGCCGACAATCTCGAACACGCGCTGCGTCGCATGCTGAAGTTCCTGCGCGCGGTTCTCGACGACATTCATGGCGAGTTGCGCTGCGAAGGCGAGCATGCACTGATCGTCCTGCATGACGATGGCCGAACGCGCCGCCTCTTTGCCTACGGGACCTGGTTCATCCTCGTGCACGGTCTTGCGTGCTGGCTCGCACGCAGACGCATTCCGCTGATCGAGATGAGGTTCCGCGCTTCGGCGCCAACGGATGACAGCGACTACCGCATGCGCTTTTGCGAAGATGTGACGTTCTCCGCGGAAGAAACGCTGATCCGTTTCGATCGCAGTTTTCTCGACCTCAAACTGTCCGAGACGGAAGCGAGCCTGCGTGCATTTCTGCAAAACGCACCAGCCAATATCCTGGTCAAGTATCGCAACGAATCGAGCACTACGGCCCTCGTCAGACGCCGGCTAAGAAACCAGATCCCCGACGACTGGCCTGACCTCGACGAGCTATCGCGACTACTGAATCTATCCGCGGCCACGCTGCAACGCCGCCTGTTGGCTGAAGGCACGAACTATCGGCAACTGAAAGACGAATTGCGCCGTGACATCGCAATCGAGTTGTTTTCGAACAGTACTCTCACGGTCGCAGAAGTCGCTGCACGCACTGGATTTCAGGAAACGAGTGCTTTTCACCGGGCCTTCAGAAAGTGGACGGGGGCCAGTCCGGGAATGTACCGACATGGCAAGGCGAATCCCTAACCGTTAGAACTCATAGCATCGTCATCACACCATTCACGCGTTCAGATGTGCTTGCACGTCTGAATGGTCGAAAGATTCAATCCTCTTCTCCCAATCACGCCTCGCGCGAACGCTCATTCGATTGAGCGGAGCGTGTCCGCACGCATCACGAAAACTGAGGTCGGCGGACATGGATCGGTGCGCCGAGCAGGCTGACACTGCACTCGCGTTCGGCAGATCAAAGGACGCGTCGCGCCCGGTTGCGCAAAGCAACCGAGCCACTCATTGCGGTATAAAAAATAGACGGAGACGAGAATGAGAACCCGGTTGAGAAGCCGCCGAAGCTCGGCAATGGTGAGTACTTTATTCGCCGTATCGGCTATTGCCGTATCCGGCTGCGGCGGCAGTGATTCCGCGCCGGCCAACGTCGCGGTCGCGACGCCCGCCGCGAAATGTAGTGCGTTGGCGGGTACGACCGTTCCCGCCGGCTCGATCGGATTGCCGACAACGGGTGCCACTATCGTATCCGCGACGCTCGTTGCAGCTACCGATTCCGGCAACAGCAACGGCGAGTACTGCAAGGTTCTCGGAGCTATTCATCCGGTGGATTTCAATGCGCCGGATATTCGAGTGGAGGCGGATCTACCGACTAACTTCAACGGCAAAGTCGTTCACTTTGGCGGCGGGGGATTCGACGGCACCATCCCCGATACGAAGGGCTCTCCCGCGGACGGGTTCTTATCCGGAGCAGAGCCCGCAGGCGTCAGTACACCGTTGCGCAGAGGTTATGTGACTGTCGGCAGCGACGCTGGGCATGAGGGAAACTTTATGGACGGTTCGTTCGCGGCAAACGATGAGGCACTCGCCAACTACTCAGGCGACCACATCAAGAAGACGCGTGACTTCACAGCGTACATCGCAAAGGCAAGATACGGCTCGGACTTCACGCACAGTTATTTTATTGGCGGTTCAGGCGGAGGCCGGCAAGGTCTGATTGCGGCACAACGATTCCCGCATGACTACGACGGCATCATTTCCACATATCCCGCTTCAGGAATAACAGGACTCTGGCTTCAGATGGGCAGGATCTCGCGGTCGCTGCTCGCACCTGGAGGATACGTTACGCCTGCCAAAGGCAAGGTTCTTCTCGAAGCAGTCATCAAGCAATGCGATGCTCTGGATGGCGTGGCTGACGGCATTATCAGTAACCCCGCGGCATGCGTATTCGATCCAGCAACGATTCGTTGCCCGAGCGGCGTCGACACTGGCGATAGCTGCTTGTCGGACACGCAAATCAATACGATGACCACCGCCGGCACGCCGCTTAACCTTAGCTTCAACCTGGCAAACGGAGTCCAGACTTTCCCCGCATTTAACGCGTTCACGGGAGCAGACTTCTGGTCCGTCGCCTTTGCATGGGGCGCGTCAGCCACCGATGCGGTAGTCGAGCCTGGCGTGATCGGCAAAAGCGCGTTCTTCTATACGTTTTCAAATGACATGCTTCGATTCGCGGTTGCTCGCGATCCTGGCTTGAGCACGCTGAACTTTAATCCGGCCAACCCCGGATCATTAACCTCGCGCGTGCAAGCGGTGAGCGCGCTCATGGACAGCACGAGTACCGACTTGAGTCAATTCCAGGCGCGCGGCGGCAAGATCATTCTGCAGCACGGACAATCCGATCAGTTCATTCCGGCGCAATTGTCGATTGATTACTACGACCGGCTGGTATCCCGGTTTGGGCAGGGGCCATTGAGTCAATTTCTAAAGTTCTACGTGGTGCCGGGCGCAGCGCACAGTGCCGGCGGCCAATTCAATGGTTCATATGACGGTCTGACTGCATTGGACAACTGGGTGACGAAAGGCGTCGAACCCAAAAATCTGACTATCACCGACCTCGCTCCGCCGGCAGTCGGACGCACGCGGCCAATCTGCGAATACCCGCAGTGGCCCAAATACGTCGGCGGCGATCAGAACCTTGCGGCCAGCTTCGTGTGCTCTAACTAATCGCGTTGGCAGCGCGCGCCATGTGCGGTTCCGGGCGTTAGCGTTACACCGGGACTGCCAGTGTCACAACACCGCAAACGCAGGTGTTCGGCGACCTCATTCATCTTGAAGTTAATGGACATCGACTGTCCGCAGCCTTCGCCCGACACTGCTTGTAACACAGCGGCCTGCGCGGACTTCGGCCACGACATTAAACCAAAGGAGACAAGCATGAACCAGATCGATGTTCATTCACTCGCGGGCCAGGCCAGGTTCAACGGCTTGCACAGGCTGGTCCTGTTCTGGTGCGTGTTGATGCTGATAGTCGACGGCTACGATCTCGCCATCGTCGGTGCAGCGTTGCCGTCGATCATGAAGGGCATGCACATCGACGCGACCAGTGCGGGCATCATGGCCGCATCGGCACTGTTTGGCGTCATGCTCGGGGCTATTTTCCTCGGCACGCTGGCTGACCGTTTCGGCCGGCCCATGATGGTCTGCGTGTGTGTGGCGCTGTTCAGTCTCTTTACCGCCGCCGCCGGACTCACGAACGATCCCGTCAGTTTCAGCGTGACCCGGTTCATTGCGGGCCTCGGCATTGGAGGCGTTTTGCCGATCGTCACCGCGCAAATGGCGGAGTTCTCGCCTAATGCGTTGCGCACGCGATTGGTCACACTCGTATTCGCGGGATATTCGGTTGGCGGCATTCTGGTGGCGCTCACTGCAAAGGAGCTTATCGGCAGTTATGGCTGGCAATCCGTCTTCTTTGCCGCGGGCCTGCCCGTTCTGCTGATCCCGTTCATCATTAAAACGATGCCTCATTCGATGACCTTTCTGGTCAAGAACGGCCGACATAAAGAACTGCGCGCGCTCGTGAAGCGTCTCGTGCCCGACTATTCGTTGAGTGACGACGAGCAGTTTGCAGGACCCTCGTCGGACAAAAATAGAGACGTCTCGGTGCGACGACTCTTTCAGGACGGCCGCGCTTTCAGTACTACGATGATGTGGGTCGCATTCATGACGGGCCTCTTCATGGTGTACGCATTGAGTTCGTGGTTGACCAAGCTCATGGCAATGGCGGGATACAGCCTCGGTTCGGCATTGAACTTTGTGATCGTGTTTAACGTCGGCGCCATTGCCGGTGCGATTCTCGGCGGCTGGCTGGGCGACAGGGTCAATATCAAGCGGGTGCTGATCGCGTTCTACGTCGTGGGAGCCGTCGCACTCTCGCTGATGGGTTACACGAAATCGACAGCGTCATTGTTTGTCGTTGTATTCGTTGTGGGCGCATCGACGCTCGGTACTCAATTGCTCGCCTATGCTTATGCGGGCGGCTTCTATCCCCATGCAATCCGCTCTACGGGTGTCGGTTTTGCTTCTGGCGTGGGCCGCATCGGCGCGATCGTGGCGCCCGTGCTAATCGGCTGGCTGGTGTCGCTGAGGCTGCCGCTGGAGCAGAACTTCATGGCAATCGGCGTGGCAGGTTTGATTGGTGCAATGGCCGTGACGCTGATCGATCACGCGCGTGCCGATTCTTATCGCGGACGCAGTGCGGCTATTCCCGCGGTTCAGCGCAGTGCAGGGCGCTAATAGCGACTATTGCAGGTTATTCACTCGAGAAAAGCCACGTCTACGCGGCAGTACATTTTTAACATGCAGAAAGAAATGGATCGTCTATCTCCGCCTCCTTTCACCTCGTTTATCGACGTCAGTCGAGCCGTCGACTGGGCGCTCGTCACCCGGCGTAGCGTTCGTGCCTTCTTGCCGACACCGGTTGCGCGTGAGGACATCGAGTCCATCCTGGAGGTCGCGCGCTTCAGTGCTACCGGCGTCAACATTCAGCCGTGGCATGTGCATGTCGTGACAGGCGCGAAGAAGTCGCGGCTGTCTGCCGCCATCAACGAGATCAATGACGATCCCGCCCGCAGCTCGGACCTCGACGAGCCCTACGACTACTACCCACGCGAATGGATCGCGCCGTATGTGGACCGTCGCCGCAAGGTCGGCTGGAACCTGTATGGATTGCTCGGCATCGAGAAGGGCGACAAGGAACGAATGCACGTCCAGCACGGCCGCAACTATCGCTTCTTCGATGCACCCGTCGGCCTGTTTTTTACAGTGGACCGCGTGATGCGCGAAGGCAGTCTGCTGGATACGGGCATGTTCCTACAAAGCGTGATGCTCGCCGCTCGCGCGCGCGGCCTCGACACTTGCCCCCAAGCGGCTTTCAACAAGTTCCACCGCGTGATCGCCGACGAACTGTCGATTCCCGACAACCAGATGCTGGTCTGCGGAATGAGCCTCGGTTATGCCGATCACGACTGTATCGAGAATTCGCTAGTGACGGACCGTGTCCCAGTGAGCGATTTCACTACTTTCTATAATGAATGAACGGAGACAAAGTCATGAGTGCAAAGGCCTACTCGCGAGGGCTCGAGAAGAATCCGGCAAACCACGTTCCATTGACGCCATTAACCTTCCTCGACCGAACCGCCGACGTCTATCCGCAACGCACCGCGATCATTCATGGCGAATTCCGCCAGACGTGGGCGACGACTCGCGAGCGTTGCTATCGCCTCGCGTCGGCGCTCGTTCAATTGGGAATCGAGCCGGGCGATACCGTGTCGATCATCGCACCGAATACGCCGGCGATGCTCGAAGCGCACTTCGGCGTGCCGCTCTCGGGGGCCGTGCTTAATGCCATCAATTGCCGTCTCGATGCTGACGGCATCGCGTTCATTCTGCGCCACGGCGAATGCAAGCTTCTGCTGGTGGATCGCGAGTTTGCCGCGCTGGTCGAAAAAGCGTTGCAGTCAGTCCCGAATCCGCCGCGTCTCATCGACATCAACGATCACGAAGCGCCCGACGGCGCCGCCATCGGCGAAACCGATTATGAATCGCTGCTCGCCAGCGGCGACCCGGCATTTGCCGGCCGTGGCCCCGTCGACGAATGGACGCCGATCGCGTTGAACTACACATCGGGCACGACCGGAGATCCGAAGGGCGTCGTTCCGAGCCATCGCGGCACGTATCTGATGAGCCTGCTGCAGATGACGAATTGGCCGCTTCCGCGTGCGCCAATTTATCTGTGGACGCTCCCCATGTTCCATGCGAACGGCTGGTGCTTCACATGGGCGATTACTGCCGCGGCGGGAACGCATGTATGCCTGCGCAAAGTCAACGCGGCGAATATCCTTTCCGCGATCGAGAAACATGGCGTCGATCATTTCTGTGCAGCACCGATTGTTCTCGCAGGCATCGCGAGCATGCCGCAGTCGGAACGTGAGCCGCTGCCGCGTCGCGTGCGTGTTCTCACCGCCGGCTCGCCGGCGCCCGCTGCGGTGCTCGAAGCCGTCGGCGCAATGGGCTTCGACGTCGATCACGTGTTTGGAATCACCGAGATCTCCGGCACGCCGATTAGCTGTGCATGGCACGACGAGTGGGATACGTTGCCGCCGGAGCAGCAAGGCAAATTGAAAGCGCGGCAAGGCGTACGTGCGGCAGCGTTCGAGAAAATGTCGGTCGCCGATCTCGCGACGCTCGAACCGGTGCCGGCCGATAGCCAGTCGTGCGGCGAAGTTCTCGTCCGCGGCAATACGGTGATGATGGGATATCTGAAGAATGCCGACGCAACCGAAAAAGCTTTCGCCGGCGGCTGGTTTCATACCGGAGATCTGGCGGTCGTTCATCCGGACGGCTATATCCAGATCACGGACCGCTCGAAGGACGTGATCATTTCTGGTGGAGAAAACATTTCATCCGTGGAAGTGGAAGAGGTGATCTACCGCATGTCGGGTGTACTCAATGCAGCCGTGGTCGCGCAGCCGGACGACACATGGGGCGAGACGCCTTGCGCTTTTATCGAACTAAAGCCGGATGCAGCCTATATAACCGAGCAGGACGTCATCTCGTTCTGCCGTGAAAGACTGGCTCATTTCAAATGCCCGCGCCGCGTCGTTTTCGGCGAATTGCCGAAAACCGCTACAGGGAAGATCCAGAAGTTTCGTTTGCGAGAGCAGGCGGGCAGTCGAATCGCGATTACGCGACTGGCGGGATGACGCACGTTGTCTTGCGAAGCCGCCATTCGCTGTGCAGTCAAGCGCGGCTGCAATCACACGCATTAGTAGGTATGCTGATGATTGTGCAAGAGAGACGGAGATAGAGCGTGAAAAGCTTCGTTGGAACAAGCTTCGACATCGGCTCCTATGCGTTAGTCGATGAACCGATGCCGGAGCCCAGTCACGGACAACTGCGCATCCGCATCGAAGCAACGGCTCTGGGTTTCGTCGACGGGCTGATGATGCAAGGCCGCTATCAGATCAAGCCGCGCTTGCCTTACGTGCCCGGCGGAGAGATTGCCGGCGTCGTCGACGCTGTGGGTCCGGGCGTGACGCGGCCGCTTGTCGGTGAACGTGTCGTCACCTGGCAGCTTGGCGGCGGCCTCGCGGAATACGTGGTGGTCGATGCCGCTGACGTTGACATCGCCCCGAGCGGGCTACCCATGCCGATCGCCGCGGCCATGCTGGTGGACTACCAGACGGCACACTACGCGTTGTTCGATCAGGGACGTTTGACAGCCGCCGATACGCTGCTGGTACTCGGAGCGGGCGGCGCAGTGTCGTCCGCCGCCATTCAGCTTGCGGTGCATGCGGGCGCTCGTGTGATTGCGGCGGCATCGAGCGAGTCCAAGCGCATAGCCGCGTGCGAACTCGGCGCCGTGGCCGCGATCGACTACAGACTTCCCGACTGGCGCGACGCGCTCAGGAGTGTGGCGCCCGAAGGCGTCGACGTCGTGCTCGACCCCGTCGGCGCAAACATGCTGGAGCCTGCGTTCCGCTCGCTTGCGAAAGGCGGCCGCTATCTCGTGATCGGATTTGCGGGCGGCGCGATTCCGTCGCTGCCGGTCAATCTCGCGCTTCTCAAGAACGCCACGCTGCATGGCGTCGATGTGCGCTATTTCCTCGCAACCCGGCCGGAACAGGCGCGGCGCGTACGCGCCGCGCTGTTTTCGATGGTCGCGCGCGGTCATCTTCGACCGCCTGCGACCATCGCTTTCCCACTCGCCAACGCAAGCGACGCTGTGCTCGCAACCTTCGACCGCGAAAGACGCGGGAAAATCGTCGTGCTTCCCGAAGCGGTCATCGGTTCGAGCGACGCGGGCTAACGCCTGCGCTCCGCTCAGCCGAAGCGGATCAGGCCGTTGCCCGATAACGCTCCGCAGCTTGCGCTTGCCGGATATCGGAGAGCAAACCCTGGCGCGCGGCGTCGAGTGCATCCCAGCGTTCGGCGACGTGAAGCGGCGGTATGGTCACCAACTCGCGGCGGTCGTAGCCGATCAATGCGGCATCCACCAGTTCACCCACTTCCATCACTTCGGGCAGCGTATCGATGTCGATACCGGCGCGCTCCCAGATCTCGGTGCGCGTGGCCGCCGGCAGCACGGCTTGCACATACACGCCTTTGGGCGTCAGTTCCAGGCTCAAGCCCTGCGACAGGAACAGCACGTACGCCTTCGTTGCACCGTACACGGTCATGCCGAACTCGGGCGCGAGACCGACGACCGAGCCGATGTTGACGATCGACCCTTCGCCGGCTTGCGCAAGGCGCGGCGCGATGGCGGCCGCGAGCCGTGTCAGCGCGGTGATGTTGAGCGTCACCAGACGATTGATGGCGTCGGCGCTTTGCTCGACAAAGCCGCCCGATTGCGCAAGGCCGGCATTGTTGATCAGCACGCGAATGTTCGCGTCTTCGCGCAGGCGCGCTTCGACTGCGGCGAGATCGGCGGGCTCCGTCAGATCGGCCTGCAACACGTCCACATCGACCTTCGTTTCGTCGCGCAAGCGGCTGGCCAGCGCTTCGAGCCGCGCCTTGTCGCGCGCGACCAGAACGAGAGGATGGCCGCGGCGCGCAAAACGCTCCGCATAGACGGCGCCGATGCCCGAAGAGGCGCCGGTAATGAGGACAGTGGGCAGGGCTTTCATCTTGGTGTTCCTTGGCTTGAGTGGGGACCGCTGCCGCCCATCAGCGAGGGCGGCGGTGCAGGCTGGCGTTAACAATGATGGTCGTCATCAAAAAAGTCAACGACTTTGATGATGATCGACATCAATGTATAGTTAACACTTTAGCGTGGCGTTAGTCGAAGAGAGGCACCGAACATGAAGGTCACTAAGGCGCAAGCGCAGGCGAACCGGGCGCGCATCGTCGAGACGGCAGCGACGCTGTTTCGCGAGCGAGGCTACGACGGTGTGGGCGTCGCGGACCTGATGGCGGCCGCCGGTTTCACGCACGGCGGCTTTTATAAGCACTTTGGCTCGAAGGCCGATCTGATGGCGGAGGCGGCGGCCTGTGGCTTTTCGGAGTCGGCGGCCGGCAGTGAAGGGATCGACATTGCCGCGTTCATCAAGCAGTACTTGTCCCGCGAGCACCGCGATACGCCCGGCACGGGCTGCACGATGGCGGCGTTGTCCGTGGATGCCGGGCGTCAGCCGGAACAGGTCAAGCAAGCCTTTGCCGACGGCATTGAACGGCTGCTGATGAGCATGGTGAGCAAGCATGGCGCGAGTGGCGCGAGTGGCGCGACTAACGCGACAAGCGCCGCGGCCAAGCGTGAAGCGCGAGCCCGCTCGATCGACGCCATCGCGCAACTGGTGGGCGCGGTCGTGCTCTCGCGCGCCTGTCCCGATGACTCGCCTCTCGCGGACGAAATCCTCCAAGCCTGCGAGTCGGGCGCACTTTCGCGCCTGTCTGCACCGAAGAAGAAGCCGTAGCGTTCGTCGGCCCGAGGCGCGAACGCTTCGTCAACCTTCATCGACATTCACGATGCGTATCGGGCGCGTCCCGATCTTCGCGCCGGTGACTTCGTCGATCGCAATCGCCTTGATCTCCGTTCCCGTTTCCGCGTCCAGGAAGCGAACCAGCTTGCTATCCCCGCGGTGCTGCCGCCCCCATGCGCCGATGATGAACAGCACCGGCAGGAAGTCCATGCCCGCAGCCGTCAGCACGTATTCGTCGCGCGGCGGGCGCTCCGAATAGCGGCGTTTCTCCAATAGACCTTGTTCCGCGAGCGCGGCCAGACGCCGCGTCAGCATCGTGGGCGCAATGCCCAGACTTTTGCGGAACTGGTCGAAGCGCGTCAGACCCGCGTGGGCGTCGCGCAAGATCAGGATGCTCCACGCGTCGCCCGCGACAGCCAGGCTGCGCGCAATCGGACACGGGTCATCGCACGAATTGATGTCGTCCATACTATTTTGATAGTGACATGGATTTGATTTCCCAGTATAGTCGATTTCAATTTGATAGTGACGCGGGCGTTCCGCACATGGAGCTTGAAATGACTGACAAAAAGCCGTTGGGTGTCGCCCTTGTCACAGGCGCGTCTTCGGGTATCGGACAGGCCGCCGCGCAGCGATTGAGCGAAGCGGGCTACAAGGTTTTCGGCACAAGCCGGCGGCCAGTGCCTGCGGGCCAGCATCCGTTCGACATGCTGACGCTCGACGTCACCAGCGACGAATCCGTCGACGCCGCGGTCGCCCAGGTTATGCGGCGAGCCGGCCGCATCGATCTGCTCGTGAACAACGCGGGCTTCGGCGTCGCGCCCGCCGGCGCCGAGGAAAGCTCGATTGCGCAAGCCCAGTCGATCTTCGACACGAACTTCTTCGGCGTTGTGCGGATGACCCGCGCGGTCGTGCCTTATATGCGGCGGCAGGGCAGCGGCCGCATCGTCAACATCGGCTCGGTGCTCGGTTTTGTGCCGATGCCGTACGGCGCGCTCTACGCGGCAACGAAGCATGCAATCGAGGGCTATTCCGAATCGCTCGATCATGAATTGCGCGGCTGGGGCATCCGCGTGTCGGTTATCGAACCCGCTTATACGAAGACGCCGTTCGACGCGAACTTCCTCGCACCCGATTCCACGCTCGATGCGTATCGCGAAGCCCGTGCGGTTGTCAGCAAGCGGGTCAATGAGGTGATGGCAACGGCGACTGAGCCTTCGGTTGTCGCTGAAGTCGTGTTGAAGGCGGCAGTCGCGGCGAAGCCGAAGCTGCGCTACCCGGCGGGCGCGCTTGCGAGCCGTCTGCAAATGCTGCGCAGATTCGCGCCGGCCGCGCTCGTGGATGCCGGGCTTCGTAAAGACCTTCGACTCGACACGATACCGGCGTCGCAGTCGGTAAGCCCTCTCTTGCAAGAATGAAAAACATGCAGCGCCAGATCACACCAGGGGACCCGAAAGCATCATGAGAGCATTCATTCTCGAGCGATACGGACGCAAGCATGGCGCGCATATCGCCGACGTGCCGGAGCCGCAACTACGCGACGACGACGTCCTGATCCAGGTCCACGCCGCCAGCCTTAATGTTCTCGATTCGAAAATACGCGACGGCGAATTCAAGCTGATTTTGCCGTATCGTTTGCCGCTGATTCTCGGCAACGATGTAGCCGGCGTGATCGTGCGAGTCGGACCGCGCGTGCAGCGATTCAAGGTCGGCGACGAAGTTTACGCGCGGCCGGATAAAGATCGGATCGGCACCTTCGCGGAACTGATTGCAGTGAAAGAAGCGGACGTGTCCATCAAGCCCAAAACACTCACCATGGAAGAGGCCGCCTCGATTCCGCTCGTGGGTCTCACTGCGTGGCAAGCGTTGATCGAGAAAGCGCAACTGCGGAAAGGACAAAAGGTCCTGATTCATGCAGGTTCCGGCGGCGTCGGAACGTTCGCGATCCAACTGGCGAAGCACCTGGGTGCATTCGTCGCGACGACAACGAGTACGGCGAACGTGGAATGGGTGAAGGGCCTCGGGGCCGATGTCGTCATCGATTACAAGAAGGACGACTTCGAGAAGACGCTCGCCGGCTATGACGTGGTGATAAACAGTCTGGACGCGGCGACGTTGCACAAATCGCTTCGCGTGCTGCGACCCGGCGGTCGGCTCATCTCGATCTCGGGGCCGCCGGACCCCGACTTCGCAAAAGAGCTTGGTTTGCCGGGCTTCCTGACGCTGGCGACGCGTCTACTCAGTTACCGGATCAGGAAGGCGGCCAAACGCCTGAAAATCAGCTATTCCTTCCTGTTCATGCGCGCAAGCGGCGACCAGCTCGCGCAGATCACATCGCTTATCGAAGGCGGCGTGATACGCCCGGTTGTCGATCGCATCTTTGCATTCGATTCGATCGGAGAGGCGATGGCCTATGTCGATAGCGGACGCGCCAAAGGGAAAGTGGTTGTCAAAATGCGGTGATGGGCGCGCGCATCATTGTTCTTCCACGGTCGCTGCCAGGACAGGTGCCTCCTGGCGGCGGCCGTACCACGAAGCCGCGAGACGTTTTCCGAGCGTATTGCCTGCATCTTCGACGAACTTGTTGCTGAGCATCGAGAGCGGCAGAGTGATAATCAAAGTCGACACGCCCAGTAATGAAGCCATGAGCAACGGCTGCTGTTGAACGGCGGATGTTCCAAGAGCTTTTACCACGCAGGCTCCGAGACCGAACACGATCGGAAAATGCAGCACGTACACGCTGTATGAGATTGTGCCCATGTACTCGAATATCGGCCGATCCAGAAGCGGCATCCTTCTCTTGTTGTGAAACAGGCAATAGACGATGCCGAAGGCAATCAGAATCTCCATCGTTTCTATATTCTTCACATCAAAGATACCTTCCAGCAGGATGCGCGAATACATTAAGACCGGAATGAGGCCGAGGCCGATCAGGCGGTAACGGAAATGACTGATTCCGCGCGTGAGCGGAATCAGCGCGCCGAGACCAAAGGCCAATGCATAGTGCAGCGACAGCGTGCGCGGAATCGGAGCGAGCGCGACCAGTGCCAGGAAAACGAGAAACGGCTTGCGCGTGCGCGGGTTTTGCACGAGCAGATAGATTGCCGGGAACAGAACCGAATAAAACAGCTCCACGCGAAGTGTCCACATCGGCCAATTCAAATGGACGTATATAGATGCGAGCGAGAGGCCGACCAGCGGAGCCGAGATCTTTGCCGGGAAGGCGCTCGTCGCCCAGGCGCTATAGGCCGGAGAGGACAGTCCCGTCTTGATGAGCGGCCACAGCGCGAGCGCAAGCGCGATCGACAACCACAACGCGGGATAAATGCGGAAAAATCTTTTTACATAAAACGTCTTGACCCACGACGGCTTATTCGCGGCTGAGCCGCTCATCAACGACAAAGCGAGTACACATCCGCTGAGAACAAAGAAGACTTCGACTGCGGCTTGTCCGTTGAACGTTCTGTCAACGAATATGGCTATCTTGTTCTGAAACGAATTCACGCCGTATCGCGCGGTGATCAGGCGCTGAAGATCGAACAGGGTCCAGACATGAGTTCCTACGACAGCCAGACAGGCCAAACCACGGAGTGAAGTAAAACTCTTGATATTCATTGGCCACTTCCTCCCCGAAGAAGACAAACGCATCCGAGGTCGGGAGACATCGGACAGGATTTAGTGCTTTCTGAAAACTTTCGATGCCGAGGCGGACCCGGCAAGCGGCATGTAGATAGCGGACTAGCGTGGCACTCTTGAGTGCCGTCACGCAGCGGGGGAGTATAGGTTCAATCGATGCGCGCGATGGCTTGTGAGTCTCCATATCGCGAACTGTTGGCGCATTTCGATTAGTGAATACGGCTTTTTCGGCGGTTGTCGTTTAGCGCGGGCGCGTATCGCGTATAAGTAAAACGCGGCATGTGATTAAGCGCAGTGGCCTTCTGCGCTTAAACCTTGCGACTTCGTTGTTTGCGATAGTTCGCAGTACGCGGATTTTTTTGCTTTGTGACAGCACTGCGTTCCGTTTGACCCAACGGACTTAAATCAGCACTCCACCAGCGCCTTGACGACGGTCTGTCCTGGCTCCATCAGCTTCGGGAACTCGGTGGGTACATCCGACAAGCTCATTCGGTGCGTATTGAGTGCCTTGTCGGGAATGCGGCCCGCGCGCATCGCTTCGAGAACTGTCTCGAAGTCTTCGGCGGTCGCATTGCGGCTGCCGAGCAGCGTCGCTTCACGCTTGTGAAACTCCGGATCGGAGAAGGTGACCTCGCCGGGCACGATCGAAATCAGCACGTATTTGCCACCGTGAGCAATGAACTGGAAGCCGCGATTCATCGCGTTGATGTTTCCAGTTGCATCGAATACGACGTCGAAGAACTCGCCGCCTGTCATCGCCGCGAGTTCGTCGACGTCGTTCGGTCCGATCTGAACCGCCGACACTCCAACATGCTCGCGGCAGAATGCGAGACGATCCTCGCGCGTGTCGAGACAGGTGACCTGTCCGCCACGCAGATTTGCGAACAGCATGGCCGCCATGCCGATCGGGCCCGCGCCCACGACAAGAACGCGCTGGCCGGCCGACACATCGGCACGGCGAACCGCGTGCGCGCCGATCGCGAGAAATTCGAGCATGGCCGCCTGATCGAGCGTGACGCCTTCGGCCTTATGCACGAACTGCGCGGGCACCGAGAGAAACTCCGTGAGCGCGCCGTCGCGATGCACGCCGAGCACCTTGATATTGACGCAGCAGTTGGTCTTGCCCTGCCTGCACGCGATGCAGCTTCCGCACGACAGATACGGCATCACATAAACGGCGTCGCCGGGCACGACGTGCGCATTGGCATCGGCCTCGGCGACGATGGCCGACAGTTCGTGGCCCATCACACGCGGATATTGCAAGTAAGGCTGGTTGCCGGAATAGATGTGCATATCGGTCCCGCAAATACCCACGCGGCTGACGCGCAAAAGCACTTCGCCTTCGGCACGGTGAGGTGGTTCGCGGTCTTCACGGCGCAGCACGCCAGGCGATTCGCAAATGACGCTAAGCATTTCGGCATCCTCTTGATTGGTCTTGTCGATCACCGGACGGCGGATCGACTCTGTAAAAAAACGGCATACGTTGTCGATAAAACGTTGGCGTGGGCACGAAGGTCGTCCGAATGGGCACATGCCGGCGCGCAGCTATAAAGCGCCGCGCCGGCGAACGCTCATCAATAGAGAACGTTCTTTGCCTCGGACGAATCGAGGTTCTGTTTCTCGACCATCATCACTCCAGTGTCGACCTGCTTCGACACAGGCTTGCGCTCGATCACCTTCACGATCGTCTCGATTCCCTTGTAGCCCATCTGATACGAGCTTTGAACCGCAATGGCCTGGATCGTGCCGTCGCGAACAAAGCCCTGCAAATCCTGGTTGCCGTCGAAGCCGATGGCGATCACCTTGCCGCTTTTCCCCGACTGTTGAAGCGCGCGCCCCATGCCCACCGCGGTCGGCTCATTCGCGCCGAACACACCCTTGAGGTCGGGATTGGCCGACAGTACATCGGTGGTCTGATTGAGCGCATTCGCCATCTGCGACTGCGAGTAGAACGGGCCGACCAGTTGCAGCTTCGAATGCGCGGCAATGTACTTGCGGAATCCACCGACGCGGCCCACTTCCGATCCGGCGCCCGGCACATACGACATGACCGCCACTTTGCCGGTCTGTCCGACGCGGTCGATCATCGCCTTTGCGCAGAGTTCGCCGGCCTTCGCGTTATCGGTCGACAGGAACGACTGGTAGTACTGCTTGCCGGCATCGGACACGGACGAGTCGATCAGCACAACGGGAATATGGGCTTCCCACGCTTTCTTCATCGCGGGCACGAGCGCATCCGGGTCCGACGGCGCGAGGACAATGCCGGCCACATGCCGGTTCACAGCGTTCTCGACCATGTTGACTTCGTCCGCGATAGCCGACTCCGTCGCGGGACCCTGGAAGGTCATCGTGTAGCCCTTCGCATCGGCCATTGCAGCGGTCGCGCCTTTCTGGACGTTCTGCCAGTAGTTGGAGTTGGCCGTCTTCACGATCACGGCAATCTCGCCGCCTGCCGCTTGCGCATACGCGCTGAACATTGCACACATCGCCGCGGCCGCAGCCAGTACGGATACCTTTTTCATGTCTCGCTCCTTGATTTGTGGTTTCAACTGCGTCTTCTGATTACGACTTTATGACTTCCGGTTTCGGAGTTGATCGATCCATACGGTGCCGAGAATCACCACACCGATGATGATCTGCTGGATAAAGCTCGATACGCCGTTCATGTTCAGCCCGTTGCGCAGCACGCCGATCACGAATGCGCCGATGGCCGTGCCGGAAATCGTGCCGACGCCGCCCATCAGCGACGTGCCGCCGATCACGGCGCTCGCAATCGCATCGAGCTCGTACATCACGCCCTCGTTCGGCTGCGCGGTGACGAGGCGCGACATCAGCACGCAACCGGTCGCGCCGGCCAATACGCCGGACAGCACATAAGTGAAGAGCTTGACGCCTTGCACGTTGACGCCGGAAAGCCGCGCTGCTTCCGCGTTCGATCCGACCGCGTAGATATGACGGCCAAGCGAGGTGCGCGAAAGCAGTATCGACACCGCGACGAACAGCACGACCATGATCACGACCGGATACGGAATGCCCGGAAAAACCGTGTCGGGAAAGCCGTCGGTGCCGATGTGAGAGACTTTGAAAAGCGCGCCATTGCCGAGTTCGCCGAAGGCGTCGCCGAGACCGGAGACAGGTCTTGCGCCCGTGATCTGCAACGCGACGCCGCGGGCGACGAGCATCATGCCGAGCGTTGCGATGAACGGCGGCAAGCCCATGCGCGTGACGCAAATGCCGTTGACCCATCCGCACGCTGCGCCAACCAGCATGCCGCCCAGCATCGCGACGGGCACCGGTACGCCCGCCTTGACGAGCAGCGCGGCCGCGACACCGGCCAGCGCCAGCACCGATCCCACCGACAGGTCGATGCCGCCCGTGATGATCACGCACGTCGCGGCCACGCCGAGATACGCGATCGACGTGACTTGAAGCGCAACGGTCAGCAGATTGCCCACCGAGAAAAACGCGGCACTGGTCAGCGAAAACGCGACGACCAGAACTGCCAGGCTCCCGAGCGCCGCGAATTTCTGGATCAGGTCGCGGCGTCTCTGGCGCGCCTGCTTCTCGATGGCCTGCTCGCGGCCCGATGTGATCTCAAGCATGACTTCTCCCTGATGCATGGTGCAAGATCTCCTCCTGATTCGTTTGTCTTGTCTCGAGGACCGCGGTAATGCGCCCTTCGTGAAATACGGCAATGCGATCGGTCATGCCGAGCAGTTCCGGCAACTCCGAACTGATCAGCACGACGCCGACGCCTTTCGCGGCCAGTTGGTCCATCAGCGTATAGATCGCGTACTTCGCACCGACGTCGATGCCCCGCGTCGGCTCGTCGAAAAACAGGATGCGCGAGCCGCGGTACAACCATTTGCCGATCACGATCTTCTGCTGATTGCCGCCGGACAGGTTCCGCGTAATCTGCCTGACCGTCGGCGTGCGGATCGCGAGTTCGCGAACGTAGCGTTCCGCGATTGCCGTCTCTTCGGCGAAACGCAGAAAGCCGCGCGACGAGATGGCGCGAACGTTGGTAAGCGTGATGTTTGCCGACACCGGCATCGACAGCGCGAGGCCGTCTTTCTTGCGGTCCTCGGACAGATACGCGATGCCGTGACGAATCGCTTCGCGCGGTGAGCGGATTTCGACCGGCGTGTCGCCGAGCAGAATCGAGCCCGAGTCGGGCCGCTCGGCGCCGAAGATCGCGCGGGCGACTTCGGTGCGTCCCGCGCCCATCAAGCCCGCGAAGCCGAGAATTTCGCCCTTGCGCAACTCGAACGAGACCGGGCCGAACGTGCCCGCTCGCTGCAGATCGCGCACCCTGAGCAGAATGTCGTTCGTCGGAGTGGACTGACGCGCGGGATAGGCGTCGTCGAGCGCGCGGCCCACCATCCGCGCGACGATTTCATTCACGTTGGTCGCCGTGAGATCGGTCGTTGCGATATGACGGCCGTCGCGCAACACCGTGACGCGATCGACGATCTCGGCCATTTCGTCGAGCCGATGCGAGATATAAAGAATCGCGACACCGTCGGCGCGCAGTTCTTTAATGATGCGGAACAACTGCACCGTTTCCGATTCAGTCAGCGACGACGTCGGCTCGTCCATGATGAGCACGCGCGCATTCAGCGACAGCGCCTTCGCGATTTCCACCATCTGCTGCTGCGCAATCGACAGCGCGCCGACCAGCGTAGTGGGCGACACGTTCAGCGCGATGCGTTGCAGCAGGCGCTGCGCGTTGGCGTTCATCGTCCGGTAGTCGACGAACGGGCCGCGCTTCGGTTCGCGCGCAAGGAAGATGTTTTCCGCGACGGACAGATGAGGCACCAGGTTCAGTTCCTGGTGAATGATCGCGATGCCGGCCGCCTGCGCCTCCGAGGTGGAAGAGAACTGCACGGGCGCGCCGTCGTAGCACATCACGCCATCGTCCGCGTGATATTGACCGCTGATGATTTTCATCAACGTCGACTTGCCCGCGCCGTTCTCGCCGCAGATCGCGTGCACTTCGCCGGAGCGCAGATCGAGATCGACGCCGTCGAGCGCCACGACGCCGGGGAAACGCTTGCCCACTCCCTTGAGTTGCAAGACCTCCCGGGGAACTGGCGGCTCAGGCGCCTGGCCTGGCCGCGGCTGCGCGGTCGTTTGTGTCAATCCCGTCTCCATTTGTTCAGGAATCTGCGAGCCGACACACAGGAACGGAATCCCGCCGACTGGTCAGTCCAATTTGAGCAAATTAGAGCGCATAACCGCTTATCTGGTCAAGCCAATTTAACGTTGCGCAACTGGTCATTCCAATAAGGGAAACCCTGAGTTCGCAACTGCACGCGTGGCCGGGCCTCGTGGCCGCGTGCTAGACTTTGCCGCGGCCGCGCTTTGCGGCCCTCCGACGGACCCTGCGGACAATGAAGCAAACTGAGCCAAAGCGGCTTTACCAATCTGTGGCGACGCAGATTCTCGCGCTAATCCAACAGGCCGGGCTGCAGCCGGGCGCGCGTCTGCCCGCCGAGCGCGAGCTTGCCAATACGCTCGCCGTATCGCGTCCTTCGTTGCGTGAAGCGTTGATCGCGCTGGAAATAGGCGGGCAGATCGAGATACGGATGGGCTCGGGCGTCTATGTCCGCGATTCGAAGACCGGCGGCGACAATGCGGTGCCGGCCCTCGGCGAGAGTCCTTCCGAACTGATGCAGGCGAGGGCGGCAATAGAGGGGACTGTGATCGTGCTGGCAGCAGGCAAGCTGTCGGCGGCCACGCTCGACAGATTGCGCCGCACGGTGCTGCGAATGAAGCGCCTGGCGGCCGCGGGCAAATCGCCGGTCGATGCCGACCGGCAATTTCATATGCTGATCGCGGAGATTGCCGGCAACTCGGTGCTGAGCCGCTTCGTTGCCGAGATGTTCGATAGCCGCCATGACCCGATTGCGGCGGCGATTCGCGACCACTCCGAAAGCACCGAAACCTGGTCGGCCGCGGTACGGGAGCACGAGGAAATTCTCAAGGCGCTGCAGAGCGGCGATCCGATTGCCGCGCAGACGGCCATGCGGACGCACCTCAAAGCGTCGGAGGAACGTTGGATAGCAGGTGTATTGCGGCAGGGCGACGTTTAAGCTTGCCTTGCGTCGCGCGCCTACAAGTGCCTGCCATGTCGGAACATGGCGGGCGACCTCGCTTATTTAGTTAGGATGGCGAACATCGAAAAACGTTGCAGGCACGCCGGGCAATTCCATCAGCGTAGGCCGCGCGCGTTGTACCACTCGACAGCATCTTCTCCTGCGGGAATATTGAACGGGCTCGAAGAATCGGTGGCCGCGAGCCAGACAGCTTCCGCGACATCCGCTGCGTGCGTGACGGTCGTCTCTTTCTCCCAGTTTGCGAATATCTGCTCGACGAGCGCGCCGTACGGCTCGGGAAAGCCGCTTTGCATCCGCGACCGTGCGTTTTCGCCGAAGCGCGTGGAAGGCGCGCGTCCCGGCAGCACCACCCGTACGCGCACATTGAACTGCTCGAGTTCGAGCGCAAGCGATTCGCTGAACGCATTGACCGCCGACTTGCTCGCGGTATAGACCGAGAGCAGATGCAACGGCCTGCACGTCACCGTCGACGTGACATTGACGACCACGCCTTCGCGGCGCTCGCGAAACTGCGGCAATACAGCCTGTGTCATTGCGATGGTGCCGAGCGTGTTGGTCTCGAAGATCTCGCGCGCGGTGTCCATCGGCGTGCCTTCGACGGCGTTCAGAAAGCCGATGCCGGCGTTGTTGACGAGCACGTCGATCGGACCGGCCGCATCGACGGCGGCGCGAATGCTTTGCGCGTCCGTTACGTCGAGCGGAAGAATCAAAAGACGGTCGGAAGGCGCGAACACATCGTCGCGTGGCGTGCGCATGGTGGCGATCACGCGCCAGTCGCGAGCGAGAAAATAGCGCGCGATTTCCACGCCAAAACCGGACGAGCAGCCGGTAATCAAAACGGTCTTCATGTTGACTCCTGGGGTCGGTGACAGTCCCCAGACGATACGTCGTGAAGGGTCGGACTTGCTACAATCGAACGTCCACGTTTCATTCGAAATCGTCCATCCATGACCGATCCGCTCGCTGAAGTCGTCACCTTGCTTCAGCCGACTCCCACGTTCTCGAAGGTGCTGAGCGGCGCCGGGCGCTGGCGCGCGAGCCGCGCGGAAATCGGACAGCCGTTCTATTGCGTGGTGCTCGACGGGTCGCTGCGTCTGTCCGTCAACGGCTGCGAGCCGCTCGTTCTGCAGGCCGACGACTTCGTGCTCGTACCCGAGGTTTTCGGGTTTTCGGTAACGAGCATGGAGCCGCCCGACGACGATGCGTTGCCTCAGAGCGCGCCTACCGCGCTGCCCGACGGCACCTTTCGTTTCGGCGATCCCTCCGCCGCGCCGGAAGCGCAGTGGCTTGCCGGCCTCTGCGCGTTCGGTTCGCCGGATGCCGCGTTGCTGGTCTCGCTTCTGCCCAGGCTCGTGCTGGTGCGCGGCGATCGCCGGCTCGCGACGCTCGTCAAACTCGTGCGGGACGAATCGCGCGCGCAGCGGCCCGCGCGCGAAGTCGTGCTCGCGCGCCTGCTCGAAGTGCTCTTCATCGAAGCATTGCGATCGACGCAAACCGGCGCATCGCCTGGACTCATCCGCGGTCTCGCTGACGCGCGTCTCGCGCCTGCCATTCGCCAGATGCACGAGAGCCCGGAAAAGCTTTGGACCGTCGCAGAACTCGCGAAGGCCGCCGCGCTCTCACGCTCGTCGTTTTTCGACCGATTTAGCCGCGCAGTCGGCGTGGCGCCGATGGAATACCTGTTGTCGTGGCGCATGGCGATCGCGAGAAACCTGCTGCGCCGGGCCGAAGTCGGCGTCGCAACCATCGCGACGCGCGTAGGTTATAGCTCGGCGAGCGCATTCAGCGTCGCGTTCACACGTCATGTCGGCATGCCGCCGACGCAGTATGCCCGCGAAGCTGCGGGCGCCGCGCTTCGAGAGGAATAGGCAATGCAGCGTGCTTGCACTTTGCCTGGCATGCTCAGCCATCCGTCGAGACAGTAACGCTTTCCCACGCGCGGATTTCATCTTCGAGCGACGACAACTTGCCTCGCACCAGCGCGAGTGCATCGCTGCCGAGCAAGAGATGAACGGGCGGATTGACTGCGTCGATTGCGGCAAGCATCGCGCGCGCGGCTTTGCGTGGATCGCCCAGTTGCTTGCCGCTTTTTTCCTCGCGAGCCTGGCGCACGGGGTCGAACGTCTGGTCGTAGTCCGCGATCGAGCGTGGTGTCCGTTTCATCGAGCGTCCGGCCCAGTCGGTGCGGAACGAGCCGGGCGCCACGGCTGTGACCGCGATACCGAATGGCTTGACCTCTTTCGCAAGCGCTTCGGACATGCCTTCAAGCGCGAACTTGCTGCCGCAATAGTAAGCGATGCCAGGCATCGTGATGTAGCCGCCCATCGACGTGATGTTCAGAATGTGGCCGCGCCGGCGCGTTCGCATGAAGGGCAACACGGCTTTGATCATGGCGACCGCGCCGAACACATTCACATCGAACTGTCGACGCATCTCCGATAAAGGCGATTCCTCGAGAATGCCTTCATGACCGTAGCCGGCATTGTTCACGAGTACATCGATCGGGCCCACGCTGGTTTCGATTTCGGCCACGACGCCGTCGATGGCATCGAAATCGGTCACATCCAGAATGCGTCCAATAGCGCCACTCGCGCTGAGCGACTCGAAATCGCGCCTGGCGTCCGCGCTTCTTACCGTACCGACGACCTGGTGGCCCATCGCGAGCGCTTCTTGCGCGAGCGCCCGGCCAAAGCCGCTGCTGACGCCCGTGATAAGCAGAGTTTTGCTGGATGACATTGAAGCACGCTCCGTCGTGTTGATTGAAAAGTGCATGCTAATCTTGCGAGCGGAGCACCGAAAGCCCGGTTCCGCTAATTTTCTTGCCTAAAGCTATGAACGCAAACTATGAACGCAAAACGCGTCTTCGCCGAGCAGCGTGAACTGTTGCGCGCCAACCAGAAGCGCATCGTTGCGCTGCTGCGCAAGCTCGCGCCCGACGAGGGCTACAACCTGACCGCGTTGCCGGGCGTGCGCATCCTGCGCTCGAACCGGGCGCTGTCGCGTACGCCGGTGCTCTACGATCCCGGCATTGTGATCGTTTGCCAGGGACGCAAGCGAGGTTACTTCGGCGACCAGCTCTATCTCTACGACGAGCGCCATTACCTTGCCGTGTCCGTGCCCGTACCGTTCACGATGGAAACCGACGCGAGCCCGGCGCGTCCGCTGCTTGCGCTGTATCTGCATCTCGATCTCGCGATGGCCGCGGAACTCGCCGCGCAGATCGATCGCGAAGGCGTGACGGAAGCCGCGACGGAAGCCATCGAGGCGCCCCAGAGCATGATGTCGACGCCGATGGATGCGGCCATGCAGTCGTCGGTATTGCGCCTGCTCGAAGCGTTGCATCGGCCGCTCGAAGGCGCTGTCCTCGGACCCGGCCTGCTGCGCGAACTGTACTTCCGCGTGCTCACCGGCGCGCAGGGACGCTCGATGAGAGGGGCGCTGGCAATGCGCGGACAGTTCGGCCGCATCGGCAGATCGCTGCGCCTCATCCATGCCGCGTTTGCCGAGTCGCTCGACGTGATGCAGCTTGCCGACGAGGCGGGCATGAGCGTGCCGAGCTTCCATAGCCACTTTAAGGCGGTCACCCAGGTGTCGCCGATGCAGTACGTGAAGTCGACGCGTCTGCATCAGGCTCGTCTATTGATGGTTCGCCAGGACCTGACTGCGGAAGCCGCCGGTCACGCCGTGGGCTACACGAGTCCTTCGCAGTTCAGCCGCGAGTTCAAGCGCCTGTTCGGCTTGACGCCGGCGGCGGAGGCGAAGCGCATGCGCGAAAGTTTCGCGCTGCCGGCCTTCGCGGATGCGACGTATGTGTCGTCGCATTGAGCGTTGCAGAGTTGGCCATCTTCGCCGACGTCCGCACTGTGAGCCAGGAACACGGCATGCGCCGCCGTGATCGTTGGATCAAGTTTGGCTAAGTTGGAGTAAAGGAGACACCACATGAAGATCGCGACGAAGTTCGAGCCGCTGCTTGCGGCGTTGGTGCTCTCGCTCGCCGGTTGCGCGACGGGCGGCATGCAGCAGACCGCGCAACGGCATCTGAGCGCCGCGCAATGCCGCGATCTCACCGATCTGCGCAACAAGGCGCCCGCCACGCACGAGCGCAGCATGAGCGAGCTGACGGCGCTGCGCAGCGCGGGCTATCACCCGGAATGGCGCTTCGATCCTTATTACCCGGCCGATCTCGAAGCGGCGCAGCGCCAGGTGAACATCTGGTACGAGACCGAATGCACGCAAGCTCAACCGGGCTGATCGCGCGCCAGGCATAGCCCATGCTCGGTACGTCGTCGAGATGAACTTGCGCCCAGGCATCCGCGTATCGCGAGCGGATGAACGAGGCCGCCATCGCCTTCGACGAGCAACGACCGCTGCCCACGCATCGCAGGCGGTTGCATCCGGGAGAGCCGACTATGAATCGCATCGACAGCACTAGCGGCGCGTCAACCGAGGCGCGCAACACGTCGCGCCACGCGCCGCGAAGCCGGTTCTTTGCTTTTGCCGCGCTGTGTTGCGCCACGATGCTCGCCGCAGCGGGATGCCGTTTAATGCAGTCGGGCGCCGAAGTCACGCCCACCGATCAGCAATTCATGCTGACGGCGGCGAGCGTCGGAACCGCTGAAATCGACCTCGGCCAATTGGCGGCGACGCGAGGCAGTTCGCCGGAAGTCCGCTCGTTCGGCGAGCACATGGTCGCCGAACATACGCGGATCAACGCTGAGCTCACGCAGCTCGCGGACACGAAACATGTCCGGCTCCTGAAGGCGATGGACCCCGCGAATCACACGCTCTATTCGGAACTCTCGCATATGTCCGGAGCGCAATTCGATCGCGAATATGTGATCTCGCAACTGCACATTCATCGAATGGGTAACTCGCTCTATGCCAGCGAGGCCGCGCAGGGCGAAGACCCGGACGTCAAGGCATTCGCGGCGCGAGGTGTGCCCGTCGGCAAAGAACATCTGCAACATGCAGCCGAGCTGGCGCAAGCGCTTGGGGTGTCTTCGTCGAAGTGACCTATCGAAGCGCCGCTCGCGAAGCAGCGCTTGTTTTTTTGGACCAGCGACGTGTGCGGCTCGCGCGTCGCTGGATCGTTACCGCGCCATGCGCAAATGGAGGACCAATCGTGAAGACCGCTCCCCCCGATAATCGCACCGAGCAGGACGCCAAGGCCGAAGCAAACTCCGGCAAGCCCGCAACGACGCCCAGCGGCAAGCCGGGCAGCGGACAACACGCGGCGAATCACACCAAGGCCGGCAAGGACCACGGAGCCGGCGGCGGCGCAAAGCAACGGCACGGGCCGCGTTAGCGCTTGTTGCCGGTATGCGCCGCGTGGCACGCGGCTAGCTGTATTCAGCAATGCACACGCGCACGCGCGGTTCGGCGTGCGCCTTCAATGTGGACGATGTGAGAGAGTGAAATGAAGCTATTCGGCCGCTCGTCAAATAACGCTTCGGATGCGACAAAAGGGCTATACGTATCGCCCTTCGAGCAGTTTCTCAATCAGTACAAGGCGACGCATCCCGAGGTGGACAGACAGCAGATGGAGGGCAGGGCGTTGCTGTGGGACAAGTTTCCAATGCAAGGCAATACGACCGATGAACCGTACGGACAGGTTCGTCTGCGTCAGCCGGGCTACGTGTACTACAGTGGAGACGAATAGGCGCTGTTCCAACATTCGCGTGTAACGGTCGTAAATTCGACATGCAGTACTTTTTCGGAGCGCAACCGGTATGAGCACACGGCAAACATTTCGGCCGGCAGTGGGTGCACTGTCGGCTTTGGCGCTTCTGCTCTCCGGTTGCGTGGTCGGCGGCGCGCCATACGCGGGACCGCATCTCAGCCCGACGGAGTGCCGCGACCTGGCGGCGCTAAAAACCAACGCACCGCCGACGATGGGCCAGCATCAAAGCGAACTCGCGGCTCTCAGGAAAGCCGGCTACGACCCGTCGCCCTGGTATGACGATCCCTACTATCCCGACGATCTGCAAGCCGCGCAGCGCCTCGTCGACTACTGGTTTCAGACGGAGTGTCCGCAATCGCAGGCCGGTTGAGTCGCGCCGCGATTGATAACCACCGTGCATCGATCATTCAGAAAATAGCACTTATCGTTTCCCGCGCGCCGGGCGAAGATTCGACAAACAACAAACCGCCCGCACCCCCGCGAGTTCGAAATTTCTGGAGACACCCTCGATGCATGCTTCCTCAACGCCTGTCGCTCCCGGGCAATCGAAGACATCCGCCGTGCTGCGCGTGACGGCAGGCAACTTCCTCGAGCAGTTCGACTTCTTCCTGTTCGGCTTTTACGCCACGCAGATCGCTGCGGTGTTTTTCCCGGCGGGCAGCGAATTCGCTTCGCTGATGATGACGTTCGCCGTGTTCGGCGCCGGCTTTCTGATGCGCCCGCTCGGCGCGATCATCCTCGGCGCGTATATCGACGATGTCGGCCGGCGTAAGGGCCTCATCGTCACGCTGTCGATCATGGCGAGCGGCACAATCCTGATCGCATTCGTACCCGGCTACGCGACCCTCGGACTTGTTGCGCCGGCGCTCGTGCTGATCGGACGCCTGCTGCAAGGTTTCTCGGCGGGCGCGGAACTGGGCGGCGTCTCGGTCTATCTCGCCGAAATGGCGACGCCGGGCCGCAAGGGCTTCTTCACGAGCTGGCAGTCGGCGAGCCAGCAAGTGGCGATCGTGATCGCGGCGGCGCTCGGCTTCGGGCTCAATCAGTGGCTCGACACGGCGGTGATCGCTGCGTGGGGATGGCGCGTGCCGTTCTTCGTCGGCTGCATGATCGTGCCGTTCATCTTCATCCTGCGACGCAATCTCGAGGAGACGCGGGAATTCAAGCAGCGCCAGCATCGCCCGAGTATGAAAGAAGTCTTCGCGACGCTCGTGCAGAACTGGAATGTCGTGGTCGCGGGCATGCTGCTGGTCTCGATGACCACCACGAGCTTCTATCTGATCACCGTGTATGCGCCGACCTTCGGCAAGACGGTCCTGCATCTGAGCACCGCCGACAGTCTGCTCGTCACGCTATGCGTGGGAATCTCCAACTTCATCTGGTTGCCCATCGGCGGCGCGCTGTCCGATCGCATCGGGCGCCGTCCGCTGCTGCTCGGCATGACGCTGCTGGCGATCGCGACGGCCTATCCCGCGCTGTCGCTGCTGGCTCACGCGCCGAGCTTCGTCAACATGCTGCTGGTGCTGTTGTGGCTCTCGTTCATGTACGGCATGTACAACGGCGCGATGGTCGTCGCGCTCACCGAAGTGATGCCGGTCGAAGTGCGCGTGGCGGGCTTCTCGCTGGCATACAGTCTCGCGACGGCGGTGTTCGGCGGCTTCACGCCCGTCATCTCGACCGCGCTGATTCACATGACCGGCGACAAGGCCGCGCCGGGCTACTGGATGAGCTTCGCCGCGATGTGCGGCCTCGGCGCGACCATCGCACTGTATCGGCGGCGTGCCGCGCCGCTGCGTGCAGCTTAGTGATGCATCGCTGCGTCGCTCGTTCGGACTTCACACTGACATTCTTCCGACCATGAAATCCTTCTTCCTGAAGTTGTGTACCGTGGCGCTGCTCGGCAGCGCCGCCGCGGCGGCAAATGTGCAGGCCGCCGATCTGCGCGTGATGAGCTCGGGCGGCTTCACGGCCGCCTACAAAGTGCTCGGACCGCAATTCGCGGCGTCGACGGGCAATACACTCGATACCGCGTTCGGCCCGTCGATGGGCAAGTCGCCCGAAGCCATTCCGAACCGGCTCGAACGCGGCGAGCCGGCCGACGTGGTGATCATGGTCGGCTATGCACTCGACGACCTCATCAAGCAGCGCAAGGTAATCCCCGATTCGCGCGTCGAACTCGCGGATTCGCGCATCGGCATGGTCGTGCGCGACGGCGCGCCGAAGCCCGACATCGGCTCCGAGGCGGCGCTTAAGCAAACCTTGCTGCATGCCCGCTCGATCGCTTACTCGGACAGCGCGAGCGGCGTGTATGTCGAGCGCGAACTGTTCAAGCGGCTCGGCATCGAGGAACAGATGAAGGGCAAGGCGAAAATGATCCCGAAGATCCCGGTGGCGTCGGTCGTTGCAAGCGGCGATTACGAATTGGGATTTCAGCAGGTGAGCGAGTTGCTGCCCGTGAAGGGCGCGGCGTACGTCGGCAAGATTCCGGAGTCGCTGCAGTCTGTCACGCGCTTTGCGGCCGGCATTCCGGTCGGCGCGCAGCATCCGAAGGAGGCCAGGGCGCTGCTCGACTATCTCGCGTCGCCCGCCGCGCAGCCGGAAGTGCGATCGACCGGGCTCGATTCCGTCGCCTCGCACTGACGAAGGCAACCATTCAACGCAATCATTGAAGGCAAGCACTCAGTCCGGCAGGTCGGCGGGCTGATCGAATGCTTCTTCCGGCGCGTGCGCGAGGCTCAATGCTTCTCTCAGACGCGTCCGGTCGCAGGCACGCTCCCACATCGATACGAAGATCACCGCGCACGCGTTGCTGATCACACTCGTCAGCGCGCGCGCTTCGGACATGAAGCGATCGATTCCCACCAGCAGCGCGACGCCCGCAAGCGGCAAGTCTGGAATGACGGCGAGCGTCGCGACGAGCGCGACGAGCCCGCTGCCCGATACGCCCGCCGCGCCCTTCGACGTCAGCAGCATGACGGCGAGCATCGTCGCGATCTGGCCGCCGGAGAGCGGGACATCGCAGGCTTGAGCGATGAACATCGAGGCAAGCGTCAGGTAGATCGCCGTGCCGTCCAGGTTGAACGAGTAGCCCGCAGGCAGCACGAGACCCACGATGCCCTTGTCGCAGCCGAGCGCTTCGAGCTTGACGATGAGGCGCGGCAACACCGGTTCCGTCGACGACGTCGCGAGCACGATCACGAGTTCCTCGCGAATGTAGCGCAGCAGCCGCCACAGCGAGAAGCCATGCAGCCGCGCGAGCGGACCGAGCACGCAGATCACGAACAGCAGACACGCCACGTAGAACGACAGCATCAGCATGCCGAGCGAGCCGATCGAACGAATGCCGAAGCGGCCGACCGTGAATGCCATCGCGCCGAACGCGCCGGCGGGCGCAAGCCGCATGATCATCGCGAGGATGCGGAAGAGCACGTCCGCGACACTGTCGATCATTTCCTGCACCCGCCGCCCGGCTGTTGGGCTCGCGTTCAATGCAAAGCCGAACAGAAGGGCGAGCAGCAGGACCGGCAGCACTTCGCCTTTCTCGAATGCGCCGACAAGCGTCTGCGGAATCACGTGCAGCGCGAATTCGACGAGTCCGTGCGACTCGGTGCGCGCCGAATAGTGCGCGAGGATGGCCGTGTCGAGATGATGCGCGTCGATGTGCATTCCCGCGCCCGGATGCAGCGCGAACGCGGTGGCGAGCCCGAGAACGAGCGCGACGATGGTGAGACAGTAGAAGAGCGCCAGCGCCTTCAGGATGGTCCGGCCGATCTTCGAGCCGCTCGCCAGCGAAGTAATGCCGGTGACGATCGTGCAGAAGACGATCGGCGCGATCATCATGCGTACCAGCGCGACGAACGCATCGCTGAGCGGTTTGAGCGATGCGCCGATCTGCGGCCACACATGGCCGACGGTCATGCCGAGCGCCATGCCAAGCAGCACCTGGACGTAAAGCAGCCGCAATGGCCTGGCGAGCATCATTTCGAAGTCTTCTTCGCCGCGCGCGCCGTGCTGCTGCGCCTGGCCTCGAGAATCATCTGATGGAACTGTTGCGCGGCCGGCGCAAGCGGGCGGCCGCGGCGTTTGAGAATGCCGACGCGCCTCGTCACGACCGGATCGACGAGCGGCACGCTGGTCAAGATTGGATGATCGCGCATCGGCATCGCCATCGAAGGCACCGCGGCCACACCGAGTCCCGCTTCGATCAGGCCGAGCAGGGTGGTCACATGGCGCGTCTCGCAGACGCTCGGCACGGGCGGCGCCACGCTGGTCAACGCCTGATCTAGCAGCAGGCGATTGCCGGATGTCTTGTCGACGGAAACGTATTCGTGTTCGTAAAGCTCGCTCCATGACACGCGCGTCTTGCGGGCCAGTGGATGATCGCGCCGGCATGCCGCGACGAACCTTTCCTGCAGCAGAACCTTGAACTCCACCTCCGGCTCCTGGCTGCCCATGAAGCTGACGCCGAAGTCGGCTTCGCCGCTGATGACCGAGCCGAGCACTTCGTTGGCGCTCGAATCGAGCAGCTTGACGCGGATCCGCGGATAGCGGGCGTGATAGGCGGCAACGACGCTCGGCAGGAAATAGTACGCAACTGACGGCACGCAGGCGATGGTCACATGACCAAGGCGGCTGCTGGAAACGTCGCGGATGCCGAGCAAGGCGACGTCGAGATCGTCGAGAAGCTGTTCCGCGCTCGGCGCGAACACGCGGCCGACGGTGGTCAGCGTCACGCTGCGCGTGGTCCGCTCGAACAGCCGCACGCCGAGCGCCGCTTCGAGTTTCTCGATGCGCCGGCTCAGCGCCGGCTGCGAGATATTGACCGCCTCCGCTGCCTTGCGGAAACTGCCCAACTCCACGACGGCTCGAAACGCCTGCAAATCGTTCAGGTCAAAGTTGACGCCCAAGAGCCATCCCCCGTATTTGATTCGACGCTCGCCGTCACCAGCTCGCGCAATCCTCGATAAGCCTGCTTCAAGGTCTTGCCGCTGGTGTCGTAAGCAACGTCCGCGCGTGCATAGAGTTCGGAGCGGCCCGCGAGGATGCGGCGCAGGTCGTCCATTGCTTCGCTTCGGCCTGCCATCGGCCGCAGATCGCCTTGGTCGATCACACGCTGCATGTGGTCCTCGGGCGTCGCGCGCAACCAGACGGTGAAGCAGCGCGACAGAAGCAGATTGAACGTGCGCGTCTCCGATACCAGTCCACCCGGCGACGCGATGACCGCTTCCGCTTCGCGCTTCAGGACTTCTTCGAGGGCTCTGAACTCATAACGCCGATAGGCGGTCGCGCCATACAGCGCATGAACCTCCGACGGCTTGCAGCCCGCAATCCGCTCGATCTCGCGCGTGAGTTCGATAAACGGCAAGCCCATTGCATCGGCCAGCATTTTGCCGAGCGTCGATTTGCCGGCGCCTCGCAAGCCGATCAATGCAATGCGCCGATAGCGGCCAGGGTCGGCGGAACGGGCGGCGAGCGACTGCCTGAGTGTTTCGAGCGCGTGCTGCAACGCAGCCGGTGGCTGATCGCGCAACAACTCCAGGATCTGCTCGCCTTCGGCCGAGCAACTCAACGGATCGCCGACGAGCGCCGCGACTGAGCAGCCCAGCGTTTGCGCGAGTTGCGCGAGCACGAGCAGGGACGCGTTGCCGCTGCCCATCTCCAGATTGGCCAGATGACGTTCGGACACGTTGGACTGATGAGCCAGATCGCGCCGCGTCATGCCTTGCCGCGCGCGCAAAAGACGGACGCGCTCACCCAGTGCGACGAGCACGGGCTCTTTGGGCGCTGCGTCGGCGGCCGCGTCGGTCGGCGATGAATTCATTCGATTCCCACGAAGGCGGACGGCTGAAGTAGCCGAGTATATCGCCGCCCGGCGGCCGTCGACGGAGCGGCCCTCCGCGAGCCCTTATCGACCCGATGCAACGCGCTGCGCTAGTGTTAACGAGCATTATGGTGCATGTTAAATGTGCTCTATAGTGCATTCACTCGGGACGGGCGGGGTTTGGCGATGCGACTAACGCTGCCGCCGCGTGCATCGAACTAACGAACTGCAATACAGCCGCGCCTGTATCCCGCCAAGGGCACTTACACGAGCGGCAATCCCAATCAGGCCGCCAGCTACACCTGTTCCTGGCACGCCGTGCGCGTGCGCCTCGTTCAAGCCGGTTCAAGGAGAACCAACATGCGGCACATCGACATTCACAAGCTTGGCGACGACGCGCGCTTTACGCGTCTACATGCAATCGTGCTCGCCATGTGCACGCTGGTGATCATCTTCGACGGCTACGATCTGGCGGTCGCGGGCATCGCGTTGCCGTCGATCATGAAGGAGATGGGCATCAAGGCGACCAGCGCCGGCTTCATGGTCAGCACCGCGTTGTTCGGGATGATGTTCGGCGCGGTGATCTTCGGCACGATCGCGGATCGTATCGGCCGGCGCTGGACAATCGCTGCTTGCGTCTTGCTGTTCAGCGTGTTTACCGCGGCGGCCGGCTTCGCCAGGGACCCGGTGACGTTCGGCGCGTTTCGCTTCGTCGCCGGATTGGGTATCGGCGGCGTGATGCCCAACGTGGTCGCGCAAATGTCCGAGTACTCGCCGCGCAAAATCCGCAGCACGATGGTGACGTTGATGTTCAGCGGCTATTCGGTCGGCGGCATGCTGGCGGCGCTGCTGGGCAAAGGCTTGATCGAGCGCTTCGGCTGGCAGTCCGTGTTCATCGCCGCGGGTCTGCCGGTTCTGCTGATTCCGTTCGTATTGCGAATGATGCCGGAGTCGATGGCGTTCCTGCTTCGCACGGGCCGCACCGACGCGTTGCGCTCCATCGCCGCGCGTCTCGTGCCCGATTACGTTCCGCAGGAAGGCGACCGCTTCGTTTTGTCCGATGGCGGCACGGCGCGCGCCACGCCGATCGGCAAGCTGTTCCAGGATGGACGCGCGTTCGGCACCGTCATGCTGTGGATCGCCTTCTTCATGTGCCTCTTCATGGTCTACGCGCTGAGTTCGTGGCTCGCGAAATTGATGGCGAGCGCCGGCTACACGCTCGGCTCGGCATTGACGTTCGTGCTCGTGCTGAACCTCGGCGCGATGATCGGCGCGATCGGCGGCGGGTGGCTCGCGGATCGCTTCAACATCAAGCATGTGCTGGCTTGCATGTATGCGCTCGCCGCCGTGTCGATCACGTTGCTCGGGTTCAAGATGCCGACGCCGGTGCTGTTCTTCGTGGTTGGACTCGCGGGTGCGTCGACGATCGGTACGCAGATTCTCACTTACGCATATGCGGGGCAGTTTTATCCGCTGGCGATCCGGTCGACGGGAATCGGCTGGGCATCGGGGTTTGGACGAAGCGGGGCAATTCTCGCGCCGATCATCATCGGCATTCTGATGGAAATGGCGTTGCCGCTGAAGCTGAACTTCGTCGCCATTGCGGCGCCGGCCGTGATTGCCACGATAGCCGTGCTGTTCATGGATAAAAACAGACAGAGCGTGGCCGCAGTAGAGCAAGCGACGGCGTGAGTGGCTCAGGGCACTAGGCACGTGGCCATCATTTGCGCGCGTTTCGTTTATTCCGTTCGCGCGGTTGAACGCCTGTCTCGACCGGCGTGAACGGCGCCTGAAACCGGCTGACCAAAAAGTCGATGAAGGCGCGCGCGCGAACCGTCTGGTTCTTCTGCCGCGGGTAATAGACAAACAGATCGGCCGATGGAAGCACCGTGTTGGGCAGCACGAGATTGAGTCGTCCGCTCTGCACGTACTTGGCCAGATCCCATTCGGAGCGGATCAGGATTCCGTGTCCGTCCAATGCCCAGCGAAGCACGATGTCGCCGTCGTTGCTGGACAGCGCGCCTTTTACCTTGATCGCCTCGATATGGTCGTTGACGATATAGCGCCAGACGCCGTACGCATCGTCGTTTTGCCGATGGATGATGCAGCGGTGTTCGGCGAGATCTTCAACGCGCTCGGGCGTGCCGTACTTCTCCAGGTACTTCGGCGATGCGCAGAGAAAGCGGCGGTTGCTCATGATGCGCCGCGCGCTGAGCCGGCTGTCCGGTAGTTCGCCGAACCGGATCGCCATATCGAACGCGCCTTCGACCAGATCGACGGGACGGTCCGTTACTTCGAACTGAACTTCGACGGCCGGAAAGCGCTTCGCGAACTCCGAGACGAGCGGCGCAATCGTCGTGCGGCCAAAACCGAGCGTCGCGTTGATGCGCAAAAGACCTTGCGGGTCGCGCTTCGCTCCTGAAATCGCCTCTTCCATCTCGCGCACTTGCCCGACGATTTGCGACGCATATCGCAGATACGTTTCGCCTTCGGGCGTGAGACTCACGCTTCGTGTGGTTCGATTCACGAGGCGCACGCCGAGGCGCTGCTCGATCACGCCGAGTCGCTTCGTCGCGGCGGGCGGCGACAGATCGAGCGCTCGCGCCGCACCGGACAAGCTCCGCAGTTTCGCAAGCAGAATGAAAAACTCGAAGTCGGTGGCGGGTTGGGTGGCAGTATTCACCGAATGTGAAAAATGAAATGAATCGAAGTGCAGTTTAGCAGCGTTTCCGGCGATTAAGCTACGTCACATATTGCAATCGACGTATCGCAACCCTCTGCCAAAACTCTGGAGACTGTGCCGTGAGAATCGTTGAAATCCGCGAAAATACCGTTCCGATCAGTTCCCCGATCCGCAACGCCTATATCGACTTCAGCAAGATGACGCTGAGTCTCGTCGCCGTCATCACGGATGTGATCCGCGACGGCAAGCCGGTGGTCGGGTACGGCTTCAACTCGAACGGCCGCTACGGCCAGGGCAAGCTGATGCGCGAGCGCTTCATTCCGCGCATTCTCGAAGCGGACCCTGCCTCTCTCGTCAACGATGCAGGCGACAACCTCGATCCGCACAAGATCTGGGCGACCATGTTCACCAATGAAAAGCCCGGCGGTCATGGCGAGCGCTCGGTTGCAATCGGCACCATCGACATGGCGATCTGGGATGCAGTGGCGAAGATCGAAGGCAAGCCGCTGTTCCAGTTGCTCGCGGACCGTTATGGCAATGGCCAGCCGGATCGCAAGATCTTCGTGTATGCGGCGGGCGGCTATTACTACCCCGGTCAGGATCACGAGAAGCTGAAAGACGAGATGCGCAGCTATATCGACCGCGGCTATACGGTCGTGAAGAAGAAGATTGGCGGCGCGTCGCTCGATGAAGACCTGCGCCGCATCGACTCGATTCTCAGCGTGCTGCAAGACGGCCAGAAACTCGCCGTCGACGCGAACGGCCGCTTTGATCTCGATACCGCGATTCAGTACGCGAAGGCGCTCTCGCAATACGACCTGTTCTGGTACGAGGAACCGGGCGATCCGCTCGACTTCGAATTGCAAGCCACGCTGCGCAACTATTACGACAACCCGATGGCAACCGGCGAAGACCTGTTCTCGATGCAGGATGCCCGCAACCTGATCCGCTACGGCGGCATGCGTCCCGACCGCGACTGGCTGCAGTTCGACTGCGCGTTGAGCTATGGCCTCGTCGAATACCTGCGCACGCTCGACATGCTGCGTCAGCACGGCTGGTCGCCGAGCCGCTGCATTCCCCACGGCGGCCATCAGATGTCGCTGAACATCGCGGCTGGACTCGGCCTCGGCGGAAACGAGTCGTATCCGGACCTGTTCCAGCCGTATGGCGGCTTCCCCGATGGCGTCAAGGTCGATAACGGCTACATCACGATGCCGGACTTGCCAGGCATTGGCTTTGAAGGCAAGTCGGATCTGATCGCCGAAATGCGCAAGCTGTCCGTATAAAACCTCGCAGTAAAAATGCACCGGCGGCGCCCGTCGGTGCACACATAAAAAATACAACGAAGGCGAAAGCGAGCCGTGGTCGCCAGGGCGGATTGCTCCGCTGTGGCCGCACGTCCTCTTTCCAGAAGACGCCAGTCACAGGAGACAGACATGCTGGTATCGAAAGGCAGGAAAATCGTCTCGAAGCTCTACGTGCAGGTTCTCATCGGCATCGTCGCCGGTATCCTGGTGGGGCACTTCTATCCGGACATTGGCTCGCAACTCAAGCCATTGGGCGATCTCTTCATCAAGCTGATCCGGATGCTGCTTGCACCGATCATCTTTGCCTCTGTCGTGGTCGGCATTGCGCGCATGAACGATCTTCATGAAGCGGGGCGAGTCGGCGTGAAGGCCGTTGTTTACTTTGAAGTTGCATCGACGATTGCGCTCTTGATCGGAATGGTGGTCGTCAATGTCATCAAGCCGGGTAGCGGAATGAACGTCGATCCGTCGCATATCGACGGCGCGGCAATCGCGACTTACACGCACGCGGCGAAGCAACACGGCATGCTCGAATTCTTCATGAGCATTGTTCCGAACAGCATTGTCGGGGCATTCGCAAACGGCGAAATGCTGCCGATCATTTTCTTCTCTGTCCTGCTCGCCATCTCGCTTGCCAAGCTCGGTCCACGGACCGCGCCGTTTGTCGACATGCTCGACATGTTCTTGCAGGGCATGTTCGGGGTGGTGCGGATCGTCATGTACGTTGCACCGATCGGCGCGTTCGGCGGCATGGCGTTCACGATCGCAAAGTACGGTATCGGCACGCTGGCGTCGTTCGGCGAACTGATGCTTTGCCTGTATCTGACGTCGATTTTCTTTGTCGTTGTCGTGCTTGGCTTCGTGATGCGGCTATGCGGACTTTCGCTCTGGAAGTTCCTTCGCTATATCAAGGACGAAATTCTGATTACGCTTGGCACGGCGTCGACGGAAGCCGTATTGCCGCAAATGCTGATCAAGATGGAGAAGATGGGATGCTCGCGTCCGGTAGTCGGCATGGTGCTGCCGACCGGCTACACGTTCAATGCAGATGGCACTGCAATTTACCTCACGATGGCGGCGTTGTTCATCGCGCAGGCCATGAACATTCATCTGTCGATCTGGGACCAGTTGCTCGTACTCGCCGTGCTTTTGCTGACGTCAAAAGGATCGGCGGGCGTCGCCGGAGCGGGATTCGTTGCGTTGGCGGCTACGCTTGCGTCGATGCACAAGATTCCCGTCGAAGGGCTCGTATTACTGCTCGGTGTCGACCGCTTTCTCAACGAGGCGCGTGCGGTTACGAACCTGATCGGCAATGGCGTTGCTACTGTCGTGGTCGCGCGTTGGGAAGGGCAGCTCGATATGGACAGGGCGCGTGTGGTGCTGAATCGGGAGAACATCGACGAGATCGAAGACTTGCGGCCGGCCGGGCATCCGGCCGCGGAACCAGCGTCTGCGAGCGAAGCGCCGGTTGGTTCGAACGCGCATTGAATTAGTGGAGGCGAGCGCGAATAGATAGCGAGTATGTCAATATCAGCATGACGGCATCCGGTTGTTCAACACCGGATGCCGTCATTTCTATTTCATCCACGGAAAAGGAAAATTGCTGATGGACCTGAACCTGAAAGGCAAACTCGCGCTGGTTAGCGGAAGCACGGCCGGCATCGGCCTCGCGATCGCCAGCACATTGGCGCAGGAAGGCGCTCGTGTGATCGTCAATGGCCGCTCGCAGTCGTCGGTGGATGAAGTGGTCGCTCAACTGAAAGCGGACACCGGCGGCGACGTGCTTGGATTCGCGGGCGACCTGAGTACGGCCGCCGCAGCCGACGAACTCGCGCGCCGCTATCCCGCTGTCGAAATTCTGGTCAATAACCTGGGCATCTTCGAGCCGAAGCCGTTTGAAGAGATTCCCGACGCAGACTGGCAGCGTTTCTTCGACGTCAACGTGCTGAGCGGCGTACGCCTTGCCCGCCTGTATCTGCCCGCGATGAAGCAGGCGAACTGGGGGCGCATTATTTTCATTTCGAGCGAAAGCGGCGTGCAGATTCCCGCCGAAATGATCCACTACGGCGTAACGAAAACCGCGCAGCTCGCGGTCTCGCGCGGGCTGGCCGAAGCCGTCGCGGGCACCGGGATTACAGTCAACAGCGTGCTGCCGGGGCCGACCAAATCGCGCGGCGTGGGCGAATTCGTGGAGACGCTCGCGAAGGCCGACGGCAAATCGTTCGAAGCATTCGAGAAGGAGTTCTTCGAGAAGGTGCGTCCCACATCGCTCATCAAGCGATTCGGTTCGCCGCAGGAAATCGCGTCCCTCGTCGCGTATATCGCCAGTCCGCTTGCGTCGGCCACGACCGGCGCTTCGTTGCGCGCCGATGGGGGCGTCATCAAGAGCGCGTTCTAGACGACAGATGGCCGGCACTGCGCCGGCCTCTCCGCACTTCGACTTCGCGATTCGCGGCGGAACATGTCACGCGCTGTGGACGGCATCGACCGCATCGAGCACCAGTCCAAAGAACTCGTTGGCGGCGGCCGGATTCAACCAGCGGACCACAACGGTCATGCGTCGCTCGGGTTCGATCCACGTAAAAGAACTGCCCGCGCCGACGCCGAAATAGCTCGATGCCGGCACGCTCGGGAACACCTTGCGGCCGGTATTGAGCCACACGAGATAGCCGTAGAACGGCGCGATCGCGCAAGGCGTGCGCATGCGCGCGATCCATTCGCGCGACAGCACGCGGCGGCCGTTCGCGACGCCTTCGTCGAGCAGCATCTGCGCGACCTTGAGTTGATCGTTCGCGCTCACCGACATGCCGCCGCCCCAGTGCGTGCCGCCCGGCACCGATTGCATGCGCCGTCCGTCTATCTCGACCCATGCGTTGTCATAGCCGACCCATTGCCAGTTTTCGCTGGCGCCGGCAGGGCGCATGATGGCTTCGCGAAAGACCTCGGGCAACGGTCGACGAAACAGATGAAGCAGCGCGAGCGACAACTGGTTGATCCGCACATCGTTGTATTCCCAGTACGTGCCGGGACGCTGCAACGGACGCAAGTCGCCCTTCTTGCCAATCGGCGGTGCGGCGAAGTTAACAGCGCGATAGTGATCGGCCTGGTCGGACAAACCGAAATACGTGCCTTGCCACTCGCTGGTTTGCTGAAGCAAATGCGCCCATGTGACGGCTGCGTTGTGCTCGTCGTCGAAACCGATGTTGGGCACGCGCAGACGCACGGGCTCGTCCACATCGGGCAGCAAGCCGCGATCGTGCGTGACGCCTGCGAGCAACGCGAGGTACATCTTCGCGACGCTGAAGGTCAGGTCCGCGCGATCGGGTTCGCCCCAGGTGGTCAGCACACGGCCGTCGACGGCGATCGCGCCCGACACCGGCCCGCGATCGTGTACGGGGCCGAGCAAGCGATTCCACGGCGGCGGATCGTTCACATGCACACCCCACGCACCGTCGACGTGACGATCCCACAGCGACTCATGTTCAACTGCAAACTGCACGGCTCGTTGCAAATCTTCTTGCATTCCAGATTTCCTGCTATTAACGGGTTCAGCGTGATTGGACGATCAGCGCGCGTTCAGCCGCGCACGCGCCCAGACGAGTGTGCCGAGGCTGATGACAGCCGCGAGCATCAGATAAAGACCCGGCGCGAGATTGTTGCCGGTTGCCGCGATCAGCGCCGCCACGGCGAGCGGCGTAAAGCCGCCGAATACGGTGGTGCCGATGTTGTAGCCGAGCGCCATGCCGGTCGTGCGCGTGCGGGTCGGGAACAGCTCCGACATTAGCGCGGGAATCGGCGCGAAGTAGGTGGCCTTGAGCAGCGCGACCCACACGACGGCGGCGAGCAGCGTCACGAGCGACGGATGCGCGTTCATCAGCATGAAGGCCGGATAGACGGTGACGAGGAACAGCACGCCGGCGCCGAGCATGATGCGCGTGCGGCCCACCTTGTCGGACCAATGGCCGACTATCGGCGTGAGCACCATCATGATGAAGCCGGCCAGCAAGGTCGCGACGAAACCCGCCCACGGCGCGAGGCCCAGTTGACGCGACGCATACGTCGGCATGTAAAGCAGCATGTAGTTGGCCGTGGTGGTCAGCACGAGCGCGCCGATCGACACGAGCACGCGCGACTTCTGCGTGGCCAGCAGTTCACGCACGGGCGAGGCGGCTTTTTCAGCCCGCTCAAATTCCGGCGTTTCGTCGATGCGTCGACGGATATAGAGGCCGACCGGACCGATTAGCATCCCGAATAAAAACGGAATGCGCCAACCCCAGCCTTCGAGTTGATCCTGTGTCAGCGTACTTGTCAGCACGGCGCCGAACGCGGACGCGAGCAGCGTGCTTGCGCCCTGGCTTGAGAACTGCCAGCTTGCCATGAAGCCTTTGCGCTGCGGCGCATGCTCGATCAGAAACGCCGTCGAACTGCCGAACTCGCCGCCGGCCGAAAAGCCTTGCAGAAGCCGTGACGCGAAGATGCCGATCGGCGCGAGCACGCCGATCGCCGCATACGGCGGCATCAGCGCGACGAGCCCGGTGCCGAGCGTCATCAACGCGATGGAGAGCGTCAGCGATGCCTTGCGGCCCTTGCGGTCGCTGAACGAGCCGAGCACGAGCGCGCCCACAGGCCGCGCCAGATACGACAGCGCGAAGGTGCCGAGCGTCAGCAGAAGCGACACGGTTTTGTCGTGAGCCGGAAAGAACAGCCGCGATAAAACCGTCGCGAAGTAACCGTACACGACGAGGTCGTAAAACTCGAGCGCGTTGCCGATGGACGTCGCGAGGATCAGACGCGACAGGTGCGCGTTCGATGCAGGCGCCGCGATCGTGCCGGCTGCGGTGGCGGTATCGGTGCTCATGACGGTTGTCCTTGTGCAACGTTTCGTGGAAGTTGCGATGCACTCGCTTTCGCGCGATGAGGCGCGTCGGCATCCTGCGCGCCGAGGTCCCAGAAAAGCCCCGCCATGATGCCGAGTCCTTCCCGCACCACCGGACCGAGCAGATGCTCGTCGGGCGCATGTTGCGAGCAGCCCGGATACGAATGCGGAATCCACAGCGTGGGCATGCCGAGTACGTCGGCGAACGCGTCGTTGGGCAAGGTGCCGCCGAGATTCGGCAGCAGCACGGGCTCGACGCCGGTCGTTTGCCGCAGCGAGCGCAACGCCCACTGCACCCACGGATCGAGAGGATCGACGCGCGTTGCGGGCATGCCGCGTTCGACATCGATATCCACCATGCTGAAGCCGTTCTCGTCGAGATGCCGCCGCAGGATTTGTTCGAGGTTTTCCCAATCGGTGCCGACCACGAAGCGGATCTGCATGTACGCGAACGCGTGCGGCGGAATCGCATTGACCGGCTTCTCGGGATTACCCGTACGGAATGCGAGCACCTCGAGATTGTTCCAGCCGAACACGCGCTCAGTCGGCGTGAGGCCAGGCTCGCCGTAGTCGGCATCGACTTCCGGCTCGCCTGGATTGCCGCCTACAGCGATGTCGGCGAGCGCCTGGCGAACCGCGTCGGGCACGGGCGGCGGGCGCAAGCCTTCAACGAGGATGCGGCCGTTCGCGTCGACCATCGACGCAATCGCGTTCGAGAGCACGACCGCGGGGTTGCGCAGCAAGCCGCCCCAGTTGCCCGAATGATGGCCGCCGTCGCGCAGCTTGACGTCGAGGCGGAAATTCACGAGGCCGCGGGAGCCGAGGAAAATCGTCGGACGTTGCGCGGCGAGGCGAGGGCCGTCCGAGGCGATCAGCACGTCGGCGGCGAGTTCGTCGCGCAACTGCGCGCAGACCGCGTGCAGGCCCGGCGAACCCACTTCCTCGCCGGTTTCGAACAGCACTTTCAGATTGAAGCCGAGCTTGCCGCCGCGCGCGCGGAGCACCGCTTGCAGCGCCGCCAGGTTGATGCTGTGCTGGCCCTTGTTGTCAGCGGTGCCGCGGCCGTACCAGCGCTCGCCCTCGACCGTCACGCGCCACGGTCCCAGACCCTCGCGCCACTGCGCGTCGTAGCCGCGCACCACGTCGCCGTGGCCGTAGGTCAGCACGGTCGGCAAGCCGTCGCCCTCGTGGCGGTGCCCCACCAGAAACGGCCCGGCGCCCGCAGCGGGATTGTCGACGATGCGGCAGGTGAAGCCCATTTGCGTCAGCGTCGGCGTGATTTCGTCGCTCAGATAAGCGTGCAGGCGCGCGCCGCTGTCGGCTTCCTGGCTTTCCGTGCGAAGCGCGACGCGGCGCTGCAGGTCGTCGAGAAAACGGCCGGAGTCGTACTGATCCGTCGCCTGGTGGATGGCGGTGTCGCGTGTCAACATGGTTCTCCAATGGCGCAATGACGCGCCGCGGCGCTAACGGTTGATAAGGCGTTATCTGCAATCCTGGCGTGGACGATATTTGTGGACAATTACAATATTTGGCACCGATCGTTGCCGAAACGGCAAAGGGCAGCTCGACCGATATGGACAACACCGCACTGCGTTATTTTCTGGAGGTGGCTCGCAGCGGTTCGCTCAGCCAGGCATCGACGCGGCTGTACGTGGCCGTGTCCGCACTGAGCAGGCAGATCGCGAAGCTTGAGGAAGAGGTGGGCGCGGCGCTTTTCGAGCGGCGTCCGCGCGGCATGGTATTGAGCGATGCCGGGCGTTTGCTGGCCGAACACGCGCAGCGCAGCCTGCTCGACGCCGAGCGCGTGACCGAGGAAATTCGCGGGCTGACCAACGGCGGACGCGCGACGATTCGCGTCGCGAGTTCCGAAGGCGTCGCGCCGCATTTCTTGCCGCAGGTGTTCGCGCGCTTTCTGAAGACGCATCCGGCGACGCATTTCCAGCTCGACGTCGCGGCGCCGTCGGCCGCGACGCAGCGCGTGCGCGAAGGCACCGCCGACATCGCCGTGTGCTTCAGCATCGCGCCCGAGAAGGACATCAACGTGGTGTACTCGCAGCGCGCGCCGATCTTTGCGCTTCTCCGGCGCGATCATCCTCTTTGCAAGCAGGACTCCGTGACGCTCGCGGACCTTCTGCAGTGGCCGTTCGCGATCAACAACACGGGCGTGACGATCCGCCAGCTATTCGACATTGCATGCAGCCTCGAAGGGCTCGTGTTCGATCCCGTGTTCGTGAGCAACTATCATCCGGCGCTGCAAAGCTTCGTGCGCCAAACGGATGCGGTGACGCTGACCGGACTGCTGACGGTGCGCAGCCGGCTCGCCGCGGACGGCCTCGCCGCGCTGCCGATTCGCAACCCTGCATTGCATCAACGCACGCTTCAGATTCAGACGATGGCAGGCCGATCGTTGCCGGTCGCGATGCAGGCGTTTCTTCAGTTGCTGACGGGAGCGATTGACGACCCGCAACTGGTCGACTGACTTGCGCCGTTCGATGCCTCGTCGAGTTGACGTGACGTTCCTTCGGACACTTCAGCACAACATGGCTTCACGCCTGGGCGTCATCTGTGTGCGCGTGCTTCCTGAGTTGAGCTTCGTCGCAAATCAGCCGCGGATGTCGCGGATCACTAAGGTCCATCTGGTCCCACGCAAGCCGATGGCGGCGCGACTGATTCCTGCGATGGACCACTTCACGCAGCCACTGCGGCAATAATCCCACCGCGAGACGCTCAAGCAACGCATCGGGGCCGATGTGGAATTCGCTGATGAATAGCGAGTCTCCGTCGCGTGCGAGATGGATTGCTTCTATGTGTCCGAGTCGCTTGCCATCGCGAGAGCGCACTTCGCGACCGAGCACAAGTTCGATGTTGAGTTGCGTCATCGCCGAGCCCCCGGAATGCGTCCGACAATATGTTCGCGCAACCAGTTCTGCCGCCTGCCAAGCGGCGTATCGGCCACGTCGGCGTCCACGCCGATATCGATCTCGATGCGGCGCACGCGATTCCATGGAATGCGGTACGGCTCGCCGTTCTGTGGGCCGCCGATACGGATCATGAGACGCGTGACCCAGGCCGCGGCACGCTTGCCGATGCGTCGCCCTATGGTTATCGGGCCGGTCTCGAGCGCAATCACCTCGGGCGGCCGGCCGTGGCGCAGCTCAACGACGATTCCATCGACGCGGCCCATCTTCGCGCCGTGCCGATCCACCAGTTGTTTGTCGAGTATGTCTCGCACGAGATCCATCATGTGCCTCCGGCTATCTGCAGCGGCAGCGTGACGATTGCCAGCACGAAGCTCAGCGCGACGATCGCGGTGACGACAGCATTGGAAAATGCGCCGTTGCGATGACGTCCGACATAACTCTCGTCGTTCATCAGCACGAGAAACGGAACGACCGTGAGCGGCAGGCTAAACGCGCTCAGCGCCATCGAGAATACCGTCAGTTTCAGCGGATCGGCACCCGCGGCAATCGGGATCGCGCTGATTGCGAGCGCGCAGGTGTACACGAGGCTGAACCCTGGGTCGTCGCGCGGCTTGCGATCTTTGCCCCAGTTCCAGCCGAATCCCTGTGCGACGAAGTACGCCTGCTCAAGCGCCATTTCCAGCGTCGCGCCGAAGCACGCGAAAGCGAGCGACGCGATGAACAGCACGAAACCCCAGAAGCCGAACACCGCGACGAGCGTCAGCGGCAACTGCTGATAATCGTCGACCCGCGTGATGCCGTGCGCCGGAAAAACGACGGCCGCCGCAATCAGAACAGCCAGTGAAATCCCGCCGCCGAAGGCCATGCCCAAACCGGCAATCGCTCGATTCGCGCCGAGATAGCCGCGGTCCCAGTGATCCTCGATAGCGCCTGACGAATAGAACAGGTACAGCGAAGGCGTGATCGACGCACCGAGAATGCTGACCACCGTGAACCAGTAGTTCGCGGGATCGTGATGCGGCGCGCTGGGCACGAGACCGCGTGCCACCTGATGCCACGATAGCCGCGGCCACAAAGCTCAATGTGACGAGGCCGAGCAGCGAGGTTCCTTTTTCGATCACGCCGAATGTGCTGCGCCACAAGACACACCACGCAAGCAATGCAACGGGAAACGCCCACCACGGATGCTTGATGCCGGTCGCCATCTCGAGCGCGACGCTGACGCCGCCGATTTCCGCCGACATAACCAGCGCGTTGACGAGGACGACCGCGATGAGCGGCAACAGGAAGAACTTCACGCCGAAGCGGTCGCGAATGCCGTCGGCGATCGTATGCCGGCTCACCGCGGAGAAACGGCCCGCCATCTCGGTGAGAAAGACGAGGCACACGGTGCCGACGAGGATGGCCCAGCCGGGCTGAAAGCGAAACGCGGCACCGCCTTGTACGGCTGTCGCCAGCGAGCCCATCTCCAGAAAGCCGCCGACGCCCGTCACGACGCCGAGGCAGATTTCGAGCAGTTTTTTCATCACCCGGCCCGGCAGGAACTCAGCCGTCGTGCAGCATGATTTGTTCCCGGGGTGATGACTTTACGTAGGCAAAAGCATCGGTCGATCAGTTGTTTGCCGACACGGTCGCGACGGCGTCATGCACATCCCAGCCGCCGCCAAGCGACCGATACAACGAGACGGCCGAAAGCGCATGCTCGCGTTTCGCCTGGTTCAACGACTCCGCGTCACGCAGATACGCCTCCTGCGCGGCGAGCACATCCAGGAAGCTCGACGCGCCGCCCTTATACAGTTCGCTCGATAAACGCAGCGCCTGGTTCGACGCATCCAGCGCACCGCCAAGGCGCTGCACCTGCACTGCGCCGTTGACCAGATCGCTGCGGTTGTCCTCGATCTCCTTCAGCGCTTGCAGCATGGTCTGCTGCAATGCGAGCTGCGATTCGCGCATGCGGCTTTCGCTCGCATCGATATTCGCGGTGATGCGGCCCGCGTTGAAAATCGGACTCGTCGCGTTCAACGCGGCACTGAACAGGTTGTCGGTGAGCGTCGGCAAGCCGAGGTAAGAGGAGGCCAGCAGGCCGTCGGCGAGATTGAGGCGGAACTGCGGATAGCGCTGCGCTTTCGACACGCCGACTTCCGCGGCGCGCTGCTCGACCGTCGCGTAGGCGGTGCGTACGTCCGGCCGCTGCAACAACGCTTCTGATGGCAACGTCTGCGGCGCGCTTTGCGTGGGCACCGGAATCTCGCGTGCGCTCGCGAGCACCAGCGTATCGACGCTCTCCGGCGTGCGCCCCGAATACACCGCGGTCAAACTCAATTGATGCTGCACCGCCGATTGCACGCGCGGAATCTGCGCCCGCAAATCCTCAAGCTGATTCTGCGCGCGCGCCACGTCGAGTTGCGTCGACAGCCCGTAGCGCAGGCGCTGTTGCGTGAGCTTCAGCGCGCGGGCGCGGATCGTCTCGTTGTCGCTGAGAATCTGCAACTGCGCTTGCGCCCAGCGCAGATCGATATAGGCTGCGGCGGTATTCGCCGCGAGCGCGAGGCGCACTTCGTTCAATGCCGACTGCCGTCCCGAGACCTGCGCCTGAGCAGCCAGCACCGCGAGACGTTCGCCGCCGAACACGTCGGGCGTCCAGCTCGCCGTCAAGCCGACGCCGGCCTGGCGCACATAGCCGAGGGGCGGCGGCGTGTTTTGGCGCGAGTTCGACGCGGTGGCGCTCGCGTTGAGTTCAGGCAGCAGCGCCGCGCGATTCTGCTTCGCCAGGTCTTGCGCCTGCCTGACGCGCTCCACTGCCGCCTGCACATCGAGGTTGCCGGTCAACGCGGATTCGACCAGTTGATGCATGACGGGGTCGCCGAATTGGGCCCACCATGCGTTGGCGCTCACGGCGTCCTGCGGCGCATCGACATTCCACGCGGCGGGCGCGACGGTCTTCACGGTGAGCGGCAAATCCGCATGCTTTTCCGGTTGCACCGCGCACGCCGCGAGCGTCAGCAACGCGGCGCTCGCCAGTACTTTGACAAAGTTCGGTTTCATGTCGAATTCCTTAATGGGCATCGGGCGGCGGCGCCGCATTGCCGAACGGCCGCGATAACAGCACGCTCAACAGCCCGACCACGAAACACAGCGACAACGCGAAGAAAGTGTCGGAGAACGTGAGCACGAGCGCTTCGCGCATCAGCAGCGCGTGCAGTTGCGCGAGTCCGGCGTTGGCCGCGTTCAACGCGTTGCCGCCGACTGCCGCGAAATGCGCGGTCTGCTGTTGCAACACCGATTGGACGACCGGGCGCCCCGCGTTCAGATGTTCGTCGAGCCGCTCGTAGTGCAGGTTCAGGCGGTCGTTCAGCATCGTGCTGCTCACCGCAATGCCGATCGCGCCGCCGAGGTTGCGCATCAGATTAAAGAGGCCGCTAGCGGAACGAAGCCTCGACATCGGCAACGAACCGAGCGCCATCGTCACAATCGGCGGAATACAGAACTGCTGGCCGATGCCGCGTAACGCCTGCGGGATCAGCAACTCACGCCAGCCCCATTGACTGGTCAACGGCACATACAGATAACAGCCGAGGCCGAACAGCAGGAGACCGATCACCAGCAGAATCCGCATGTCGACGAAGCGCGCGACCACCGAGTACACCACCATCGCGGCCAACTGAAAACAGCCGACCGATAGCAAGGCCACGCCAATCTGCAGCGAATCGAAACCACGCACACGCGACAGGAACACGGGCGTCAGAAACACCGCGCAGAAAATGCCGATGCCGGTAATGAACGACAGCAGACTGCCGATGCCGAAGTTGCGGATGGCCAACGCGCGCAGATCGACGATCGGCTCTTTGGCGGTGAACGCATGCACGATGAACAGAAAGCCGCAAATCGCCGTGATCCACGTACACGTCACGATCACGTCGTCGCCGAACCAGTTCTTGCGCGGCCCTTCCTCTAGCACGTATTCGAGGCAGGCCAGAAAGCCTGACATCAAAAGGATGCCGAAGTAATCTCCCTTCTTCAGCAGCGACAGGTCGGCGTCGTCGAAGTGCACATATTTCGGCACCAGCAGCGCGACGGCGACACCCGGCACCAGGTTCAGATAGAACAGCCAGTGCCACGACCATTGCGACGTAATCCAGCCGCCGATCACCGGGCCGATGGTCGGCGCGAGCGTGGCGAGCGCGCTGATCGTGGTCGATGCAATCAGCCGCTGCTTGCCGGGAAACAGCACGAACGCCGTGGTGAACACGGTCGGAATCATCGCGGCGCCGAGCGCGCCTTGCAGGCCGCGAAACAGGATCATCGAGTTGATGTCCCACGCGAGGCCGCACAACATGCTCGCAATCGTGAAGCCGAGCGCGGAAAACGCGAACACCCAGCGCGTGGAAAACACACGCGTGAGCCAGCCGGACATGGGAATCACCACGATTTCGGCGATCAGATACGACGTCTGCACCCACGACAGTTCGTCCTGACTCGCGGACAAGCCGCCGCCGATGTCCTTCAGCGACGACGCAACGATCTGGATGTCGAGCGTTGCCATGAAAAAGCCGACGCACATCAGCGTGAAGGCCAGGACTTTGATTCGCGTCGGCAGGTCGGCGGGATTGGCGGGGGCGGCGGGCGTGGCAGGGCCGGCGGAGTTGGCGAGAGCTTGCGTCATGATGGGCTCAGCCGCGCGCCGGCGTCTTGCCGCTATCGACATGCACTTTCACCGTGGCCGACAGGCCCGGACGCAACGCGCCCTCCATGTTCTTCGGCACAGTAAGATGCACCCGCACCGGCACGCGCTGCACGATCTTCGTGAAGTTGCCGGTGGCGTTTTCCGCGGGCAGCACGCTGAACGTCGCGCCGGTGGCCGGCGCGAGACTTTCCACCACGCCGTGGATGGGCGTGCTGAAGGCGTCGAGATCGACGTCGACGCTGTCGCCCACGCGCATCTTCTTCAACTGGTCTTCCTTGAAGTTCGCGTCGATCCACAATCCGCCCGACGGCACCACGGTCAAGAGCGGCACACCCGCGCTCGCCAGCACGCCGACACGCGCGGTGCGATTGCCGATATAGCCGTCGATCGGCGCACGAATGGTCGTGTACTCCACGTTCAGCGCCGCCACGCGCTCGGCGGCTTGCGCTGTCGCGATGCGCGCCTCCGCGTCGCCGATCTGCGCATCGAGCACGGCAATCTGGCGTTGCGCCGCGGTCAACGCGGCCGCGCTGCGATCGACCGCCGCGCGTGCCTTGACGAGATCGGCATCCGCGCGTTCGACGACTTGATTCGACACCGCATCGTCCTTCACGAGTTCGCGGTAGCGCGTCTGATCCGCGGCGCTGCGCGTCAATTCGGCGCCGGACGCGCGCGCTTCGGCGGCCTGCTGGTTGATGGTGGCGAGCTGCAACGATTTCTTCGCCTGCAGTTCGATCACTGCGGCTTGCGCGCTCCGCACTTCCGCTCTGGCTTGCGCGAGCCGCGCGTCGTAATCGCGCGCATCGAGCTGGATCAGCACGTCGTTCGCGTGGACGAACTGGTTGTCGCGCACGAGCACGTTCGTCACGAAGCCGTTGACCTTCGGCGCCATCACGGTGACGTCGCCACCCACGTAAGCATCGTCCGTTGTCTCGTAGAAGCGGCCGACGAAGAACCAGTACGAGACCGCAAGCGCGAGCACGGCAAGCACGGTGATGATCGCGAGCAGCATCCACGGAATGCGCCGTGCCGGTCTCGCGGTCTGCGCCGCGCTCGGCGGGGCGATAGTCGATGGAGTAGTGGACATGTTGTCGGCCTGTGTGTATGCACTCTTTACGTTGAAAAAAAGCGGCCCGTGGATCGCGCGAGCCGCATGTCGCTGTGTCCGCGACTTCAGTTGGAATCGTGCGTGACGGCAAACAGTTCGCCGCGCAATGCGGCCGCGCGCCGTTCGCCGAAACGATGCTCGAATTCGGCTTGCGCGGCCTGCCAATGTTGACCGCCCGCCTTCAGACGTTCTTCGCCCGCTCGCGTGATCGTGACGGTCAGCGCGCGCGCGTCGGCGCCGAGTGCGTCGCTCGACACGAGGCCGTTGCGGCGCAGCGGCTGAACGGTGCGAACGAGGGTCGTGCGTTCCATGCGCATGGCTTCGGCCATTTGCTTCATGGTCATCGCGCCAGTGCGTCTAAGCCTTCCCAGCAGCGAAAACTGCGTAATCGTGAGCCCAACATGAGCGAGGTGCCGGTCGTATATTTGCGAGACATAGCGCGCGGCCTGGCGGATTGCGAAGCAATCGTCGTCGAACAGTTCTTGCATTTCCGCGTTTCCTTATCAGTTAGTGCATATGCACATTTAAGGGCGAGCTGATCGCTGTTTGAACGAGCAGGCGAGTCGCTAATTAGTCGGTGATGCTAAAGAGTTCGGTACGAAGAATTTTGGCGCGCGCACGGCCGAACTTCTGTTCGAATTCGTCCTGCGCGGCGCGCCACGCAATGGCGGCCTGATCGAACATGGCTTCGCCTTGCTCCGTCAGGCTGAACAGAAACGTGCGGCCGTCGTGTTCCGCCGATTCGGCCACCACCAGTCCGTCGCGCTGCAAGGGCTTCATCGCGCGCAGGAGCGTGGTGCGCTCCATCACCATGGCGTCCGCCAGGTCCAATATCGGCAAATTGGGCGTGCGGGCAAGCTTGGCGAGAATCGTGAACTGGGCAGCCGTCAAGCCCACGCGGCCGAGATGGCGCTCATAGATTTGCGTGACATGACGTGCCGCCTGGCGCAGCGCAAAACAGTTGCATTCGTCGTAGGAGATAGGGCGGTTCATGGGTGGCACTCTATGTGTGTATAAGCACACTGTCAAGCGGATCAACGGTCGATGCGTTGAAACGCTGCATTGCTGGAACTACAACAGCGGTGCCGATGGCGGCTTGGAGGCGCTACTCGCTACTCGCCGCCGGGTTCGTAGCGCGCGCGGCCGTTTCACGCGTGGCTTCGTCGAAACGCCGGTTGGCTTCCGCCACTTCCGCGCGGAACTGCTGCAATGCATTCACCGCGGGATCGGGCGGCGTCAACGCGGCCCACAGCACGTCGATCAACTGATCCGCGGTGGCTTCGATGTCGGTATGCCGCTTCGCCAGCGTCGCGTCCCACAACACGTGTTCCATCGGGCCGAACACCATCGAGCGTAATAAACGCAACGGCATGTCCGCGCGAATCTGGCCGCTTTCCTGGCCTTGCGCCAGGACGCGCATCAACGGTGCGGTGTAGCGGCGCTGCAATTCGGTCAGCGCTTCGCTCAATTCATGATGCCGCGCGCGGCCTTCCGAGAGCACGAGCGCGCAGAGGTCGGTGCCGTTCACGAGCATCAGCCGCAAATGCGTGCGCACGATGAACGCGAACTGCTGACGCACGGTGCCGTCACGCGGCAGTCCGGATTCGATTGCGCCGATGATTTCGTCGTACCAGTCGCCGATCACCCGCGCGCACAACTCGCGCTTGCCGCGGAAATAGCTGAACACGGTGGCCTCCGAAACGCCTAGCCGCTGAGCGATCTCCGCGGTTGTCGCGCGTTCATAGCCCTTTTCGGAGAACACGTCGCGGCCCGCCTGAAGGATTTCCTTCACGCGCTGCTGCGACTTGCGCCCGGCCGGCTGGCGACGGGACGCGGGCAGTTCGGGCTTGATAGCAACCGTCATATGAGTCGAGGTCAAATTTATCGGCGAGCTTCGTATGGAAAACCCGGTCGATTCGATGCTATCACAAGCGGCAAGCCAATGAACCGGGTCAACCTGTTTTCTGAGTGACACTCAAAAATACCTATTGACGCTTACGTAAATCTGGCGTGAAATGCGCGTTGAACGTCGCGCCTTAAAGATCGGAAGATGCGATTCCGCATAGGGCCGCAGACGAGGCCAGCCCGAATTCGCCGGCAACGCTCGCCGGCCGCCAATGAACTCTGGAGACACAGCAATGAGCAACCTGCCCGGTTTGCAATTCCCACTCGGCGAAGAAATCGAAATGCTGCGCGACAGCATTGCCGGGTTCGCTGCGAAAGAAATCGCGCCGCGTGCCGGCGAGATCGATCGCACCGATCAGTTTCCGATGGACCTGTGGCGCAAATTCGGCGATCTCGGTGTGCTCGGCATGACGGTCTCGGAGGAATACGGCGGCGCGAACATGGGCTACACCGCGCATATGGTCGCGATGGAAGAGATCTCGCGCGCGTCGGCGTCGGTCGGTCTTTCATACGGCGCGCATTCGAATCTGTGCGTGAACCAGATTCATCGCAACGGCACCGACGCGCAAAAGCAGAAGTACTTGCCGAAGCTCGTCTCCGGCGAGCATGTCGGCGCGCTCGCGATGAGCGAGCCGAATGCGGGCTCGGACGTCGTGAGCATGAAGATGCGCGCCGACAAGAAAGGCGATCACTACGTGCTGAACGGCACGAAGATGTGGATCACCAACGGCCCCGATTGCGACACGTTGGTTGTGTATGCAAAGACCGACGTCGAAGCGAATTCGCGCGGCATTACCGCGTTTATCGTCGAAAAAGGCATGAAGGGTTTTTCGGTTGCGCAGAAGCTCGACAAGCTCGGCATGCGCGGCTCGCATACGGGCGAACTCGTGTTTCAGGACGTCGAAGTGCCCGAAGAAAACATTCTGGGTCAACTGAACGGCGGCGTGAAGGTGCTGATGAGCGGCCTCGACTACGAGCGCGCCGTGCTCGCGGGCGGCCCGACCGGCATCATGGTCGCGGTGATGGACGCGGTCGTGCCGTATATCCACGACCGCAAGCAGTTCGGCCAGTCGATCGGCGAATTCCAGTTGATTCAGGGCAAGGTCGCCGATCTCTACACCACGTTGCAGGCGTGCCGCGCGTATCTGTACGCGGTGGGCCGTCAACTCGATACGCTCGGCACGGAACACGTGCGCCAGGTTCGCAAGGACTGCGCGGGCGTGATTCTCTATACCGCGGAAAAAGCCACGTGGATGGCCGGCGAAGCGATCCAGATTCTCGGCGGCAATGGCTATATCAACGAGTATCCGGTTGGACGTCTGTGGCGCGATGCGAAGCTCTATGAGATCGGCGCGGGCACGAGCGAGATCCGTCGCATGCTGATCGGCCGCGAGCTGTTTGCGGAAACGATGTAAGCCGGGCCAACGAGGAGAACGACGCGATGCCGATCATCGAATCCAAGCTGAATCCGCGCTCCGACGACTTTCGCGCCAACGCGGCCGCGCTCGAGGCGCTGGTCGACGATCTTCGCGCGAAGGTCGAGAAGCTCGCGCTGGGCGGCGGCCAGGCCGCGCGCGAAAAGCACACGGGCCGCGGCAAACTGCTGCCGCGCGAGCGCATCGAAAAGCTGCTCGATCCGGGCACGCCGTTTCTCGAGTTCTCGCAACTCGCGGCTTACGGCATGTATAACGACGACGCGCCGGGCGCGGGCGTCATCACCGGCATTGGGCGAATTGCGGGCCACGAGTGCGTGATCGTCTGCAACGATGCGACGGTCAAGGGCGGCACCTACTATCCGGTCACCGTGAAGAAGCACGTGCGCGCGCAGGAAATCGCCGCGGAAAACCGCTTGCCGTGCGTGTATCTGGTCGACTCGGGCGGCGCGAATCTGCCGAATCAGGACGACGTGTTTCCCGACCGCGACCACTTCGGCCGCATCTTCTACAACCAGGCGAATCTGTCCGCTGCGGGCATTCCGCAGATCGCCGTGGTGATGGGCTCGTGCACCGCGGGCGGCGCGTATGTGCCGGCCATGAGCGACGAGTCGATCATCGTGAAGAACCAGGGCACGATTTTTCTCGGCGGTCCGCCGCTCGTCAAGGCGGCAACCGGCGAAGTGGTGAGCGCGGAAGACCTCGGCGGCGGCGACGTGCATACGCGTCTTTCCGGCGTGGTCGATCATCTCGCGCAGAACGACGCGCATGCACTGGCGATTGCGCGCAGCATCGTCGGCAATCTGAATCGTACGAAGCATGTGCCGGTCGCGTTGCAGGAACCGAAGCCGCCGCGCTACGACGTGAAGAGCATGTACGGCGTGATTCCCGTCGACACGCGCAAGCCGTTCGACATTCGCGAGGTGATCGCGCGCATCGTCGACGACTCGGCATTCGACGAATTCAAGGCGCGCTACGGCACGACGCTTGTGTGCGGCTTCGCGCATGTCTGGGGGCATCCGGTCGGCATCATTGCAAACAACGGCATTCTGTTTTCGGAGTCCGCGCTCAAGGGCGCGCACTTCATCGAACTATGCTGCCAGCGCAAGATTCCGCTCGTGTTTCTGCAGAACATCACGGGTTTCATGGTGGGCCGCAAGTACGAGAACGAAGGCATCGCGCGTAACGGCGCGAAGATGGTGACGGCCGTTGCCACGGCGAAGGTGCCGAAGTTCACGGTGATCATCGGCGGATCGTTCGGCGCGGGCAATTACGGCATGTGCGGACGCGCGTATTCGCCGCGCTTCTTGTGGATGTGGCCGAACGCGCGCATTTCGGTGATGGGCGGCGAACAGGCCGCGTCGGTGCTTGCCACGGTCAGGCGCGACGGCATCGAAAGCCGCGGCGGTTCATGGAGCGCCGACGAAGAAGAAGCCTTCAAACAGCCGATTCGCGAGCAGTACGAGCATCAGGGGCACCCGTACTATGCCAGCGCGCGCCTGTGGGACGACGGCGTGATCGACCCGGCGCAAACGCGCGACGTGCTCGGCCTCGGTTTGTCGGCGGCGATGAATGCGCCGATCGAAGACACACGCTTCGGCGTGTTCCGGATGTGACAGAGCGCGACGCATGGGAGCCGCCACGATGCACTATGAAACGCTGAATGTCGAGATCGCCGGACACGTCGCGACCGTCACGCTGAATCGTCCTGACGTGCGCAATGCGTTCAACGAAACGATGATCGCCGACATCACGTCGGCCTTCACCGCGCTGAACACACGCGACGATGTGCGCGCAGTCGTGCTCGCCGCGAACGGCAAGGCGTTCTGCGCGGGCGCCGATCTGAACTGGATGAAGAAGATGGCCGGCTACTCGCACGACGAGAACCGCGCCGACGCAATGTTGCTCGCCAGCATGCTGTCGTCCATCTATCGCTGCAACAAGCCGGTGATCGCGCGCGTGAACGGCGACGCCTACGCGGGCGGCATGGGCCTCTTGTCCGCGTGCGACATCGTGGTCGCGGTGGAAAGCGCGCGCTTCTGTCTTTCTGAGGCGCGTCTCGGCCTGATTCCGGCGACCATCGCGCCGTACGTGATACGCGCGTTGGGCGAGCAGGCGTCGCGGCGCTACTTCATCACCGCCGAGCAGTTCGACTGCGCGACCGCGCTGCGCCTCGGGCTCGTGAGCGAAGCGGTCAGCGCGGAGCAACTCGACGCCACCGTGCAGCAGATCGCGCAAACGCTCTGCGCCAACGGTCCAGAAGCGGTGCGCGCCTGCAAGCAACTCGTGCAGGACATGGCCGGCCGCGAGCTGAACGATGCATTGATCGAAGACACGGCGGCGCGCATCGCTCGCACGCGAGCCGGTGCGGAAGGCCGCGAAGGCGTCGCGTCGTTCCTCGAAAAGCGTACGCCCGCCTGGCGCGACTGACGTGCGGCTCACCGACATTGCGCGGCGCCTTGAGGCGTTCACCAGAAGAATATCCCGAGATCGAGACAACACATGTTCAACAAGATCCTGATCGCCAACCGGGGCGAGATTGCGTGCCGCGTCGCGGCGACCTGCAAGCGGCTCGGCATCGCCAGCGTGGCCGTCTATTCGGATGCGGACGCCGATGCCAAACACGTGAGCGCGTGCGACGAAGCCGTGCATATCGGCGGCGCGAGCGCGGCGGAAAGCTATCTGCGCATCGAGCGCATTATCCAAGCGGCACGCGCGACGGGCGCGCAGGCGGTGCATCCCGGCTACGGTTTTCTGTCGGAGAACGAAGACTTCGCGCATGCATGCGAAGCGGCGGGCATCGTATTCATCGGACCGCCGGTCGACGCGATTGCGGCGATGGGTTCGAAAGCCGCCGCGAAGGCGCTGATGCATGCGGCCGCGGTGCCGCTCGTGCCCGGCTATCACGGCGACGATCAGAACCCCGAACTATTGCATCGCGAGGCGGATTCGATCGGCTATCCGGTTCTGCTCAAGGCGAGCGCGGGCGGCGGCGGCAAGGGCATGCGCGTGGTCGAGCGCAGCGAGGATTTCGTGGCGGCGCTCGCTTCGTGCAAGCGCGAGGCGGCGAGCAGCTTCGGCAACGATCGCGTGCTGATCGAAAAGTATCTGACGCGGCCGCGCCACGTCGAAGTGCAGGTTTTCGCGGATCGTCACGGCGGCGCGGTGTATCTGTTCGATCGCGACTGCTCGGTGCAGCGTCGTCATCAGAAGGTGCTGGAAGAGGCGCCCGCGCCGGGATTGTCCGCGGAAATCAAGCGTGAAATGGGCGAGGCCGCAGTCGCTGCCGCGCGCGCGGTGAGCTATGTCGGCGCGGGCACGGTCGAGTTCATCATGACGGCTACCGGCGAGTTCTATTTCATGGAAATGAACACGCGTCTGCAAGTCGAGCATCCGGTCACGGAGATGGTGACGGGCCAGGACCTGGTGGAATGGCAACTGCGCGTGGCCGCAGGCGAGCCGTTGCCGCTGACGCAAGATCAACTCAAGATCGACGGCCATGCGATCGAGGCGCGCATCTACGCCGAGCATCCGGCGCGCGGCTTCTTGCCGTCCACCGGCACGCTCAAGCATTTGCGCATGCCTGAAGGCGTGGAATTCGCGATCGACGCGGCCGGCCTCGGCGAGCCTGGCCGTAAAGCGCCGGTGCGTATCGACAGCGGCGTGCGCGAGGGCGACACGATCACGCCGTTCTACGATCCGATGATCGCAAAGCTGATCGTGCACGGCGCGACGCGAGAAGAAGCACTCGCGCGAATGAGCCGTGCACTGCACGCATGCGAAGTGGTCGGGCCGCATACGAACGTCGAGTTTCTGCAGCGCATTGTCGAAAGCGAGCCGTTTGCGAGCGGCGATCTGGACACCGGTCTGATCGAACGGCATCACGAGGCCCTGTTCGCGCCCGTGAAAAAGCCTTTCAAGGAAGCACTCGCGCTCGCATGCGGCGCGTTGCTCACGCGCGAAGGCGGCACCGCGCACGGCGCGTCGCCCTGGGATGCGCTGTCGCACTGGCGTCTGAATGGCGGCTACGCGCAGACGCTAGGCTGGCGCAGTGTCGAAGACGACAATGCGTTCACGGTCACGTTCGCGCGCGACGGCGGCACGCAAACGCTCGAACACGACGGTCTGCGCGAAGGCTTCACGTGGTCGAGCGGTTCGGGCTTGCATGAATATCGCGCGACCATCGGCGATGCGCGGGCCACGGGGCGCGTGTTTATCGACGGCGATACGTTTCATGTGTTCTGCCTCGGTCACGCACTGGCGTTCGAGTGGCAGAACCTGCTCGCGCACGCCGCGGATGCGGAACATGGCGAAGGCCGGCTGACCGCGCCGATGCCGGGCAAGGTGATCGCGGTGCTCGTCGAGCCGGGCACGGTGGTGGAGAAGGGCACGCCGCTCATCGTGATGGAAGCGATGAAGATGGAGCACACCATCGGCGCGCCGGCGGCCGGCGTTGTGTCGGAAGTGCTGTATGCGGTGGGCGATCAGGTTGCCGACGGCGCGCAGCTTCTGGTGCTGGACGTGCAGTAGCGCGGGAATAAGCGCACGATTAAGCGCACGATTAAGCGCGCCGACAGGCTGAGCCAATCGGCGCCGTATCAGCCAAGCCGCGTATACCCCACCGCGCGCGCCTCGCTCTCGAGCTGCGCGATGCGCTCGTAGTCCTCGAGCGGTAACGCGGAAAACCCCTGCAAACGCAGGCGTTTTGCGCGTTCGGGATGCAATGCCAGCGCTTCGTTCAGTGCGTCGCGCAGTGCTTCGACGGTCGCGGCCGGCACGGTGTCGGACGCAATCAACGGCAGACCCGGCGACGCCGCTGTCATGCCGATGCGTCGAACCTGCCGCGCCAGTTCCGGCATTTCATCGCAGACGAAAGCGAAGGTCACGCAATCTATCGCGGCGACGTCCGCGTGATTGTCCGCGACGGCGCGCAACGAGCCGACATGCGAGCCGGTGCGCAGCGCGGCGCGGAAAAACGCACCTTCCTGCGAGTGTGGCGCCACTGCATGACGCAGCGCGTTCATGCCGCTATTCGAATCGTCCTGATTGTAGGCAACGCGCGCGCCGCGGCACGAGGCCAGCGTATCGAATGGTGCGTCGGCGCGCGTGACGATGACGCTCGAGTAATGCGCGCCTTCGCAACCGGGCGCGTCGAAACGCGGCGTCGCGACGAGTTGCACCTGTTCGCGCAGACCATGCATCAACGGATAACCGCAGGTTTGTGAAATCAGCAGATTGGGCCGCCGCCAGAAGCCGTGCAATTCTTCATCGGGATCGACGATGCGGCACGCCGGCTTGACCATGCGCAGCACGTCCGCAAGCCACCCGCGCCACTCGTTTTCCAGCGAGGGCGTGACGTTGTACATCGGCAGGGCGGCGATCCAGGTCATGGCGCAGTGCTTGCATGGCGAATGGGTGGACTAATGCATGATCATACGGAATTCGTCGACGCCTAGTGGCACTGGCTCTGTCGGCCGGAACGTCCACTTCCGTGCGGCCACTGTGAGGATCTCGCTTTGCGCGCCCTCGAAGGCGAGCAGCAAGTCTTTCTTGCGCGCGCTTGCCGCGCCGCAATAGGCGATGAGCGCGTCCGCGCTGACTTCGAAAACCTGCGCCCGGTCGTCCCAGCAGACCCTGAACGCGACCGTTGCGCGCTCCGTGACACAGGGCCGGAATCCGTCATCCACATAGACCGACATGGCGACCTCCTTTTCGCGCGCGCCTGAGTCGTCAGCATGACAAGCTCCGCACCGCCAGTATGTGGGAGAGCCAGCATTCGCGAGAAAAAGCCAGTGCATGCCAACGGGCGCGGCGCGCGGGCCAGGGTTGTGCAATAGGGTGTCACTGAAACGGGATTCTCTTGATTCGATCGTCCCGCTTTGATAATTAGAAATGGAAAGGCGAATTAATAAAATGAAATATAAAGCCGCGATAAAGAGAGCGTGAAAAGATCAGGAAAGGAAACTCAATCGACCGCCGCTTGACTTCACACTATCGCGCTGGCTAAATGCATCCCGTTCGGTTCTTTCTCCACGTCTCCACGCAGGGAAAGTCGTTGCGCCGGGCTCGGGGCTATGTGTTCGCACATAGCCCTTAATTATTTGTAATCAATTGGCGATACTAATCGTGTTGGAATTTCCAAACGCTTTTATTGATTTTTAAATTAATCAAGGTATGCTGCGCGTCCGCAATGTCTTTCTGAAACGTGAATAAAGGAACAAGGATGAAAAAGACAGCATTGACTTCCGCCTCTCTCGCACTGCTGGTCGCGGCGGGGTCCGCCCATGCACAGAACAGCGTGACGTTGTACGGCGTGATCGACGCCGGCATCGGCTATGTGCATAACGCCAGCTCGGGCAGCAATCTCGCGGGCATGCTCAACGGCAATCTGAGCGGCGACCGCTGGGGGCTGAAGGGCCAGGAAGATCTGGGCGGCGGCCTGAAGGCGATCTTCACGTTGGAAAATGGCTTCGACGTCGGCACCGGCAAACTCGGTCAGGGCTCGCGCGAGTTCGGCCGCCAGTCGTTCGTCGGGCTGACGGGCGCGACATGGGGCACGGTGACGGCCGGCCGCCAGTACGATCCGATCACGGACATGGTGCAGGGCGTCACCGCCGACAACTTCTTCGGCTCCGCCTTCGCAACGCCGGGCGACGTCGACAACAACGACAACAGCGCGCGCGTATCGAACGCGGTCAAATACGTGTCGCCGAACTACGCCGGCCTGCAGTTCGAAGCACTGTATGCATTCAGCGGCGTCGCGGGTCAGGCGGGCCAGGGCTACACCTACAGCGGCGCGGTGTCGTACTCGAACGGTCCATTCTCGCTCGCGGGCGGCTACCTGCGCGCGACCAACGCATCGTCTACGGCCGCGCGTTCGAGCTGGGCGAGCAGCACGACCGATTCGATCTTCGACAGCCATATCAACGACGGCTACGTGACGGCGAAATCGGTCAGCATCGCGCAGATCGGCGGCCAATACGCGCTCGGCCCCGTCACGCTCGGCGCTTCGTATAGCAACACGCAGTTGAAGAGCGACGGCGCGTCCACCTTCACCGGCACCGAGAAGTACAACAGCGGTAAAGCCTTCGTTGCGTATCAGGCGACGCCGGCACTGGTCGCGGGTCTGGGGTACGCGTACACGGCTGCCTCCGGCGACACGTCGGCGCATTACCACCAGTTCAGCATCGGCGCGGACTACAACATCTCGAAGCGCACGGACTTCTACGCGGTCGCGGCCTACCAGCACGCGAGCGGCACGCAGCGTCTCGCCGATGGCACCACGCAGGACGCGCAGGCTTCGATCGGTTCGTATGGCTACAACGGCACCGATTCGCAGGCGCTGGCGATCGTCGGTATCCGTCATAAGTTCTGATGTTCCGCTGCGGTTGATTCTGCTGTAGCGGCTTGTTGACGAGCTTGTTGGCGAGCTTGCTTGCAGCAGAGAAACCGACGACCCGGACGCGTAAGTGTCCGGGTCGTTTTCATAGTGGACTGCGAGAACTACGACCCTGCATCGGCGTTCAAGCGCTCATCGCGCAGCGCAAGCAGATCGGGCAACTGCGCGAACGAATCGATTAACGCATCGCACTGCAAGGCCGTCGCGCCATCCGGGCCGCCATAGCCGTAGCGCACGATAAACACCGGCACGCCCGCCGCGCGCGCCGCGCTGACATCGACGGGCGAATCGCCCACCAGAACGCTGCATTCCACGTCTGCATCCAGCAACCGGCACGCGTGCCACAGCGGTTGCGGTGCAGGCTTCATGCTGTCGATCGAATCGCCTGCGACCAGTACGTCGATATCTTGCGCGAGTCCTGTCATGCGCAGCAGCGGTGCGGCCAACGCCTCCGGTTTGTTGGTCACGCACGCGAGCCGATAGCCGAGCCGTGCGAGCTCGCGAAGACCTGCGGCGACGTGCGGATAAACATGACCGAAGCGCCCATTCGTCTGCCGATAGTGCCGATCAAACACCGCGAGCGCGGCGTCCATGTCGACTCGTCCATCGAGCGCCGCCGTTTCGAGCGTGCGCTTAACCAGGTTCGGCACGCCTTTGCCGATAAAACTGCTGACCGTGTCGAAGGGCAACGGCGGCTGATCGAAATCGGCGAGCATGCAGCTCACCGCTTCGACAATATCCGGCGCTGTGTGGACCATGGTGCCGTCGAGGTCGATCAGCACGGCGCGCGTTCGTGATCGCGGCAACGCTTGCGTTAGCGTTAGCGCTTCAGGCGAAAAAACCGGCGGCGTCGTCATACGGCCGCAGCCTCGCTCAACGCATTGCGATGCCAGCCACGCAATGTGGCGAGATCCACCCATGCGGGCCGCTCATTCTCGTTCGCAGCCGCCGAAGCGAGCGGCGCATGCGGATCGCCGAGATGAGGCAGCACGGCGAGCGCGCCGTCGAAGGAATGATGCGCTGTGTATGCTGTCGGCGTCACGATAGTCGGAACAAACGCTGCACGCGCCGCGCGCAAGCCGTTCGCGGAATCTTCGAACGCGATGCAGTCCTGGCCTTTGAGGCCGAGTTGACGAAGCACGTCGAGATACACATCGGGCGCGGGCTTCTTTGACTGCGTCGTGCTTGCATCGCCAATCGCGGCAAAGCGGCTGCGCCATTCGGGGCCGAACGGTCCGTGCAACAGCGCGTCGAGATTCGCGGGCGTGGTGGTGGTCGCGATGGCGACGGGGATAGAGGCCGCGCCCGCTTCATCGATCAGGCGTGCGATGCCCGGCCGCAACGGCAAGCCGCCATCGCGAACATGCGCCGCATAGTGACGCGTCTTGATCGCATGCACCGCGTCGATCACGCGGCTCACGCCGGGGCCTTCCGCCTCCTCGGGATCGACGATGCGCCAGTAGTGCAGCAGACGCTCCTTGCCGCCCGCCACTTCCAGAAGGCGCACATAGAGCGCTTCGTCCCAGTGCCAGTCGAGACCGGCTTGCGCGAACGCCGCGTTGAACGCGTGCAGATGCGCGCTTTCGGTATCGGCAAGCGTGCCGTCGACATCGAAGATCAGGGCTTGCATGGGCCGGTCCTCTCGCAGTGATGGAGAGCCGGCGCGATGCGTGACTGCATGAGTGCATGACTGCATACCGCCGGTATGCAAGCCACGATAGCGGAGCGCGCACGCGATTTGAATTCAGAGATTCTTTGACGGGCGATAACGCATCGTTTAACGGTCCATTACCCGTGCGGCAATTGCAGACCCGTCACGAAGTACGCGTGCAGTCCATGTGCGAAGCGCTTGAGCCGCGTGACGATCGACTTGTTCGCGCGCGTGAGACCGTTATACCCGAGCACGGCCGGTATCGCGACGAAGAGCCCGAACGCGGTCATGATGAGTGACTCGCCGACCGGTCCGGCCACATGATCGATCGACGCCTGACCCGTTTCGCCGATCACGATCAGCGCATGATAAATGCCCCACACCGTGCCGAAGAGCCCGACGAACGGCGCGGTGCTGCCGATCGACGCCAGCACCGCGAGGCCGCTTTGCATATGCGCGACGGCGTCGTCGATGCTGCCTTGCAGGCGGCGCGCGATCCAGTCCGATACGTCGATGCGATCCTGCAAATGCGGCCTGGTGTCGCGATGATGCGCGGCCGCCTCAGATGCGGCCATCGCAAGAGCGAGCAGCGGATTGTCGCGCAGCGCCTCAGCCGATGCCTCACTACTGTGGCCCGCAAGGCCGCCCAGGTTCCTGAGCCCATGTTCGAAGTTGTCGGCCTGCCAGAACTGCGCGTCGGTGCGCCCGGTTACTCGCTTGATGCGCAGCACATGCCACAGCTTGACGACGATAACCGTCCACGACAGGATCGACATGATGAACAGTATGCCGAGAATCGCGCGCGTGATGAAATCGCCGCTTTGCCAGACATTCGCGAGACCATAGTGCTGCATGACCGTTTCCTTCGACTCGTCGAGCCGCCGCGTTCATTGTCCGCCGCGGCCCGGTGTTTTAGTACCGTTAGCGGCCTTGCCAGGTCAATTCGGGAAAATCTCCCGCCTTCGTCCGTTGTCAAACGATCCTCTAATGAACTACTTTGCTTGAATGCCGGCCTTGCGCGGCACAGTGCTTTTACAACGGAGCAGAACATATGCTGGAGACACGGTTTCGCAAAACAACACGGGGACGCGCCATCGTTTCAGCCTTGATCGCGGCGGGTATGGTCGCGGCGACGGCGTTCGGCGCCGCTTCGGCGCATGCCGCGGCGCCTCTCGCCTATGTGACGAGCGAGAAGGGCGGCGTCGGTGTGATCGACCTCGACAAGATGACGTTGACCCGAACCTTCCCCGTCGGCGCGGACGGCCCGCGCGGCCTGAGCCTCAATGCGGACGGCTCGCGCCTGCTGGTCGCCAACAAGAACACGGGCGATCTTGCCGTGATCGATACGGCTTCAGGCGAAGTCGTGCAGCGGGTGAAGATCGGTCAGAACCCGGAGTTTGTGCGCGTGCACAACGGCTATGCGTATGTGACGTATGAGCCGGGCGAAGACGGCGGCCCGCCTGCAGCGAGCGGACAGTCTGGGAAGCCAGCCGAGAAGCCAGCCGAGAAGCCAGGCGAAGCGCAAGCCGGCAAACCCCACGCCGACGACGATGACGACGCCAACAAGCCGCCCGCCGAGATCGCTATCGTCGATATGAAAAGCTGGCGCGTGGTGCGCTCGGTGACGAGCGGCCACGAAACCGAGGGCATCGAATTTTCACGCGACGGCAAGAACATGCTCGTCACCAACGAAGGCGACGATACGGTCTCCGTCTATCACGCGCGCACAGGCGCGCCCGTCAGGACCGTGAAGCTCGCGGCGGGCGGGCGTCCGCGTGGCATTCGCCTGTCGCCGGACGGCAAGGACTACGTGGTCACGCTGGAGTCGCTGAGCAAACTCGTCGTGATCGACGCGCGCACGTTCAAGGTGAAGAAGACCGTCGATACCAAACTGGGTCCTTACGGCGTCGCCTACGGTCCCGACGGCAAGCGGCTTTTCGTCGCGGCGGCGCGCGACAAGACGGTGCAGGTATTCGACGGCAAGAGCTACGAGCATCTTGCCGACGTGCCGGTCGGTCAGCGTTGCTGGCACTTCAGTTTTACGCCCGACGGCACAAAGCTGCTGGTCGCCTGCGGGCGCTCCGATGCCGTTTATGTGCTCGACGCGCGCAGTTATCAGCCGGTCACGCAGATTGGTCAACTGCCGCTCGCGTGGGGCATCGTCACCTATCCGCATAGCGACGGCTCGATCGAATCGCACTGAGCACGCGGAGGTCATGCGCGAGCCGACGCATGACCGCCCTCACTTTCACCTACTTCCACGCATAGCGCAGACCGACCCAAAACCCGCGCGGCGCGCCCGGTCCGACGAACTGTTCGTTGCTCGGATTCGCGCCGTCGAACGTATGGTTCGGGCCGTTGAAGAAGTTTTCTCCGAGCGAACCGAAGCTCGCATAGCGCTTGTCGAGCAGATTCGAGACGCTCGCAAACACCTGCAACTGTTTGGTGACCTGATACGACGTGTCGAGATCGATCAGAAAATAGCCGGCGATCTTGCCATTGACGTCCTGATTGTTTTCGTCGCCCTGTGCATAGATGCCGCCGCGCCACGTGAGGTTCGCGCCGACTCTCCACTTCGCGGTCGCCGCGTAGTCGAGTTGCAGCTTGACCGTGTTCGCCGGAATGCCGGGCAGATGATCGCCGGGCTTCACGTTGATGTTGCCGTTCGCATCCGCGCTGGAATTGCTCGCGCTGTTCTCGGTCCACGCGGTGCGATACGTCGCGTCGATGTAGTTGTAGCTCGCAGTCACCGCGAGCGGGCCTAGCTGGCTGCGTCCCGAGAGTTCGAACCCTTGCCGGCGCGTGCGGCCCACGTTCTGAAAGAAGCCGCGATTGCTCGCCGCGCCATTGCTGGCGATGAATTCGATGTCGTTATCGAGCGTGGTTCGATAGACGGCGGCGCTCCAGCTTGTCGTCTGGCCGATTCGTCCGCGTGCGCCGATTTCGAAGGTCTTCGAGATCACCGGTTGCAGCGGCGGGTCGGACACGAAGTCGTTCGGCAGCGAGCAGGGCGCGGCCGGGTCTGCACACGCGAGTTCGATCGCGGTCGGCGAGCGCATGCCTTCGTTGTAGGTTGCGTAGGCGGTGAACGCCGAGGTCGGATTCCAGTTGATGCCGACCGCCGGATTGAAGCGCGAAAACGTATGGTGTCCGTCCAGTTGCGGCTGAAGGCCGCTCGAATCGCCGATGGTCGCTTCGGCCCAGTTGTAGCGTCCCGCGAGCGTCAACGTCCATTGCTTCGTCAGCGATAAAGTGTCTTGCAGATAGATGCCGTAGTTGCCGTTATGGGTTTTCGCCGCGGTTTCCTGCGTGAAATCGCCGATGCCGACCGTCGCGCGCGAAGCCGTGAAAACCGCATCCTGCGACGATTGCGTGTAGCGCGAATTCGCGATGTCCGCGGATACGCCCGCAACGAACTGGTTCTGCATGCCGCCGAGTTTGCCGAGCAGCGTGAGTTGCAGGCTCGCGCCGTAACTATCGGTAGAGACGACGGATTTCTCGTTGGTCGCCTGCGTGGTGTCGACGTCGCCGTCGTCGTCGATCGAACCGAAGTTCGGATTCGTGTTGCTGCTCACATTGCTATTGCGGAAGTGCCGGTAGTACGCATTGCCGCTCAGCTCGACGTTATCGCTGAAGTAGTGTTCGCCCGACAGCGTCACGTAGCCCGCGCTGTTCAGGTTCTGATCGGGATACGTATAAGGCTGCTTCGGATTGCCAAGGAATGAGCGCGGAATGGTTTGCGTGCCGTGCAGATCGTTGTCCGCGCCGCCTGCGGATAACGACAGCGTGGTGTCGGCATCGGTATAACGCAGCTTGCCGAAAATCTGCCGCACGCGGCTCGCATTCTGCTCGGCCCAGCCGTTGTCGTTCGTGACGTTGCCGGTCACGTAGTAGTCGAGGTTCTGGCCGATCGTGCCGCCCTGTTCGATCTGCGCGGTCTTGCGGCCCCACGAGCCGAGCGCCACTTCGGCCTCGCCGCCGGGGCTCGTCTTGCCGTTCTTCGTCGTGATGGCGAGCGCGCCGCCAAGCGTATTCAGCCCATACGTCGGATTCGAACCGGGAATCAATTGAATGGTGTCGATGGCCTGTTGCGGCAGCACGTCCCAGTTGACCACGTCGCCGAAAGGCTCGTTCACGCGCACGCCGTCGACGAACACCGAAATGCCCTGTGGTGTGCCGAGCAGCGGCGACGCCGTGAAGCCGCGATAGTTGACGTTCATCTGATACGGGTTGCCTTGTGCATCGGCGATGTCGACGCTCGGCAGATTCTTCGCCAGGTAATCCGTGAGGTTGAAGCGATGCTGCGCTTCGATGTCTCGCGCGCGAACGGTCTGCACGTTGGCGGGCACCTGCGCGAGCGGCGTGCCGATGCCGAGCAGCGGCGTCGTGCCGACCACCACCACGGGCGCGAGCGTGGTCGAGGGCGTATCGTCTGGCGCATCGGCTGCGGCAGCCGCCGAAGCAGGAGCCGCAGCCGCAGCCGCAGCCGCAGCCGAAGCCGGTACGCCAGCCGCCGGCTCCGCTTGCGCCCATGCGCCTATCGACATGCTCGCGAGCGCGCTGCCGAATCCAAGCGTGATGCCGGCTCGCCGCCTGAAGCCGAGGCCGGGTTTTCCGCGGCGCACGCGTGATGAGATATTCATTATTCTGTCTCCTGCCGAATCGACGCTTTCTTCGGACGCAGCCGCGTGGCGGCATACGTAGCGCTTTCTTTCAAGGTGTGCAAAGCTTCGCATGCGCGCTCGCGTGAAGGCTCGGGAGCTTTTCCCGAAATCGCGAGGAAGCGTTCCCAAACTGGTTGCGACGAACTTCGTGTCCGATTGGCCTGACTAGAATGCAAACGTGATGTCGAGCGAATCCACCCAACCTCATCAAACGCGCCGCAATATGCCGCGCAATCCGCCGCATTCAGCGGTGCCGCGCGATCTTGCCTGCGTGCTCGCGCTGACCTTGCTCGCGGCCGCGCTCGGCTCGCTGTTCGATGTCAGCGAGCGCGCTTATCGGTGGACGCGCGGCGTCGAGCGCTTTCAACTCGACGAGTTGCCGCTCACGCTGTGCGTGCTGTCGCTGGGGCTTGCGTGGTTCGCGTGGCGCCGCTATCGCGAGACGCGCAGCGAGCTTGCGCATCGCCGCGTGCTCGAAGAAGAGGCCGAACGTCTGCTCGCCGACAACCGGCGTCTTGCGAACCAGGCGTTGCAGGCAGAGGAACTCGAACGCCGCCATCTCGCGCGCGAACTGCACGACGAACTCGGCCAGTACCTGAACGCCATTTCACTCGACGCAGCACGTATTCGCGATCTCTCCGCCGCGCGCGAGCCGGAGATTCATCGCATATCGGTGGAATTGATGCGGAGCGCGAGCCATGTGTATCGGCAGATCGGCGGAATGATTCGGCGCTTGCGGCCTATCGGTCTCGACGAATTCGGTTTGCCGAGCGCGCTCGAGCATTGCATCGACGGATGGCGCGAGCGCTTGCCCGACGCGTCGTTCTCGCTGACGATAGAAGGCGATTACACAGGGCTCAGCGACGCGCTCACCATCACGCTTTACCGGCTGGTGCAGGAAGGGCTGACGAACGTGTCGAAGTTCGCGCGGCACTCGCGCGTGGAAGTGTTTATGGTGCGCGCGCCGCGTGAGGCGCATGTGCCGCAGAAAAGTGCCCAAAAACGCGCGCCAATCGATGAAATCGTCGTAACGATGGCCGACGACGGTCCCGGCGTCGACCTCGATGCGCCGCGCGCGGGCCTGGGGCTCATCGGCATGCGCGAGCGGGTCGAAGCGCTAGGCGGCGAGTTTCATGTCGCGAGCAAGCCCGAAGGCGGCTTCCTGTTTTGCGCGCGCGTGCCCGCTCAAGCGGGACTGGCGGAGCCGGTGAACTGAAGGCCGAGGCGGCTTGCCATTTGTGCGAGTTGCACACCGTTGTCCGCGCCGAACTTCTGCCGGATCACCGACTGATGATTGGCCACGGTCTTCTGGCTGAGGCCCAATTTTTCGGCGATGCTCGGCAGCGTGTAGCCTTGCACGAGCAAACGCAAGACCTCGAATTCGCGCGCGGACAACTGCCGTCCGGGCGGGCCTTCGCTGAATGCATTGCGCAGCGCGAGTGCCTGCGAAATGTCGGGACTTAGATAACTGGCGCGCCGCGCGATCGTGCGCACCGCTTCGACCAGCACGTCGGGCGCGCTGGCTTTCGTCACATAACCGAGCGCGCCGGCGTCGAGTGCGCGGCGCACGAAAATCGCCTCTTCGTGGACGCTGAAAATCAGCACGCGCGCATCGGCCTCGCGCGCGAGCATGCGCCGCATCGCTTCGATTCCGCTTGCGCCCGGCAACGAGACATCCATCACGACGACATCGGGCCGCAGCGCGCAGAAGCGCTGATAGGCCTGAGCGGCGTCGGCTGCTTCACCGCACACGTGCACGTCGGCATTCACTTCGAGTAGCCGCCGGTAGCCTTCGCGCACCACGGCGTGATCGTCGACGAGCAACACTGAAATGTCCGCCGCTGTCATGGTCAACCCCCGGTGTGGCCGTTGTCGTTTGGCTCGTCGTGCGCCGTTTTTTGCACCTTGTTTTGCGGTGCATGCGCGCCCGTCAGCTTGCGCGAGTTTGCATCGTTGCGGAACATGATGGGCTGCTCTCGCGGTTCATGCGCCGCCGCCGCGAGACGCGTCACGTCGACCACTTTTTCATGCAACGGCGACTTGTCGCACACAGGGTCCGCATTGGCCGCATCGCCGGTGAGCAGATACGCCTGGCAACGGCAGCCGCCGAGATCGTTTTCCTTCTCGTCGCAACTGCGGCACGGCTCTTTCATCCATTGCAGACCGCGGAAACGATTGAATGCGTCGCTCTCGTACCAGATCTCGCGCAGCGGCATGTCTTTCACATTCGGCAGCACGAGGCCGGGCAGCGCGCGCGCCGCGTGACAGGGCAGCGCGGCGCCATCCGGCGCGACGCCGAGAAACACCGCGCCCCAGCCGTTCATGCAGCGCTTCGGGCGTCGCTCGAAATAGTCGGGCACGACGAAGAAAATCTTGCAGCGGTCGCCATGCGTGCGCCGATAGCGTTCGACCACCGCTTCGGCTTCCTCCAGTTGTTCGCGGGTCGGCATGAGCTGCGCCTGATTGTGATGCGCCCAGCCGTAGTACTGCGTGTTCGCGAGTTCGAGGTATTCGGCGCCCATCGCGAGCGCCATGTCGATGATCTTGTCGACGTGCGGCAGGTTATAGCGATGCAGCACGCAGTTCAGCACCATCGGAAACCCATGCTGTTTGATCGATGCCGCGACGCGCTGCTTCAGATCGAACGTGCGTGTGCTGCTCAAGAAGTCATTGAGTTCCTGAGTCGAGTCCTGAAACGACAACTGAATGTGATCGAGCCCGGCCGCTTTCAGGTCGCCGAGGCGCTTGTCCGTGAGACCGACGCCCGAGGTGATCAGATTCGTATAGAAGCCGAGCTTGCGCGCTTCGCCGACCAGCACTTCGAGGTCGTCGCGCATCAGCGGTTCGCCGCCTGAAAAGCCCAATTGCGCGGCGCCGAGCGCGCGCGCCTCGCGCAGCACGCCGAGCCATTGTTCGGTGCTGAGTTCGCGATTGTGATCGGTGTAGTCGACGGGGTTGTAGCAGAACGCGCAATGCAGCGGGCAGCGATACGTCAGTTCCGCGAGCAACCACAGCGGCGGCGCGACGCTCGCGGGCGTCGCTTCGGGCTGTGCTTCAGTGTGAATGTCGGCAGCAGGTTGCGAGAGATCGGTCATTGCGCTACTCCAGCCATCCGCGCGAATGCGCTTCGGTCACGAATGCGCGTACTTCGGGGCCAAGTCCTGTTGCGTTGAACGCCTGCTCCAGATCGGCGATCAGCGTTTCGATGTCGCGCGTGCCGTCGCAACGCTTGAGGATTTCCGCCGCGCTCTGATTGAGCTTCACCATCCCTTCCGGATAGAGCAGCACATGCGCGTTCTGCGCCGGTTCCCATTGCAGCCGGAACAGCTTGTTGAGCGCGGGACGATCGGCGTTGGACGTGTCGTTCATTGCGGAAAGGCCTTTTCGATCGAGTCCAGCATGGTCCACAGAATGTCGAGCTTGAATTGCAGAATCTCGAGCGCGCGTTCCTGCTGTTCGCGCCGCGTGAAGTAATTCAGCGTGACTTCGAGGCCGTGCTCCACGTCGCGCTGTGCGAGCGTGATGCGCGAGCGAAAGTAGGCGAGGCCGGAGGGTTCGATCCACGGATAGTGTTCGGGCCAGCTCGCGAGCCGGTCGCGATGAACCTGCGGCGCGAACATTTCGGTGAGCGACGAGCACACCGATTCCTGCCACGGCGCGCGGCGCGCGAAGTTCACGTACGCGTCGACGGCGAAGCGCACGCCAGGCGTCACATGTTCGAGCGACCACAGTTCGTCGCGCGAGAGGCCCACTGCATCGCCCAGACGCGCCCATGTTTCGATGCCGCCTTCCTCGCCGCCGTAGCCGTCGTGATCGAGAATGCGCAGCACCCAGCGGCGGCGCGTTTCGCGATCCGGGCAATTCGACATCACGGCCGCGTCCTTCAGCGGAATGTTGATCTGATAGTAGAAGCGGTTCGCGACCCAGCCGCGAATCTGTTCGGGCGAGCAGCCGCCGCTATTCATCTTCACATTGAACGGATGATGAATGTGGTACGCCGTGCCTTTCGCGCGCAACTGCGCTTCGAATTCCTCACGGGTCCAGGCTTCGTCGCGGGCGCGCTCGCTGCCTGGCGTGGTGCCCAACGTGTCTTTCGCGTTCATGCAATCTCCCGTTCCTGCGCGACGCGTGCTGCGTGGCCGCGCTTCATAGTTCGAAGGTCATGCCGTCGTAGGCAACTTCAATGCCGTGCTCCGTGAGAAGGCGGCGTTCCGGGCCATCCTCGACGAGAATCGGGTTGGTGTTGTTGATGTGGATCAGCACCTTGCGCGCGTTGTTTGCGTCGAGCGAATCCAGTACTTCGATCATGCCACCAGGTCCCGATTGCTGCAGATGACCCATATCCGCAGCGGTTTTCTTCGAGAGGCCGAGGCGGATCATTTCATCGGCGGTCCACAACGTGCCGTCGACGAGCAGCAGATCCGCCGCGCGCATCGCCTCGAGTACGTGCGGTTCGATCTCGCCGAGACCGGGCGCGTAAAACACGCGCTTGCCGGTCTGCCGGTTCGTGAATACGAGCCCGATGTTGTCGCCGCGCTCGGGCGAGTTGCGATGCGGCGAGTAGGGCGGCGCCTTGCTGGTGAGCGGCAGCGCGTCGATCTGCACGCCGGGCAATGCGTCGACGCTGAGCGGCGCGCCGTCGAGCGCGATCCGCCGATGCTCGACGCCGCAGTAGTGCGAGAGGATCGGCGCGATCGGAAAGCCGCTTGTCAGGTCCTGCCAGACGGCGTCGGTTGCATGGAGCGGCAGCGGCGTGTCGCGCTCGCGCAGCATCAGGAGGCCGGTGACGTGATCGATCTGCGCGTCGATGACGAGCACCGCCGCGATGCCGCTGTCGCGCGCGCGGCGGGCCGGTTGCAGTTCGGGGTTCGCGGCGATCTGCGCGAGCAGATCGGGCGACGCATTCACGAGCAGCCAGTCCTCGCCGTTCGCGCTCACCGCAATCGACGATTGCGTGCGGCGCGTGGCCTTCAGCGTGCCGCGCCGCACGCCGTCGCAATTGCGGCAGTTGCAGTTCCACTGCGGAAAGCCGCCGCCCGCCGATGAGCCGAGTACCTTGATTTTCATGCCGCGCGGCGCAGCGTGCGCCCCTCGTCGGTGAGTGGAAGAAACAGTGTTGTCAGTGCATCGGCCACGCGTGCATGCAAAGCGGGATCGCTTGCAAGATGGCCGGCGCGCACGCATTCAATGTGAGCATTGGGAACCGCTCGCGCGAGGCGCCGCAGGTTATCCGGCGGACACACGGGATCGCGCGAACCGTGCACTGCAAAGAGCGGTACGCCGGCCGCGGCGGCGCGGCGCGCGAACGACAGCAACCGCGCTTCGCCGAGCCAGCAGTGATGCATCAGGTAATGCGCCTGAATGCGGTACTTGCCGATGAGCTTGCGGCTGTCCTTGTGCGAGAGCCTGGCCGGTACGAGCCTGCGCCGCGTGTTCGCACTCGCGAGCACGGCGTTTTCATAGCCGCGCCATGCGAGCGCGAGCTTGCGCTGCTGGGCCTCGCTTGCGCGGCCGCGTTGCAGTCGCGCATGGCATTGCGAAAGCAGCGCAGCGGGCCGCTTGCAATGCGCAGCGGCGCAGAGCTTTTGCCATGCGCGCGGCGCGCGTTTTCGCGACGTGACGAACAGGCCGCGAACCTCGCGCATCGACGTGAGAAAAAGGCCGCGCAACACCACGCCCGTCACCGATTGCGGATGCCGTCCCGCATAGGCGAGCGCGAGCGCCGCGCCCCACGATCCGCCAAGCACGCCCCAGCGTTCGATGCGAAGCCGCGCGCGTACCGCTTCGATGTCTTCGATCAGGCGGTCGGTGCGATTGCGGCGCACGCCGCCGCGCGGCGTCGAGGCTCCAGTGCCGCGCTGATCGATCAGCACGACCCTGAAGCGCGTCAGGTCGAAGAGCCGCGTTGCGTCAGGCTGACTGCCGCTGCCTGGGCCGCCGTGCAGGACGACGACCGGCACGCCGTCGTCGGCGCCGGCAACCGTGAACGACACGCGATGCGCGTCGCGCGTGCGCAGCGTGCCGGTTGTTCGCGCCCGCGTCATGGCAGCATCCTCGCGAGCAGATTGTCGCGGTCGATCCATTGATGCTTGATCGCGCCCGCCACATGCAGCACGATCAGCGCGATCAGCAGATACGCCGTCACTTCATGAATGCCGAAGAACAGTTCGCGTAAGCCGGGATCGTCCCAACCCCACTTCGGCAGCGGAATGCCCCAGAAGCGCGTCCCATAGCGATTGAACGACGAGCCCAGATAGCCCGACACAGGCATGACAACCATTGCCACGTATAAAAGGCCCTGCGTAGTGCGCGCGGCGGCGCGTTGCCACGGTCGCATCGGCGGCAGGGGCGGCCGATGAAAGGCCGCCCGCGCCGCGATGCGTAGAAGCACCAGCAGGAAAACTGTGAGTCCGATGGATTTATGAAGGTTCAGCAGCGTCGCCTTGAGCGGCAGGCCCTTCGGCAGTCCGACCATGTAGAGCCCGAGCGCAAGCAGGCCGATGATGCCGAACGCGATCAGCCAGTGCAGCGCGATCAACGAACCCGCATAGCGCTGCGTGGACGCGTCGGCGCGGCGTTGTGCGGAAGAAGCATGCGCGGTCGTCATCTCTGCCTCCCTGGTTAGCTCATCACGAGTATTTCGCCGCGCCCGTCGACGGCGGCGTCGCCCGCATAACGGCGCGGCAGCGCGGCCGCGCGCCACTGCGAAAACGGCGCGATTTCGCCCGCGAGACTGCGTACGAGCAAGGACCAGAATACGTCGAAGCCGCGGCCGCCGTCGGCGAAAGTGGGCGGCAGACTAGTGGGACGCTGCGCAAGCAGCAGGGTTCCGCGCCGCATACCGTACGCATAGTGTGCGCCCAACCGGCCTGCAATGCCGATGGTCCCCGCCACGAGCCGCGACGCCGCGAAGTCGCCCGCATCGCCGCCGACCAGCACGAGCCCGCGACGCATCCGGTCGGCGAGCCGCGCGCCCGCGTTGCCGTGAATCGTCAGCGTGCCGCCCGTCATTCCTTCGACGTCGCCGGCGAGCGCGCCCGCCGCGAAATCGCCGCAATCGCCCGCGACGGTCAGCCGTCCGCCGCGCATTTCGCAGGCGGTGAAGTGACCGGCGTCGCCGTCGATACGCAGCACGCCGCCCGCCATCTGGAAGCCGCTGTGATCGCCCGCCGAACCGCGCACGATCAGATGGCCTTGCGTCATCCGTGCGCCGAGACGGTCGAGCCACGGGACGGCGTCTTCGATCACGAGCGCGGCTTCGGCGTTCTGTGCGTTGTGTGCGTCGGGCGCTGCGTCGCCGTCGCGCGACACATCGAATACATCGCCGACGACGCAGCGATCGTTGCCCGCCGGCAGCACGAGGCGCTCGATGTCCGCGACCGCGAGCGCCGCCAGCGTTGCCGGCAGCAGCGCCGAAGCATCGACGCGAAAACCCGGTGCGGTACGCACGCGCAATGTCGTCACGACGCTCATGCGCTGCTCCCGCCGAGGCCGCCGGCCAGTTGATGCAGATGGAAGTGATACGGGCCGAGCTTGCCGCCGTAATTGCCTGCGGAAATGCGCAGCAGGCCGCCTGCGCGCCCGAGCCCCGCAGCGGCGACGATGCCCCCCGTCATCGCCGCGCCGACATCCGCTTCGGTGAGTCCGTCGATCACGATTTCCAGCACGCAGCCCACTTCCGCGCTCAACTCGCTGCGCGCGGAGAGGCCGGCGAGCGTGGGACAGAACGCGTCGTTGGTGGACGCGGTCGCGCCTTTGTACTTCGAGCCGACCTTCGATCCCGACCGTACGACGCCGCCAGGAAACGGCAGGATCACGCTCGGCAGGCGGCGCATCGCGTCGACGGCGGCTTCGGCGGCGGCGAGCGCAGCGTCGATGTCGCGCGCGAGCAGGATCAGATTGCCGCCGCCCACGGCCTTCACCGTGGGCGCGGTTTCTTCGCAGACGAACTCGCCGTCCATCACCGGCACGCGCCAGTAACGCGTGTCCCCGAGCATCTTCGAAATCTGCCAGCCGTCGCCGAAAAAGCGCAGGTTTTTGCCGAGCGGCGCGAGATCCGACAGCGGCGCGCGGCTCGTTTGCGGATCGATGCCGCGATACACGGCCGTGGTCGGACACGTGAGCACGCATTGACCGACGCGCCGCTCGATCTGCTTCGCCAGTTCCTTCGACGACACCGCGAACAGCAGCACCGCGACGCCGGGGCGACCATCCGGCGTGTCGTCGCCCTCGAGCGTGCGTTCGATGCCCGCCTCGCAGCCGCAGCCGATCACCGAGGTCGCGAAGCCCGTCAGCGAGTGCGCCGCGTTCATCGCCCACGCCGGCGTATGCGCGGTGATGACGAGCCGCGTCGCCTTCATCGGAAACGCTTCGGCGAAGGTGGCGTCGATCGTGGTGCCGTTGATCTGCAGGGTCGGCGTGTCGCTCATCGTGTGCGGGTCACGGTTCGGGGTGACGGTCGTCGGGTCAGCGGTTTCAGCCATGTCGTTGACCGTTCGCGAAGCATTCGACCGGCAACAGCTTGCCGCCGCGGCAGCAGTGGCAGATCTCGTCGTCGCCGATTGCGGCATGCGCGAAGTTGCTCGCAAGATTCGCTTCGCTGTACGCGCGGATTCGCTTCTCGATGCCGCGGTCGAATTCGGGCGACACGAAATGAATGCCGCCCGTTGGCGTCGAGACGAGCGTGCCGTCGCGCGCGACCAGTTCGCCGTCCTTGAACACATAAGCGGGCGACGTGAACATCCGCTCGCGGTCGGCATCGTCGCGATACACGGCGATGTCCGCCGCCGCGCCCACGCCGAGATGGCCGCGGTCCTTCAGGCCGAGCAGACGCGCCGGCCCCGCGCGCGTGATGGTCGCGATCTCGTACAGCGAGAATTCGCGCGTCAGTTGCGGCAACGCGCTCGCCACTTGCGCGTCGGGATGCAGCTTCGCGAGTTGCTCGTCGCGAAACGATTTGTCCATCAGCAGACGAATCAGATGCGGATAGCTCGTAAACGGTCCGCCGTTCGGATGATCGGTCGTCATCGCGACGCGCCACGGGTCGTCCACCAGCAGAAAGATTTCGAGCCCGATGATCCACTGCAACGCATTCACGTAGCTCTGCTCGCGATAGCGGAACGGCACCACGCCGCAGCCGGCGTCGCATTCGATGTCGCCGACGATCCACTTGTGCGGCCGCGCGAGCGGCGCGTTGCGGAACTGCATCATGGTGTCGCCGGAAGCGGTGACGGTCTGCCCGAAGATGATCTGGCCGACGTCGATGGACACATTCGGCCGCGCATTCACGGCTTCCGCGATGCGCCGCGCGCCCGACGAAAACTTCTGCGGCCCTTCGACGCCATAGCTATGAAACTGGATATGCGTGAGATGGATCGGCAGGCCGTCGGCGGCGTCCATCGTCGCGATCGTCGAATCGATGTTGCCGGGCACGCCGAGATTGCTCGCGTGCACATGCAGCGGATGCGGCACGCGCAGTTCGGTGAGCGCGCGTGTCAGCGTGTGCAGCACTTCGCGCGGCGTGATGCCGTAATGCACGTGCGGTTCGTCGACATCGAGCGAGCGCTGGTTGAACTTGAACGCCGAGATGCCGCCCGGATTCACGACTTTCACGCCGAGCGCCTTGCTCGCATGAATCGTCCAGCCGACGTAGTCGCGCAGATGCTCGAAATCGTCGCGCGCGGCCAGCATTTGCAGGAACAGCTCGTCGTTGCCGAGCATCACGTACGCGCCGTGATCGATGATCGGCGTGTCGCCCATCTCGAGGTGCGTGTGGCGCGCGTTGGAGGCGATCATCGCCGGTTCGAATGCGGCCGTGTAGCCCATTTCGGCGTAACGGTAGCCGGTTGCGAGCGTGCCCGGCGCGCAGACGCCGCAAGACGGCAGGCGCAGATAGCGGCCGTTTGCGTCCTGCACGGATTCATAGGATGCGTCGCGCACGGGATCGTCGCGATGATCTTCTGGCAGCAGGAGACGTGACAGATTGGTCTTGCCGCCGCCGATATGCGAGTGCATGTCGATGCCGCCCGCCATCACGATCATGCCGGTCGCGTCGTATTCGCGGTCGGCTGGAGCGTTCGCGGGGACGTCGACGATGCGGCCGTCGCGGATTGCCAGGTCGCGGCGCTCGCCGTCGACGCCGTTGGCCGGATCGAAGAGGGTGCCGCCCTTGAGGCGGATGAGCGTCATGGCTGGGCCTCTGCGTGAGACGCGGCGAGCGGCGTGGCCAGCAGCGCGCCAAGCTTTGCGGCAATCGTTCCGACCGACGGAAGCCCGGCGCGGCGCGCGGCGGTGAGCGGCATCACGACCGAGCTGTCCACACGGAACAGATGCCCGCCGCTGTCCACAGCCGGTGTCGCCACCGGAATAAACACGGTGTTCTTGCCGCGAGCCGCCGCGCGCTGCGCGAGAGCCGGATGCCCGAGCACGATGAGCGGCACATCGTCGGCAAGCGCTTCGGGCCACGCGGGCGGCGCGAAACACGCGACCCACAAGAGCGCGTCGACTTCGCGATCCGCGAGCAGTCTTTCCGTGCGATAGCGATACGGATCGTAGTCGAGCGGCGCGGTGCCCGCGATACGCGCCGGTGTCGATACGCGCGTGCGAAGCGGCAGGCCCGAGAGCCATGTCACCGTCTGGTTGACCGTCAACGCGCCGTCATCGCCGCCGAGTGCGAGGCCGCCCGCGCGCGACTTCAGATTCGATGCCTTCACGATCCGGTTCAACGCTTCGATCAGCAACGCAGCATGAGGGCCGGGCAACGACGCGGGTTCGTACACGAGCACCGTGTAGCGCGCGGCATCGATGCGAGCCTGTAGCGCCTGCAACGCGGCAAGCGTGCGCTGCGCGTCTTGCGCATCGGCGACGTCCTGATGCAGCGAAGTCGGCGGACGGCGATCGCTGATCGTCGACCACAGCGCGAGCGTATCGAACGGATCGGCGTCGGGCAAAATCGACTCGACCCGCACATGCTCGCAGCCAGGTCCACTCGCCGCCGGGTCCGCTTCGCAGCCGATGAACACGAGCTCGCGCGGCGTCGTCGTTCCCTCGATGGTGCGCGTGAAAAAGCGCGGATAGCGCCGCGATGGCTGGCAGCCGAAAAACAGCAGCAAATCGGCGCGCGACCGCACTTCGGAAAGCGTCGTGAAGAACGAGCCGCGGTCCTGAAGCGCGAGCGTCGCGGCGCTCATTGCATCGCCATGCCGATGATCGAGGATCGCGCCGCAGCCGGCAGCCAGCGTGTACAGCGCACGCGCGCCGGCCACGTCGGTCGCCAATGCGCCGAACAGCGGCCGCCGCGCCGACGACAGAATGTGCGCCGCGCGCGTGAGCGCCGCGTCGAGGTCCACCGCGTTTCCGTCGATGCTCGCACTGCATTGCGCATCCGCGGCGCCATAGTGCGTGAGCGCTTCCAGGAGGCGCGGGCAATCGGTGTTCTGCGCAGCGAGCGTCGCGTCGTCATGCGATTCGATCGCGAGGTCATCGCAAAGCAGCGGACAGAACGGGCAGGTCCAGTCGCGCGTGATCGACGCGGCGGCCGAGGTGGCCGCGCCCGATGGGTTGGTCGTCGACGGATCGGTGGGCGAGAGGTGCATGGGGCGACTTTTAGCAAGCTCCATGCCGATGCATTTCATCGCGCGGCAATAGTGCGGTGCAAATGCGTGGTGCTTAGGTCGCGTTGGCTTGAACGCGTATGCCGGGCGAACGGCCGCGAGGGCGCGTCGTGTCCAAACTCAAACCCGCAAACGCCTGCCGATTGAACAGCGTGCCCGACTTCGCGAAGGCCGCCCGCCGCGCCGCGCCGCGCTATGCGCCTGCGTTGTCCGCGTACAGGTTGTGTGCCGTTCTGGAGCAGAGTGTCACCCGCGGCCCGCGAAAGCACGATAAAGCCTGGCCGTTGTTTACCACCGCACCGCTTCCGCCGATTGGCATGGAACTTGTTTTGCTCGCCTACGTCGACGCTGCGAGCGGCAGGCCGATGCGGCCATCGTGCAACGCCGACGCGACGAGCCACGCGCTTGCGCCGGTACGCGCCGCAGCAGTCAGATCGTCGCGATCGCGAATGCCGCCCGCGCCGATCACCTGAGTATCGGCAGGCGCACTGGCTCGAATGCGTTCGAAGGTGGCGAGATCGGGACCGTCGTAGCTGCCGACCTGATCGAGCGTCATCGCGATGACTCTGCGCGGCCACCATGAGCGCGCGGGCTCCGGGCATTCGTGAGCGGCAGCGGCGCTGAGCAGTTGGCCCGCGCGATGGTCGAGCGAGAGGATCGGCGAGGCTGGCGAGGTTGGCGACGCGGTTGTTTCGGCGGCGCGCAGTGCGTGAATGTCTTGCAACGATTCGGTGCCGAATACCGGCACGAGCGTCGCGAGCGTGTGCTGTGGGTGTTGCGAGTGTTGCGGGTGCTGATTGCTTGCGTCGATGCGCGCGAACAGCGCCTGCATCGACGCGAAGTCGGCATAGCCCGCGTCGAGCCAGATGTCGATGCCGGGCAGCGCGGCGCGCAACGCGGCAAGCGTCTCGATGTGAGCGCGCTGCTGAAGGATCGCGCCGAGGTCGGCGATGTAGAGCGTGCGGGCGCCGCTTGCAGCAAGCAGCGCGCGGGCGATGGCAAGCGGCTCGCTGGTGGCGGCAAGCGACGAACGTATCGGCAGATAGGCGCTCCGTTCGCCGCGTACCGCGCGCACGACGTGGCCGTCGAGCAGATCGAGAACCGGTATCACCTGCATAGGGGCGCGTCCTTTGACCAAGATCTTTGTCTTCGAGTATCTCACCGGCGGCGGCATCGACCCGGCATTGGCCGGCGCGGCGAGTCTCGCCGACCTGAGCGCGCTGATCGTCGAAGGCCGCGTGATGCGCGACGCGCTGGTCGCGGACCTGCGTCAACTCGACGATGTCGAGGTGAGCTTCGCAACCTCGCGCTTTGAAAACGTCGACCCCGCGCTCGCTCATTGTATGGCCGCGCCGGGCGAATCGATGACGGCTTTCGTCGCGCGCGCGGCTCGCGAACATGACTACGCATGGATCGTCGCGCCCGAATGCGACGGCTTGCTGCTGCATCTGTACGACGCGGTCGGCGCGGCGCGCTGGCTCGGCTGCGCGAAGGAAGCGATCCGCGTCACGTCGAGCAAGAGCGCGACCGCCGCGTGCCTCGCCGCGAAGGGCATTGCGACCACGCCGGCCATCGAGCCCGGTCATGCGGCGGCCAATGCAATGGCTCACGCGGGGCGCAAGTGGGTCGTGAAGCCGGACGACGGCGCGGGCGGACTCGACACCTTCGTATTCGACGATTTCGCCGAAGCCTGCACCGAATACGATGCGCGCGCGGCAGCGGCGCGTAATCCGGTGTTGCAGGAGTGGGTCGACGGCGAGCCGCTGAGCCTTTCGCTGATCTGCGACGGCAAGCGCGTCGAACTCGTCAGCATCAACCGGCAACGGATTGGGCTCTCGGAGAGCACGGCGCCGGGGCAGCGCGCGAGCATCGTCGAATTCGACGGCGTGACGGTCAATCAGATCGACAAGGCCAGCGATCAGGGACGGACGCTGCGCGAACTCGCTCATCGCGTCGCGGAGGCGATACCGGGGCTGCGCGGTTTTGCCGGAATCGATGTGGTGTGGCATCCGTCGCGCGGTCCTGTGGTCATCGAGGTCAATCCGCGACTGACTGTGGCTTATGCGGGTTTGTCGGCGGCGCTTGGGCGCAACCTTTCCGCGGTGTTGCTGGGCGCGCATGGGGTTCGGGTCGGCGAACCTCGTGAAACCACGAGCGCGGCGGCGCGCGAGTTCGACACTCACTCCGCTTGCGGAGCGCAACCATGAACGCGCCGCGCATGGAACCGGTAGGCCGCTCGCCGGTGTTCGGCTGGGACGTCGGCGGCGCGCATGTGAAGGTGTCGATGAGCGATGCCGGCGGCGTGCTGCTCGACGTCGGCCAGTGGGCCTGCCCGTTGTGGCAAGGGCTCGAACATCTCGAGCGCACGATCGACCTTGTATTCGAGCGCTGGCCGGTCGCGAAGACCTACGCGGCGCGTCATGCGGTGACGATGACCGGCGAAATGGTCGACCTCTTCGAGGACCGCTCGCAAGGCGTGCGCGCGATTGCCGCCGCACTGGCGCAGCGGCTCGGGCCGCGCGTCGCTTTTTATGCGGGCGACGCGGGCTGGTTGACGCGCGAGACGTGCGCGGCCGGCTGGCGCAGCGTCGCGTCGGCGAACTGGCTCGCGACCGCCCACTGGCTCGCGACGCGCGTGCCGAATGCGTTGCTGATCGACATCGGCAGCACGACGACCGACATCATTCCGGTCGCGAACGGGCGTGTGGTTGCGCGCGCATCGACGGATGCCGGGCGGCTCGCGACCGGCGAACTCGTGTATCAGGGCGTGGTGCGCACGCCGCTGTGTGGCATCGCGCGGCGCATCGAATTCGGCGGCGCGGCCGTCAACGTGATGAACGAATGGTTCGCGAGCACCGCCGACGTCTACCGGCTCACGGGCGAACTCGCGCCGCAATACGACCTCTACCCGAGTGCCGACAATGGCCCGAAAACCGAATTGGCGAGCCGAAGGCGGATCGCGCGGATGATCGGCCGCGACGCGCACGAAACGAGTCCCGCCGAATGGCGCGCGTTCGCGTTGCGCTGGCGCGAGCTGCAATTGCGCGAGATCGGCGCGAACCTGACGCGCGTGACGGCCGCGCATCCTGAACTGGCCGCCGCGCCGCTGGTGGGCGCGGGCTGCGGACGTTTTCTCGCGGCGGCGCTCGCACGCGAGGAGGCGCGCGGCTACATCGATTTCGGCACGCTCGCGGGAGGCGCGGCGGATCAGGCGGAGTGGGCGGCGACCTGCGCGCCGAGCGTCGCGGTGGGTTTGCTTGCAGCGGCGCGGTATGGGAACGCGGGCGACGTGACGGCCGGCGAGGGCGCCGCGAGCGTCGATGCGGCTTTTCGCGCCGCGTGAAGGGGACGCGGCCGATGCAGTGATTGTGGCTAGAGGAAAACGCAGGCAAACGGCACAAACCATCCACAGGAGGACCGGCATAGAAGCAAACAGGCAGCGAAGCGGACAAGCAAACGAGGTTAATCGCAAACGAGGACGACGATCATGTGGGTGGTCAAGATCGGGGGCAGCCTGAGTCATGAGCCGGCGCTGCGCCAATGGCTCATGGAGCTATGCGAGGTGGGGGGCGGGCGCATCGTCATCGTTCCCGGCGGCGGCGATTTCGCGGACAAGGTGCGCCAGTACCAGAGCGAGTGGTGTTTCGACGACCTCGCCGCGCACAACATGTGTCTGCTCGCGATGACCCAGTACGCGCTTCTGATGCAGGGCGTGCTGCCCGAACTCGTGCTGGCATCGAGCGAGGCGAAGATTCGCCGCGCGCTGCGCGATGGTCACGTCGCCGTCTGGGTGCCGACCGCGCTGATGCGCGACACGCCCGACGCGATGAGCAACTGGGACACGACCTCGGACAGCCTCGCCGCCTGGCTCTCGACGATGCTCAACGCCGAGCGCCTGATCGTCGTGAAGTCGTGCCCGATAGCGGGAAACGAACGGCTCGACGCGCTCGCGGCGTCGGGCGTGGTGGACCGCCGTTTCGTCGATTACGTGAACGAAGCGAACTATGTGGTCGAGCTTTTCAACAAGGACAACGTCGAATTGATGAGAGACCGGCTGTTGAATACGCCGGTGATTTGAAGGCTGCCGCAGTGGTGCATGCGTTACCTGCACGACATGCGGCTCTTGCAGCGAGCCGTTGTCGCCCCGCGCGCTCGTTAAACGCCGAGCGTACCCACCACCACAGAATCCACGTCGCCACCCGCGCCTCGAACGCCGCCCGATCCGCTATGCAGCGCATCCGCCCAATCGGCGACGCGTTGCGGATCGAGCCGCGAGCGCCGGCCATCGACGCACAACGCCGTGCGAAAGCCCGCCACATCCGGCGCAAGCGCGCGAATCTGTTCCAGTTGAGCGAGGCCCAGCGAGCCGGCGAGGCCGCACATCGCGCCTTGCTGTCGCACGAGCCGCAGCCAACGCGCGAGCGAATCGCTGTCCACGTGATCGAATAAAGTGCTGCCGTCTTTCGTGGATGTGTCGAACATCACGCCGACAAAACCAAGCGACGCGGCATGCGCGACCAGCTCGCCCTCCATGCCGCCGTCGCACAGCAGCACCGGCACGACCGCGGCCGGCAGATTCGCGAGTTGTTCGAGGCAACGGCGCGCGGCCGGTCCGGGCGTCACGCCGACCTTCACGTAATCGACGCCCGTATCGCTCACATCGATCACGCGCGCGGCGATTTCGTCGAGCGCTTCGGGCGGAAGGTCGCCGATCGTCGCGCTGATCGGCTTGACCGGATAGCGGGCGCGAAGCTCGCGGACGATCCGCGCAATATCGCCAATCGACAAACCGCCCAACGCGCCCGCGTTCGGCTCTTTCAGGTCGATCAGGTCCGCGCCGGCGCGGGCCGCCTCGAATGCTTCGTCGTGCGAGCGGACGCTCGCAAGCAATGCCGTCATCGGTATTCTCCGAAAAAAGCGGAAAAAGCGGGAGAGATACGAAAAAAGCGAACTAGGCGGCCTGGCCGCCGGGCGACGCAAGCCGCTCGCGATGTCGCGCGATCGCCGACGTGAGCCATCCCCACGCGGTGCGTTCAATCTCGCCGGCGGTTTTGTCGATGGCGATCTGCAGATAGGCCATCTCGCGATCGACCTTGTCGGCCGGCAGCATGAAGAGCCGGCTCACGAGAATCGAGCCTTCGACGACCGCCGCCTGCGCGCGGTTAAAACCCGTGAAGGGCGCATGCGTTTCGCGGTGCACGCATTTCATCCGCAGCACGGGGCGCTCGTTGTCGTCGCGCAGCTCGTGCAGTTCGAACTCGGCGTGCGCGAGCGATTCGGCGAGTCTCACGCTCGCGACGCGGCTCGCTGCCAGCGTCGGCCAGTCGGTTGCGCAATGCGTGACGCAGCCGGCGAAAACGCGGACGTCGGTGGTGAAGTTGAGAACCGCCGCGCGGGTGGCGACGATATTGTCCAGCGTGACGGACGGACGAAAAGGCGACAGGACGACGAAGTCGCCCTCGTAACGGGCTCCCATCGGCGCGACATGTGGACGGCCATCGCTCGCTGCGGTAGTGACGATCGTTTCGTGGATCATGGATGGGAACGCATGTCGTGGCAGCACGTCAGGCCGCCCGTATGGCTGACGATTAACAATCGGTCCGCAGAGGGGCCGCATTACGCGGCCCATGCGGGCTTAACGCGTAGCGATATACATCGTGATTTCGAAACCAAAACGCATATCGGTGTAGCTCGGAGTCGTCCATTGCATATGTGCTTCCTCCATCGGTTGATACAGCGTCACGCCGTCGGTCCGGCAAGGCGCCGGACTTCATGGGCATCATCGGCTACGCAAGGTTCGTGCCGCAATGGCAATCGCACTCGATGCAGCCGATGCCGCGCCGCGACACGGTTTTCGCCGGATAGCGGCGGCGGTAGCTTCGCACGCCGCGTGGGTGCCTGACGGCAGTTCGTGCGGCGCACTGTTCCGATAATGCAGCAAAGTGTGCCACCTTGCAGCAAAGACCCTGATGCGGGTGTCACTTAGGGTTCGTCCTGAGCACTAGCATCTGGTGCTGGTCGGTGAGGACGGCATTTGAGTTCACCTGCCAAAACCCCACACCACCGTGTGCGATGAATAACCGATCGCTTAACTCTGCCAAATAAAATCGTGAATTCCCGTCGATGACGACCTTGCCTACAGTGCACACAAGCGCTTCGTTCTTCCGGCAGCGCGCCTGTCCACCATCGAGGATACGTCATGAACGATTTCAGTCAACCGGCGATCGAGTCCCTCCACAAGCCGCGCAATGCGGGCGATCCTCGCGAGCGTTATGCCGCAGGCGTGATGAAGTATCGCGAGATGGGCTACTGGCAACCGGATTACACGCCGAAAGACACCGACGTCATCGCGCTGTTTCGCATCACGCCGCAGCCGGGCGTCGATCCGGAGGAAGCGGCCGCCGCGGTGGCCGGCGAATCGTCGACGGCAACCTGGACCGTGGTCTGGACCGATCGCCTCACCGCGTGCGACATGTACCGCGCCAAAGCGTATCGCGTCGATCCGGTGCCCGCGTCGAGCGCGAGCGAGCCGCAGTACTTCGCGTACATCGCGTATGAACTCGATCTCTTCGAGGAAGGCTCGGTCGCGAACCTGACCGCGTCGATCATCGGCAACGTGTTCGGCTTCAAGCCGCTCAAAGCGCTGCGCCTCGAAGACATGCGCATACCTGTTGCTTATCTGAAGACTTTCCAGGGACCGCCGACGGGCATCGTCGTCGAACGTGAACGGCTCGACAAATATGGCCGGCCATTGCTGGGCGCAACCGTGAAGCCGAAGCTCGGCCTCTCGGGCAAGAACTATGGCCGCGTCGTCTATGAAGGTTTGCGCGGCGGCCTCGATTTCTTGAAGGACGACGAGAACATCAACTCCCAGGCTTTCATGCACTGGCGCGACCGTTTCCTCTTTTCGATGGAAGCGGTGAACCGCGCGCAGGCCGAAACCGGCGAGGTGAAAGGGCACTACCTGAACGTCACCGCGGGCACGATGGAAGACATATACGAGCGCGCCGAATTCGCGAAGCAACTGGGTTCGTGCATCGTGATGATCGACCTCGTGATCGGCTGGACCGCGATTCAGTCGATGGCACGCTGGGCGCGCAAGAACGACATGATCCTGCACCTGCATCGCGCGGGGCACAGCACGTACACGCGGCAACGCAATCACGGCATTTCGTTTCGCGTGATCGCGAAGTGGCTGCGCATGGCGGGCGTCGATCACGCACATGCGGGCACGGCGGTCGGCAAGCTCGAAGGCGATCCGCTGACCGTGCAGGGCTTTTACAACGTGTGCCGCGAGGCGCATAACGAAGTGGACCTGTCGCGCGGCATCTTCTTCGATCAGCCGTGGGCCGGTTTGCGCAAGGTGATGCCGGTGGCCTCGGGCGGCATCCACGCAGGGCAGATGCATCAACTGCTGGACCTCTTCGGCGACGACGCGATCCTGCAGTTCGGCGGCGGCACCATCGGTCATCCGGGCGGCATTCAGGCGGGCGCTGTTGCCAATCGCGTCGCGCTCGAGTGCATGGTGAAGGCGCGCAACGAAGGGCGCGACATCCGTCAGGAAGGGCCGGAGATTCTGGAAGCAGCGGCGCGCTGGTGCGGGCCGCTCAAGCAGGCGCTCGATACGTGGCGCGACGTGACCTTCAACTACGCGTCGACTGACTCGCCGGATTTCGCGGCCACGCCGACGGCAGCCTAGGTCGTTAAGCAGCTTAAACCCCGCATCAAAAGATCACGGATGCAAGTTCGCAGCGGTGCCGACGCACCGCGCGTGACACCGCTTGCGCCGTCCGAACGTTGCAGTCAATCAATCGCGAGGTACGTCATGCGTATTACACAGGGCACGTTCTCCTTCCTGCCTGAATTGACCGACGAGGAAATCGGTCTGCAGATCGACTATGCATTGAGCCAGGGCTGGGCCTGTTCCGTCGAATTCACCGACGACCCGCATCCGCGCAATACGTATTGGGAAATGTGGGGCCTGCCGATGTTCGACCTGCACGATGCAGCCGGCGTGCTGCAGGAAGTAAAAGCGTGCCGCGCGGCAAGGCCCGATCATTACATCAAGGTCAATGCGTTCGATTCGGTGCGCGGCTTCGAGACGATGCGCCTGTCGTTCATCGTCAATCGTCCCGATCATGAGCCGGGCTTCCGTCTGACGCGTCAGGACGGGCCAGGACGTTTGCAACACTACGGCCTTGCAGGCTATGCGAGCGACCGGCCTTCGGGCGAACGCTACGGCACGGAGCATTGATACATGAACCTCGCGCTGCCGCCCCATATCGATCTCGCCGCGCTGTATCGCGACTCGGGCATCGGCGACGTGCTCGCGGAACTCGACCGCGATCTCGTCGGGCTCGTGCCGGTCAAGACGCGCATCCGCGAGATTGCCGCGCATCTGCTGGTCGAGCGTGCGCGCGAATCGCTCGGTCTCGCGAGCGGCGCGCCGACGCTGCACATGTGTTTCTCGGGCAATCCGGGCACGGGCAAAACCACGGTTGCACTGCGCATGGCCGAGGTCTTGCACCGGCTCGGCTACATTCGCCGCAATCATCTCGTGTCGGTCACGCGCGACGATCTGGTCGGCCAGTACATCGGCCACACCGCGCCAAAAACGCGCGATGTGCTGAAGCGCGCGATGGGCGGCGTGCTGTTCATTGACGAAGCATATTACCTGTACCGTCCCGAGAACGAACGCGACTACGGTCAGGAAGCCATAGAAATCCTGCTGCAAACGATGGAAAACCAGCGCGACGATCTCGTCGTGATCCTCGCCGGTTACGCGTCGCGGATGGAAGTGTTCTTCGAGAGCAATCCGGGTTTTCGCTCGCGCATCGCGCATCACATCACGTTTCCCGATTACGGCGACGCGGAATTGCTCGACATTGCCGAGCGCATGCTCGCGACGATGCATTACCGCTTCGACACGGATTCGCGGCGCGCTTTCGCGGACTACCTCGCATTGCGCACGCGTCAGCCGAATTTTGCCAATGCGCGCTCGGTGCGCAATGCGCTCGACCGCTCGCGGCTGCGCCAGGCCAATCGTCTTTTCGCGAGAGCGATCGACGGCGGCGCGCCAATCGACGCAGCCGCGTTGACGCTGATCGCAGCCGAGGACATTCGCGCGAGCCGCGTGTTCGCCGAAGCGTCCGCCCATGCGTCGAACGCAGATACGCCCGACGCGCCCGATGCGCCCGAAGCGCACCACACCGCCCCCGCGCCGCCAGGCTGAAACAGAACAACCTCAGGAGATCGCCATGCAAGACGGACGCACGACCCTTTCGAAGTTTCTGATCGACACGCTCGACCGCCAGCCTTGCGCGGCGGGAACCGCGCAAAACGCGGGCCTTTCCGCGCTGCTGATCGACGTGGCCGCGGCCATCAAGTCGATTTCGGCGATGCTCACCAAGGGCGCGCTCGGCGGGCATTACGGCTCGGCGCACAGCGTCAACACGCATGGCGAGGAACAGAAGAAGCTCGACGTCGCCACCAACGAAGTCTTCGTGCAGCACTGCGAGTGGGACGGTCTCCTCGCGGCGATGGCCTCCGAAGAAATGGAGCGCGTCTACACGATTCCGCAGCACTATCCGCGCGGCGACTATCTGCTCGCATTCGATCCGCTCGATGGCTCGTCGAACATCGACATCAACGGCGTAGTCGGGTCGATCTTCTCGGTGCTGCGTCATGTGGACGATCGTCCCGCCGACGCCGAAGAACCCGTGGGCGAATCCGCTTTTCTGCGGCCGGGCCGCGAGCAGGTCGCGGCGGGCTATGCGATCTACGGCCCTTCGACGATGCTCGTGCTGTCGGTCGGCAACGGCACGCACGGCTTCACGCTCGAACGCGACATCGGCAATTTCGTGCTCACGCATTCGAACATCCGCATTCCCGCGGAAACTGCGGAGTTCGCGATCAACGCATCGAACGAACGCTTCTGGGAGCCGCCGGTGCGCCGCTATGTGCAGGAGTGCAAGGACGGACGCACCGGCTGCCGGACCGAGGACTTCAACATGCGCTGGATCGCCTCGATGGTCGCAGAAGTGCATCGCATCCTGATGCGCGGCGGCGTGTTCATGTATCCGCGCGACTCGAAAACGCCCGGCATGCACGGGCGCCTGCGGCTTCTGTACGAAGCGAATCCGATGAGCTTTCTGGTCGAGCAGGCGGGCGGTCTTTCGATTACAGGCCGCGAACGCATTCTCGACGTCGTGCCGCACACATTGCATGGCCGCGTGCCCGTGATTCTCGGCTCGCGCAACGAAGTCGAGCGCATTGGCCGCTATCACGGCGAGTACGACCGTGGCGAGGACCAGCCGTTCACGTCGCCGCTCTTCGGCCGACGCTCGCTGTTTCTGCCGGGCTTCACCGCCTGATTGCGCGCAATGCAGGCTCGCACTGACGCAGAGCGGCCGAACACAACACTACTATCCGGAGACAAGCGCATGTCAATCAAACACCCGATCATCGCGGTGACCGGTTCGAGCGGCGCCGGCACGACGACCGTGATGAAGAGCTTTGCCCATATTTTCAGGCGCGAAAAGATCAACGCGCAGATCGTGGAAGGCGACGCGTTTCACCGCTACGACCGCAACGGCATGCGCGAAGCAATGAAACAGCACGAGCGCGACGGCGTGCCGAACTTCAGCCACTTTGGACCGCAAGCGAATCTGCTGGAAGAACTGGAGGCGCTGTTCGCCAGCTACGGAGAGACCGGCACCGGCAAGTTTCGTCACTACGTGCACGACGAAACGGAGACGCGTCTCTACAAGCAGGATGCCGGCACGTTCACGCCGTGGGAAGACGTGCAGCCCGACACTGACCTGATGTTCTACGAAGGTCTGCACGGCGCGGCGGTGACCGACCACATCGACATCGCGCGGCATGCGGATCTGCTGATTGGCGTGGTGCCGACCATCAACCTCGAATGGATTCAGAAACTGCATCGCGATCAGACCATGCGCGGCTACTCGCATGAAGCGGTCGTCGATACGATCTTGCGGCGCATGCCCGACTACGTGAACTACATCTGCCCGCAGTTTTCCCGCACGCATGTCAATTTCCAGCGCGTGCCGACCGTGGATACGTCGAACCCGTTCATTGCGCGCGAGATTCCGCAGCCCGACGAGAGCTTTGTCGTGATCCGCTTCGCGCGGCCCAAAGGCATCGACTTCCAGTATCTGCTGACCATGTTGCACGACTCGTTCATGTCGCGGCCGAATGTGATTGTCGTGCCGGGCGGCAAGATGGGCCTCGCCATGCAACTGATCTTCACGCCGATGATTCTGCAACTGATCGACCGGCGCTCGCGAGCGTAAGCCGTAGCCGCGGCCGTAACCGCGGCCCAGCCGCAAAGACCCGACGCGAAACACCGGCTTGCTGTTCCAAGGAGACATTCGATGAGCGCCGTCGCAGAATCGCTTGCATTACCTGAAACCCGCCTGATGGCCGACGCGCTGCGCATGCTCGCCATCGACGCCGTCGAAGCGGCAAAGTCGGGCCACCCCGGCATGCCGCTCGGCATGGCCGAGATCGCCGTTGCGTTGTGGGACCGGCATCTGAAACACAATCCGCGCAATCCGGCATGGCCCGACCGCGACCGCTTCGTGCTGTCGAACGGACATGGTTCGATGCTGTTGTACGGGCTGCTGCATCTCACCGGCTACGATCTGCCGATAGACGAACTGAAACGCTTTCGTCAATTGCACAGCAAAACGCCGGGGCATCCCGAAGTGGGCGTGACGCCCGGCGTCGAGACGACCACCGGTCCGCTTGGCCAGGGCCTCGCCAACGCGGTCGGCATGGCGCTCGCGGAAGCGCTGCTCGCGCATGAGTTCAATCGACCCGGCCATACGATTGTCGATCACCGTACCTATGTGTTCGCCGGCGACGGCTGCCTGATGGAAGGCATTTCGCACGAAGCGGCATCGCTTGCGGGCACGCTGAAGCTCGACAAACTCACAGTGCTCTACGACGACAACGGCATCTCCATCGATGGCCATGTCGCGCAGTGGTTCAACGACGACACGCCCGCGCGTTTTGCCGCATACGGCTGGCAGGTGATGCGCGACGTCGACGGTCACGATGCGGACGCGGTCGACCGCGCGCTGCAAGACGCGCGCGCAGCCGGCCGGCCGACGCTGATCTGCTGCCGCACGGTGATCGGCAGAGGCTCGCCTGGCAAAGCGGGCACGCACGATGTGCATGGCGCGCCGCTCGGCGCCGACGAAGTCGCGAATACGCGGCGCGCGCTCGGCTGGCCGTATCCGCCGTTCGTCGTGCCCGAGGAGGCTCGCTCGCAGTGGGATGCGCGCGCTCGCGGCGAGGCGGCCGAAGCCGACTGGAGACGCCGCTTCGAAGCGTATCGCTCGCACTATCCGCATGAAGCCGCCGAATTCGAGCGCAGGACGCAGGGCAGGCTGCCCGCGCATTGGCACGATGCCGTTCGCGCGATGCTGCGCGACGCCGACAGCGCGGCGCAAACCATCGCGACGCGCAAGGCTTCGCAGCAGACCATTGCCGTGCTGGCTCGCGCGCTGCCGGAATTGCTCGGCGGCTCGGCGGATCTGACGGGCTCGAACCTGACCAACTGGCAGGCGGCGGTGGACATCCACGCGGACGAAGACGGCCTGCGCGGCGGCAACTATCTGCACTACGGCGTGCGCGAGTTCGGCATGAGCGCGGTGATCAACGGTATCGCGCTGCATCGCGGGCAGATTGCGTTCGGCGGCACGTTCCTCACGTTTTCCGACTACTCGCGCAACGCGCTGCGCATGGCCGCGTTGATGAAGACACGCTCGATATTCGTGTTCACGCACGATTCGATCGGGCTCGGAGAAGACGGGCCGACGCATCAGTCGGTCGAGCACGCGGCGAGCTTGCGGCTGATTCCGGGGCTCGACGTCTGGCGACCGTGCGATACGGTCGAAACCGCGCGCGCGTGGGCCAGCGCGATCGAACGCAATGGGCCGACGTGCCTGCTGCTGAGCCGGCAGAACCTGCCGTTCGTCGCGCGCGACAGCGAACAGATCGACGCAATCGAGCGAGGCGGTTATGTGTTGCGCGATTGGCCGGAGGGTAATGCGCAAGCTCGCGTCGTGCTAATTGCTACGGGTTCCGAAGTATCGCTCGCGCTCGATGCGCTCGCGCTGCTCGCCGAAACGGGCATCGCCGCACGCGTCGTCTCCATGCCGTCGACCAGCGTATTCGACCGGCAGCCGGATGCATGGCGCGAAGCGGTGCTGCCGCCGGGCGTGCCGCGCGTCGCCGTCGAAGCGGGCGTGCGCGCGTTCTGGCGGCAGTACGTGGGCCTCGAAGGCGGCGTCGTGGGTATCGACAGCTTCGGCGAATCCGCGCCCGCTGCCGCGCTGTTCGAACATTTCGCGCTGACCGCGCAAGCCGTGGCCGACGAAGCGCGCCGCGTCGTGCAGCGCTTCGCTTCGCACGAGCGGCACAACAGAATCCAATGATTCGTTCCCGAGGAGTTTGCAATGGCCTTCATCGCACTGCGTCAACTACTGGATCACGCGGCCGAACACGGCTACGGCGTGCCCGCGTTCAACGTCAACAACATGGAGCAGATTCACGCGATCATGCAGGCCGCGGAGGAAACCGCGAGCCCGGTGATCCTGCAGGCGTCGGCGGGCGCGCGAAAGTATGCGGGCGAGCCGTATCTGCGTCATCTGGTGCTCGCCGCGCTCGAGGCGCATCCCGACATTCCGCTCGTGCTGCATCAGGATCACGGCGCGAGTCCGGCCGTGTGTCAGCAGGCAATCCGCTCGGGCTTTACATCGGTGATGATGGACGGCTCGCTGCTGCCCGATCAGAAAACGCCCGCCGCGTATGACTACAACGTCGACGTGAGCCGCCGGGTGGTCGAGGCGGCGCATGCGGTCGGCGTTTCCGTTGAAGGGGAACTGGGTTGCTTAGGTTCGCTCGAAACGGGCACGGCCGGCGACGAGGATGGCGTCGGCGCGCAAGGCCAGCTCACGCGCGACACTCTGCTGACCGACCCGAGCGAAGCGCAAATTTTCGTCGATGCAACCGGCGTCGATGCGCTCGCCATCGCAATCGGCACATCGCACGGCGCGTATAAATTCAGCCGCCAGCCCACCGGCGATATTCTCGCGATCGACCGCATCGTGCAGATCCATGAGCGCATTCCGAATACGCATCTCGTGATGCATGGGTCGTCGTCGGTGCCGCAGGAATGGCTTGCGGTGATCCGCGAATATGGCGGCGACATTCCGACAACGTATGGCGTGCCCGTCGAGGAAATTCAGCGCGGCATTGCGCACGGTGTGCGCAAGGTGAATATCGACACCGACATCCGGCTCGCGATGAGCGGCGCGATGCGCGAGTCGATGGCGAACGCGCGCGGCGAATTCGATCCGCGGGCCGCGTTGAAGGCGGCGACGGCGGCGGCGCGCGGCATTTGCGTCGAGCGCTTCGAGGCGTTCGGTTGCGCGGGGCAGGCGCCGCGCATCAAGCCGTTGCCGCTCGAGGCAATGGCGCGCCGTTATCACTGAACGCAAGGAGACATCATGCGTGATTTTCTGATTGCTCCTTCGCTGCTGTCCGCGGATTTTGCGCGTCTCGCCGACGAGATTCGCGACGTCACCGTGGCCGGCGCGGACTGGGTTCATCTCGACGTAATGGACAACCATTACGTGCCGAATCTGACGGTCGGGCCGCTCGTGTGCTCGGCGATCCGGCCGCATACGCGCGTGCCGATCGACGTCCATCTGATGACGATGCCGGTCGATCCGCTTGTCATCGCCTTTGCGGAAGCGGGCGCGAACACGATCAGTTTTCATCCGGAAGCGTCGCTGCATGTGCATCGGACGATCGAACTCATCAAGACGCAGGGCGCGCGCGTCGGACTCGCGCTGAATCCGGCCACGCCGCTCGCGGTGCTCGATCATGTGATCGAACGGCTCGACGTGGTGCTCGTGATGTCGGTGAACCCCGGCTTCGGCGGCCAGGCGTTCATACCCGAGACGCTCGCGAAGTTGCGCATGCTGCGTGAACGGGTCGACGCGACGATGCAGCGCACGGGTCGTCCGTTGCTGATCGAAGTGGATGGCGGAGTGAAGGCGTCGAACATCGCGCAGATTGCGGCGGCGGGCGCCGATGTGTTCGTGGCCGGTTCGGCGGTGTTCGGCGCGGACGACTATGCGCGGGCGATCAGCGACATGCGCGGCGAACTTGCGCAAGTGAGCGAATCGGACGAAAGGGCTTTGGCGGAAGTGCGCTGAAAAACTCGGGCGGCTGTTCGGTTTGGGAGAAATCGAACCGAATGGCGTCAGCGTTTTTTCATCGTTTCGCCAGGCGCGCACCATGCCGACAGATCCTGTTCCGGCCGCTCGACGGCGCAACCCCAATCGAGCGGCTGGTCCTGATCGAAGCGCTTGCCGAGACGCCACGCAATCTCGGCGCGCGCCAACTGTACGCCCATATAGAACGCGTGGCCGCCGTCGGCTTCGAGGTGAAGATCGGGGTAGAGCGCGAACGGATCGCCGGCTTTGAGATGACCGTCGCGGTTATAGACGTGAATACCTTCGTCGCTGACCTGCACACGAAAGTTAGGATCGCGAACATCGCGCGCGAATTCGTCGATTTCCGCCGCGCTATAGGGGAAAGGGCGCTTTGCGTGAACGGTCGCGAGATCGCCGTTGATGCCTTTGGGCAGCATGTGCGCTTCCCGTGCGGCGTGCATCACGCGGCGCGCGACGTCGGCTTCGCGCACCGCGCGCCGCGCGTGCAGGCTGACGGACGTCGTGAGCACCGCGCTCACGCGAAGCTCCGCGGCCATGCCGAGCAATACCGCGTTGATGCCGCTCGTGTCGGCTTCGGTCAACTCGGTCACGTTGCCGATGCCCATCATGATGGCCACGTCCGGATAGCGCTCGCGCAGCCTGACATAGCGTGCAATCGACGTCGCGAGACCGAACGGAATCGGATCCAGAATCGGATCGGCGAGAAACGCGCGGCCTCGCGCGGTTAAAAGTTCGATGGCTGCGTCGAGCGAAGCGGGGTCGCCCGGATCGCGCGCGACGAGGATCGGCGTGGACGGCACTTCGTCGGCGATCCATAGCGTGTCGAGGTTAAGGCTCATCAGATAGTCCGCGCCCGCCCGGCCGCCGCGCAGCAACTCGTCGGTGCGCATCGAATCGACGCTCACCCGATAGCCTTCGGCTTTCAAACGGCGCACCGCATCCTCGAGATGCGGAAACGGCGTTTCCGGCAGACAGCCGATGTCGATCACATCCGCGCCCTGCGCCGCGTAGTCGCGAGCACGCGCGGCGATGCCGTCGAGATCGAGGCGCGGCGCATCGACGATCTCCGCGAAAATCTCGGTCTCGTAGCGCGACAGGTCGACGGGTTTCGCCTCGCGGCCGAAGAATTGCGGCAGGTCTTTCACTTCTTCCGGTCCGCGCTCGAACGGCACGCCGTAGTGTTCGCTCAGCGCGGCGAGATCGCCACGGCAGCGCCCCGGCACGATCACGCGTTGCGCGGCGAGCGGCGCGGGCACGCGTCGGCGGATCATGTCGGCCGTCATCAGCGCCGCAACCTGCAAACCGATTTCGCGGATTTCCAAACTGAACGGCGTCGGCGCCATGCTTTCGAGCACGCGCACGAGGCTCTTTTCGGCGAGCCGGCCTGTCAGGAAGAGGATGTGGTCCATGTCAGTACGCGCCGAGCCGCCGGGCAGGTTTTTAGCGTGAGAGTGCTTTCATGCAAGATCGAGCATCGCGACCCGTTGATCCAGCGCCGCCTTCAACTCATCGAGCGAGCGCACCACCGTCGTATATTCGAAGCGCGATAGCCGCTCCACATTGTCGAGCTCGATCGCCCGCGGCCGCAGTTCGACCCATTCGTTAGGGCTTTGCGTGACCACGGTCGGCTCGGTATCGCATGCAAAGACGATGCCCGGAATGCACTGCTTGCCCGCCTGAGCGTACATGTTGGTCGGCAGCGTATCGGAGATGCCGAACGCGCACTTGGCCACCGTGTTGCTGGTGGCCGGCGCAATGATCACAGTGTGATACATGCCGTGATACAGCATGCCAACCGGCACGCCGCTCGCGCTCTTGTCGCGGAACACGTTGAAGCGCTCACGCAGTCGCGGCAGCTTCCAGCCGTAGAGCGGCAGCACTTCCTCGGCGGCGGCCGAGAGAAAGAGGTCGGTGCGCGGCAAGGCGAGCGCGAGCTCGATCGACTCCTCGAGCAGATGGCCCGAGCCGGTCACGCACCACGCAAAGCGCGCATCGGGCTTGAAGTCCGCGAGATGACGAGCCGGCGCCTGGCTCATGCGTCATGGGCGCGATGCGCGGCATCGCCCGGCGAGCCTTCGGGTGCGGCCGCATCGGAGGTGAGTTCGTCGGCCGCGTCGTCGGCTTCCAGGCCGTCGTTGCCCGAGCCGTCGTGCGACAGACGGATCTGCAGGCGCCGCATCTTCCGGTACAGCGTATTGCGGCTGATGCCGAGCGCCTTGGCGACGTTGCTCACGTTCCAGCGGTTTTCCTCGAGCATTGCAAGAACCGTCTCGCGTTCGTTCAACTGAATCGCGTTCAGCGCGGAAAGGTCCGGGTCGTCGTCTGCATGCGGGGCGGGCTGCGCCGCCTGTGGCGCGGCGGGCGACGCCACCTCCGGTTCGCGCTGCGTGACTTCGACGGGCAAATCCTCGCAGCGGATCGGTTGTCCGTCGCATAACGCAATCGCCATTTGCAATACGTGACGCAACTGGCGGATGTTGCCGGGCCATGCATAGCTCAGCAACGCCTGCTCGGCTTCCCTCGTCAGCTCCGGCGGATCGTCGTCGGTCTCGGCCGCGAGCAGATGATGAATCAGCGGCAGCTTATCGACGCGCTCCGCGAGCGGCGGCAGATTCAGCTCGACGCCTTTGAGCCGGTAATACAGATCCTCGCGGAATTGCCCGCTGTGCACGAGTTCGAGCAGATTGCGGTGACTCGCGCTGATCAACTGGAAATTGACCTTCACGGTGGTCTCGGCGCCGAGCGGCGTGACCTCGTGTTCTTCGATCACGCGCAGAAGCCGCGCCTGCAACGCAAGCGGCATGTCGCCGATCTCGTCCAGAAAGAGTGTGCCGCCATTGGCCTGCACGATCTTGCCGCGCCGTCCTTCGCGTTGAGCGCCGGTGAACGCGCCGGCCCGATAGCCGAACAGTTCGCTTTCGATCAGGTTCTCCGGCAGCGACGCGCAATTCACCGGCACGAACGGCCCCGACGAATGCGGGCTGATGCTGTGCAGCGCCTGCGCGAAAACTTCCTTGCCGGTTCCCGTTTGCCCTCTGAGGATGATCGGAATCTTGCGTTGCACGACACGCGCGCCGAGCTGAATCTGCGAGGCCATGCGCGGGTCGCCGAATTCCAGGTGCGCGATTTCGTCGAGCCGTGCGGGCGGCGGCCGCTTGTCCGATGCGCTCGCGCGCGGCGCCGATGCCGATGTCGATGCAGATGCCGGTCCCGCCACCGCGACGCGCGCGCCGCGGCCCGAGGCGTTTTGCGCGGCCTGTGCGATCAGGAAGAAGCGGTTGGTCGCGTTCGCGCTGTACACGGTGACCGGATGGAACGAGCCGCGAATGCTGCGCGCGATCATGTCCTCGAGCGATGCATTGAACGCCTCCTCGATACGCCGTCCGCGCAATTCGCCGAGCGAGCGGAAGCCGAGCTGGAAAAGCGCGCTGCGGTTTGCGGCGAGCACGGTGCTGTCGTCCGCGACCGCGAGCTTGCCGCCGTGCAGCGTGCCGACGAATTCCGGCCGGCTATGAAAGTGGATCATGTTCGCGTGCCGGTAGCGCGCGTCGATCAGACGGTTTTCGATCATCTGCCGCGACATGCCGACGAGCACCAGCGAGTGTTGCTGCAACAGTTTGGAGCGGCTCGTCACGTCGAGCACGCCGGCGATCTCGCCGCTGTCGTCGAAGATCGGCGCGGCGGAGCAGGTGAGCGACGTATAGCGCGGATAGAAATGTTCGTGCTGGCAGACCGCGATGCAGTCGCGCTCGGCGAGACACGTGCCCATTCCGTTGGTGCCCGCTTCGCGCTCGCTCCACAGCGCGCCGACGCGAAAGCCGTCGGAAGCGACGGCCTCGGCAAACGGCACCGACGAAACCTGATGCACGATCACGCCGCCCGCGTCGACCAGCACCACCGCGAGTTCGGGGTCGGCCAACTGCTGATAGAGCGTGGTCATTTCCAGCTTCGAACACGCGATCAGATCGCCCATCGCCTCGCGGCGCGAGCTTAGTTCGTACTCCGTCAGGATGGGCGGCGTGACGAAACGGGAAGGATCGAGCTGGAATTCATTGACGCAGCGCGCCCACGATTGAGCGACGGGCTCGCTCGTCGGCCGCGTCGCCAACTGATGATTGACGACGTTGAGAATTTCACGGACGTGCATGGAGCTGTCAGCGAGCAACGACATGGGGTTCGTCTCCGTTGCGGCACATTCATGCGCGCCCTGCGTTGCCCTGCGTATTGCTGCTCGCCCGGACTTCGCGTTGCGCGTCTACGTGTACCGCTTTATCGATAATGTCATCCCCTCGCGCCGCGGCTTCTGGGTCCGTATGCGCAGTGAGTAATTCGCCTGTTACGGGTGCTGCTATGGATGCTGCTACTGGTGCTGCCTGCGACCGTTGTCAGGCGTTGGCTTAAAACTCTACGCCCGATGTCGTTCGTGTTCAATACGAAGTCGCATCAATAGTACAGGCTGCGCCCGCTTTTTGCTTTTAATCAATGCACGCCGCACCGTGCTGCGCGCGCGGCTCATCCTGTACTACTTGCGTTTACCCGGGTTGCGTCATTTAACTTGTTGCCGCTAGGCGGCGGAGTACACCATGGACCGTATCGACATCGCTCGCCTCGCGAGCTTCCCAATCGCCGCCTCGGCCGCTTCGACTGCCGACACCGCCGCGCCGCGCGCGAGCGCGCCGTGGGGCGCGCCTTCCGAAGCGCCGCCGGCGGGCCGCATGGACGTCGTGTTCATCGAAAACTTTATCGGTCAGACCATTATAGGAATCGACAGCAGCGAGCTGCACGTGCCGCAACCCGTGCGCATGAATCTGGCGATCGGCGTACCGGCGCTGCGCGCGTGCGCGACCGATCGTATCGAGGACACCATCAACTATGCGGCGGTGCGCGCGGCGTTGCATGCGCTGCTGGAATCGCACGGCGTGCGTCTGCTGGAGGCGCTGGCCGAAGCGGTGGCGCGCCTGCTCATCAACGATTTCGGCGCGCACTGGGTACGCGTGGCGCTTGCCAAGCCGGCCAAATTCGACGATGTCGCGGCGGTCGGCGTGCAGATCGAACGGCAGCGCAGCGACATGCCGAAGCCGGCGGCTGCGCAAGGCGGTCTCGCGGATTATGCGTCGCTAGGCGCGGGGCTGATTCCGAATTGACGCGCGGCCGAACCGCATGCAATGGCATGGCCGGTTCGGTAGCGCACGCTGTGGCGAACATAGTGCGGGCCGCGTGCCCGCGATTCTTCTACTTCGAAGCCGCCGTCTTGTCGGTGCCGAGCCCGCAGCTACGATAAGCGTCGGCCTGCAGCGCGCGGAATTTCTTCGTCTGCGCCTTCGCGTGGTCGACGCGAAACTCCGCGCCGCCTTCGCCGCCCAGCGACGCATACCGGGAAAACGTGGATTGATCGACGAACTCGTCGTAGGGCAGCGCGGTCGCCATTCTGTCGATCACGCACGAGCATTTGTAGACGTTGGCGAAATCGTGTCCGTTGTCGTCCATGCACGCGAGCACGTATTCGACGCGGCCTGTCGTCGGGTAGTTGTAGCCTCCCGCCGGGCCAGCCGCTTTGGGTGCGTCGCCGTCCGCCCAGGCGAGCGGTGCGGCGAGCGCGATGCAGGCACACGCCGCCAGCGCGCGACATCGTAGGGTCATCTCATGCCTCTTCAAAGCAATTGCACCGTGGCGCACTGCGAAGGTCCGCGCGGCAGCGCTGTGCGGCGGCGCGCGCGCGGACCCCGAGCCATCGATCAGTTGGGTGCAAACGGATGGGCGACGCTGCTCTTCTTCTGTACCACTTCGGCAGCAGTCGGTTCGCCTCTCACCGCGCGCTGGATCGCCTCGCGCGTGGCCTTATAGTTGTACTCCTGAATTTTCTTGTCGTCCTCCGCCTGCCAGTGAATGAACACGCCGACGCACAGGAACAGGTCGTCGGCTTCGTCGGCCGGGATCGTGCCGTCCTCGACGCTGTCCGCGACGGCGAGCGCCACCGCATGCTGCGCTGGCCCGAACATCTGCACGGCCTGCTTCGCGCCCTTGATCGTCACCTTGTTGAAGAGGATCGTGTTTGGCTTGGCTAGCAGATTCGGCGCGACGACCGCGAGCAGCGATGTGAAGCCATCCTTATTGTTGGTGAGCGCATTGCAGAATGCGGTTTCCGCAGCGGAACCTCGCGGTCCCATCAGCAAGTCGATGTGTGCGACCTCGTTGCCGTCGCCGACGAGCGACTCTCCTATCAGGACGCGATTGATCTTGGCCATGCTGTTCCTCCGATGAGTGGAATGGGGGACTTGCCGACTGACTGACACGCCGCCCGCGACGTTCCTGGTCCGCGAACGCCCGGCGGCGGTTGATGCACGATGGCATTCACTAACAGGTTCCGTGCCAGTGCGTGGCGGGTTGGCGCTTATGGTGCGCTGTGAGTGCGGCTCGTGTTGTTTTCGTCGTCGAGACAAAGGGCGACGAACAGCGTCGCCACGGTCAGGTCCGCGCTCGTGCCGGGGTTGATGGCGGCGGCTTTGAGTTCGGCGTCCCATGCGCGAAGTGGGTCGAATGCAGCGGACGCTTCGAGTGTTTCGAGCGATGGGCCGGTCGCGCCGAGGCGGGCTTGCGCGAGCGTGCTTCGCCATTGCGCGTGCCGTTCGCGTGCCGCAAGCGTGACACTCTGCGCCACGGCCGCGCCGTGCTTACGCACAATGTGCGAGTCGGGCAACGTGCTGAGGAAGGTGAGGAATAGGTTTAGGGTGGCGGCGAGCGTGACCTCACGCGTCGCGTTCAGCGCTTGCTCGCCACAAACTTCCCGCAAAGCGCCAAGCCCCGTTTCGAAGATGTCGCGAAAGCCTTCCGCATACTGACGCGCGATGCTGTCGCGCGCGGCGGCGAGCGCCATCGCGTCGCGCAGGCCGACCGTCGGCGCGTCGTGCACCGATTGCTCAGGCGCGTCGCCGAGACCGCCGGGATTTGCCAGCGCGATCGCACGGTACGCGAGGCGCGCGTCGTCAACGTCGAGCCGCGCGAGCACGCGTTCGGTCGCGGCTTGCCATGCGGGCGCCGACAGCGGATGCGCAGTCTGTTCGAGCGCCGCCGCGAGCGGCGCCACCAGCAGCAGGATGCCGAGATTCGTATTGCAGCCGACGGCCGCGCGCGTGCGCGTCACCGCGTCGAGCAGGCGCTGGCCGATTGGCGCACCGCGCGCGAGCAGCGCGTCGGCGGCGGCGTCGGCGCTCGCGAGGAACTGCGCGGCGCTCATGCCGTGTCCTTCGCTGTCCACGCTGACGTTGCCGGGCTTCGGCGTGTCGACGTCGAGGCGGCAGGCGGTCAAGAAGGCAGCGCGCATGCGCTCATGCGCCGTGGTGTCGGCATCGCGATGAGCGTCCGGATTCAACAAGCGGCCCGTCGAGCCGCCTGGCTCGTCGGCGCGACCGGATTCCGGCTCAACCATGACGCCCATGCAGCGCCACCACGGCCGCGTCGCCGGTTTCGGCAAGCGCGGACGTGCTGCGCTGCGCCGGCAGCTTGCGAAACAGCAGATCGTCGACGAGCAACGCCGCAATATCGATCGGCGTCACCGATTGCAGGCCGCGCCACGCCGCCACGCCGTTCACTTCGAGCACGAGCGGCCGGGCGGCGTCGTGCGGATCGGGAATCAGATCGACGCCCGCATAGTCGAGCCCGAGCGCCTCGGCGGCGCGCACGGCGGTTTGCGCGAGCGGCGCGTCAAGCTCGGCGGGCTCGCACGTCGCGCCCTGCGCGAAGTTATGAATCCATCCCTTTCCGCCGGTGCGGCGCATCGCCGCCACCGCGCGCGCGCCGATCACCAGCACGCGCCAGTCGAAGCCGGCGCGGCCGCCGTCGATATAACGCTGCAGATACGCGACCTGGCTATAAGGTTTCAGCGAAGGCAGCGGCGCAAGCAGCGCAGACGCCGCGCGGCGCGCGCCCAGCCGCTTGAGCCCATGACCCTGCGAGCCGAATAGCGGCTTAAGCACGACCTGGCGGCCCGCCGCGGCCTCGCGCATCAGCACGCGCTGCGCGAACGCCGCCGATTCGCCCGCCCACGTCGCGGGCGTCGGCACGCCGTGGCGATGCAGCAGGAAGCTCGTCATCGACTTGTCGACGCTGCGTTCGATCGCGCGCGCGTCGTTATAGACCGGCACGCCCGATTCGCGCAGCGCGTGCAGGATGCCGAGCCGCAGCGTGACCTGCTCGAACGTGCCGCCGGCGATGCCGCGCACGAACACCGCATCGGGCAGCGTATGGCCGAAGCCGGGCAGCACGAGCCCGTGCGGTTGCCATGTCGTATCGATCCGGCAGTCGGCGAGATCGACGCAGCGCGCCTCGGCGCCGCGCGCGCGAAACGCTTTTTTCAGGCGTCCGGTGTGCCAGCCGGTTTCGTCGGTCATGATCGCGATGCGCAGCGGGGCCGGCGCGGCTGACGTGTTCGTGCCGCCGTCGTCCTTTTCGGCCTTTTCGTCCGCTTTGGGGCATGCGAGCGGCAAGGGCAAGCTCATGGCTTGCCGCTCCATTGAGCATGCAGCAGATCCGCGTCGACGCTGCCGCCGTGATACGTCGCGCCGCTTTCCAGGCTGCTGACCCACACCTCGGCGGGGGCAAAGAGCGCGGGATCGATCTGATAGAAGTCGTAGTTAAACGACGTGAAGATGTCCGCGAACGGGCGGCCGTGATCGCGCGAGTTCGACGCGGGCAACTCGGCGGCGAGCCGTTTTGCCACCGCATCCTGCCTGACCGTGAGATGCACGCGGCCGCCGTAGAGGATTGCGTCGTTGGTGCGGCCCATCGCCTGAACGCCGTCGGGCGCGGGCGGCGGCAACGGCGCGGAGCCGCCGGCTTCGACCACTTCGTCGAGCGCGACGCCGAGCACGTGCGTCTTGTGCAGCGCAACTTCGACGACGCGCGCCACCACCTGCACCGTTCCCGCGACAGAGTGTGTCGGCGTGGTGACAAGCGTGAGCCGCTCGGGCGCGAGACCGCAGTCGGCGAGCACCTTGTCGATAATCACCTGCGGCGGCAGACGGTCCACTTCCAGCACCAGCGCGCCCCGGTCGTGATGGTCGCGATAGCCGAGTTCCGCGAAGAGCGGTTCCTTGACGGCAAGCGCGCGCGCCGGGCCGGAGCCGAGCGAGAAGAACTTCTTGCCGCCGGTCTGCTCCTTGGTGGCGGCGAGGCTCCATCCCGCGTATTGGCTGCCGAGGCAGGCGAGCACGGGCCACGAGGTGCGCACTTCGATCGTGCTCGGCCACAGCGGCCTTGCGTCCAGGCTCTCGCGCACGGTCACATGGCCGAGGCCGCCCATGCAGATGCGCGCGATCAGCACGCCCGCCGCGACGCTGCCCGGCGCGGCCACGCCCGCGTCGACGAGCACCGTGCCGTTCTCGGTGCGGCTGACGGCGGCGCCGAAGCGCGGCGCATCGTCGACGAGACGCGCGACGAGGCGTTCGCTGAGGGCGTTGACGCTGAGCGCGGCTGCCAGCGGTGGACGGTTATCGTCAGGTGTGGCAGTGGAGGATGGCACGGTCGGGCTCATGGAAGGGCTCATGGCAGGTTTCGATTCGTTCAAGAACCAGCGTGTGCTGCGCGTCGAGCGCGTGCCGAACCACGTCCACGGACGCTGCGCGCACGAGCAGCGTGCAGACCGGCTGGCCGGCTTCGAGCCGCGTGCCGGGCATCGGCACGTCGCGGCAGCGCGGATCGCGCAGGCAGGCGTCGCTGAATGCCTCGGACGCCGTGAACGGATGCGGCGCGAACAGCACCTGCTGGCCGGCGCAGCAGGCCGCGCGCGCGGGCTCGGCGGGCAGGCGGCCGAGCCGGCACGCGTCGATATGACAGGTGAGCAGGCCGCGCGGCCACGCTTCGGGCGACGCGGTTTCGTAGAGCGTCATCGTCGACGACGGACGCGTGTTGATCTCGAGCACTTCGAACGACTCGCCGTCGAGCAAAAAGTCGCAACTGTTGATGCCGACGAGTCCGACTCGGGCGCACAGTGCGGCGATCGCCGCGCGCACCCGCATTTCGACGGCCGGCGGCAAGCCGATCGGACCGATGGAGCCGGCATGCACGAAGGGCAGCGTGCCCATCCTGCACGTGAGTTGTTGCGCGAAGCCGATCACGCGAGCGCTGCCGCGCGCGGCGACGAAGAGCGCCGACATCGGGCGGCCACGGCTTTGGCGCTGGAAGTAGGCTTGCGGCGGAGTGTCGTGGGCGAGCGGGTCGCGCGCCGCAACCGCCGCAAGCGGCTCCACATGCGTCCCGCCGCAGCCATCCGCGCGTTTCATCAACCAGCCGTGCGCCTCCCGAGGTCGCGTGAACGCAACCTGCGGATGCGGAATCTCCAGCTCGTCGAGCAGCGCAAAAAAGCGCCGCGGATCGCGCACCTGAGCGCTGGCGTCGACGGAATTGCCGATGAAGCGCGGCAGACCCGGCGTGCTGCACAACTGCGCGATGAACGGCTCGAGTCCGCTTCCGTCGATCCAGCCGATCAGGCCCGGCAAGCGCGCGCTGCGGGCGAGCGCGTCCGTGAGCCGCGCGACGTCGATCGACAACGGGCCGCCGCCGATGTCGAACCACAGATCCGACGCCTCGCGCGTGTCGCGGTCGCCGAACAGGTCGAGCGCGACGACGCGCAGGCCCGCGCGCGCCGCGGACTGCGCGAGCATGCGCGCAGACAGCCCAGCCACCGCGACAAACGGCGCACGCGCCGAAGACGTACGCGCCGTCATGGCCGCTCCCGCAACGGCGCGACGCCGCGGTTGTGGTTGTGGTCGTTGTCGTGGTCCGTCAGGCGTGACATGCCAAGATCCTGTCGCACGGCGCGCCGCTCAACCGAGTCCGGCCGCGACGGCGCGGGCCTCGTCGAACGCCTGCGGAAAACTCAAATACACGGGCTTGCCGCCCGTGCGCATCCGCGTGAAGAGCCGGTGCTCGACCTGATACTTGACGTTGCCGATCGCGAGCGCGCCGATGCCGATCGCGCCGCCCGCAGTCGGCACGCCGTCGATCGGCTTGCCGTCGTTCATCACGTTCACGCCGGCAATGCCTTCGGGCGGCACGGCGTTGACATCGGCGGCGATCAGCAGGTGACGCGCGTGGGCGAGGTCGTCGCGGCTCACCACCTGCACGCCGGCGACGGCGGTCGCGAGCACGATCTCGGCCTCGCCGAGTGCGGCGCGCAGTTCGTCGGACGTCGCCGTGCCCACGCCTTTCGTCACGATCTGGAAGCGCTGATTGAGCTCGTCGCTCACCCGCGTGGCGCGCGCCGCGTCGGTGTGGCTGGCGATGCAAACGTCGGCGCCCAGCGACGCCGCCATCGCCGCCGCCACGCGCCCGACCGCGCCGGTGCCGCCGAGAATCAGCACGCGCTTGCCGCCCAGTTCCATGCCGTACGCCTTCGCGAGATGCCGCTCGGCGAGCGCGACGAGCGCGGCGGCGGTCGTGTACGCGCCGCTCGGGTCGGCGAATACCGACACCTCGAACGGCGGCACCATTGCCCGGCGCGCGCTGTCGAGCATGTCGGCGGCGAGCATCACGTCGCGTCCGCCGATGAAGATGCCGGTGCGCGCCACGCCTTTCGGCCCGCGCGAAAAGATCGCGTCCTGCGTAAGGTTCGCCACCATCCCCGCGTCGACGTTGCAGTACGGCACGATGATCTGGTAGCCGGCATCGGCGGCCATGTTCACGTCGAAGGGGCTCATCTGCGGGGTGGCCGTCAGCATGTGCAGGATGTACGGCCGTTCGGCGGGTTTTTCAGTGGTGTCGGACATGGCAGGGGGCTCGTTTCAATGGCGATGTCGTGGATTGCGCAAGGGAAGGGCCGAGAGAAGCCGCGCTCCCGTCGAGATGACGCAAAAGGCGCGGGCTGGTACGCCATGCTGTTTGCGCGAGTCGCATGTCGTGGCGCGCGTCGCGCTGGTGACGTTGATGGCGTTCATGACGTCCGGGAGTTCGTGACGTGCGTCGCGTCGCGCGCGGTGCTGCGGCATCGCCGGCATGCGCGGACCGTTCGTGAACCGCCCGGTGCACGAATCGCGGCGCGGAGTAAAAGCACTTCATGCTGCGCCGATGCGGTGATGCTGCCGCGCCTCGCTCGAGCGCACGGTGGCGCCGCGATTGCGTCCGCCGACGATCGTGCATTCGATCTGCGGCATGCCGCGCGTCGCTTCGCGCGCGGTGGCGAGCGCGGCTTCGGCGTCGCGCGCGCTGCCGACGATCGCGAAACCCGTCGGACCCCATGAACTCTGGCCGATGCCCGCGGTGCGTTGCGCGGCCACCGCGCGCAGCGCGCGCTCGACGCCGGGGCTCGTGAACACGCCGCCCTGCACGGGCGCGAAATATTCGCCGATGGTCTGCTGCATCTCCGTCAGGCCGTGCGCGAACGGCACGATGTTGCGTTCGGCGGCGCCCGGCAGGATTTTCATCAGCACGAGGTGGCACAGATGCGCGGCGAGCCGCTGCGGAAACGGCGCGAGCGCCGCGAGGCCGCGCCGTTCTTCGGGGCCGTGCAGACCTTCTCGCGCGGTGTCGCTGACGAGCAGCACGCGCCAGTTCTCGGGAAACGGCTGACGTGCAAGTAGCGGCGGCACGCCCGGCCGCAAATCGCCGGACGGCCCGCCGTCGACCAGCAGGCCGCCGGAATCGAAGCCGAGCACGCCGATTCCCGAACGCGCGCCACGGCCGAGCAGGCTCGCCAGTTCGGACGTCGTCGCCAGATGGCCGAGCAGCCGCACGAACGCCATGCCGACCGCAAGCGCGAGTTGCGTGCCCGAGCCGAGCCCGGTGTGCGCGCGCGGCATCTGCGTGACCTGGATCGCGACCGGCGTCGGGTCGAACGCGGCATGCAGCCGTTCGAGACAGATGGCGATGCGCTCGCGCTCCGCGTCCGATAGTGCGCCGCTAATGCTGTCGCGCTCGGCGAAGCGCGCTTCGATGCGAGTGCCGCCGCCATCGATCATCAGTCCGACGCTGCCGAACGCGCGCCCAAGCGACGCGTTCGGATCGAGAAAGCCCAGATGCAGCCGCGCGGGGGCGTCGACCGTCACGGTGGCGTCAGGCGAAAGGCGGCGAACGTGAAGCTGCATCGCGAGTGTCCTTGTTCATGCGTGACCCGATGGCGCTCGAGCGGGAGGAATCGTCACGCGGCCATTGGTGTGGCCGTGACTGTGACTGTGGCCACGAGCGTGGCCATGAGCGCGGCCACGAGCGCCATCGCGCGACGCTCGGCGCAGGACGTCAAGCGAAAGGCGTACCAGGCTGCCGCGCGATGCGTCGCGTCAACCGCCTTCCGATGTTTCCGGCGCCTGCGATGGCTTCGGCGCGTCGTACTTGATATAGCGGAAGCGCTGGTCGTCGGTGGGCGTGCCTTCCAGTGGCCCGCCCTCGGTGGCCGGCTGCCACTGGATGAACGACTCGATCTTGCCGGCGAGCGCGAAGTCCTTGTCGGTGATGCCCTTCGCCGAATGCGTCTTGAGCTTCACGATCACGAATGCATAGGAGACCGTCAGATCCGGGTGATGCCAGGCGGCCTCCGCGAGATGACCCACCGCGTTTACCACCATCAGCGTTCCCTTCCAGCCTTCGGTGCGGTATTTGCGCCGCAACCAGCCGTCCTCGACATACCAGTGCTGTAGCGGACCGACGAGACGTTGCTGGATCTCGTCGTCGGAATAGACCTTTTCTGTGCTTGCCATGATCGCTGCTCCGCAAATGTTGGATCGCAATGTTGAATCGATCGCTCGGCCTCATGTTGCGCTGCAATTGATGCGCCATGCGACTGGCGGATGGCCCGACGCATCGCGCGAACCGCTTCGCATGCAGCCTGCCTCGCGACGGACACGCTTCGTATCGGGCCATGACACAGTATGTCCCACATGCCGCGCATCGGTGGTGTCACGGCGTGACACAGTTGCCGTGCGTCGCCCGTCATTGGTGTTTCATCCACGTGTCACATGCCAAGGCCGACGACGCCCGACGCGCCGCGCGCGGCTTGATGCGATGTGACCGCACGGCGTTTGACGCTCGCCTTGTAACAGCGCCTGCACTGTGCGCCGCTGCCGCATCGGCATGGAATATGCGTTGGCCGACATGCGCCGCAAAACCCGACAACGATCGGGAATGGCGTTGATCGTTACCCTGCTCCGTGGTGGCGCGCCCGGTGCTGCGAGGTAGCGTGGGTCATTCGTGAGTTGAACAGCAAGACCATTCTGGAGGAGACATGAACTTACGCACCACGGTTCTTGGGCTCGCGATCCTCGCGTCGGCAGCCTTGAGCTCTATCGTTGCACAGGCCGATTCGCAGCTCGACGGGCTCATGAAAAGTCCGTCTAACTGGGCGGCTCAGGCAGGCGATTATGCCAACCACCGCTACAGCCCACTCAAGCAGATCAACGAAAGCAACGTCGGCAAACTTCAGGTCGCATGGACCATGTCGACCGGCGTGCTGCGCGGCCATGAAGGCGCGCCGCTCGTGATCGGCGACACCATGTATATCCACTCGCCGTTCCCTAACAAGGTGATTGCGATCAACCTCAAGGATCAGACTTTCATCTGGCAGTACCAGCCGAAACAGGACGACTCGGTTGTGTCCGTGATGTGCTGCGACACGGTTAATCGCGGGCTCGCTTATGGCGACGGCAAGATCTTCCTGCAACAGGCCGACACCAAGCTCGTCGCGTTGAACGCGAAAACCGGCGACGTCGTGTGGAGCGCGCAGAACGGCAATCCGAAAGCCGGCGAAACCAACACCAATGCGCCGCACGTATTCGGCGACAAGGTGCTGACGGGCATCTCGGGCGGCGAGTTCGGCGTTCGCGGACGCCTGATCGCCTACGACATCAAGACGGGCAAGCCGGTCTGGACCGCATTTAGCACGGGCCCGGACAAGGACATGCTGATGGACCCCGACAAGACGATGACCTACACCGACGGCAAGATGGTGCCGGTTGGCGCAGACTCGTCGCTGAAGTCATGGAAGGGCGATCAGTGGAAGCTGGGCGGCGGCACCACGTGGGGCTGGTATGCGTGGGACCCGAAGCTCAACCTTGTCTACTACGGCACCGGCAATCCGGGCACATGGAACCCGACGCAGCGTCCCGGCGACAACAAGTGGTCGATGTCGATCATGGCCCGCGATCTGAATACCGGCATGGCGAAGTGGGTCTATCAGATGACGCCTCACGACGAGTGGGACTATGACGGCGTCAATGAAATGATCCTGTCGGATCTGACCATCGACGGCAAGAAGGTGCCCGCCATCGTTCACTTCGACCGCAACGGCTTCGGCTACACGTTGAACCGCGAGAGCGGCCAACTGCTCGTCGCGCAGAAGTACGATCCGGCCGTGAACTGGGCGGACAGCGTGGACCTGAAGAGCGGCAAGCCGATTCGCAACGCGGCGTATTCGACGCAGGCAGCCGGTTCGGATCACAACGTGAAGGGCATCTGTCCGGCGGCGCTCGGCTCGAAGGACCAGCAGCCCGCGGCGTTCGACCCGAACTCGAGCCTCTTCCTCGTGCCGACGAATCACGTTTGCATGGACTACGAACCGTTCGATGTCGATTACGTGTCGGGTCAGCCGTATGTGGGCGCGACGCTGTCGATGTATCCGGGTCCGAACGAGAACAACGCGATGGGCAACTTCATCGCGTGGGATGCGGCGAAGGGCAAGATCGTCTGGTCCAAGCCGGAGAAGTTCTCGGTGTGGTCGGGCGCGCTCGCCACCGCTGGCGGCATCGCGTTCTACGGCACGCTCGAAGGCTACCTGAAGGCAGTCCGCATCAAGGACGGCAAGGAACTGTGGCGCTTCAAGACGCCGTCGGGAATCATCGGCAACGTGTTCACGTATCAGTATCAGGGCAAGCAATACGTGGGCGTGTACTCGGGCATCGGCGGCTGGGCCGGCATCGGCATGGCGGCAGGACTCGAGAAGTCGACGGAAGGTCTGGGCGCAGTGGGCGGCTATCGCGAACTCGCGAAGTACACGGCGCTCGGCGGCACGCTGTTCGTGTTCGCCATTCCGGGCGGTGCCGGCGGTTAATCAACGGCTGGTTCAATAACAGTTGGTTCAATTGAGTCATGGGTCCGCGTCGCTGCACGAAGCAGCCGGCGCGGCCCTTTCCAGAGGATCGAGGAGACATCTGCATATGAAAGGCCGATCAATCTTGTTGGGAGCGGCGTTGCCGGTCCTTTTCGTCGTGCTGCCTGTCGCGTACGCTCAGACCAATCCCGCGATTGCCCAGGTGGCGTACAAGGTGGTCGACGGCAGCAAGGTGGACAGCAACACGTTGCAAGGATGGAAGACCTGGCGCGCGCTTGCCTGTGAACGCTGCCACGGCGCGCAGCAGCAGGGCATGGTGGGGCCGTCGCTCGTCGAGGCGTTCAAGACGCTCGACAAGAACGAGTTTCATCGCACCGTGTTTGGCGGGCGGGTCGAGAAAGGCATGCCCGACTTCAGTTCCAGCCAGATGATGCAAAAGAACTGGGAGAACCTTTACGCCTATCTGAAAGGGCGTTCGGACGGGCAGATCAAGCCCGGCGATCTGCAGGCCATCGACGCAAAATAGCGCGCGGCTTTACTTCAGGAGGTGATCGATGCGTCATCGTCATTCAATGCACGTGCATGCGGCGCTCGTGGCAGGCGCGCTTTGCTATGCGGCGCTCGCAAGCGGCGCAGTGCGCGCCCAGGGCGAGGCGCTGCCCAACAACGACGGCGCCGACGGCGTGCTGCGCGTCTGCGCGGACCCGAACAACATGCCCCTGTCGAACAACAAGGGCGAAGGTTACGAGAACCGCATCGCGAGCCAGATGGCGAGCGACTTCGGCTACAAGCTCGAATACACGTATTTTCCGCAGCGCATGGGCTTCGTGCGTCATACGTTGCGCGAGAAGGTGGCCGATACCGGCGCGTACAAATGCGATCTGATCATCGGCGTGCCGAAAGGCTACGACATGACATCGACGACGCAGCCCTATCTGCGCTCGACGTATGCAATGGTGTTCAAGAAGCGGCCCGAACTGGCCGGCATCAATACGCCCGACGATCTGCTCAAGCTGCCGCCCGACCAGCTTCATAAACTGCGTTTCGGCATCTTCACGCAGACGCCTGCCGTCGACTGGCTGCTCGGTCATAACCTGATCGATCAGGCGGTGTCGTATCAGGTGCAAAGCGGCGATCCGCAGGAATATCCCGGCCAGATGATCGAACGCGATCTGCAGGCGGGCAATGTCGACGTGGTGTTTCTGTGGGGGCCGATTGCCGGTTACTTCGCGAAGCGCTCGGGCGATTCGGTGAAGCTCGTGCCGTTCCCGGCCACGCCGGGCATCCGCTTCGACTATACGATTTCGATGGGCGTGCGCTACGGCGAGAAAGCGTGGAAGGACAAGGTCGATCAATGGATCGGCGCGAATCACGACAAGATCGACAGCATTCTCACGAGCTATGAAGTGCCGCTGCTGAAACCGGTCGACGCACCGGCGGGCAAACCCGCGGACGCGTCGCCATGACGGCGGAGTGTGGTGGGTTTCCCGGCGGTATTCCTGACGACGGCGTGAGCGGCGGTATCGGCAACGGCAGGCGGCGCGTGCTCGCGGCGTGCGCCGCGAGCATCGCATGCGTGACGGGCGCAATGGGTGCGATGGGCGTCGTTGTAGCCAACGCGCAAGCGGCCACGCCTGCACCCGCATCCGCGCCGGGCGCGAGCGATATTTCGCCCGCCGAGCGGCTCATCTTCACGACCGATCATCTGCACGGCGTCGAGCAGCAAACCGAACTCGATTACGCGTTGCTCAGCTCCGACGCGTCCGCGCACGGCAGCGACACTGTCAAGGTGCTCGTGACGAGCGCCGACAACGCGAAGGGCGACGCCCAGGTGTCCGATAAACGCGGCGCGGTTCCGTTGCCGAACGGCGGCTTGCAGTGCAATCCCGTCATCATCTATTTTCTCGAGCGCGACATCGCCGAGATGGAGCAGTTGACGGGCGGAAAGCGCCGCTATTTCCAGCAGCGCCTGCGGCTCGCGCTCGCCGCCGGGCCGAAGATCGAAACGGTGACGAGCCAGATCGGCGGCAAGGCGGTGAAGGCGCAGCAGATCGTCGTGCAGCCGTATCTCGACGATCCCAACGCCGCGCGTTTTCCGCAATACACCGGCAAGCGCTATACGTTTCTGATCGCGAGTACGGTGCCGGGCCAGGTCGCGATGATTCGCACGGAAGTGCCGGGCGCCAACAACGATTTCGCGCATCCGCTGCAAAGCCGCGCGCTCAGTTTTCAGGCTGTGTTGCGCAAGCTGACGCCGCCGGGGAATGCACCAAATGCGCCTGGCGCGCCGAACAACGCGCCGCGTTCGCCGAACGAGCCCGTCACGCCGTCGAACGCGCCGCGCGCGAGCCGGTAGCGGCGCATGGCCTTGAATTTCATCCGCTCGCTCACGCTGCGTCAGTTGCAGATTTTCGTCGTGGCGAGCCGCTATACGAGCTTCGCGCGCGCGGCCGAGGAATTGCATCTGACGCAGCCGGCCGTGTCGATGCAGATTCATCAACTCGAGGAAGCCGTGGGCCTGCGTCTGTTCGAACGGATTGCGCGCAAGCTCGCATTGACCGAGGCCGGCGAGAAGTTCAGCCATCACGCGAGCCGCATTCTCGGCGAGATCAAGGACGCCGAAGATGCGATGACCTCGCTCAAGCAGGCCGACAGCGGCTCGATCGCGGTGGGCATCGTCAGTTCCGCGACGTATTTCGCGCCCAAGCTGCTCGCGATGTATTCGCGCATCTACCCGAAAGTCGACGTTCACTTTTCGGTCGGCAATCGCGACGCGCTATTGCGTCTGTTGCAGGACAACGCGATCGATCTCGCGATCATGGGCCGGCCGCCTCCGGAGTTGGACACGACGACCGAGCCGCTCGCATGGCATCCGCAAGTGGTGATCGCGCCGGTCGATCATCCGCTCGTGGGCGCGCAACGATTCGACTTGCAGGAGCTGCGCGGCGACACGTTTCTGGTGCGCGAGCCTGGTTCGGGCACGCGCATGGCCGCGGAGGAAATGTTCCGCCAGCATCTGTTCACGCCCGCGAAAGTCGTCACGCTGGGCAGTAACGAAACGATCAAGCAGGCGGTGATCGCTGGCATGGGCGTGAGCCTCATTTCGCTGCACACGCTGCTGCTTGAACTGCGTACCGGCGAACTCGCCCTGCTCGATGTGAACGGCACGCCGATCGAGCGGACGTGGCAGATCGTGCATTTGCGCGCCAAGCAGCTTTCGCCGACCTGCATGATCTTCCGGCAGTTCCTGCTCGAGGAGGCCGCAGCTTATCTGGAGCGCGAGTATGCGGGGTTCGTGCCGTCGCCGGGAAGATCGAAGGTTCTGTTAAAGGCAGTCGACGACGCATCCGCGTGAAGCGTTTTTCTTGCCGGCGGCGCGATGTGTGCCCGCCATAGGAGATTGCACCGATGGGTTCCAGCGAACAGCTTCAGGATTGGCGTCTGCATGCGCTGCATATCGAGGAAGAAGTCGCGGGCGCGGTGATCGGCCAGTCACAGGTGATCCGGCTCATCACCGTGGCGCTGTTTGCGCGCGGCCATGTGCTGCTCGAAGGCGGCGTCGGCGTCGGCAAGACGACCGTGTTGCGCGCGTTTGCGCGCGTGGTGGGCGGCGAGTTCGAGCGCGTCGAAGGCACGATCGATCTGATGCCGGGCGATCTCGTCTATCACACCTATGTCGATGCCGAAGGCAGGCCGCGTATCGATCCCGGTCCGCTTCTGCGGCACGGCGAGCGGCTCACCACGTTCTTCTTCAACGAGATCAATCGCGCGCGTCCGCAGGTGCAGTCGCTGCTGTTACGTGCGATGGCCGAGCGTTCGGTGTGGGCGTTCGACCGCGAATATCGTTTTCCGCACATGACGGTGTTCGCGGATCGCAACAAGGTCGAGAAGGAAGAGACGTTCGAACTGGCGTCGGCGGCGCGCGACCGTTTTCTCTTCGAACTCGGCATGCCGACGCCCGACGACACCGAGGTGCGCCGCGCGCTCGTGTTCGATGCCGACTATCACGACGTCGACCGGCTGCTCGCGCGCCTTTCTCCGGCCATCGTGCCGTGGGAGCAGTTGAATCAGATCGGCGCGGCGATCCAGCACAGCGTGCAATCGAGCGAGACGATAGAGCGCTACGTGCTGGACATCTGGCAGGCTACCGAAACGCCGCAGCGCTTCGGCATCGCGCTCGGCGGCGTGGACATGGAGCGGCTCATCCTGGCGGGCGCGAGTCCGCGCGGCATGAGCGCGTTGTTGCGCGCGGCGCGTGTGGTCGCGTGGCTCGCGGGCCGCACGCATCTGATTCCCGAGGACATTCACGCGGTGCTGCTGCCCGCGCTGGGCCACCGCGTGTTCTTCACGCCGATCTACGAATTGCGCCGCCAGGAACTCTCGGAGGCGTTGATGACGCAGATCGTCGGCAGACTGGCGGTGCCTTGAGCGATGAACGAGATAGCGGAATTCCACTACCGTTTGCCGATGCGCTCATCGGGCGTTCGGCCCGGCTCGCATCGTGGATCGAGCTTCGGCGCTGGCCAGGAATTCGCGATGCACGGGCGCCTCTTCGACTATCCCGATCCGCGCCGTCTCGATCTGCGGGCGAGCGTGCGCGCGGCGCGCTCCGAATGGCTCGTGCGGGTGCATTTGCAGCGCGCGGCGGTGCCGGTGCAGGTGCTTGTCGATGTGTCCGCGTCGATGCGCTTCGGCAGCCGTCAAACGAAACTGGAGGTGGCCGCGGATTTCGTCGAGGCATTGGGTTATAGCGCGTTTCGTGTGGGCGATCCGTTGGGCATGCTCGCCTTCGATCATGCTTCACGCGACGATCTTTTCATGCCGGCGCGCTCGGGCCGCGGCATCGGCAATCTGCTCGCGACGATGCTGCGCGGGAGTGAGAGCGCGGCGTCGAATGACGTCGGCGAAAGTGCGGACGCACTGCGGCGCGTCGCGTCGACGCTGGCGGGCCGTCAGGCGCTGGTCTTTATCGTCTCCGATTTCCACTGGCCGCTCGCGGCCTTACCCGCCGCGCTCGACTTGCTGGTGCATTCGTACGTCGTGCCAATCGTCATATGGGACGCAGCGGAGACCGTGCCGCCCGCGGGCGGTCCGCTGCTCGCGGTCAGCGATGCCGAGTCCGGCGCGCGGCGCACGCTGTGGCTGAGCGCCGGCGTGCGGGAGCGTTGGCGCGAAGGCGTTGCAACACGCCGCGGCGAACTCTCGCAGATGTTCGGCAAGCGCGCGATCCAGCCGTTTTTTATCGAAAGCGCTTTCGATCCGGAGGCCATGTCGCGCTACTTTCTGGAGGCCGTTGCATGAGATTCGGGGGAACGCTACGCCGCATACGGGCCGCGACGATCGTCGCTATCGTGCTGCTGCCTTCGCTATTGCCGTCCACGAACGCAGCAGCCGCGAGCGGCGCCGTATTCCAGCCGACCGTGCAGGAGCCGCGCGCATTCGGCTATCTGCTCGGCGATGTCCTCACGCAACGCATACTGCTGCAAGACGGCGACCGCGAGATTGGCTCGGTGACGCCGCCTTCGCTCGGCCGCACCGATACGTGGCTCGAGCGCCGGCGCGTTCGCACCGAGACCGACGACGAGGGCCGCCGCTGGATGGCGATCGACTATCAGCTCGTCAACGTGCCGACCGCGCTCACGCAGATTGCGTTGCCCGCGTTGACGCTGCCGTCGTCGTCGGGCGCGACGCTGCGCGTCGCCGAGTGGCCGATCAGTATCGATCCCGCGACGCCTGCGAATCCGTTCAATGCCGGCGATCTGCAAGCGCTGCGGCCCGACCGCCAGGCTTTGCCGCTGTCCACTGCGCCGCTGCGCCGGCAGGCCGGCATCGCTGCGGGCTTGTCGTTGCTGACCTTGTTCTCGTGGGCCGGCTGGTGGTGGTGGCGCAATGCGCGCGAGTCGGCGCGGCTGCCGTTCGCGCGCGCGTGGCGGCAAATGCGGCGCATGCAACGCGCGCAGCGCGACCCCGAGCCGCGCATGGATGCCTCCACGGATGCGTGGCTTTGCCTGCATCGCGCGTTGAACGAAACGGCGGGTCATGTCGTGCATGGCGGTTCGCTGCCGGCGCTGTTCGCGCGGGCGCCGTATTTGCAACCGTTGCGCGCGCAACTGGAGCAGTTCTACCGGCAATCGGCGGAACGCTTTTTCGTGCGCGCGTCGACCGCCGAGGCCTATCCGCTCAAGACGCTGTGCGAGGCGCTGTATCGCGCGGAACAGCGTCATCAGCGATGAACAATATGGCGCTCGACTTCGCTCATCCCTGGCTGCTCGCGCTGCTGCCGCTCGCATTGCTGCCGCTGCTGCCGCGCCGCGCCGACACGCTCGCGTTTTCGTGGATCGCGTGGCTGCCGGACGATCGCGCGGGACGCTGGATCGGCGCCGTCGCGCAGGGCAGCGCCGTGCTGGCGATGCTCGCGATCGTCGTCGGTCTGGCCGGTCCTGGGCGCTCGCATCGCGAGGTATTGCGCACGGGCAGCGGCGCGCAGATTCTGATTCTGATGGACCGCAGCGCCAGCATGGACGAGCCGATCAACAGCAAGGGCGTTGAGGTCAGCGCGGGCGAATCGAAGAACAAGGTGGCGCGCGCTTCGTTGACGGAGTTCGTCGCGCAGCGGCCGAACGACCGGCTCGCGTTCATGATGTTCGGCACGAGCCCGTTGCTGGCGATGCCGTTCACGTACGACCATCGCGCGATCGACGCCGCCATCGCCGGTACGAGCGTGGGCCGTGGCATGCCCGACACGCAACTCGATCTCGGGCTGCTGACTGCGATCGGCGAATTCAATCAGCAGCATTCGTCGAGCCGCCGCGCAATCGTGCTCGTGTCGGACGGCGGCGCGAAGCTCAATGCGCGTGTGCGTCAACTGATTGAAGACGGCCTGCTGCGCAATGACATCGCGCTCTACTTCATCTACTTGCGAAGCAGCATTTACAGTCCCGACCTGAATGCGAAGGTGCCGGCGAGCGAGTCGTCGGCGGAAGCGGAATTGCACCGCTATTTTCTTTCGCTGAAGACACCTTATCGTTTGTTCCAGACGGGTAATGCAAAAGCAATGAGGGACGCGATGGCCGAAATCAACCGGCAGCAGAATGCGCAGACGACGTTCGTCGAGCGTTTGCCGCGCGAGGATCTGAGTTCGTATTGCTTCGCGGCAGCGCTTGCGAGTTGCGTGCTGCTCATCGCATTGCGGTTCTTTCAGGTTCGGGTGTGGGCATGAAGCGCGCGTCGGTGCATATCATCTTCGGGGCGGTCGCGCTGTGTTGTGCGGCGGTGGCCGCTTATGACGGGCTGCGGTTGCGTCACGCGGAGGAGGTGAATCAGGTCGTGGCCGCCAGCGCTACCGCTACCGCCGGCAAGGCAGCCGCGAAGCAGGCGCCGCGCAACGCCGGCAGCATGGACGACGCGCCGCAAGTCAGACTCGCGCGTGCGATCGCGCTGTCGAAAGAGGGCGCTTACGACACGGCGGGTCCTCTCTTCGAGTCGCTGATTCGCGAGCAGCCCGAGAGCGACACTGGACGCGCTGCGCTGTTCGATCTCGGCAATCTGTATCTGCGCCAGGGCATCGGACATAGCCCTGCGGGCGCGGTCGAATCGCTTGCGATGGTCGAGGAAGCGAAAGCCCGCTATCGGAGTCTGCTGCGCATTGCACCCGACGATTGGGACGCGCGCTACAACCTCGAACGTGCGTTGTGGCTCGCGCCCGAGACGCGTTCCGCGTCAAGTGCGCCTGACGTCAAGGAGCAGCACGACATCAAGGTGCGCGACCCCGAAAGCAGGGACTTGCCGTGAGCCTGCGCGCATCCATGCGAGGCTTTTTTACTGGACGTCACTGGATGACGGCAGCCGCGCTCGTGCTGCTGATTCTCGCGCTTGCGATGCCGCCGGTCGCGTTGCCGCGGGATACGTCGAGCTACATCGTCACATTCGATATTACGCAGAGCATGAACGTAGAAGATGCGATGCTCGACGGTGCGCCGGTGAGCCGGCTCGTGTTCGCGCGTGCGGCGATGCGCGAGGCGCTCGGGCAATTGCCGTGCGGTTCGAAAATCGGCTGGAGCGCGTTCACCGGGCAGCGCAGTTTTCTGCTGCTGCCGCCCGTCGAAGTGTGCGGCAACTATGATGCGCTGCTGGCGTCGCTCGATCGGATCGACGGGCACATGCGCTGGACGAACTACAGCCGCATCGCCGAGGGCGGCGTTTATTCGGCGGTTCGCGTGGCGCAGGAGATTGGCGACAGCACGGCAGTCGTCTTCGTCACCGATGGCCAGGAAGCGCCGCCGCTGCTGCCCTCCGATGCACTCAAGCAGGACATCAATCCCGCGCACGTGAAGGGCTGGCTGATCGGCGTGGGCGGCGATCAGCCGGCGCCGATTCCGCGCAGCGACGCGCACGGCAATCGCATCGGCTACTGGCAGGCGGATGAGGTCGTGCAGGTTCCGCAGATGCATGCGTCAGCGGCTCATGCGGCCAGTCACGAGGAACGGTCCGCGTTGCAAGGGCATTATTTGAGCGCGGTGGCCGGGCAGGTCGGCTTCGGTTATCGGCGTTTGATGGACGCGGAGTCGTTGCGCGACGCGATGCTCGATACGCGGCTCGCTCACCGCGAAACGGTGCCGACCGATTTGCGCTGGTGTCCCGCGGTGCTCGCGCTGCTGCTGCTCGTCTGGCGCTTTCTGCCGGGGACTGCTGTTTCTCTAGAGACGATGCGGTTTGGTACGACGCCTGTTGCGCGAATCTTTGGCCCGGCGCGGCGCGCTCGCGCGATTAGCTCATCGCCTGCCGACAGCGCTCACTACGCCGCCGCGCACAACCGCGATCTGGTCGAATAGCGCGCTGCATACGCCCACTTACGCGGCTGCTCCGCGCAGATCGCGGATATGTTGATAGACGGTGGCGCGGCCCATTCCCAGCACGCTCGCCACATAGTTCGCCGCGCTCTTGCCTTTGAACGCGCCTTCGGCCCACAACGCTTCCACCAGTTCGCGGCGATGGTCGCGCGTCAGCGAATTCAGCGCGAGTTGACGCTCCTGAAGCCACGCGTGAAGAAACGTGTTGATGCGCTCCTGCCAGTCGTCCTTGAAGAGTTCCTCGGGTTGCTTCACGACGCCCGCACCTGAAATCACGCGGTCGATCACATGCTTGACGTCCTCGAACACGGCGATGTTGTAGTTCACGCACATCACGCCGACCGCCACGTCCGCGTCGTCGAATAGCACGGTGCTCACACAGCGCATGCGCCTGCCGTCCCAGTTGATCTTTTCATAAGGCCCGATCGTGCCGGACTCGACCGTGTGATCGATTTCCTCCAGCGCGGACTCGTCGCCGATCTCGCGCTTGGACAGATTGTTCGCGATGTACGCGACCGTCTGGCTGTGCAGGTCGTGAATGACGATCTCGACGTAGGGGAAAAAAAGCAGCGCGATGCCGTCCGCGACACGGCTGTATCGATCCAGAAGCAGGCGGCGCGTGGCCGTTGTCTTGGTCTTTCGCATAGGGCAGGTGGGTTCCGGTTTCGCAGAGGCTACAACGCGTCGGCTCGCGCGTCATTTTGCCATGAGCGACGCGTGCGGCCGCTTAGGCGGCATCGCTGCATCGACGCTATTGCGCGGTCAGATGCCTGAAGAGTTCGGATGCGATTGCCACGTCTTCGAGTCCAAGCCCAATCGAGCGGAAAAACGCGTGCTTCTCATAGGACGGCCGCGCCGCGATACCGGCGACGAGTTCGGGCAGATCGCCCGCCACGTTGCGTGCTTGCCAGCCGTGCTGCTCAATGGCCAGTTTCATTTCGCCCGCGCTTGCCGGAGTGGTTTGTCTGTAGTCGCAGTACACGTCCATTGCGGGAATCCACGCGGGCGGGATCTCGTGAGCGTTTGCCGCGTTCGTGCTGATCGATGTGATGAGCGCGGGCTTGCCGAGCATCCCGTCCGCCAGCACGGGCGTACCGGACGACGTGCACAGCGCGACGACGTCGGCGTCTGCCACGCAATCTTCAATGCGCGTGCAGATGTCGATGCGCTCATCGAGCGCCGTGATTTTCTTCTGCGTTATTTCGTCATCCTTTAGATCGCGCGAGAAGACGCGAATGGCAGTCCACGGCCTCAGCGCCGCGAGATGGCGAAGATGAGCCTGCGCCACCGCGCCTGCGCCGACGACCGCCAGCGTGCGCGCGTCGAGTGGCGCCATATGCTCGACGGCGAGCGCGGTGGTGCCGGCCGTTCGCTCGATGGTCAGCAGCCCCGCATCGCACCACATGAGCGGCTGGCCGGTTTGCATCGACATCAATGCGGTCCACGCGGTGATCACCGGCTTCGAACCGGTCACGATGTAGGGCGACAGCTTCGCGCCGAACACCTGAGCGTCCGACATCGCGCCGAGGTACGTGATGAAGTCGCCCGCGCCGCGCGGAAAGAGCGTGAGCGTTTGCGGCGGCTGCACGGCCGCGTCGTTCGCGAGCGCACGAAACATCCGCGTCAAGGCTCCGCGCACGTCGAGATGCGGTAGCGCTTTGCGAACCGTTTCTTCGTCGACGATCAGAGGAATCGCTTTGTCCGTATGTGTCGTGCTCATGTGCCTGCTCTCCGCAACGTTTGCCGGTATCCGGCGTCACGGCCATTCTAAAGTCAAAAAGTCCAGACTGGACTTTTATTTTAAAAATCGCTTGCTTTTGCCCGAGTCCAGAATAGACTGTTGTTCCAGAGAGGGCGCGGACGCGGATTTTCACCGACATTCGCGCGGCCTCTCCAGGCAGACAGGCGACGCCCATTCGTGCCGCTGATTCGCGATCCCCAACAGACAGGGAACCACCATGCTCCGCAAACTCCAACTCTCTCTTTTCGTCGCCGCTGCTGTTGTGGCCGGTGCTGTCGGTTCCGTCGGCACGGCCAGCGCGGAAACCCAGAACACGTTGCGCTTCGGCATTGAAGCCGCCTATCCGCCGTTCGAAAGCAAGACCGCCACGGGTCAATTGCAGGGCTTCGACGTGGACGTCGGCAACGCGGTGTGCGCGAAGATGGCCGTGAAATGCGAGTGGGTCGAAAACGCGTTCGACGGCCTGATTCCCGCGTTGCAGGCGCGCAAGTTCGACGTCATCAATTCGGCGATGAACATCACCGCCAAGCGCAAGCAGACCATCGACTTCACGCGGCCCATCTATATCGTGCCGATCGTGATGGTCGCGAAGCGCGGCTCGGGCCTGATGCCGGATGTGAAGAGCATGCAGGGCAAGCGGGTCGGTGTGCTGCAAGGTTCGTCGCAGGAAGATTTTCTGAAGGCGCATTGGGCGAACGCGGGCGTCTCGGTCGTCTCGTACGCGGATCAGGACCAGGTGTACACCGACCTCGTCGCGGGCCGGCTCGACGCCGCGGTGCAGGAGACGCAAACGGTGGAAGACGGCTTCCTGAAGAAGCCGGCCGGCCACGACTATGCGATTGCCGGTCAGCCGCTCAGCGATCCGGCCACGCTCGGCGAAGGAACCGGCTTCGGCTTGCGCAAGGGCGACAAGGCGCTCGCGAAGAAGGTCGACGCGGCGCTCGAGGCGCTGAAGAAAGACGGCACGCTCAGCGCGCTTTCGCAGAAGTACTTCAATCGCGACATCATCGCGAAGTAATGTGTTGCGGAGCCAGCAGAGCGAGCTTATGGATTTCGATGTGATCGTGCTGGGCGCAGGAATCGTCGGCGTGTCGGCTGCGCTGCATTTGCAGAGCCGGGGCCGGCGTGTGGCGCTCGTCGACCGGCGGGCGCCCGGCGAGGAAACCAGTTTCGGCAACGCGGGGCTGATCGAGTCGTCGTCGGTCGTGCCTTACGCGTTTCCGCGCAATCTCGGCACGCTGCTGCGCTATGCGCGCAACCAGTCGACGGATCTTTACTGGGACTATCGCGCGTTGCCGTCGTTCGCGGGCTGGCTCGCGCGCTTCTGGTGGGAGTCGTCGCCCGAGCGGCTGATGAGCGCCGCGCGTGACATGCTGCCGCTGATTCGTCAAAGCGTCGCGGAGCACGATCTGTTGATCGACCGCGCCGGTCTCGCGGATCTCGCGATCAGCAAAGGCTGGATGGAGGCGTTTCGCACGCCCGCGGAATTCGCGCGCAATGCGGCGGCCGCCGAGGCCACCGCGCGAACGCATGGACTGCGCGTGGTCGCGCTCGATGCAACGGTATTGGCGACGCACGAGCCCGGTCTCGCGGATGGATTCTGCGGCGCGCTGCACTGGCAGGACCCGAAAAGCATCGTGAATCCGGGGGCGCTGACGAAGGGTTACGCGCGTCTCTTCGAACAGGACGGCGGCACGTTGTTGACCGGCGATGCGACGACCTTGCAAGCACAAGCGGGCGCGTGGACCGTGCGGACATCGGCGGGCAGCATCAGTGCCAAAGAGGTGGTGGTGGCGCTCGGTCCGTGGTCCGACCAGGTGTTCGAACCGCTCGGCTATCGCATTCCGCTGCGCGCAAAACGCGGCTATCACATGCACTATCGGCCGACGAAGCCGATGCTGTCCATGCCTTACGTCGATTCCGAACAAGGCTACGTGGTCGCGCCAATGCAAGGGCGCCTGCGGCTCACCACAGGCGTCGAGATCGCGCGGCGCGACGCGAAGCCGACCGGCATTCAGCTCGAACGCGCGGAGCGCTCGGCGAAGTCCGTGTTTGGACTCGGCGAGCGGCTCGATGCGAACCCGTGGCTCGGCTTGCGTCCGTGCACGCCCGACATGCGGCCTATCATCGGACCGGCGCCGCGTCATACAGGTCTATGGTTTTGTTTCGGCCACAACCATCATGGATTGACGCTCGGTCCGGTGACCGGGCGGCTTCTCGCCGAAATGATGACGGGCGTAGAGCCTTTTGTGGACGCGCGTCCGTTTCGGGTCGAGCGGTTCGGGTAGACGTTTCGCGTTCAGTTGCGTCCGCTTGCGTACAACCCTCTAGGCTGCAATCGTTCCCGCAACGCGTTGCAGCACATTCATTGGACCGAGCCGCGTGATCGTTTGCATCTGCGCATCGTTCCTCACAAAAAGAGAACCGGCAAACCCCAATGCGTTGACTGCGATGCCCTCAGTGCTTTGGACAGAGCGCGGCACGAGCATCATCCATCGCGTGGTGACGAGCAGGTTGTAGGGCGCCGACTGCCGCGGTTCGCCGTCCACATCCACAGAGTGCAAACCGCTCGCGTCGAGCAAACGCAGATACGTATCGAACGCAATGCGGGCCAGTTCCTGCGGCCTATCCGCGAGCTTCTCATCAAGCGCGGCGAACGCATGCACAAAGCCGAGGCCGGGCACGGTGCAGACCGTGCCGTCGTTGCGCGCAGCCGCGAGCAACGGCTCGATCGGCAGATGAGGCGCGCTTTCGTCGAGTGGCAGCGGCACGATCTGCAAGTGCTTGTGCGGCTGACTCGCGCCGGCAGCCGGGCCGCCATTGTAAAAACCGAGGCTCTCGAACTGCGTGATGCAATCGAATAACGCGCGGAAATCCGCTGGATTCAGCAGGTTTTCCTGCAACTCGAAGCGGCGCGTCACGATCAGCAGATGGTGGTCGATGACGTTGAACTTGTTGAGCAGGACGATATGCGTGTCCGATAAATCGGCGACCAAGAGATCGGGCTCGCAGGGCAGAAAAGGATTGGCTGCGCGATTGCTTGGCGATTCCGTCTTGCGTTGTTGCGCGTGCTGCTCCTTGCGTTCGAGGCTCGACACTTGCCGGATCAGGAACCGCACGCCGCCGTCTTCAATCGTCACGAGGCGCGTCTGTATGCGACGCAACGCGCCGCAAGCCAGTGCATGCGCGGTTTGGCGCACGATGGCGGACCACAAGGTGCCGGATGATTCGCGAGGAGGCGTGTTCATGGCAATGAGCGGCTTCGGTTTTGCGCGACATGTAGCTTACTTTATACACTCGTCGCGCGAACGACGACCTAGCGCCTCAACTCCGCAATGATCTTCTCCGCGAGAAAATCGCAGGGCGGGCGCTTCGATGCCGTGCTGCGCGCGAGCACCACTTCGAGCGCCGCGATTTCGGGCAAGCCCTGCGCCTGGCCGAGCAGCGCGAAGTGCGTGGGAACGGCGCATTGCGCGAGCGGAACGACGGCGAGACCGGCTTCGGCCATCGACACGAGTCCCATCAGGCTCGGGCTTTCATACGACGTGCGATAGCTGATTCGCGCCTGTTCGAGGCTGCGGATCGCATTTTCGCGCGCGACGCTGCCAGGCAAGAACACCGCGATCGGCAAGGGCCTTTCACGCCAGATGTCGTGCGCGCTCGGCGACGCGGCCCACACCATCGGCTCGAGTCGCAGAAACTCGCCTGCCAAACCCTTCACGCGCGTCGCGCAGACGAGATCGACCGAACCGTCCTTCACCATCGGCGCGAGTGCGACGCTCGGCAGGCCGACCACCCGAATCTCAACCTTCGGATAGGTCGCGGAAAATTTCTTGAGGATGGGCGGCAGCAACGACGACGCGTAGTCGTCCGGCACGCCGATGCTCACGCGGCCGGTCACGTCCGGACGGACCACGGCGGCCCATGCTTCGTCGCGCAACGCCAGCATGCGGCGCGCGTAGGCGAGCAGCACTTCGCCGTCTTGCGTGGGCACGACGCTTCTCGGCTTGCGCACGAAAAGCGGCTTGCCGAGCGCGGTTTCGAGCGTTTTGATCTGCATGCTTACCGCCGACTGCGAGCGGTGCACGACTTCGGCCGCGCGGCTGATATTGCCGGCGTCCGCCACGGCGACGATCATCGTCATGACGTCGAGATCAAGAGCTTTCAAGGCGCGGTATCAGAAAAGTAGATGGATTCCATCAATATTACGCGATTTTCCTAAATGTTGACGTGCGGCATAGTGCTGGCAAAGGAGCCAGTGTATGAACGCCCGAACCGATTTCTCCCTGCTAGCCGCGCCCGAGCTGTCGTTTGCGACGATTGCGTCGGGCATTTGCGTGCCGTACGTCGAGTGCGGACAGGGTGAGCCGCTCGTCTTCGTGCACGGCTCGCTGTGCGACTACCGCTACTGGAGCGCGCAGACGGCGGCGTTGTCGGAGCATTTTCGCTGCATCTCCGTGAGCCTGAGCCACTATTGGCCGGCGAGCGAGGCGTGCATTCAGGGCGAATTCGGCTGGCAGACGCATGTCGCCGAACTCGCGGAATTCATCGAGGCGCTCGACATCGCGCCCGTGCATCTGGTCGGGCATTCGCGCGGCGGCTGTGTCGCCTTTCACATGGCGCGCGAGTATCCGCGGCTTGTCAAGACGCTTACGCTCGCCGATCCGGGCGGTCCGTTGCAGATGGACGGCATGGCCGAGGCCGCGCTGCCGGCCGCGACGAATGCGCTGCGCGCGCGCGTGGCGGAGTTGATCGAAGGCGGCGAGATCGAAGCGGGGCTCGAGCTTTTCGTCGACTCCGTTAGTGCGCCGGGCTCGTGGCGCAAGAGTTCGATTGCGTTTCGCACGATGGCCGCCGATAACGCAGCGACCTTGCCGAAGCAGTTTCGCGATCCGTTGCCCGCGTATTCGCGTGAGGCCGCGCGTAGCATCCAATGCAGAACGCTGTTGATCGAGGGCCAACGGAGCCCGCGTATGTTCCGCAACAACGTCGAGAAGCTCGCGGAGTGGATCGATTACGCGGACAAGCAGACAATCGCGGGCGCGTCACACGGCATGAATGTGTCGAACGCGGGCGCCTTTAATCGGCTCGTGCATTCGTTTGCGAGCTTCTGAGCGGCGGCGAAAGTTCTCTCAAAGACTTCTGGCGCCGGCTGCCGGCGCGCGCGGCCGCGTCGTGAGGAATCGGCTGCGAATCCAGTCTCTTAACGGCGCGACCAGCCGCTCCTGAAAGTACACAGCCGCGATGACCGTCCCAATCAGATACAGCGGATACGTCGCCATGCTCGGTATGACTTCTTTCGACGCCGCGACGCATTCGGAGAAATGCGCAGCGCACCATAGCGGCGACTTTCCGATCGAAAGCAGCTTCAATACTTTCATGAGAACCAGAAAGATCGGGACGTGAATCGCAAAGATGGACAGCGCCGAGTTGCCGAGACGAGTCGAGAGTGCCGCGAATCGCGCGGGCACCGCGAGTCCCGCGAAGACGATGACGAGCACCACTTCGGCCGGCATCAATGCGCCGTTGTGAACGACATAGCGCGTATTAAGCGGCCCGTGCGACTCGAGCCACGCGGCAATCGCGAACGAGCCTGCAAAGAAGAGCAATGCTGCGACGACCTTCGCCCGGCTTTCGTATAGTGCATTGAGTTGCCCCTCGCGAAACAGTCCATACGCCACGATACCCGCGAGAAATTCAGGCAGCCGCAGCACCGGATTGCGCGTGACGAAGCCGACCGCGGCTGGACCGTACCAGTGCATGAGCGTGGCGGCGACAGGTGGAATCAGATAAAGAACCCACAGCACGACCAAGAGCCGGTACTTGTTCCGGGCCTTGAGAAGGCGCGGCGCAAAGAATGGAAAGGCGAGATAGAAGAAGAACAATGTCGCCAGTGACCACGACGGCGGATTCACCGACCCATACAGCGGATACCACACCTGTAGCAGCAAGAGGTTCAGCACGTAATGGACGGCAGTTTCCGCAGGGCTCAGCGTAACGAAATGCTCTGCATCGTCGAGCGACATGATTGCGAACTGCTGAAACCCACGCGTGCCTGCCACTGAGACGAGAAGCACCAGCACAAGCGCGATGAGATGCACCGGGTAAAGATTGGACAGGCGCTTCACGAAGAATTCGCGTGTGCCGCCGCGCAGTTCAGTCGTGCGTCCGAAGTAGACGTGGGCCAGAATAAAGCCCGACAGAATGAAGAACGAACTGGTGGCGAATCCGCCGAGATTGGCCAGTTCGATCAACGGCAACGTCACGTACTGCGGGTACTGATGTATCGAGTGAAAGACCATCAGATAAACGGCGAGTGCGAAGCGCAGCACGTCGAGGCCAACGAACTTGTTCATCATCAGGTCCATGCGAGATGGGTTGCGATCTCAATCGGAATTCGTTTTGGATGACTAAAGGCGACGCCGGGCAAGAGGGTTGGCAATATAGCGAACGGCAAAATCGGAGAGTGCGGAAAAGGGTAGAAGGCAAAGGCTTGAGAGCGCCAGCGTGCCGATCTTTTTCTTGTAGCTCCAGAATGGATTGCCGAGGATCGAGCGGAAGTAACTATGCGACTGGCGGCTCACCCATCGCCAGCGCTTCGCGAACGGCGCCTGATAAACGGCGGAACAGAAGTACGACTTTTCGAGCGAGAAGTCATAGAAGCAAAGAGGGAGTTCAATGCCCAAACGCGCGCGCGCCATCTGCCGCAGAATCGCCCAGCGTTTGGTCAACGCCTTGGGTGCCTTGTCGTTGCTTTCCGAGTTCGCGAAATCGATCCCGCAGTTTTCCGTGCGATGCACGCGGTATGCGCCGAGCGATTCGGAAATCGTCGCGACGGCTCCGACCAGCGCGACACCGTAAATCGCATAGAAGTCCGCGCCGTAACGATTCACGTTGGCTTCCGGCACGGGGAATATCTTCCTTAGTGCGCTTGTCCGGTACGCGTTGCCCGATGCCGGCGGCGACGGATACAGCCAGCCCTGACGCAGCAGGCTGCCGCAGTCGCTCGGGGCCGCCGAATGCGGCACGTAAGTACCGGAAGGTTTGCCGGTCGGATCGATAACGTCGAGCCGGAATTGAACCTTGACGAAGTTGCCCGTTTCAAACACTCGCATTACGTTCGACACCGCGTGCGCATAGAGTAGATCGTCGGAATCGAGCAGCATGACGAATTCGGTGTCGATGATATTGACCGCGTCGTTATAGACGGAGACCTGGCCGCCATTCTGCTTGTAGAACACTTTAACGCGCGAGCCGTAGCTTTCAATGATGTCGCGAGAGCCGTCTGTCGATCCGTCGTCGATCACGAGCACCTGCGTCGCGGGATAATCCTGGGCGAGCGCTGAGTCGATTGCCTTGGCGAGAAAGCGGCCATAGTTGTAATTACAGATGACGATCGTCACGTTTTGCATATTTATTCACCACTGTCGTGAACCGCAACCGCACATCGGGTCGCATGGGACATTTGCCGAACTAGCACAAATCAATTTACCTTTCCGTTGGTTGCGCCGCCAACAAACGGTAATGCGATATGTGCGGTCGATAACACAGCGGGCAGCGACTCGATTTGGCTTCGGTAAAGCAGGGAACAAGCGCCCAGACGCCACGCAGACGAGCGACAAATTTGCCGAAAAAAATCGGCAAGCGTTACGCAGCGCTGACCGAATGCATCGGTAAAGGCGGCCTGGTCGACAGGAATGCGTCAGGCACGAGTTGACCCCACTCGTAGTCGATCCGGTCGGGCGTGAAGGGCAGCACGCCGGCCCCCGGCGTGAAGGTCAGCTCACCGAAGTAGATCTGGTTATCCGGCGCGTACAGATCCACGCGAACATAGTCGAAATCGCCGCATAGCGTGGTTGCAGCGGCGAGAATCGCATCCAGGTTCTCGGGACGAGGCGCGGGCTTCGGGCTCGGCTTATACGCGCCAATGGCCATGTCGAGATGATTCCAGTCGGTGTCGTAGATGTCGCCGCGCGTGTCGGCGCCGAACCTGTCGGAGATCACGAGAATATAAATGAGCGGCTTTCCGCTTCGCCCGCCGAAGCAGTGCAGCTTGTAATCCGCCGGTATCTGCCCGCTATTGTCGAGCAACAGTCGTTCGAAGAAGATGCGCGGCTTGATCTCGCGATAGTGTTTTTCGCGCGCGATCTTGTAGAAGTCGAGCGTCAGCCAGTGATTTGCAAGCTGGCTCAGTTGTTCAAAAGAGCGTGTCGATTTGTCTCTCACTACTTCGACATAGGTGCTGCCGTGATTCGCCTTCATCACGAACGAGTTCGGCAACGCATCGAATACTTCTCTCGTGAAGATATCGGGCGCCGCGAGTAGCGGTATCACATGTTCTTCTCCGAGCTTTCTCGCGACATACTCGCGAACCGTGAGCTTGTCGGTCAACTCCGCGAACCACGGGTCGGGCCGCAGGCTTTTTTGCAGGATCTTTTCGTTGAAAGTAGTGGGGCGAAGCAGATTCGGATAACGACCTATTTCCTTGTGATGCAGCAGGCTTAGAAACACCGGCGTCGGCAGTAGCGACTTGGCTGCTTCCTTGAGCTTGCGCAGCGTCGATTGCCGCCGCACTGGAGCCGTGCTTTCCGCTAACCTGGCTGGTTGTTGCGGTACGGAAGTACCGGCTTCACCCGGAAATTGTACTGAGTTGGTCGTCGTCATTTTTCGAATCCCGTAAGTAGTTCGCGCGACAATCGGAGCCCGGCCAGGCTTCCCGATGTATCACGATGCGAGGTTAACGCACGGAACCCTGCGCAATTGAAGGCGTCGCTAAACGAAGGTGTTTTGGCCTAATCCAGTGAAAGCGGCCGTTTTTGTGGGAGGTGGATAGGCCAGCCGCGGCCAACGGCCAATCACCAGGCATAACGGTGTCTGGCAATCGAAAGAAAGTGGCCGAAGCGAACAGCGCAAAGCTGCTAATTGGCGAATGATTTTCAATTCGCCGGCCGTAATGCAGGGAGGCCGTAAGCCTATCGACTTTAGAGCGACGCGTCTGATGCGTTGTCGATTACTTCCAGTAAATCCGCGGGCTTCAGCGGTTTAACGAAGTGATGATCGAAACCCGCCGCATGGCTGCGGTCGCGGTCTGCCTTTTGACCGTAGCCCGTCAACGCGACCAGCACGCACGGTCGGTTGCCCGAACGCAGTCGCAACTGCCGGGCGAGTTCATAGCCGTCCATGACCGGCAACCCGATGTCGAGCACGGATACAGTGGGCCTGAAAGTATTCGCCTCGGCAAGCGCCGCCGTTGGGTCGTAGACAGTCTTTACCGAATGACCATAGCTTCGGAGCAGTTCCGCGAGCGCGTCCGCGGCATCGACGTTATCGTCCACTAGCAATATGCGCCGTTGCCGGGTGCTGCTGTCTGGCTCATCACGAGGCACGACGACTGGCGCAGGCTCCGCGACACGGATGGCTTCGCTCGCATTGCCGGTCGTTGTCTCCGACGACGCGCGCGGCAGCACGATCGTAAACTCGCTGCCGCAACCGGGGCCGCCGCTCGCTGCTTCCACGTGTCCGCCATGCAGCTTGACGAAGTTCTTGACGAGAGCGAGCCCGATACCGAGCCCGCCTTCGGCGCGGTCGATTGTCTGCGTGCCTTGATAGAACGTATCGAAGACGTGAGGCAACACGTCTGGCGCAATGCCCATGCCGTTATCGCACACGCGGATGCGGATATGGTCAGCGTCGGCGGCCATTGCGCTGACCGTGATCTCGCCGCCCGCTTGCGTGTATTTCGCGGCGTTGATGAGCAGATTGGCGATGACCTGCGCGAGCCGCATTGGATCAGCGACACATTCGAGCGCCTCATCGACTTCGATCTTCAAACGATGAGCGCGTTGCTGCACGAGTACGCTCGTCATCTCCACGGCCTTCGTGATGACCTCGTGCACGTCGACGTGGCGCTTGTCCAGCTCGACATTGCCGCGGATGATGCGCGAAACGTCGAGCAGATCGTCGACGAGGCGCACGAGATGATCGACATGACGCTGAATAACGGCCCTCTCGCGTGCGGCCGAATCAGTGCCGCGCCGCTCCATCAATTCGAGCGCGCTGACGATGGGCGCGAGCGGATTGCGCAGTTCGTGTCCGAGCATCGCAAGAAACTCGTCTTTTGCGCCATTCGCCTTGCGTAATTCCGCAAGCAGAAGCTCGCGGTCCGCACGCGATTTTTCGAGCGTTTCGCGGGCACGCACGTAGCCGGTGACTTCCACCGCACTGAGAATGACGCCCTCGATCTTCCCCGACGATGCACGCAACGGTTCGAAATGCAGCGTGTAAACGCGTGTCGAAAGCGAATTGCCGATGCTGCCGATATCGCCGATATTGCCGGTTCGATACTCCTCGTGCACGATCGGCAAGCCATGTTCGTAAACGTGCTTGAGCGCGGCGGCAATCGGTCCGCCGCGCTCGTCCGGAAACGCGTCGAGATACGCGCGGCCGAGCAGATCCTCGCGCTTCACCATGTCGAGATAGCGCGGGTTAGCGAGTTGGAACGTGTGCTTGTCGCCAAGAAGAAGCGCCGACGCGACCGGAGAGTTCATCAACACGGCGTCGCGCTGATGCTCGGCGGTCCTTCTGCGGTTCATTTCATCTTCGAGCGATCTTGCGCGCTGCTCGGCTAGTGCGAGTCGCAGATGCAGTTCCTTGCTGCCGGCATCGCGCAACGGGCTGCCGGCCAGAACATGATGGTGTGCGTGGCAAATGTGGCGAAACAGTTGCGTCTGCTCGGCACCAGGAAAGAGGTGCTCAGGATAGGCGCAAAAAAGCGAGAAGCTGTGATGCGCGGCGAGGCGGTTCCAGAGCTCCTCAAGACGCAACGCGGCATCGCCGAGTCCTTGCTCGCAGAGAACCGCGACCATCTCTCCGAACGCATGCAGTGGCTGTCCGCGCTGAGCCGCTTTGGCGACGACAGCGCCGACCGTCGAAATAAAGCGCGCCTCGTCGGGCCAGCCGTCGACCATGAAGCGATCGAGCGTAGCCTGGGCATCGAGCAGGATAAGCGCGTCATGCGAGGCGGATTGCGCGGGCGCAGTCAGGCGCGCATCGAGCCATGAAGTGAGCGACGCGACGTGATCGGCCGTGGCGATGACGATCGCGCTGCCGCCTGCGTCGAGTGCTCGCAGCAGAAAGACGCCCACGTCTTCGGTCAAGCTCGCGTCGGATTCGTAGAATTGGACGAAATGGCCGGTGTCGTGCGTGTCCTCGTGAGACGGGTTGGTGCTAGTGAGCATCTTTGACTGCCATGACGAGAGCTTCTCCTTTCGAAGAATTTACCCGCCGGTTGTAATGCGGAACATGCGTTGCAAAGGGCGATGGCGCTTTCCTGAAGAAGCGCGCTCGGCAGATGCAGCGCAAAACGGTCGGCGTCTCTAACGGAACGGCCGCCGACCCAACCTGCATTGGCAGCAAGGCCTGTGCCTGCGCGGCCGCAAGCGCTTCAGGCTTGTTGGGCGGGGCTTTCGTCGGCTTTTAATGTCGCCAGCTTTCGCTTTGTTATTTTTAAGAACGATTAAGGACCTGGACAAGGACTCCGCAGAGGGCCGCCGATAGACTGCATTGCAGTTCCTCGCAGCAGAAGCAAGTGCGGCGCGCGTTCCCGCTGACAGTCAACCCGTCAGTCGACCTGTCAGCAGACCCCTTTTCGACCTTCAGGATCTACAAAACCATGGCTAATCCGAAACTCCAAGTCCTCACGCCTGCGAACTCGCAGATCATCTTCATCGACCAGCAGCCGCAGATGGCTTTCGGCGTCCAGTCGATCGACCGTCAGGTGCTGAAGAACAACGTAGTGGGCCTCGCGAAGGCCGCGCGCGTGTTCAATATTCCGACCACCATCACGACGGTGGAATCGGAGAGCTTTTCGGGCTATACGTACCCCGAGTTGCTGGATGTATTCCCGGGCCACAAGGTGCTTGAGCGCACGTCGATGAATTCGTGGGACGACCGGAAAGTGCGTGACTCGCTCGCCGCAAATGGCCGCAAGAAAGTCGTGGTCGCGGGCCTGTGGACGGAAGTCTGCAACAACACCTTCTCGCTGTGCGCGATGGACGAAGGCGACTACGAGATCTATATGGTTGCGGACGCATCGGGTGGCACGTCGAAAGAAGCGCACGAATATTCGATGCAGCGCATGATTCAGGCCGGCGTGGTGCCGGTGACGTGGCAACAGGTGCTGCTCGAATGGCAGCGCGACTGGGCGCACAAAGAGACGTACGACGCGGTCATGGGCATCGTCAAGGAGCACTCGGGCGCGTACGGTATGGGCGTCGACTACGCGTACACGATGGTCCACAAGGCGGCGCAGCGCGCGGCCGGAACGCATGAGGTGCTCGCGCCCGTGCCGGCACGCAAGTAAGTAAGCGAATGGGCCGCGATTCGCGGCCCTCGGGGCTCTTACGGCCTCGTAGCCCGCGCGCCGCGTCATTTGGTTTTACACCCAGACGTGCGGCGCGTATATCGCGTCCGGATCGCGCCGAACGGAATCATGCAACGCCTGCACGAGCTCGGCGCGATGCGTGAGCACTGCGCGCTGGTTGATCGAGCCTTTGTCGGTGATTTCGCCGAGATCGAGCGATGGCGCGACGTGGAGCAGACGCAATCGCGCGATCGTGGTTGCGCCGCCCGTCGATTCGCGATTGAGCCGCTCTAGCAGTTCCGTGAAGAACTGCCGCACGGCAGGCGCATTCACGATCTCGGATGCACTCGCCGATTCAGGCAGTTGCGCGAGCCGCCGGCAATCGTCGAGTCGCGGGAACACCAGCATGCCGACATCGTCGCAATTGAGTCCTGTCACGACCACGTCTTGCACATACGGAGCGCCGGCTGAGATAACGCGCGCCCGCATCGGCCCCACGCTAACGAACGTGCCCGAGCTCAGCTTGAAGTCTTCGGCGATGCGGCCATCGAACATCAGACCCAGTTCCGGCTGCTGCGGGTCCACGAATTTGAGCGCGTCGCCGCTGCAGTAATAGCCTTCTTCGTCGAACGATTTCGCAGTGGCCGCGCTGTCCATGCGCCAATAGCCGCGCATCACATGCGGTCCGCGAAAGCGCGCTTCGAGCTTGCCCGCCACGGGCACGAGTTTCACTTCGCAACCGGGCGCGGGCACGCCGACATAGCCCGCGCACATCGCAGGGAGCGTGGTGAAGAGGCACGACGGCGACGTTTCCGTCATGCCGAGGCCCGCCATGATGCGAATGCGCTCGCCGCAATGGCGCTCCGTGACCTGCTGCAAACGATCCCACGCTGCCTGCGAAAGTCCGGCTCCCGCGAAGAAATACACCTTCACGCGTGAGAAAAACGTCTCGCGCAGTGTTGCGTCGTTTTCGAGCGCGCTCGTCAATTCCTCCCAGCCTTTCGGCACATTGAAGTAGATTGTCGGCGCAATCTCACGAAGATTGCGCAGCGTCTCGTCGAATTTCTTGCCGACGGGTTTGCCGTCGTCGATATAAAGCGTGCCGCCGTTATAGAGCGCGATGCCCGCGTTATGACTGCCGCCGAAGGTGTGATTCCACGGCAGCCAGTCGACCAGCACGGGCGGCTCGTCGGCGAATTGCGGAAATGTTTCGAGCAGCATCTGCTGATTGCTGCACAGCATGCGATGCGTGGTCGGCACCGCCTTCGGCAACATCGTCGAGCCGGACGTGAAGAGAAACTTGGCGATGCTGTCCGCGGCGATGGCTTCATGCGCGGCATCGACCGTTGTGGGCGCAGTGTCGAGCAGCGTGGAGAGATTCGTTATCGCGCGCCCGCACGAACCGGTGGCCGCAACGACTTCGACATCGGCGGGCAAGGTTGTGTCGATCGCGGCGGCAAACGCAGTGGCGTCCGTCGCGAACACGAGGCCGGGCGTGAGCAGTTCGAGCGCGTGGCGCAGCTTGCCGTAATCGCTGGAAACGAGCGAATAGGCCGGCGAAATAGGGGCGTACGGCACGCCGGCCCACATTGCGCCGAGCGCGATCATCATGTGTTCGAGATCGTTGCCCGAGAGAATCGCGACGGGCCGCTCAGCCGACAGCTTGCGATCGAGCAGCGCCTGGCCGATTGCGCGCGCGTGCTCGAGCATCTGCGCATAGCTGATGCCGCGCCATGCGCCGTCCGCGCCGCGGCGCGCGACGAGCCAGCGATCGGGATGCTGTTGCGCGCCGCTCGCGAGCCGGTCGGTCAGACGCTTCGGGTACGCGCCGGGTTGCGCGGTCGACTCCATGTACCAGACGTCTGCCTCCCGGCGAACGCGTGCGGGCGCCGATCCGATCCGCACGTCGCGATAACGCACGGAGGTTTCATTGTCGACACTGGATTGCGTCGGCTGCAAATTCACTGATTGTCTCCTTCCTGCCGTCTTTCGTCTGTTGCGAAGAACGCGGATTCGAATGATGCCGATACACGGCGTGCGTGTCAGATCGGATAGTGGCGCGGGCCTGTCTGAATCGTAATCCAGCGCAGGTCGGTGAACTCCGCAATCGACGCCTTGCTGCCAAAACATCCATAGCCGCTGCCCTTCACGCCGCCGAACGGCATCTGCGCTTCGTCGTGCACAGTCGGCCCGTTGATGTGGCAAATGCCCGACTCGACGCGTTTGGCGACGCTCATTGCACGCGCAATATCGCGGCTGAAAACGGCCGCCGACAAACCGAACTCGCTGTCGTTCGCCCGTTGCACGGCTTCGTCGTCGCTGTCCACGCGCAGCACCGTCACGACCGGCGCGAACGATTCCTCGGCGTATAGCTTCATGGCCGGGCTCACGCGATCGACGATGGTGGGTTGCATGATCGCGCCGCTCAATGCGCCGCCGCCGAGTATCGTCGCGCCATGCTCGCGCGCATCGTCGACCAATGCCGTTGCGCGTTGCGCAGCCTGAGCGCTGACCATCGCGCCGAGCACTGCGCCGTGAGCGGTCGGTGCATCCGCAACGAGTTGGCGGGTCTTTTCGGCCAGCTTGCCGACGAGCGCATCCGCCACGCTGCGATGCGCGATCACGCGTTCGGTCGACATGCAGATTTGCCCCTGATTGAAGAACGCGCCGAATGCGATCGCATCCACGGCCGCGTCGAGATCCGCATCGTCCAGCACGAGCACGGGCGCTTTGCCGCCGAGTTCGAGCAACGCGGGCTTCAAATGCTTGGCGGCATGCATCGCGATGATGCGGCCCACGTGAGTCGAGCCGGTAAAGTTCACGCGCCGCACGGCAGGATGCGCAATCAGACGTTCGACGATGGCGGCTGCATCTTCCGGCGCGTTCGTCACGACATTGACGACGCCGTCTCCAAGGCCCGCTTCATGCAGCACGCTGCCGATCATTCTGTGCACGGCCGGGCAGGCTTCCGACGCCTTCAGCACGACCGTATTGCCGCACGCGAGCGGCATGGCGAGCGCGCGCGTGCCGAGAATCACCGGCGCATTCCACGGCGCGATGCCGAGCACCACGCCGCACGGCTGGCGAACGGCCAACGCGATGTTGTCGGGCGTGTCGGTGGGAATCACGCTGCCGTCGATTTGCGTGGTCATGGCGGCCGCTTCGCGCAGCATGTTGGCCGCGAGATGCACATTGAAGCCGTACCAGTTCGCCATCGCGCCCGTTTCCGCCATGCCGCATTCGATGAATGCGCCGGCTCGCGCGTCCATGATGTCAGCGGCTTTTAGCAGACGCGCGCGGCGCTCGGTGGGCCGCAATGCGGACCACGCGGGAAACGCGGCCGCGGCGGCGTCAACTGCGGCGTCCGCATCGGCGAGCGTCGCGGCCGGCGCACGCGAAGCCACCTCGCCGGTGACGGGGTTAATGCGCTCGAACGTCGCGCCGTTCGACGCCGGATAGTCCTTGCCGCCGATCAACATGCTTACTTCGTTCACGATGGCTGTCTCCTTCATGTTGTTCCTGCTTTGCGTGCCGTGCGCGTCGAAAGCGCCGGCACGCAGACTAGCTTCATTCACGCTTCATTCACGTTTCATTCGCTGCGCTTGTATGCCTGAAGCCCCGGCTTGATCGACTTCTGATCGAGGAACTGCCGCAGTCCTTCCTCGCGGCCTTTTTCCGGATCGCGCAATTGCGCCTGGTCGAGCTTCGCGTACAGATAGTCTTCATTCTGCTCCCAGGTCAGTTCGCGCGAACGCTTGAAGCCATGCTTCGCGGCGCGCAGAACGACCGGGTTCTTTTCGAGCAGCTTGCCCGCCAACGCGACCGTCTCCGCGCGCAACTGCTCGCGCGGCACGCTCTTGTTGACGAGGCCCATTGCCGCGGCTTGCGCTCCGTCAAACGTATCGCCGGTCATGATGTAGTAGAGCGCCTGCCGATGTCCGACCGTATCCGCCATCGCCTTGCTCACCAGATTGCCCGGCGGAATGCCCCAGTTGATTTCGGAGAGGCCGAACACCGCTTCATCGGCTGCGATCGCGAGATCGCACGCGACGAGCGGCGAGAAGCCGCCGCCGAAACACCAGCCGTTGACCATCGCGATGGTCGGCTTCGAGTACATGCGCAAGAGTTTCCATTGCCATTGACAGGCGTCGCGACGAATCTTTTCCTGAAGGATTTCCGGGCCCGCGTCGACTTCGCGGAAGTACTCCTTCAGGTCCATGCCGGCCGTCCATGCATCGCCCGCGCCGGTCAGCACGAGTACTTTTGCATCGGCGTCCAGTTCCAGCGTTTCCAGAACCTGCACCATTTCGCTGTTGAGCGTGGGGCTCATTGCATTGCGCTTCTCGGGACGATTGAACATCACCCATGCAATGCCTTCCTGGACCTTTACGTCGACCGTTTTCCAGCGACCCTCATAACTTGCCATGTTCGTAGCTCCAGCGCTTTTTGCGCGTATCAATGTGTGTCGTGATGTGCGAGTACCCGATAGCGTTTCCGCTTGCGTCCGAAGCGGCGTTTCGTATCAGGTAACCTGATACAAGTCTAGTATCAAGCGGCCTGCGACACAATCGCTATGTGATCGGGGAAAACCCTTGGCGCTGCCGTTGCGTTTCGTCATTGCGCTCGATACCTGGGGTATTCACCAAAGACGCGGTTCTTGTTTTGTCAGGGTGCCTGATATTTAATATGCTCGATCGCAGCGAACTTCTGCGCGTTCTCCCGAACGCGCTTTTCTTCGCTCTGAATCTCAGGTGGCCTGATACATACGACGTTGAAGATCGGCGGACATCGACATAACAAGCAGCAATCAACTTGCATGAGACCGCGGTAAGACGCTCGCGCGTCGGCTCCGGTCGAAAGGAGACAGACATGAAATCCACCCGAACAGCCTTGCCGGCAGACGGCATCACGCAGCCCGCCGCGCGAACCGGCGCCGTCGTGACATTGAGCCTTTGTTTTGCGGTTGCCCTGCTCGAAGGACTCGACCTCCAATCGGTGGGCGTCGCGGCGCCGCGCATGGCGCGCGAATTCGGCCTGAGCGTCGCGCAAATGGGGCTCGCGTTCAGTGCCGGCACCTTCGGACTGTTGCCTGGCGCGATGCTCGGCGGACGGCTCGCGGACCGTATCGGCCGCAAACGCATCCTGATTCTATGCGCGTGTCTGTTCGGCTTGTTGTCGATCGCGACGGCGCTCGTCAGCAGCTTCGGCATGCTGGTGTTCGTGCGCGTGTTGACGGGCATCGGTCTTGGCGGCGCGCTGCCGAACCTGATCGCGTTGTCGTCGGAAGCGGTGTCGCCGAAGTCGCGCAACACGGCGGTCAGCGTGATGTATTGCGGCATTCCGTTTGGCGGAGTGATCGCTTCGATCGTCGGCATCGTGAGTATCGGCGATACGGAGTGGCGTCATATCTTCTATGTCGGCGGCGCGGGGCCATTGATTCTGGTGCCGCTGCTGCTGGCCTGCCTGCCCGAATCGAGCGCATTCCAGCGCGCGTCGCACGGCATGAACGCAAAACCGGCGCCTATCGGCGAAGTGCTGTTCGGCGCGAACCGCGGGCTTTCCACGCTGCAAATCTGGGTCAGCTACTTCTGCACGCTAATTGTCCTGTACTTCCTGCTCAACTGGCTGCCCTCGCTGATGGCGGCGCGCGGACTCGCTCGCGCCGAAGTGGGCTACGTGCAGATCTTTTTCAACATCGGCGGCGGACTCGGCGCGCTCTTCATCGGCATGTTGATGGATCGTCTGCGCGGCGGCGTTGTTGTGTCCGGTATGTACGTCGGCATCATCGCGTCGCTCGCGGCGTTGTCGATCGCGCCCAGCTTTGCGGCGCTGACCGTGTCCGCGTTCTGCGCGGGGATGTTCGTGATTGGCGGGCAATCGGTGCTGTATGCGCTTTCCGCCGCGTTCTATCCGACGGCAATGCGCGGCACCGGCGTCGGCGCAGCGGTGGCCGTGGGCCGCGTGGGTTCGGTCGTCGGGCCGCTCGCCGCAGGCCAACTGCTTGCGATGGGCCGCAGTTCGTCGACGGTCATCGGTGCAAGCATTCCCGTCACGTTGATTGCGGCGGCAGCGGCGTTGTTGCTGATTCGCCGGCCGCGTGCGGCGGACTGATAAGCCATCCTGAGTATCGACATTGAAATAACAACACTACGTTTGGAGACAATCGCGATGCAAACAACCACGACCCGGCTTCTGGTATCGAGCGCGCTTTGTGCGCTCAGCACGACGGCGTTCGCGCAGTCGAGCGTCACGTTCTACGGCATCGTCGATACGGGCATCGAATACGTATCGCATGCGAACGCCGCGGGCGGTCACGTGTTTCGCATGCCTGCCGTGACGGGCGAGCTGCCGTCACGCTGGGGCCTGCGCGGCGTCGAAGATCTGGGCGGCGGCTATAGCGCCGTGTTTACACTCGAAAGCGGCTTCAACGTTCGCGACGGCAGTTCGGGACAGGGCGGCCGGTTGTTCGGACGACAGGCTTTCGTCGGCCTCAAGGCGCCTTATGGAACGCTTGCATTCGGCCGGCAATACACGATGACGTATCTCGCGCTGCAAGGCGCGGACATTATCGGACCGGACATCTACGGCATGGGTTCGCTCGACGCTTATGTGCCGAATGCGCGCGCCGACAATTCGGTCACTTACATGGGCACGTACAAGGGCTTTACGCTCGGCGCGGGCTACTCGTTCGGCCGCGATTCGGCGGGCACCGGCAATTCGCCGGGGCAGGGCACATGCGCGGGCTCGGTCGCCGGGCACCCAACGGAATGTCGCGACTGGTCGGTGATGCTCAAGTACGACGCGCAGTACTTCGGCGTCGCGGCATCGTATGAGGAGCAGCGCGGCGGTGCGAGTGGACAGGCGAATTTCTTCGACGGCGTGCCGCCCACAGTGCTCTCCAACGGCGCGGACAAGGACGCGCGCACGCATGTCAGCGCCTACGCGCAATACGCAGGCGCGAAAGTCGGCGCGGGCTGGCTGGGCCGTCGCGTGGTAACGGATTCGCCGGCGGTGCCGAACGTGCGCTCCGATCTTTTCTTCGTGGGCGCGTCGTACTTCGTGACGCCCGCGTTTGTCGTCGATGGAGAAGTGTTCCGCATCATCAACAGTGCGCACGATTCGCGCGCGACGATGGGCACGTTGCGCACCACGTATCTGCTGAGCAAGCGCTCGTCGGTGTACGCGCAAGCGGCGTATCTCGCGAATAGCGCGAAGGCGCGCTATTCGGTAAGCGGCGGCGGTGGCGGCACCACGCCCGCGGCGGGCATCGGACAAACCGGCGTGATGCTCGGCATCAAGCACGCATTCTAGGAGACATCGAATGAGAAAGTCTGTGATTGCGGTATGTGTTTCCGCCGCGTTGAGTGCATGCGGCGGCTCGACGGACGACACGTCGACGTTGCCGCGTCTGAGCGCGGCGACACCCGCGGCGCTCGTCGGCAATTGCGCGGCGTTGGCCAGCAAGTTGTCGTTCGCGAACACCACCTTCAGTTCCGTGCAGGACGTACCCGCTGGAACACTGAAGGTGGCGGGCAAACCGATTGCCGAACATTGCCTCGTGCAAGGGCAGATGAATCAGCGCGTGAGTGCCGTCGACGGAAAAACGTATGCGATCGGCTTCGAAATGCGTCTGCCCGTTGCATGGAATGGGCGCTTCTTCTATCAGGCCAACGGCGGGCTCGACGGCAACATCGTGACGGCGACGGGCGAGATCGGCGGAGGCGGTCCGCTCAACGACGCGCTGAACATGGGATTCGCCGTGATCAGCTCGGACGCCGGCCACTCGTCGTCGCAGAATCCGCTGTTCGGCCTCGATCCGCAAGCGCGCATCGACTACGGTTATAACGCGGTCGCCACGCTCACGCCGATGGCCAAGCAGGCGATTCGCACCGCGTACGGCAAGGCGCCGGATCGCAGCTATTTCGAAGGCTGCTCGAACGGCGGGCGTCACGCGATGGTGGCGGCGGCGAGGTCGTCGGCGGAATACGACGGCATCATTTCCGGCGATCCGGGCTTTCATTTGCCGAAGGCGGCTATCGGCGAAATGTGGGGCGCGCAGCAACTCGCCAAGGTTGCGACCGCAACGACCGCGAATGGCCTGCCCGACATCAAGACCGGCTTTACCGCTGCGGAACGGCAACTGGTGGCCTCGCGAATCATCGCGAAGTGCGATGCGCTCGATGGCGCCGCGGACGGCATGGTGCAGGATATTAAGGCATGCCAGGCGAACTTCAGCCTCGCTGCGGACGTGCCGACCTGCTCGGGCGACGTGCGCGACGGCACATGCCTGACCACCGCGCAGAAGGATGCAATCGGCAATGTGTTCTCCGGCGCGCGCAACAGCGCGGGCACGGCGCTTTACGCGAGCTTTCCGTACGATGTCGGCGTGAGCGGCGCAGGCTGGGCGCAGTGGAAGCAGACCAATTCGATCACGCTCGATCCCGCCGCGGCTGCGTTCACATTTACGACGCCGCCGCAAAGCGCGTCGTTGCTCGCGCAGTTGTCGGCTTATGCGCTGAACTTCAGCATGGATACCGACGCACCGAAAATCTTCGCGACGAGCGGCGCTTACTCGGAATCGTCGTGGTCGTTCATGACGCCGCCGGATGAAACGAACCTCGGTGCACTCAAGCGACGCGGCGCGAAGCTGATGGTGTATCACGGCACGAGCGACCCCGTGTTCTCATCGAACGATACGACCGACTGGTATCAACGCTTGATGGCGGCCAATGGCGGCGATGCGAGCAGTTTCGCGCGGCTTTATACCGTCGCCGGAATGAACCATTGTTCGGGTGGTCCCGCCGCCGACCAGTTCGACATGCTGACGCCGATGATCGCGTGGGTAGAGCAGGGCAAGGCGCCCGATAGCGTGATCGCGACCGCGCGCGATGCGAGCAACGCGTTGCCGAACAGCGAAGTGCCTGCGAATTGGGGCGCGGGCCGCACGCGGCCGCTGTGTCCTTATCCGAAGGTCGCGCGCTACAAGAGCGGGGATGTGAATTCAGCAGCCAGCTTTTCGTGTAGTTGATGTGTGAACGCGGCGCCGGCGTCGGCGCCGCGTTCACACAGAAATACCGTCACATCACTGCGGCTCGTACCACGAATAAGTCGCGAGTGTGCTTATCGGCGGCGTGCCGATCTGCAGCGTGACGTCGCGCAGCGAAGTCAATTCGATGTTGCGCAGGTCGCCCATATAGCGGCGCGAATCGCCGTTGTCGTTGATATACGCCACCACGTCCCCCGTGATGCCCGCGACATTCGTGCTGGAAAGCGGCTGCCCCCAGATGTCGAAGAACTGACCGAGCGTGAAGGTCTTAAGCGTCGGCGTTTCGATATGGATGATGCCGGTCTGGTCGTGCGTATGCATCTCGTAGTTGCACTGCGAAAGAATGCCCACGTTGGCCGGCAGCGCGAGCCATTGACCGTCCTTGATGATCGCGAGATGCGCGTGCACGTGATACAGCTCGGCCATGCCCGCGGCACAGATCAATCCGTCGACCGCTGCGCCGGTGCCGCCCGTCGACGTATTGCCGTTCGGCCAGAACGTCGTGCCGACCACACCGCCGTAGGCCAACGTGATCGGCTTCGGATCGAACGGCGGCGGATCGGTCCATGTGTAAGTGGGAATCTGCGTCAGCGGCGTGCCGACCATCACGGTGACTTCGCCATGTGGCGGAAGCACGAGGCTCGCAGGATCGCCCGTGTATTTCGACAGCGTGCCGCCGTCGTTCACATAGATCGTAACCGGCGATCCGCTCAGCCCGGCGACGCTCGATGCGCCCAGCGTTTCGCCCCAGATCGCAAAGAACTGACCGAGCGTGTACGACGCGCCGGTCGTCGTATCCATATGGATCTTGCCGCTTGCATCGACGGTATGCAGCGGATACGCGCAACCCGTTTGCGCGGCCATCGTCGGACCGACCGTGCCGATGTTGGCAGGCACCGCGAGCAGGCGGCCATTCTGATAGATGGACAGATGCGTGTACGTGTAAGCCGTGCTGCGCACCGCGCAGTTAAGCCCGCTAACCGGCTGCCCGGTTCCGCCCGAAGACGTGGAGCCTGTCGGCCAGTTCGCGTCGCCAAGCGTGGTGCCGTCGATCACGGGCGTCGCGGCGGCCAGCGTGGGTGTCGTCGCGTTCGTGCCCGATGCAGCGGGCGCGGGTGCCGCGGCGCCCGCACCGTTGGCTCCTGGGTTCGAGGCTCCGCCGCCGCCTCCACCGCCGCAGCCGGCAAGAATCAGTAAGGCGCCAATCAGGGCGGATCGTGAATACAGCCGTTCCAACATTGCGTGCTCCATGCCTTGGTTGAAATTGAATACGTGGAAGCAGACGCCGCGTTAACTGCGCGGCATGCCCCTCGCTGCGCAGACCGGCTGCAACGGAATGGCGAAGCTGGCGCACAGGCGCCCGCTCATACAAATCGGCAGTTTGAGGTTAGCAGATGCATTTGCGGAATAAACGGATTGAATAACAACGTTTTGCGACTTTTTATGTCGCATTTTGGCGTGTCGGGAGAAACCGGGCGTCATTTAGCTCACCTGCATCGGGGAATGCGGCGGCACGGTAAAATGCCGCAGCCGCCGCAATCTGCTGGCGTTGAACCCTTCCGTCAGCGATGCATGTCGATCTTCTTACCCTCTATCTCCTGATCATCGGAACGCTTTTCGCCAGTTCCGGAATGACGCTCTGGGAGCACCGCAGTCATCCGAAGCGCAGCACGGAGTTGAGAGTACTGGCAGCCGCCTATGCGACGCTCGCAATCGGTTGCGCGGCGGCCGTGTTTCGTCGCGACGTGCCCGGCCCGTGGGGTTCCGCGCTGAGCAATCTGGTCATTTTGACGGGCTATTTGCTGGTGCTGCACGGTGTCGCGTTGCTGAACGGACGGCAATATCGAGCCGCGTCTTTCGGACTGGTCGTCGTGATGGCGCTCGTCTGGATGGCGAGCGGCGCGCATTGGGAGAGCACGGTCTGGGCCTACGTTAGCGCGATCCCGATCGCGCTCGCGAGCGGCATGACGTCGCGCGAACTACTCCGAAGCGACGACTTCAAAGCGCTGCAATCGCGCTATATCGCCGTCGCCGTGACGGGCATTCACGCGCTCACTTATGCGATGCGGGCGCTCGCCCTGCCGTGGCTCGTCGCGCGGTACGGCAATGACCTGTTGCTGATCGCGAGCGCGATAACCATGTATGAAGGCGTGCTCTATTCGGTCGTTCTGCCGATGACTCTACTCAAGCTCATCCGCGAGGAAACGCATGGCCGGCTCCTGCAGGAATCGCAAACCGATTTTCTGACGCGTCTTGGCAATCGCAGATGGTTCTTCGAGGAAGGCGAACGCGTTCTCGGCGAGGGCAGCAAGAACCGGCCCTTGTCGCTGCTTGCGCTCGACCTCGATCACTTCAAGAAGCTCAACGACCGCTACGGTCACCATGCCGGCGACGAAGTGCTTCGGTCGTTTGCTGAAGTGGCCCGCCGCGTGGTGGGCCACGATGCCGTGTTGGCGCGCATCGGCGGAGAAGAGTTCGCCGCGCTGTTGCCAGGCCATGACGAAGCGCGCGGGAAAGCGGTGGGCGAGGCGATTGTCGAGTGCTTCGCGCAGACGGTCTCGCATCGCGTGAACGGCGCGGAAGTCCGGGCGACGGTCAGCATCGGCCTCGCGCATTCGACGCACGCGGGTCAGCCGCTTGCCGAACTGCTGTCCGCTGCGGACGGGGCGCTTTATCGCGCGAAGTCGCTGGGTGGGAATCGGGTGGAAGAGGCGGGGAAGGTGGTGCATCTTACGGTTGCAAGATGACGTGTTGCGTGTGGTGTTCCGGGCGCCGTCGACCCGCAATCGGCCGCTTTACAACGGCACCTGTTGGCGACATACCGACAACACCAGTTGCCTCAGCCAACGATGAACCGGGTCCACTTCGACACGCGGATGCCACATCTGCGAGACGGTGATCTGCTGCGTCGCGACCGGAAGTTCGAACGCGTGGATGTCGGCGCTTGCAGCGCCTTCGCGGCATGCCGTGTGAGCGCCGACGAATGAAGCCGGTACGAGCGCGACGAGATCGGACGTGCGCGCCACGGCGAGCGCGGCGGGAAAGCCCGGCACCACCGCGACAATGGTGCGTTCGAGGCCGAGGAGCGCCAACGCGTCGTCGACAGGACCGCTTGCGTTTGCGCGTCGCGACGCCACGACGTGGCCGAACGCGACATACCGTTCAGCGGTAATCTCGCCGTCCCGTTCGAGCGGATGGCCTTTCCTGACTACGCCCATGAAACGATCGCGGAATAGCGCCTGTAAGCGCACTTCCGGACCCATCTTGCCGAGCACGCCGATTTCGAGGTCAGCGGAACCGTCTCGCAGCGGGTTCGCGTTCTTCTCCGGCTTCGATGCAAAACGCAAGCGGACGTGCGGCGCAATTTTTGTTGCCGCGGCGATGAGCGGCGAGCCGAAGGCTTCGACGAAACCGTCGTTGGCGCGAATGGTGAAGGTCTGCCGCAACGTCGACAAGTCGGGTTCAGTATGCGACGGACGAAGAACGGCGCGTGCTTCATAAAGAGCACTTCGCGTGCGTTCGCGAATCGCCTCGGCATACGGCGTCAACACCATCTCGCGCCCCGCGCGCACCAACAGCGGATCGCCAGTCGTGGCACGAAGCCGCGCAAGCGTTCGACTCATTGCCGAGGCACTCAGGCCCAGGCGGCGGGCAGCGCCGGCCACGCTTCCATCGTCGAGCAGCGTTTCAAGCGCAATCAATAGATTGAGGTCGATTTCGGGCATGTCCGATCGTAACATTTGCGTGCGGGACGAGGCGTTTGCCGCAGGTTATGAATGCATCTGTCGCGCCTTCCGGCAGTCGTCACGAGCGATTATATTTTCCCGATCGAATTGCTTAACGACGAGGAGATGATTGTGGAAACCATCAATCGGCAAAAGACGGTTCTTCTTATCGGTGCATCGCGCGGTCTCGGCCTCGCGATGACCGCCGAATATTTGAAACGCGGCTGGCGCGTGATTGCCACCGGCCGCGCGCAGTCAATGCAGAAGCTTCGCGATCTTCAAGGCGCACTCGAAATCGAAACGCTCGATATAACCGTGCCTGAGCAGATTGCGGATTTGCGCGCGCGCCTTGCAGGCCGTCGACTCGATATGCTCTTCGTGAATGCCGGCGTCAAGAACGACGATCGCGAAACGATCGCGGACGTATCGACCGAGGAATTCGTGCGCGTGATGGTGACCAACTCGCTCAGTCCGATGCGGGTGATCGAGCGCTTGCACGATCGGGTTGAACCGGGCGGCACCATCGGTGTGATGTCTTCGGGCCAGGGCAGCGTAACCAACAACGTGAACGGCAACTACGAGGTTTACCGCGGCAGCAAGGCCGCGCTGAACATGTTCATGCGTAGCTTTGCAGCGCGCCATGCCAATGATCCGCGAACCCTGCTGCTGATGGCGCCGGGTTGGGTACGCACGGACATGGGCGGCCCTGAAGCGCGCCTGAGTATCGAAGAGAGCATTCCGAATCTGCTCAATACGATGGAGGCTTACGAGGGCCGCGCGGGTTTGCATTACCTCGATTATCTCGGGCGAGTGGTGCCGTGGTGAAAGCCAGACGATTGCGCGTGTCTTCGCATTCACGCTAGAACAGCTTGCGCCATTGCTCCTGCATGTCCTCGCGAGTATTGATCTCGATGAGCACGCCGCCGGGTGCGCGGCAGAAGAACCGCGACCCGCGTGTGTTGTTGAAGACGCCTGTTTCCATCTGAACGCCGCCCTTCAGGAACTCGTCGTGAAGCGTGTGAAGATCCTTCAGGGTGGCGACTTCGAGACCGAAGTGGAAGTTTTTGGGCCAGACAGGCGTCTCTTCGCTGACGTGCTCGAGCACGATGTCGAAGCCGTCGCGCTTGAGCAGGCGATGCTCGCCGGCAGCGGCGACCTCGCAGCCCAGGTACTTTTCGAAGAAGGCGGCCGTTTCGGCGACGTCGTTAGTGGGAAAGCTCAGGTGGTTCAGCTTGGCTTCTTTGTGAAGATTCATAGTCGAACTCGCAGAAAACGTTAATGGGTGCGGTGAAGCGCGCGAACGTTGCCGCGCTTCACAGAACCTATTTTGCGAGCAAGCGCTCAGTTTTGAAACTCGCATTCGAGAGCGGGTGTTAGCAGCGCTTAGTCCGCCGCGGGCAAAGGCTTTCGCGCGAAGAGGGGATGGCAAGCTGAGCGAGTACTCGTATTTTGTCCACGCTCTATTTGCGGCTCCGCGGCTTCGGAAGAGGGTTATCCACGATGCCCAGGTAGCCCCATAACGCGCGCCCAACGCGCCTTTCCAGCGCTGCGCGGTCCGTTTCGCCGCGCTCTCCGGCGCCGTCCACGATCGCGCGAACGATGGCGACGAGATCATCCGTGGCAATCTGCATGTCGGGCTGCGGCGGGATGTCGTCGCGCGCCAGAATCTGCTCGATGACCGCGCGAAATGCTGCTTTGGACCTGGCCAGTTCTTTGGCAATGGCGGGGCGGTCTTCCTCGAAATCGAGCACGCGTGCAAGCGCCGGACGACGCAGTTGCTGGCGTACCGAGACGGTAATCAGGTGCTTCAATGCGCTCTGGCCCGTGGGCTCGTGCAACGCGCCTTCGGCTTCCGCAAGGAACACGGCGAGCTCGCGTTTGCTCAGCGCGACAATGAGCGCGTCCTTGTTCGGGAAGTACTGATACAGCGTGCCCACGCTGACACCGGCGCGCTGCGCGACCAGATTGGTGTTGAGGCCGTCTGAGCCTTTGGTTTCGAGAACGAGCGCCGCGGCTTCGAGTATCGTCGCCACGGTTTGTTGCGCGCGCGATTGCTGGGGAAGCTTGCGCGGTTTTAACGAGGGACGTCTGGTCGTTTTCATGGTGCGGCATGGCAGGAAGCGAGCGTTAGCTCGGATTCTACCGCGCCACGAAAAGCGGGACTATTTTCGGTTCCGGCAGCTAACGGTTATCGGATTCATCGCGCGATGCAGCGATGAGCAGCGCCTTCCCTGCATACATCGCAGGTTCCTTGAATGCAGGCGCAAACCCGCGCGGCCGGTCATGCACCGGGTTCTCAGCCGGGACGAACGCGTAGCGCCTTACCCATTCGCCATAACCCGCGACCAGAAATCCTCCCGACCGCTCGATGTACTGCTCGCGGGACGCCTCATAGACCGCCCTCAGCGCGAACCACGGAACGTGCGGCAAGTCATGGTGGACGAGATGGAAATTGTTGTTCAGATAAAGCAGCCGCCAGAACAGGCCTGCTTCATTGATAACCGTGCGGTGTGCGCTCTCGTGTGCCGCGCGATGCTCGCGGAACGAGCGAAGCGAGCCAAGCGACAGTGCCCCATAGCCGACGCCGAGAATGAACACCCACGCCGGAATCGAGCAAACGTATTGCAGCCACGCGGTTAGCGCGGCGAGCGCGGCGAAGTGCGCAAGCCACGCGGGCACATCGCGCCAATCGCCGCGTTTGATTTTGCGCAGCGCATCAACGCCGGTTGCGGCAATGGCGAAAGCCGGTCCCAACAGCAGGCGACCGGCCAGCGTGTTGCGGCACGTGAGAAGCGCGCGCATTGCCCAGCCGGCGCGTTCCCACACTTCACCGTCGACGAAATAGCTTTCCGGGTCGTGCCCTGGCTTCGTCAGTTGTGGATCGTCGTGATGCTGAAGATGCGAGTCGCGATAGACGCGGTACGGAAACCATACCGCCAGCGGCGCGAAGCCAAGCAGTGCATTCAGCCGTGCCGAGCGCGTGGGGTGGCCGTGGAGCAATTCATGTTGCAACGACATATACCACGCGCTCACGAGAGCAAGCAGCGCGGTGGTGAGCGGCAAGCCGAGCACGCGAGCGTGGGTCGCGATGCCGAACCATCCGCCGTAGATCGCGACGATCAGCGCCCATGTCGGCCATTGTGTGCGCCAGGCGCGGCTCGTTGAGAGCCTGGCGATTGCGTTGCGCTGGGTGTCGTCGAGGTAAATCGCCATCGGCTGAATCGATCGGATGCAAGTTTAGACCCGATGCTAAAGGCCAATAGACGACGCCGGAACCAATTTGTTCGGGATTGCATTGCGCTACGGCTGCGAAAGAACCGTTCTGCCGATTAACGACTCACGCCGCGTCTTTCTACCCGCGACTTCACCCTTAAGGAATCTTAAGAAACGTCGTTCGACGACCGGCCCAACGGTTCAAAAAAGTCGCCGCGCAACCGTGAATTGTGCAATTGCTTCACTATGCATCATGGATTTCCCCTAAGGAAAACGGGTCGCCATGAAAGCGGAGAGAAGGATTTGTCCTCCCATAATCGCGGCGTGATCGCAACGAGGCGGAGCGAAGCAGTACGACGAGGCTACGTTGAGAACCGGCACCACAGGATGCAAGCAGTCGTCCGCTTACAGCATGCTGTCTGCGTGACGCGGGAGCGCGACTTTCTGAAAGAAACTCACGTGGCATGGCGAGCGCCTTCTGGTCGACTAATCAATGGAAGGTCCGATGAAGCTACTACTGGTTGAAGACAACAGCGAGCTTGCACACTGGACCGTCAATCTTCTGCGCCTCGCTAATTTCGCGGTGGATTGCGTTCCTAACGGCGAGTGCGCGGACACCATGCTGACGACGCAACACTACGACGTCGTCGTGCTCGATCTTCGGCTGCCGCGAATGGACGGCAAAGAAGTGCTCGCAAGATTGCGCCGCCGCGGCGACACGGTGCCGGTCATCATGCTGACCGCGCATGGTTCGACCGACGACAAAGTGGATTGCTTCAACGCAGGCGCCGACGACTACGTGGTCAAGCCATTCGATGTGCGCGAGCTCGTCGCGCGTATCAAGGCGCTGATTCGCCGGCAATCGGGTGGCATGTCGTCGTGCCTCACCTGTGGCGACTTGCAATACATCTCCGATACAAGGGAGTTCTTTCACAACGACGAGCGCCTCGCGCTGCGGCGCCGCGAGCATACCGTCCTCGAAACATTGATGCTGAGGCAAGGCAAGACAGTGTCGAAGTCCGTGCTGATGGAAAGCGTTTTCAGCCTGGACGATGAGCCAAGCGCGGACGCCATCGACATCTACATTCACCGTTTGCGCAAGCATCTCGCCAGGTCGAGCGCGCAAATCATGACGCTGCGAGGCCTCGGCTACATTCTCCGCGCGAAGCATTTCTAATAGTCGCAAGCGCCGTAACCCGAAGCATCGGCGAATCTGCTTAGTTATCCAAATCACGACCAGAACAATCAGATTTTCAACGCAGCAACTTGAGGAGACGAACTTGAAGAAACGATACCTGACTCTCGCGGTCGCAGCCGGTGCTTGCGGGGCAACCGGCGCTCACGCTCAGTCCAGCGTGCAGCTTTATGGATTGATGGACCTGAGCGTGCCGACCTATCAGTCGCATGCCAATGCGAACGGCGCGCACGTCATCGGCATGGGTATCGATGGCGAGCCGTGGTTCAGCGGCAGCCGTTGGGGCTTGAAGGGCGCGGAAGATATTGGCGGCGGTTCCAAGATCATCTTCCGGCTCGAAAGCGAATACGTGGTAGCTAACGGCGAGATGGAAGATCCGGGTCAGATCTTCGACCGCGACGCGTGGGTCGGTATCGAGAACGATAGCTTCGGCAAGATCACGGCGGGTTTTCAGAACACCATTGCTCGCGATGCAGCCGCCATTTATGGCGACCCTTACGGCAGTGCGCGCCTGACTACCGAGGAGGGCGGCTGGACGAATGCCAACAACTTCAAGCAGATGATCTTTTATGCGGGCAGCGCGACGGGTACGCGCTATAACAACGGCGTTGCGTGGAAAAAACTCTTCAATAACGGCATCTTCGCGAGCGCCGGCTACGCGTTCGGCAATTCGACGAGTTTCGGCTCGAACTCCAATTATCAGGCGGCACTGGGTTACAACGGCGGACCATTCAACGTGTCCGCGTTCTATAGCCATGTGAATCGCGCCGGCATCACGAACCAGTCGTATTCTGTTGGTGGTAACTATACATTTGGAATTCTGCGCGCCAACGCCGGCTATTTCCGCTACCTGGGCAACCAGGGCGCGCTCGGTCAGCGTCAGGACAACGCGTGGACCGTATCGCTCAAGCTGGCGCCGAAAGGCCCGTTCGATTACGAACTCGGCTATCAGCAGATGCGCGTGAAGAATGCAGCGTATAACGCCGACGGCAATATTCCGAACGCGAACATTGGCGCGTTCGATCCGACTTCCGGTCTGCACAACGGCTACAAGGAGACGCTCTACTGGTCCGGGTTCTATCACCTGTCCAAGCGTACCGAGGTGTACCTTGCCGGCGACTACATGAAGCTGCATGGCGGCTATACGGTCGGCAGCACGTTCGGTGCGTCGAATCAGCTTGAATTGACGACAGGTGTCCGCACTCGCTTTTGATGCACGAAGCAGGAAGCAGGAAGCACGAAGCAGGAAGCACGAAGCACGAAGCAGGAAGCACGAAGCAGGAAGCACGAAGCAGGAAGCACGAAGCGGCGGATAAGTCCGTTCGCCGCTTCCTTTGCCCTTCGCATGAAGAGATGAAGAAACGTCGACACGCATCGATCGCGTAAACAGGCGTGGTCTTTCAGAAAGGTATGATGGCGGTGGTAAGCGAATAAACAAATCGCGACTCACACTCCACCGTCCGCACATCTTGCCTAACTAAAAGACAACATGAAACGACTGTTCGTCGCCGCATTAGCGGCCGTCTCTCTCGCCACCGCTGCTCATGCACAAAGCAACGACCCAGGCCCGCTCGATACACCCGCTGGAAAACTGCAATTCGCGCACGACGGCCGCGATTTCACCGTACTGCTTGATAGAGAAGTTCTCGATCGCTTTGCCGCAAATACTCTCGCGCATTTCGACGACGTAAGCAGCGCAAACGACACGCTCACGCGCATGCTTGTGCAAACCGACTCCGGCCCGGTGCTGTACGACTTCCGGCGTCGTCCGCCGCAGGTGCAGCGCGTCGGTGTACGCATGACGGTCAAGCGCGTGTTCTGGCAAGGCGACGAGGTCGTGATGCAAGGCTCGCAAGGCTGGTTCCGTTTTCAGCGCGGCGTGTTGACGAAACTGCAGTCGTCCACGACGACCTATCATTGATCGCGCGCCAGGCCGCGAAACACGCGGCAATCCCTTAGCACGGAAACTCGCTTGCTTTTCAGTAAACCTTGGTTGGGCGGCAAATGGCCGGTTGCTACCATTTCGGGCTCGGACAACCACGGTCATATAACAATGCAGAGTTCCAGGTCGCAGCGATCCACGTTCCCAACCGTTCCCAGGCTGCGGGCAGTCGGTGCGGCCATTGCCGGTGTCATTGCCAGCGTCATCGCGCTCTCTGCGTGTTCGGACGGTGTGTCTCCCCCGCCGCCGGTCTCCGCGCCTGTCGCCGCGAAGCGCCCGAACATCCTGTACATCATGGCTGACGACCTGGGCTACTCGGATATTCACGCGTTCGGCGGCGAAATCAATACGCTGAATCTCGATGCGCTCGTGCAATCCGGACGCATTCTCACGAACCATCATACGGGCACCGTTTGCGCGATCACGCGTGCGATGCTTATTTCAGGCACCGATCACCATCTGGTCGGCGAAGGCACCATGGGCGTGCCGACCGATGAACGCAAAGGTCTGCCAGGCTACGAAGGCTATCTGAACGACCGCGCGTTATCGGTCGCGCAACTGCTGAAGGACGCGGGCTATCACACGTACATGGCGGGCAAGTGGCATATCGGCTCGGGCATTGCCGGCAGTGCAACGGGCAGCGGACAGACGCCCGACCAATGGGGCTTCGAGCATAGCTATGCGCTGCTCGGCGGCGCGGCGACCAATCACTTCGCGCACGAGCCCGCGGGCTCGAAGAACTATACGGAAGACGGGCAGTACGTGCAGCCCGGACAGCCGGGTCAGCCCGGCGGCGCGGGCGGCAATCCGGCCGTGTTCTATTCGACGGACTTCTATACGCAAAGGCTTATTTCCTACATCGATTCAAATAGAAAAGACGGCAAGCCGTTTTTTGCTTATGCCGCGTACACGTCGCCGCATTGGCCTTTGCAGGTGCCGGAACCGTACCTGCACAACTATGCCGGTAAGTACGATGCCGGCTACGACGTCATTCGCGCGGCGCGCATCGCTCGGCAAAAAGCACTCGGCATTATTCCCGCCGACTTTAATCCCTACGCGGGCGCCGCAGAAACGCTGACGGCGACGCCGGCCAGCGCGAATAACGGCACCACCAACGCGAAATACGTGAGCGCCGTTCATAGTGCAGCGCAAGGGTATTCCGACTATGGTCCGGGCTTTGTGAACAAGTCATGGGCAAGCCTTTCCGCGGATGAAAAGAAAGCGCAGGCGCGCTACATGGAGATCTATGCCGGCATGGTCGAGAACCTCGACCACAACATCGGTCTGTTGATCCAGCATTTGAAAGACATCGGCGAATACGACAACACGTTCATCATGTTCCAGTCGGATAACGGCGCCGAAGGCTGGCCGATCGACTCCGGCGCGGACCCGCGCGCGACCGATACGGCGAATGCCGCGGAGCCCGTCTATTCGACGCTCGGCACCGACAACGGCCTGCAGAACGCGCGGCGTCTGCAATACGGCTTGCGCTGGGCGGAAGTCAGCGCAACGCCGTTCCGTCTGACGAAGGGCTATTCCGGGGAAGGCGGAGTATCCACGCCGCTGATCGTGCGCTTGCCTGGCCAGACCACGCAGAAGCCGGCATTGCGCGTCTTTACGCACGTCACCGACAACACGGCGACCTTCCTTGCCGTCGCAGGCGTTACGCCGCCGACGCAGCCCGCGCCTGCGCTGATCAACTCGCTGACAGGCGTCGATCAGAACAAGGGCAAGGTGATTTACAACAACCGCTATGTGTATCCCATCACCGGGCAATCGTTGCTGCCGGTCTTGACCGATCAGTCGAATGCGGACGTGCACACTGCATCGTTCGGGGATGAAGCGTACGGCCGCGGCTATCTGCGCAGCGCGGACGGCAAGTGGAAAGCCTTGTGGACGGAGCCGCCGCTCGGTCCCGTGGATGGTCACTGGCAGCTTTACGACATGACGTCGGACCGCGGCGAAACGACGGACGTGGCCGCGCAGAATCCTTCGATCATCGACGGACTCGTGCAGCAGTGGAATGCCTACATGTCCGGCGTGGGCGGTGTCGAACCGTTGCGGCCGCGCGGCTACTACTGAGCGAGCGCGTGAGTGCAATCATGTCGGGCACAGCATCATGAGTAGGACGCGCATCGGAGTAAGAACACTTGCTGCATTTGGCGGCCTCTTCGTCGCGGTCTTCATTGCGGCCTTCGGCGCCGCTTTCGCGGTGGCGGCAGCGTGGCCTGCAAGAACCAGCGGTTTCGACGAGCTGAACCGCGCGCGTTCGCTCGCGCCGCTCGGCTCCGAAACACAGTGCGAGCGCTACGCCGGCTTACCCGCCGGATGGCGTGACGATCCGAAGGCCGGCATGGTGCATCTGCATGGCGGCACATTCGTGCTCGGCAGCACGCGCGGCTATCAGGACGAACGACCGGCGGGCGACGGCCGCACGCGCGTCGGCGGCTTCTGGATCGATCAGACGGACGTGACGAACGCGCAGTTCGCCGCTTTCGTCAACGCGACCGGCTACGTCACCGACGCGGAAAAGCAGGGCGGTGCAGCCGTCTTTCACTCGCCGACGCGCGCGGAAATGGACGCACGCGACCTCGCATGGTGGACGTGGGTGAAGGGCGCGTCGTGGCGGCATCCGCAAGGCGAGGGCAGCGGCATCGACCGTCTGATGAACCAGCCCGTGACGCTCGTCACGCAAGCCGATGCATTGGCGTACGCGCGGTGGCTTGGCCGCGATCTGCCGACCGAAGCCGAATGGGAATACGCGGCGAAGGGCGGCAACGAAGGCGCCGATTTCGACACGGCGCCGCGCAATGCACAGGGCAAGCCCGCCGCGAACTACTGGCAAGGCGTATTCCCCGTGCTCAATACGAACGACGACGGGCATGTGGGTCTCGCGCCCGTCGGCTGCTACGCGGCGAACGGCTTCAAGCTGTACGACATGATCGGCAATGCGTGGGAGTGGACCAAGGACGTCTACACCGGCGCGCATCAGCCGCATACGAACGGCGATACCGCGGCGGTCGCGCCGTCCACGCGCAGGCACGACACGCCTATGGTCATCAAGGGCGGCTCGTTCCTCTGCTCGCGCGATTACTGTGTGCGCTATCGCGCCTCGTCGCGTGAACAACAGGAAGCGGATCTGCCGGCGTCGCATATCGGCTTTAGAACTCTCTTGCGGGATGTCGACGGATGACACTGCGAGGTTATATGCGTGCCACGATCGCTGCCGCATTGCTCGGCGGGGCGGCAATCGCCGCGTATGGCGTGCAGCCTGAAGCAAACAGCGGCGATGTGAAAGCCGCCGTCAAAGTCGGTGTAACGCGCGGCACGCACGCTGAAATCATGGCCGAAGTGCGGCGCGTGGCAACGTCGCGCGGACTCGACATCGACGTCGTGACATTCGACGACGGTGCGCGGATCGATGCCGCGCTCGCCGCGCATCGGATCGACGCCGCGAGCTTCGAGGACGGCCCCGCGTTCGCAGCGTCGCGCGAAAAGCATGGCTACGCGCTCTCCGAAGTAGCAACGACCGTCACGTTGCCGATGGCGCTTTATTCGCGCAAGCTGACGAGCCTCACGCAGATTCAGCGAGGCGCGTCCATCGTCATTCCCGCCGATCGCGACGGTATGGCACGCGCGCTGATCCTGCTGCAAAACTACACGCTGCTGACTTTCAACGACCGCGCCGGTCTTCACGCGACGCTGCGCGATGTGACTGCCAACCGCCTCAATCTGAAGCTGCGCGCGCTGCCGCGCGAGCGGCTCGTAACGGCGCTGAACGATGCGGCCGTTGTCGTGATCGACAGTGCGAGCGCGCAGCAGGCGGGACTCTATCCGGCGCGCGACAGCATCGGCATGGAAGACGCGCGCTCGCCCTATGCCGGCGTGCTGACCGTGCGCGACGCCGATTGCGGCCAGCCGTGGGTCGCGCAACTGGTGGCCGCGTATCACTCGGACGACGTCGCGCATTTCATTCTCACGCACTATCAGGACTCGGTGCGCCGGCCCTGGTGATGGCGTGTTTGCTCACATGCTGCAACAGCAACACTTGAGACGGCTACGACGCGTCCGCCACACGGCATGCGTGATCGAGCAGCCCCTCGGCTGAACCGCTGCCGTTATCCGCATCGAGGCCGCTGTTCACGACCAGCCAGCCGTCTTTCTCCGCAGACGCCCCCGCGCCCGTCACGAGGATGGTTTGCATCGCCATTGCGTCGGAGTCCGGGTTGTCGAGCGAGACGAGGCGAAATGGATCGCTCGCGCCGGTCAGCGCGGTCACGCGCATGATCCGGTATCGGTCGCCGTCGAGCGTGTCCCAATGCCATGTGCCGGGCGCGTCTTTCGCGTGCCGCGCGAGTGCGTCGCTGATATCGGCGCGCATGCAGTCGATGTGAATATGCAACTGGTTCTGCGTGCGGCGAAATTGCGAATTGATTTCGAGCCCTAACTGATTATCGGACAGTTGCCGTTTGACGGCGCCGTTCACGTAGCTCCGCGCGGCCCACGCGTCGGCCCAATAGCTTGGCGCATGCGGCGCGAGCACCTGCGGACTTTCAATACCGCTCACGCGATCCGTCGGAATCAGCAAATACTGCGAGCGTCCGACAATATCCTTTAGGATCGCGTAGCGTTTGTCGAGATTCACCGCCGTGCATTGACCCGGCGTGCCGGTCGCCTGTTCTGCCGGCACGCAGCGAATATCGACGATCTTCCATAACGCGTTGGAATCGATGGCCGCGAGACGCGCGCAGCCCGCGGCGGCAAGCGCTATGCCAAGCAGCGCCGCGGCTCGCCTGACATGGCGCGCGCCGCGATTTGCAGGACTGCGGTGATGAGATTGAACAACGGATTGCGGATTCGCCAGTGTGTCGGTCGGCGCGTGAATCAGAGCTTTTTTTAGCGGCATCTTGTGTCGGGTCTATAACACGGGCGGCGGTATTTCGCCGAGTAGCTGTTCGATTGCAACGCCAATGGCGAGCAGGCGCCGGTCGCTGCCGAGCGGCCCGTCGATTTCGAGGCCGACAGGCAAACCTTGCGCGCTGATTCCCGCAGGCAACGACAAGCCAGGAATGCCGGAGGTGCTCGCAGGGTCGGTGTTGCGCAAGAAGGCTTCCATCGTGTCGATCGGCGGTGCGCCGTCTATCGACACTGTCGACGAACCGTTGATCTCGTCGATCTGCACAGCGGCCAACCGCGTGGTCGGAAACAGCAGCGCGTCGAGACGCTCGTCGGCGAAAGTGGCGGCGATATAAGCCTGCAACAGCGGCCGCCAGTGATTGAGCGCTGCCTCATAGTGCGGGTCGAGCGTGCCGGCGAGCACTTCGTCGTAGATCGCGCGCACGTCCGGACTCGCGATGCGGGCCGCGATCTCCGCAACGGTTTGCACCGGCGCCTGATTGGCCGCGAGCCACGCTTGCAGGTCGACGCGCGCTTCATGAATCGCGATCGGTCCGCCGACCATGCCGTTGAGATCCGCGAGTTCGCTCATCGCGACCGGTACAAATACGACGCCTGCTGCTTCGAGCTTTTTGAGCGCCGCGCGCGCGACGTCCTCAACCTGTCGTTCGAGTCCTGCCCACAACGGCGCGGGCAAGCCGATGCGCAAGCCGTTCAGCGCGACGGCGGGCAGCGGACCGGCGCCGGTAATCACGCCGTCGAGCAATGCGATGTCGGCTGCGCTGCGCGCCATCGGACCGACCGTATCGCGCGTGTGGCTGATCGGCACGACGCCGTACGCGTCGTCATAGCGCCGCTCGGCGCCGCCATTGCCGACCGACGGACGAAAGCCCGCGGTGCCTGTCAACGCAGCGGGAATGCGCGTCGAGCCGCCGGTGTCGGTGCCGAGTCCCGCGGGCACGATGCGCGCGGCAATCGCCGCCGCAGTGCCGCCCGACGAGCCGCCCGGAATCAGCGCAGGGTCGTACGGATTGCGCACAGGGCCCGCATGCGTCGCGAGGTTGCTGCTCGTGATGCCGAACGCGAGCTCGTGCATGTTGGCCTTGCCGAGAATGATTGCGCCCGCATCGAGAAGCCGTTGCACCGAACGCGCATTGGTCTGCGGCACGAAGCCTGCGAGAGCCGGTGTGCCCGCCGAGGTCGGCAACCCTATCGTATTGATGTTGTCCTTCACGACGATCGGCAGGCCGGCAAGCGGCAGTTGCGCTTTTGCTTCGGCGGGCAGCGCGTCGATGCGCCGTGCCGCGGCGAGCGCGCCGCCGAGATCGATCACGGTCAGCGCGTTGAGCGTCTGAAGTGCGGCCGCGCGCGCGAGCAACGTCGCGACATAATCGGTTGCATTGAGCCGGCCCGACTGGATCGCGGCGACGGCTTCGGTTGCGCTCAACGCGAGCTGTTCATCGACGGTCCATGTCATGGCCGTTCTCCTTATGGTTCAGTGTCCGGGCCGCGCGAACGCCGGATAAAAAAGCGCAGCGCGAATCGGGCAAGCGCGGGCACGAGTCGCGGACGCAGCAGCCGCACGTCGTAGCCGCTCATGCGGCGCTCGTTTTCCGCGAGACATAGCTCGATGAGTTCGGGCGTGTCCAGCCCCTTGCCGATCACGCTGCTGTTCGCGGGCAGAAAATTCGAATCGCGTGCCACGCCGTTTGCGTCGATGCCTCTCGCAATCGCCACGCGATCCCAGATCAGCACGACCCAGATCGCGGCCACACGCAATGCGTGCCACGGCCTGCGCCATAGCGGCATGTTACGTCGATGCCATGCAACCCAGTTGACGAAAAACAGAATGTGACGCGCTTCTTCCTGAATCACGGGCTCGAAAGTCTCGACGAGCGCTTCTGGAAAATAGCCGGATTGCTGCGCGGCGCGAAACAGGCCAAACGCAAAGAAACTGTCGATGCACTCGCTATAGCCTGTGCGCATCCACGCCCATTCGGGATCGCGCGGCGCAGGATAATTCGGCTCGGGCGCGATCTCGATGCCGTAGGCCGCAATCAGCTTCGCGAGCACGCGCTTGTGACGGGCTTCTTCGTCGCCGTCCATCGTGATGGCTTCGCGCAGCAGCGGGTCCTGCAATTGCGCGGCGTAAGTGTGAACGTTGATCGACGCGCGGCCTTCCGTTTGCACGGCGATGTCCCAGATCGGCAGCGAGCAGAGCCGCGCGAGCGCGTCGGGCGGCAGCGCCGGCCAGTCGATCACGGCGGGTTTGTAGGGATCGTGAGTCTCCAGCAGCATGCGGCAGAACATGTGCTTGTGCGCCTCCGATCCGATCTTCACGCGGGCAGTGCCCGTGAATGTCCAGTGGCGCAGGCTGGGGTCTTCGGCTACATCTGTCAATGTGTCGGACATGGCAAGCATACAGAGAGCGAACTCGATGTGTCGCCTATTCTGTCACATTGCCCCGCAACGCGGCGTCTACGGTGCACGATCGCGGGCGCGCGTCAGCGTCGATGCCGCGTCATTGGCGCTGGGTTACTGCGGATGGGTCACTGCGAATAACTCACTGATGATTGTCGACCCACATGCGTCCCCAGCGGAATGCATAGGCGAGCGCGTGTTCTTCGTCGAAGAAATAGTCGAGCGCGTCGAAACAATAGGCCGGGCCGTGGCTTGCGCTGGCTTTTTCGATGGTCAGGTTGGCGGCGAACAGCCCATTGGGCAAACGCTGCGCGGCCGGCGCAACTTCGTAGCCTTTATAGCGGATGTGTGAATTCATGATCGTGGCAGTGGATATGCCCGCGTTTTTACAGGAAGCCGGTACAGATGACGCGTGGCATGCGCGTTTGCATCAGGCGGCGGATGAGTCTGCGGGCTGGCTCAAGCGTAGGCCGCACTGAAGGGCCCGTGAACCAATCATTCTTCGCAAGCAAATCAGGGGAGTTCCGCAACGCTCTTCGGAACACCGGATAACGGCGCGTTTGGTGGGTTCGCAGACACTATGGCGCCAGGCGGCCGATGAGTCTGTTATGTGCCGCACGGTCCACATGATCTGCACCATGCGCACGAATGCAGGCGCCCCTCGTTCGCGTAGCGAGACGACGCGAAACGAGGGGCGCTGTAAACGAAAACTTTCTAACGGGGGCTTCGAGCCCGAGCTTTAAACCGCGTGCAGCAGACGCGCGGACTGTGCTTGCTGAACCTGAATGCCCGATGCGTTCGGACCTGGCGCACGATGAGCGGTGAACGCAAGCGCGAATTGCGCGGCTTGCTGGCCGACGGTGGCGAGCTGGTCGACGACCTTCGCGTCGGAGCAGGTATCGACGCTATCGAAGCGCGTCTCGAGCGTGTTGATGCCCGCGCCGAACGGCGTCGGCCAGCCGCGCAACGCGTGGACGATCGAGCGCAGCGAAGTCAGCACCGAACCCGGCGCTTGCCAGCCATAAGCCGTGACGATGCAGCCAACCGCACGGCCGTCGAGATACGGACGCTCGTCGGCGCGCAGTTCCTCGAGCGTGTCGAGCGCGTTTTTGACGAGACCGGAGACGCCGCCGTGATAGCCCGGCGTCGCGATGATCAGCGCGTCGGCGTGGCGCACGGCTTCGATCAATTCGAGCTGTTCGTCGGTGCGTTTGCTGTGTTCGGGCGCATAGTGCGGCAGACTATGCAGAAACGTGCCGCCAAAGAGCCGGGTCCTGGCGCCCGCGGCTTCCGCGCCACGCAGCGCAAAGCCGAGTGCGCGTTCGGTCGACGAAGCTGCGCGGGTCGTGCCGCCAATGCCGACGACGAGCGGGCGGCGGTGATGATCGAAACTGGTCAACGAAATGCTCCTTCGGTAGCGGCTCACGGCGCTTCGCGCGGGTTGCGCACAAGCGCGCCGGGGCGAACCGGACTATGAAGCACCATCTTAATCAGCGAGGCGTGCGGCACGAAGCGACTTTTTGTTCTAACGATATAACCGCGACGTGCATGCCGCGATGGCCGCGATGCCGCGATCGCCGACCATGCCGCGCCGATAAGCATATGGCGAACAATTGTTTAGGTTGGAGCGGGCAGGCCGCTATGATCGAAGCGTCTCCTCCATGACACTCCTTGACATGGGACTCGGCCTCGCCATATTGCTGGCGAGGCCTTTTTTTTGGCATTTTTCGTGGGCTCTATTGGCGCGTTCTGCAGTCAGGCGCATGCGCGCCGCTTCACGATCGCGCCGTTTATCGCGTGCTACGATGATCCGCGACACGATACCCGGCAAGGTCCAGCACGCAAATGGCAACTCTCTATGACACGCTCGGCGTGCCCATGCACGCCACCGACGAAGAGATCAAACGCGCGTACCGCAAGGCCGCGATGAAGTGGCATCCGGACCGCAACGCGGGTTCCGAGGAAGTTGCGCGCGCCACCTTTCAGGAGATCAGGGACGCCTACGCGATCCTCTCGGACGCGGCTCAGCGCAAGATTTACGACGCCGTGTACACCGAGCAGATGCGCGAATGGGAAGCGCAGCGCGCGCGCCATCAACAGGCGCAGGCGGAGCGCGAGGCGGCGGCGCGTGCCGCGGACGAGGCCGCGTACGCCGAAATGGTGTCGCTCGCGATGCGTTTTGCCGACGAAGGCCACAACCGCGATGTCGTGTTCGGCGTATTGCTCGGACGCCAATGCGAGCCGGGGCGCGCCGCGCAGATTGCCGACAGTGTGGCCGCCTTGCACGCTTCGAGGCGCGAGACGGCGGCCAATAATGCTTCTACAGAGGCCGCGGAAGCGGCAGATGCCGCCTCGCACGCAAAGGCCGCCTCGCACGCAAAGGCCGCCGGCTCGCCGGAATCGGCCACGATGGGCGCCGGCGCCGAAGACCCTGCCGGTCGTCGCGCGCGTGCCGCAAAAGAGACCGCTAAAGAACCTGCTAAAGAAACGGCGAAAGAAGCCGATACAGCCGGTGGCTTGTCCAGTCTCTGGTTCCAGTTCCTCAACGGGCTGCGCTTCTGATCATCCGGTCGGCGGTTTCTTGATCCGCCCGCTCCAGGGGCAAATTCCCGTAGCGCGCGGAATAAAGACATCGTAGTGTCACGGGGGCGCAAGACTCTGCGGGCACAATCGCACATACAAGAGACGAAAAACACGGTACGGGGTAAGCGTGACCAAGAAATATAAAGTGCTGTTTCTCTGCCGAGAGAATTCAGCACGCAGCATCATGGCCGAAGCTTTGCTGCGGGAACTGGCCGGACACCGGTTCGAGGCTTTCAGCGCGGGCCCGGAACCGGCCGCGCGAGTGCATCCGCTTGCGATAACGCAATTGCGGCCGGGCGTTTCCGACCTCGGCGTGCTATGCCCGAAAAGCTGGCTTGAATTCACCGGCGAATGGGCGCCGCGCATGGATTTCGTGGTCGCGCTCGACTCGGGCGTCGCTGCGCCGCATGCGCCGGTCTTTCCCGGCAGTCCCGCGCTTTCTCAATGGAATCTCGCCAATCCGCTCGCGGACGACGTCACCGAACCCGAACGGGCTCGTTTATTCGACAAGGTGTTCTGGCAAATCGTGCGTCAGTTGAGCGCCTTTATCGACGCGCCGCAATATGCCGTGCCCAGAGCGAGCGACGCCGCGACGCAGTGCAAGCACTCGTGCACCGGCCAGTTTGCCAACCTGTGATGTGCCGCGTTAGCGCGGCGCTTGCCGCTTAGTGTTCGTTCGAGCGCGCGAGCGGACTGCCTGCGAACGGGTCGTTTTTCCAGTCGACGCGTTTTTTCGGCTGCGGCGTGGGCGCGGGCGGCGCCGATAATTCAAAGTGGTCGATAGATTGTCCTGCGCTAATGGCCTGCTTCAACCATTGAGGCATTTCGCCTTGGCCGTCCCAACTGTCTCCCGTCGCGCTGCGGTAGCGTGCGTTCTTTTCCGCGACCGGTTCGGATGCCAGCACGGCGGCAAGGTCTTCCGGCTTGATGCCAAACTCTTCCATGCGATGGCGGAGATACGCAATCATGCTATCTCGCTTCCTTTCGTCCATAAGATATTCGTCCTTCTAAAGCGTCAGCGTTCTGTCAAATGCAGATTGCGAGGAAAACCCGCGAAAGATTGGAGTCCATTTAAATGGCGTCCGTCCGCGGTGAGGTCATTAATCGAAATTGGAAAAAACGATGGGGGCGATGCACTGACATTGGGCGGCCGTCTCATGTGCACGCTCCGTTTCGCAACGGTGCATGTGCGGGGCCAGTCTTGTGGTTATGTCGTCATCATAACGCACTGCGAGCGTAATGCACGCACCGTTTGAACTGATTTTCTCGCATTTAAGCGTCGACTGGGACTGCCGGCTGCGCAACCGGGATCGTTCACCGGTTCCGCGTCGCCGGATTGAATTCCGCGCCGGCCGAACTATAAAAGAAATAGCGGAGAGGACAATCCGTGTTTTTCCGGCTGCGGCGTCCGAGCGCCAATCATCGTACGCGCAGGCACGCCGGCCGCCAGGTGCGGGCGACTCGCTATCCGTTTCATTCGACGAGTCCATGCAGCAGGCCCGCGTCACAACTGGTTTTTCGTTGGTCCCAGGCTTGGCCACGCTGGCTTTTTACACGGATCGATTCTCGAGGAGGGACGACACTGCTGCGCCGGATTCAAGGAGTCTGGACATGAAACTACGATTATTGATGGTGTTTGTGAGCGCTCTTCTTTTTCTCGCGCCGCGCGCTGCGAGCGCAGGCGACATGACGAGCGAGCCTGGCGTTGGGACATCGACGGCGACGCCCGCCAGCGAAAGGCTGATGAACCATGCGAACGAATCGGCACAGGCCACGACCGACATGTCGTTGAGCGAGCCCACCGGAGGCGCTTCGCAGCCGACGCAAAACGTTTCCTATGGAGGCGTCGCGGCAGGGCACTCAGAAGCCGGCAGCCGGCAAAATATGCGCTGTTCCGGCGGCCCGCAATGCACTATTTACTTTGGCCAGTGAAATAAAGGCGCTCGGCGTTGCTATTCGAAGCAGTGCATGAGGCAGCGGGTTTCGACGCCGCTGCCTCGCGGTTCTTTTATGCCAAAGCGGATTGCGTCGTCGAGTGATCGGTGCTGTCGACGATGCGGCTCACCATTGCCTCCACGCCCGGCCCTTGCATCGCCGCGCGCTCGCCGAAGCGGCGGAACTCGTCCAGCAGCGAGCGCCACGACGCGTGCCAGCGCGTTTCCTTGATGCACGCGCCCGAAGGATCGGCGATTCGCAGTATGCCGCTGTCAGGATAGAAAGTCAGAGTAACCGGCATGCCGTCGATAACGCAGGTCGCGGTGCAAGGGCGGTTGTTCACCATGTTCAATGTCCTCTAATCGAGCAATGAGTACGTTGGATGTGGTTTCCCGTCAGCAAGCACCATGCCCAGCGCGTTAGCGTGCCTAGTGCGTCTTTCCCGCTACGCGTACTTATCGCCGACCGTGCTGCGAATCGGATAGGTGTCGTAGACGATGATCATCCGTTCGATGATTGCGTTCTCATCGAATTCGAATACATCGACGCATTCAAAGCGCACCGCCGAGCCGTCTTTCAGTCCCCAATCGTAGATGAAGTAACCCGTCGCGCGCGGAGCTCCAGTCGCACTCACGCAAATGTCGATAGGTGTGATCGTGCTTTTGCCAGACGCCGCATTGACCTTTGCAAAGAACGGCGCCGGCTTCATCCAGCCGAGAAGCGGCGAGAAGATTTGCGCGTCCGGTGTGAACAATGCGCAAATCGCGCCGACGTCGCCGCGTTCCAGCGCTGCGAGGTAAGTACGAATCCGCTCCGTGTATAGTTCTTTCGACGATGAATTCACGATCGTCCTCCTTATTGGCAATCCGACCCGTCTGAACAAACGGGCATCCGGTATCGACACCATAGCGATGCACCGATGACCGAACCATCGAAAAATTTGCAAGCCGGGTATGCCGCGCTCGCATATCCACTTGCCGACCTCACGCGCCGCTTGCCGCCACTCGCGGCATTGCAGTCATTCGTGGCGGCCGGGCATTTCGGCAGCATCAGCAAAGCCGCGGATCATCTGTGCCGCACGCAAGGCGCGGTGAGTCGCCAGATTCAGCAACTGGAAGCGCACTATCGCTGCGCGCTTTTCGTGCGCCATGCGTCGGGGCTGACACTGACCGCCGAGGGACAGGCGCTGCAGGCCGTCGCAGTCGATGTACTTGCGCGGCTCGTCGAGCATGCGGATCTACACGCTGCAACGGGCGCGGTTCTCACGCTGCGATTACCGTCCACGTTTGCGATTCGATGGCTGCTGCCGCGGCTCTCTGAGATCAATAGCGCGCTCAAGGGAATCGAGTTGCGCATCTCGACTTCATCCGACGACACGCCGGAATTCACTACGCCCGACATCGACGCGATTGTCGTGCGCGGCAGTGGGCAGTGGCCCGGCCTGAATGCGATACCTTTGTTTGCAGAGACGCTGACTCCAATGTGCACGCCGGAGGTGGCCGCATCGCTGACATGTTTAGCCGACCTCGCGCGTCTCACGTTGCTGCATCCCGGACCCAGTCATGACGAATGGCGATGCTGGCTCGATAGTGCGCTTGCTAAAGATGTCGATCCCGACAAGGGACTGGTTCTCGACACACTGGAGTTGACACTCACCGCCGCCGCGCAAGGGCACGGTGTCGCTATCGGCGATGCGCGGATGGCAAGAGACCGAATCGAAGCCGGAGTGCTCGTCACGCCCTTCGACCACGTCGTGCGCAACGGCCTCGGCTACTTTCTCGTCTATCCGTCGCAACGCGCGCCGCAGCACAAGATTCGTGCGCTTGCCGATGTTCTCGCGACGATGGCGGAAGAAGAACAATCGATACCGTCTTCGTCTTTGACCACGCGCGCAAAGCTTCCGCTTTAATGCATCGCCACGCGTCGCGATGCATTGCACATGCATTAAGCGCGCGTGCGAGCGCCCCTCCAGACAAACCCTGATTGCTGCGCCAAAGAGCCCACTGATATTGTTCGCGGGCGCTTGTGTGGAAGCGCTTCCAGTCTCAGGTCTTTCGACGTCCAACGCAGTCGCTTTTCCGCAGTCGCTTTTCGTCATTGCCGTACCCGGTTCAGTCAGTTCAGCCGAGCAACTCGCTTGCATGGAGAATCCGTGGCACACGACGCACTTTCCTCTCATTCATCCGCCGATCCGTTCACGCCGCCCGCCGACTCTACTTTGTGGCGCGAGAACTTTCTATTAGGCGCGGCCACTGCCTCGTATCAGATCGAAGGCGCTGTCAACGAAGACGGCCGCCTGCCTTCGATATGGGACACCTTCTGCGCGACGCCCGGCAAGGTGCTTGCCGGCGACAGCGGCGAAGTGGCCTGCGATCACTATCATCGTTGGGAAGCGGATGTCGACATGCTCGCGGGGCTCGGGCTCGAAGGCTATAGATTGTCGATCGCGTGGCCGCGCGTGATGCATCTGGACGGCACGCCCAATCGCAAGGGACTCGACTTCTATAAGCGCCTGCTCGCGCGTCTGAAAGAGAAGGGCATCACGACGTTCGTCACGCTTTATCACTGGGATTTGCCGCAGCATCTTGAAGATCGCGGCGGGTGGCTGAATCGAGAAACCGCGTACCGTTTCGCCGATTACGCGGATTTGATGAGCCGGGAATTGGCCGGCAACGTCGATGCATGGGCGACGCTCAACGAGCCCTGGTGTTCCGCGTATCTCGGCTATGGAAATGGCCATCACGCGCCGGGTCTTGCCAACGGGCGCTTTGCCACGCAGGCGATGCATCATCTGCTGCTCGCGCACGGTCTCGCCGTACCTGTATTGAGCGCGAACGATCCGGCTTCGCAAAAGGGCATTGTCGCGAACATCGGGCGCGGCACGCCCGATAGCGATAGTGCCGACGATCGCCGCGCCGCGCATCTGTTCGAGGTTCAGCACAATGCGTGGATTCTCGATCCATTGCTAAAGGGCACGTATCCGCAGGCGCTTTTCGAACTGTGGCCAGGCACCGAGCCATTGATACTCGATGGCGACATGCAGACCATTTCCGCGCCGCTCGATTTTCTCGGCATCAACTATTACTTCCGCACGAATGTCGCGAGCGATGGTGCTCACGGCTTCAAGGACGTGCCGCTGCAAGGCGTCGAGCGTACACAGATGGGCTGGGAAGTGTATCCCGACGGTTTGCGCGATCTGCTGATCAGCTTCAGGCGCGAGTATGCGAATTTGCCGCCGGTCTATATCACCGAAAACGGCATGGCGTCCGACGATAAAGTGATCGACGGCCGCGTGGACGACACACAACGCATTTCGTTTCTGAAGCGCCATCTTGCGGCCGTCGACGAAGCCATCAAGGCGGGCGTCGACATACGCGGTTATTTCTTGTGGTCGCTGATGGACAACTTCGAGTGGGCATTCGGATACGAGCGCCGCTTCGGCATCGTGCATGTCGATTACGCGACGCAGAAGCGCACGATAAAGCGGAGTGCCGAACTGGTGTCGCGCTTCCTGAAAGAGCGCAAGGAACGGAAGCAATACATATAGGCAACGAAAGCTGGTTTGCATGTCGACCTGGAACACGGGCGTGAGCCTTTGGAGGAGACGGAATGAACAGCAGAAAAACGGTCTTGCGGGCGATGGTTGCAGCACTCGCGTTGTATGGCATCGTCGCGCACGCCGAGCCTTTGAAGGCGAATGTGATTCACTGGTGGACCTCGGGCGGCGAGTCAGCCGCGATTCGCCAGTTCGCCGATGCGTATAACAAAGCCGGCGGCCAGTGGGTCGATAACGCGGTCGCGGGCGCGGACCAGGCGCGCTCCACGGCGATCAACCGCATTGTCGGCGGCGATCCACCCACGGCCGCGCAGTTCAATACGTCGAAGCAGTTTCATGATCTGATCGATCAGGGACTGCTCAACAATGTCGACGACGTCGCCGCAAAAGAAAACTGGAACGGCGTATTCCCGCAATCGATACTCGACAGCATCAAAGTAAAAGGCCATTACTATGCGGCGCCGGTCGACATTCATATGCCGGCGTGGTTCTTCTACTCGAAGCCCGCATTCCAGAAAGCCGGCATTACCGCCGAGCCGCAAAACTATGACGAGTTCATCGCCGATCTCGGCAAGCTCAAAGCCGCAGGCATCATTCCACTCGCGTTCGGCGGCCAGCCCTGGCAGGAAAAGATCACATTCGACGCCGTGCTCGCCGATGTAGGCGGTCCCGACCTCTACCTGAAGGTGTATCGCGATCACGACGCCAATGCGGTGAAGTCCGACGCGTTTAAAAAAGTACTGGTTGCATTCAAGCGCCTGCACGATTTCGTCGACCCCGGTTCGCCCGGCCGCAACTGGAACGATGCGACGGCACTGGTCATTTCCGGCAAGGCCGGTGTGCAGATCATGGGCGATTGGGCGAAGGGCGAGTTCTCCGCGGCGAAGCAGAGCGCGGGTAAGGAATTCGGCTGTTTCCCCGGCTTCGGTCCGCATTCGCCGTATCTCGTCGCCGGCGACGTATTCGTATTTCCGAAGAGCGATAACGCCGCCACCGTGAAAGCGCAAAATCTTCTCGCCACGGTGATGACCTCGCCGTCCGCGCAAGTCGCATTCAGCGCAAGGAAAGGCTCGATTCCGATTCGCCCCGACGTGGACGCGGGCACGCTCGACATCTGCGCGAAGGAGGGCATTGCGATCATGAAGGACAAGTCGCGCCAGTTGCCGAATCCGGAAATGCTGTTGTCGCCGGATATGCAAGGCGCGCTGATCGACGTCGTCACTAACTTCTGGAATAAAAACCAGTCGGTCGACGACGCGCAAAAGGCGTTCGCAAGCGCGCTCAAGAGCTAGGCTCGACATGCACGCGCTCAAGCTGCATGCGTCGTCGCGCTCGGGTTCCGAGTTGCGTAAAAACCCCGCGAAAAAGCCGCTAAAAAGGCGCTTTTCGTTGGCAGCATGGCTTGCATTGCTGCCGATGGCGCTGACCGTCGTGTTCGCCTATCTCGGCACGATGATCTGGACCGCGCGGGTTTCGCTCAGCAACTCGCGCACGTTTCCATCCGGCGACTTCGCGGGCCTCACGCAATACGCGAGGCTTTTCAACAACGGCCGCTGGTTGTTGTCGCTGCAAAACATCGTGATTTACGGCGCGTGCTTTATTGTCGCGTGCATGGTGATCGGCTTGCTGCTCGCGATCTTTATCGATCAACGCGTGGTCGCGGAAGGCGCATTGCGCACGGTGTTTTTATATCCTTACGCGATGTCGTTCGTTGCGACAGGTCTCGTCTGGCAATGGATTCTGAATCCGCAACTCGGCGCGCAGGCTGTGTTGCACAAGCTGGGTTTCGTGCATGCGCGCTTCGACTGGATCGTCGACCAGGACTGGGCGATCTATACGATCGTCATTGCCACCGTGTGGCAGGCTTCCGGACTCGTGATGGCTTTGCTGCTCGCGGGCCTGCGCGGCATCGACGACGAGTTGTGGAAAGCCGCGCGTATCGACGGCATTCCGCGCTGGCGGGTCTATGCAAGCATCGTCGTACCCATGCTCGGGCCGTCGATCTCGACCGCCTTCGTGCTGCTCTTCGTGATGGTCGTGAAGCTCTACGACGCCGTCGTCGCGATGACGCAAGGCGGCCCCGGCACCGCGAGCGAAGTACCGGCGAAGTTCATCATGGACTATCTGTTCGGCCGCGCGAATATCGGTCTCGCGTCGGCGGCGTCGATCGTTTTACTCGCGACCGTGCTCGCGATTCTCGCGCCGTTCTTCTATGCGCGCAGCCGTGCGGCATTACGCAAGGAGGTGTGATGAACACGCCCGGCTCTGCACTGAAGAGCGGCATGCCGCGACCCATGCTGAAGCACCGGCGCCGCGCGGCGCTCACGCCGGCGCGCGTCGGCGTGTACGCATTTCTGCTCACCGCCGCGCTGTTCTTTCTACTGCCGCTTTATGTGATGCTCGTGACGTCGGTTAAACCGATGAGCGAAATCCGCCTCGGCAATCTGCTCGCTTTTCCCACGCATTTCACGCTGCAAGCATGGAGCGCCGCGTGGCAGTCCGCATGCACCGGACTCGATTGCAACGGTATCCAGGTCGGCTTCTGGAACTCCGTGCGTATCGTCGTGCCGAGCACGGTGTTCTCTATCGCGATCGGCGCGGTGAACGGCTATGCATTGTCTTTCTGGCGGCCGCGCGGTGCCGGCGTGCTGTTCGGCGTATTGCTGATGGGCGCCTTTATCCCGGTTCAGGTGATGGTGTATCCGCTTGTGCGCGTGCTGGCGAGCGTGCATCTGTTCAGTTCGTTGCCGGGCATCGTCGTGATTCATACGATCTTCGGCATGCCGGTCATGACGCTGCTGTTTCGCAACTACTACGCGTCGATTCCGCAAGAACTGTTCAAGGCCGCGCGCATCGACGGCGGCGGTTTCTGGCGTATCTTTATCCAGTTGATGCTGCCTATGTCGACGCCGATCATTGTCGTGGCGATCATCATGCAGGTGACGGGTATCTGGAACGACTTCATTCTCGGCCTCGTGTTTGCCGGCACTAAAAACTTGCCGATGACGGTGCAACTGAACAACATCATCAATACGACGACCGGCGAGCGGCTTTATAACGTCAACATGGCGGCGACCATTCTGACTTCGCTGGTGCCGCTCGCGGTGTACTTCATCTCCGGCCGCTGGTTCGTGCGCGGCATTGCGTCCGGTGCGGTCAAAGGATAGGGCGATGACATACGTGGCGAAAGAGACAAATGCGCTGACCAGTCCGCTGGGAAGCGTGCCGCGCAACAGCGAGGCGCCGGGCGTGGCGAGTGCGGCGGACGTCGCGCACGCCGCAAACGTCGCGGTGCGCAACCTGACTATCCGGCTCGGCGCGAATACCGTGATCGAAAACCTCGATCTCGACGTTCAGGCGGGCGAATTCGTCGTGCTGCTCGGGCCTTCGGGCTGCGGTAAATCGACGCTGCTTCACAGCATCGCAGGGCTGATCGACGTGAGCGAGGGCAGCATTGAAATTGCCGGCGAGGACATGACGTGGGCCGATCCAAAAGATCGCCGCATTGCGCTCGTATTCCAGTCGTACGCGTTGTATCCGACGATGAGCGTCGAGCGCAATCTGTCGTTTGCGTTGCGTATCAACGGCACGCCGAAGGCGCAGATCGCGCGGCGCGTGGCGCGCGCTTCCGAGATGCTGCAACTCGGACCGCTGCTCAAGCGCAAGCCGGCGCAATTATCGGGCGGACAACGGCAGCGAGTCGCGATTGGCCGCGCGATCGTGCGTGAAGCGGACGTGTTTCTATTCGACGAGCCATTGTCGAATCTCGACGCGAAACTGCGCACCGAATTGCGCCGCGAACTCAAGCAATTGCATCAGCGGCTCGGCGCAACGATGATTTACGTGACGCACGATCAGGTCGAGGCGATGACGCTCGCCACGCGCATGGCCGTGATGCGCGGCGGCGCGATCCAGCAGTTCGGCACGCCCGCCGAAGTCTATGCGCGGCCCGCCAACCTGTTCGTTGCAACGTTTCTCGGCACACCGGCGATGAATCTCGTCGACGGTACGCTCGAGCAGCGCGACGGGGCGCTGCATTTTTGCACTGCGCACTGGCGGCTCGATGTGTCGAAGTATGCGTTCACGAATCCGCGTAGCGATGCGCAAGCGCAGCCTCAGTCATGCGTGCTCGGTGTTCGCGCGGAAGACGTGCGCATTCACACAACGCAGAGCGGCGAGCAGGCCGGCGAGCGCGCGAAAGTTTCGCTTGTCGAGCCGATGGGCAACCACCGCGTGGTCTGGCTCGACTATCATGGAGCGCAGATCGCGTCGATCGATCAGAGCAAAGCGCCGTTGATGCCGGGCGACACCGTATCGTTCTCGCTAGACAGCACACACGTCTCGCTCTTCGACGCAGCGGGCGGCGCGCGTTTATAGCGCCGGTCAGAGTAGGGATGAAACCCGCCTGGGTGACGGAGAACCGTGTGGCAACACTGAAAGATGTCGCGGCGCTGGCCGGTGTCGGCATGTCGACCGCATCGCGCGTTATTTCCGGCAAAGGGCCGGTTTCCGGCGACGCGGCCGCGCGCGTGCGGGCGGCAATCGAGCAGCTCAATTTCCGCCCATCGTCCATTGGCCGCGCAATGGCGACGCAGTCGCTCGGCATGATCGGCATTTTCGTGCCGACGTTCTTCGGCTCGTATTACGGCACGATCCTCAAGCAGACCGACACTGAACTGCGCGCCGTGCGACGTCATGTGGTCGTGGCAACCGGCTGCGGCGAAGTGTCGCCGCGCGAGCAGGCCATCGAGGCCGTGCGTTTTCTGATTGGCCGCGACTGCGATGGCGTCGTGGTAATCAGCCACGATCTGCATGACGAAGATCTCATCATGCTGCATCGGATGCACCCGAAAATGGTTTTTCTGAATCGCGCGTTCGATCAGTTTCCAGAAGCGTCGTTTTGCGCGGATCATCGGCATGGCGGCGAGCTGGCTGCGCGCACACTGCTGGACCACGGGCATCGCGAAATCGCCGTGATTTCAGGGCCTTTTACCGCGTCGGACAACATGACGCGGCTCGAAGGTTTCTTCGCCGAACTCGCGCGCGCGGGCATTGCGCGCGGCGACGTGACGTTGATCGAATCGGACTTCTCGCCGGAAGGCGGTTATGCGGCCGCGCAAAAACTGCTTGATTCGAAGCAGCGTTTTACGGGTCTCTTCTGCGCAAACGACACGATGGCTGTCAGCGCGCTCGCGCGTTTTCATCAGGCGGGCGTTTCAGTGCCGCACGAATTGTCGGTGATCGGTTACGACGACGATTACTCCGCTGCCTATGCCGCGCCCGGCCTCACATCGGTGCATATTCCGACTGCCGAACTGACGCAGAACGCGGTGCGCTGGCTCATCAACCAGTGCTATCGAACCACGTGGGAGATATTCCGCGAGTTTCCGGTCAGCGTGACGATGCGCGAGTCGGTGGGGCCGGCGCGTGGAGTAGAGGCTGTTCCCATCGGTGAATCGACGCAGGCATGATGCGATGCAGCCGAAGGCATCATCTGCAATGACGCAGCCGCTACTGCGTCGGGTCGTGGCCGGCGTCGCTCTGGCAAACGCTGCGTATTTTTTTGTCGAGTTCTTTGTTGCCCGGAAAATTGAATCGGTTTCGCTTTTCGCCGACAGCATCGATTTTCTCGAAGACGCCGCGCTCAACTTTTTAGTTTTCGCCGCTCTCGGATGGTCCGTGCGCAATAGAGCGCGTGCCGGCATGGTGCTCGCGGCAATTCTATTAGTCCCTGCGTTGGCGCTGCTCTGGACCGCATGGCAGAAGTTCAATGCGCCGACACCGCCGGAGCCTTGGCTGCTGTCGGGCACCGGACTCGGAGCTTTAGCGGTCAACCTCGCGTGTGCGGTTGTACTCGCCAGATTCCGGCACCATTCGGGCAGCCTTACTCGCGCGGCATTCCTGTCGGCCCGCAATGACGCATTCGCGAATATCGCGATCATTCTCGCCGGACTGGTCACGTTGTTCTGGCGTTCTGGCTGGCCCGACCTTCTGGTTGGACTCGGAATCGCCATTGTCAATGCGGACGCCGCGAAGGAAGTTTGGCTCGCTGCGAGGGATGAGCATCGGTCTGCGCAGACATGAGCGGGCAGCGCCGCAATTGATCCGTCACACCGCACGCTTTGCGAACACATCCTTGAACATAGGCATTGCCGAGAATACATTCGGCCATCCCGCGTAGAAGGCCAATTGGGTCAATGCCTCGGACGCTTCTTCCTTTGTGAGCCCATTGTCCATCGCGCGGTTCAGGTGATACGGAATCTGCGCGACCTGACCGTTTGCAACCAGTGCGCTCACTGTCACGAGACTCCGGTCTCGCGGCGCGAGTCCCGGACGCAGCCACAAATCGCGGAACAGTGCATCGGTCGTGTATTGAACGACGCCGGGCGCCACTTCGCCGAAGTTCTCCTCGACCATCCGCGCGCGCTGCTGTTCCGAGCTTTCGTTTAAAGGCAGTAACGTCACGTCGGCGTCAGGAATCTGATCAGGTCCAATGCCTCTTTCGTCGAAGATGCACTTCGCCACGCTCGATGCAGCGGTTGCATTGCCCCACCCGGAATAGAACGCCAGATGCGCGATCATCTCCGAGATCTCGGCTGGTTTAACGCCATTGTCTAGCGCAAGCCCGAAGTAAAACGGCATGTCGGCGGTCTGCCCGCGCGAGATCATTACCGAAAGCGTGACGATGCTGCGGTCGCGCGGCGAGAGCAGCGGCCGCTTCCATAGACCGTCGAACACAGTGTTCGCGGTGTATCGCGCGAAAGCCGGCGATACCGATTTCAAGTCCGCAACGGACGGTGCTTGTTCCATACTTCCACTCCCTTTAATAGATGCGCAGGCGCAGACGAAGAGCGACGCGCTCAGTGCCGCGATTAACGCTGGCCGGCGGAGAACGAGGTTATGGCTGGCGGTGTTGCTCATCGCCGACCGATTGGAGGTACTGCTCGTCCGTCACCTTCTCGAGCCAATTGACGCTCTTGCCGTCGAGCGCTTCCTGAATTGCGATGTGAGTCATCGCGGTAGTCGATGTCGCTCCATGCCAGTGCTTGTGGCCGGGCGGGCACCAGATCACATCGCCGGCACGAATCTCCACACGCGGCTCGCCCTCGCATTGCGTCCAGCCGCAACCGGCCGTCACGAGCAGCGTCTGGCCAAGCGGGTGCGTGTGCCACGCGGTCCGCGCGCCCGGCTCGAACGTGACGCTGGCGCACGACACGCGTGCGGGCGGCGGCGGAGCATTCAAAGGATCGATGCGGACAGTGCCGGTGAACCATTCGTCAGGGCCTTTAATAGAGGGCTGCGAGCCCGCGCGCTTCAATTCCATCGTGCTGCTTCTCCGTCGAGGTGGGTCGGTGCATTACATCAATGTAACGTCTCGCCATTCATGCGACTAGGTGGCAAACTTGGCATGGTCTTATGCAATGGTGCATGAATCGAAATGGAAGACTTCAACGAACTGGCCGCGTTCATGCGAGTCGCGCATGAGCGGAACTTCACGCGTGCGGCCGCGCAGCTAGGCATGTCGCAATCGGCTCTGAGTCGCATGGTGCGCGCGCTCGAAGCGCGAATGGGCGTGCCGTTGCTCACTCGCACGACGCGCAGTGTCGCGCCGACAGAGGCGGGCGAGCGGCTGCTTTCGTCAATCGGACCGCGCCTTAGGGACATCGAGGCAGAGCTTGAATCGCTGCGTGCAATGACGGACCGGCCCGCCGGAAGCGTTCGGATCACTACGACGGACTACGCGGCAAACGAATACGTCTGGCCGCGAGTACAAACGCTATTGCACCAATACCCGGAGATCAAAATCGAGCTCGTGTACGACTATGGTCTTTCCGATCTGGTCGCGGACGGGTACGACATTGGCGTGCGCCTCGGCGACCAGGTCGCCAAAGACATGATCGCGATGCGCATTGCGCCCGATATGACGATGTCGATAGTCGGATCGCCGCAATATCTCGCATCGAGAATCGTGGCGAAAACACCGCAGGATCTGACTCGGCACAACTGCATCAATCTGCGGCTGCCGACCATGAACTCGTTGCTGGCCTGGGAGTTAAGTAAGGGGCGGCGCGAGCTACAGGTTCGCGTAGAGGGACAACTGACTTTCAATAACGTCTATCAGATGGTCGAGGCCGCGCTCGCCGGCTTCGGGCTTGCGTACGTGCCGAAGAAACTGGTGGAGCCGCATGTCGAGGCCGGGCGTCTGGCCTGGGTTCTCGAAGACTGGTTTCCGACATTTGTCGGCCACCATGTTTATTATCCGAGCCGTCATAAGTCGTCGAGGGCGGTTGAACTCGTCGTCGATGCACTGAAGGCCGGCTTTACGGGGCGAACGCGATAAGAACAGTGCTCAATCGCGCGGCGTGTTTGTCTCACTCGCGACGCTTGCCGCGAGAGCGTTCGTGTCCAAACGAAGTCCGCCAAACTGCTGTATCTTGCTCAATTGCGCTGAAGGATACCGGACAGCGAGGCAATGAAAAAACCCCTTTGTTCGCGAGGTTTCCTTGATTTCAACGAATCACGATGGAGCATGCGTCACCCATGTTGAGAGAAGATAATTTGCCGGCGAGCGAGGTCGCGCCCGACGACGACGGAGCGTCGTCGCCCTTGCGTTCATGGCTCGCCGTTGTGGCCGTTGCAATCGGCGCCTTTGCCTTCGTGACGACGGAATTTTTGCCGGTCGGACTCTTGCCGCGCGTCGCCGCCGATCTCGGCGTGTCGCCTGGCACGGCCGGTTTGATGGTCACGGTGCCCGGCGTGATCGCCGCGATTTCGGCGCCTGGCCTGATGCTGGTCGCGGGCCGCATGGATCGGCGGCGCGTCTTCCTGTTACTCACGGCTTTATTGCTGGCATCCAATCTGATTTCGGCGTTCGCGCCGAATTTCGGTGTGATGCTGGCGGGTCGCGCGTTGCTCGGCGCCGCGCTCGGCGGCTTCTGGACGCTCGCCACTGCCGCGTCCGGGCGTCTCGTGCTGCCGAAAGACTCGGCGCGCGCGATGGCGACAATCCTCACCGGCGTCACGTGTGCAACGGTGATCGGCGTGCCGCTCGGCACGTTCATCGCGAGTTTCGCGTCGTGGCGCGCGTCGTTCATGGCAACGGGCGGGCTCGTCGCGAGTGCGCTGATTGCGCAGTTCCTGTTCGTGCCGTCGCTGCCCTCGAACGCCGCATTGCGTTTGCACGATCTCGTTTCGCTGCTGCGCAGGCCGCATCCGCGCCGCAGCATGATGATGGTGGGCCTCGTGTTCGGCGCGCACTTCTCGTCGTACACGTACATCACGCCGTTCCTGCTGCGCAATGCGAACCTGACGATGCCGACCATTACCTGGCTCCTGCTCGGCTTTGGCATCATCGGCTTCTTTTCGAACTTCGCTGTTTCGTCGACGGTTACGCGCAGTCTGAAAATCTCGCTCGGCGCGATGATCTCACTGCTGCTGTTCGCGCTTGTTCTGCTGCCCGTATTACAGCATTCGCCGCCCGGCGTCATTGCGCTCGTACTCGCGTGGGGCGTGGCGTTCGGCGCGCTGCCGCTGTGCTTCAGCATCTGGATTCAGCGCGCGACGCCCGATTCTCCGGAAGCCGGCTCCGCGCTCTTCGTGAGCATCATTCAGGTGGCGATTGCGGTGGGTTCGCTCGTCGGCGGAATCGTGGTCGATCACGTGGGCATTGCGACGGACTTTCTGTTCGGCAGCGGCCTCGCGTTGCTCGGACTGGCGGCGCTCGCGAGCTTCGGTAGAAGCGGCGAGAGCAAGCCTGCGCCTGAAGCGGTGGCGTGCACCGAATGCAACTGCCGCGTGTAGCTTTTGGTCATTCAGAAGGCGCGGGTGTTGATTTCGACGCGCGCGCCCTCAATTCACTAAGCTGACTATTTATACGGCCGGATACGGCCGGCAAGTGCGAGTCGAAGTGCTCACAGTTGAACAGGACAGGTGGAAAAATCACGCGGATGAAAAAAGTCGACTCGACACACACTCCGGCGACGCGTGCGGAGTTGCTGTGCTTTCTCGTGGCGATCGCGGCGGCATCGTATGCGCTTAGCGCCGAGTGGCGCGTGGATCACGTCGTTCAGTGCTGCCGCCAGTGGCTCGCAAAAAATAGAACGACCATGCATTGGCTCGAGCGTGTGCGCATCGGGCAACTCGCCTTGAAAATCGCAAGCCAGGATCTCATCGACGCGGGCGTGGCCGTGCGCCTGTCGAATGTACAGGCGCTCTTTACGAGCGAAATGGAACTGAACGAAGCGAGCACGATGGTTCAGCGCATGATGGCGCTGTGCCAGGAAGCGATCTGACCGGATTCATACTGTCTCTTCCTGCGGACTTCGCCAATCGTGCCGCGCGTCCGCACGGCCCTCCCACCGATCCAGTTTTGTTATCGACCTTTCCATTTCTCGGATTGTTGCCGCATCACGGCGCCCGTATATTGGCGTAAAGCCCACTACGAAAACACGGACGCTGGAGACGCGAATGAACCGAATCGATCTGGAAGGACGCGTTGTCGCCATCACGGGCGGCGCGCGCGGCATCGGCTATGCGGTGGCGCAACGCGCGCTGAACTCGGGTGCATCGGTCGCGCTATGGGACATCGACGGCGAGCGGCTCGCCCGCAGTCAGCGCGAACTCAACGCACTCGGCAAGGTGACCGCGGTCACCGTCGAACTTACCCAGGAAGCGGCCGTCCAGCATGCGGTTGCGCAGACCGTTCTCGATCACGGCGCGATCGACGTGCTGATTAATTCGGCGGGTATTACCGGCGGCAACGGCACGACATGGGAACTGGAGCCGGAGATGTGGCGGCGCGTCATCGACGTCAATCTGATCGGCCCGTATCTCACCTGCCGCGCCGTCGTTCCGCAGATGCTCAAGCAAGGCTATGGGCGGATCGTCAATATCGCGTCGGTTGCGGGCAAGGAGGGCAACCCGAACGCGTCGCACTACAGCGCGTCGAAGGCGGGGCTCATCGGCCTCACAAAATCGCTCGGCAAGGAACTCGCGACGAAGAACATTCTCGTTAATGCCGTGACGCCCGCAGCCGCAAAGACCGAGATCTTCGATTCAATGTCGCAGCAGCACATCGACTATATGCTTTCAAAGATTCCGATGAACCGCTTTCTTCTCCCCGAAGAAGCGGCGTCGCTGATTCTCTGGCTCGCCTCCGAAGACTGCGCATTCAGCACCGGCTCGGTATTCGATCTGTCGGGCGGACGCGCGACTTACTGAGCGTCCAACGCGGCGCCGCTCAAGGCGCACGCGTCACATCACACAAGAACCGCGAGGCCGCGAACGCGAGCTGCGCGAAGGAGATGACATGGACCCGCAAGCGAGCGCTTCGCTGGAGGCGATCACCGGCAAGGTCATGCGCCGGCTGCTGCCATTCCTGCTATTGATGTACGTGCTGGCATTTCTCGACCGCGCGAACATCGGCTTCGCACAGAAGGCGCTGCAGCACGACACCGGGCTCTCGAACGCGGCCTTTGCGTTCGGCGCGGGCGTTTTCTTTGTCGGCTATGCATTGTTCGAGGTGCCAAGCAATTTGCTGCTGCATCGCGTCGGCGCGCGAGCATGGATGTGCCGCATCATGGTGACGTGGGGACTCGTCTCGGCGGCGATGTGCATGGCGCATACCGCGACGATGTTCTACACGCTGCGCTTTCTATTAGGCGTCGCCGAAGCAGGCTTCTTTCCCGGCGTCATTTATTACCTCGCACACTGGTTCCCACAGCGTGCGCGCGCCCGCGCCGTCGGCATGTTCTATTTCGGCGCGCCGTTGGCGTTTATTTTCGGTGGTCCGTTGTCGGGCTCGCTGCTCGAACTGCATGGCGCGTTCGGCCTCGCGGGCTGGCAGTGGCTTTTTCTCGTCGAAGGCTTGCTCGCCACGCTCGTCGGCATATGGGCTTTCTGGTATCTCGACAATCGTCCCGACGACGCACGCTGGCTCGATTCGCACGAACGCACGAGCTTGCGCGCGGCGCTCGATGAAGACGCGCGCGCAGCCTCGGCACATGGACCGCATCGCATTCTCGCCGCGCTGGTGGATCGCCGCGTGTTGCTCCTGTCGCTCATCTATCTGCTGATTCAGATGAGCGTCTATGGCGTGATCTTTTATTTGCCGCAACAGGTCGCCGCTTTGCTTGGAACGACCGTGGGTTTTCACGTCGGACTCGTCGCGGCATTGCCGTGGTTGTGTGCGCTCGCCGTCACCTGGTATGTGCCGCGCCGCGCGGATCGGACGGGCGGGCATCGTCGCTGGGCTTCCGCGTTGCTCGTCATGGCGGGTCTCGGCATCGGCCTATCGGGGCTCGCGCATAACCCGGTCATCGGGCTCATTGCGCTGTGCTGCGCGGCAAGCGGTTTCATTGCCGCCCAGCCGCTGTTCTGGACATTCCCGACGCGCCTCCTGACCGGTGCGGCCGCCGCGGGCGGCATCGCGCTGATCAACTCGCTCGGCAGCCTCGGCGGTTTCATTGCGCCGAGCTTGCGCACCGCGGCCGAGCGCGCGTTTTCCTCGACATCGGCGGGACTGGTCGTGCTCGGCGCGTCCAGTCTGCTCGCCGCGCTGCTGATCGGCACGCTGTTGCGCCGCGACGGCGCGCAGCCTGCCGATTCATTTCACGATCTGCTGCATCGCGCCCGCTAGGCGCATTTCCGGCGACACCTTCGACGCCCATCACGGAGCCTCTCTCTCATGGCCATGCCCACAATCCGGCACGTGCGTGCCTTCATCGTCCGCGGCGGCGGAGCGGACTATCACGACCAACCCGGCGGACACTGGATCGACGATCACATCTCGACGCCGATGGCGCGTTATCCCGAGTACCGTCAGAGCCGTCAGTCGTTCGGCATCAATGTACTCGGCACGCTGGTCGTCGAAATAGAAGCGAGCGACGGCACAGTCGGCTTCGCGGTGACGACGGGCGGCGAAATCGGCGCATTCATCGTCGAAAAACATCTGGCGCGTTTTCTTGAAGGCCAGCTCGTCACCGACATCGAGAAGATGTGGGATCAGATGTACTACGCCACGCTTTATTACGGGCGCAAAGGCGTGGTGCTCAATACGATTTCCGGCGTCGATCTCGCGCTGTGGGATCTGCTCGCGAAAGTGCGCAAGGAGCCGGTGTATCAGCTATTGGGCGGTCCGGTGCGCGACGAACTGGTGTTCTATGCAACCGGCGCGCGTCCCGACCTCGCGAAAGAAATGGGCTTTATCGGCGGAAAGCTGCCGTTGCAGCACGGTCCCGCCGAAGGCGAAGCGGGACTCAAGCTCAATCTCGAGAAACTTGCCGACATGCGCAGCCGCGTCGGCGACGACTTCTGGCTGATGTACGACTGCTGGATGAGTCTGGACGTGCCATATGCGACGCGGCTCGCACATGCTGCGCACGAGTACGGACTGAAATGGATAGAAGAGTGCCTTTCGCCCGACGACTACTGGGGTTACGCCGAACTGCGGCGCAACGTGCCGCGCGGCATGATGGTGTCGACGGGAGAACACGAAGCGACGCGTTGGGGCTTTCGCATGCTGCTCGAGATGCAATGCTGCGATCTGATTCAACCGGACGTGGGCTGGTGCGGCGGCATTACCGAGCTCATCAAGATCTCGGCGCTTGCGGATGCGCATAACGTGATGGTGGTGCCGCATGGTTCGTCGGTGTATAGCTATCATTTCGTCGTCACGCGTCATAACTCGCCGTTCTCCGAGTTTCTGATGATGGCGCCCAAAGCCGACGAAGTCGTGCCGATGTTCACGCCGCTTCTGCTCGACGAACCGGTGCCCGTCAATGGACGCATGAAAGTGCCCGACACGCCGGGCTTCGGCGTGCGGCTCAATCCGGAATGCGCGCTGGTGCGGCCTTATCCGCGCTAATGCGCTGCACTTCTTTCGATTCAATCAGCGAAGGAGAATGACGTGCTGCTCAAGGACAAGGTCGTGATCGTCACCGGCGGTTCGCGCGGCATCGGGCGCGCGATAGCCGTTGCGTGCGCAACGGAAGGCGCGGACGTCGCGATCAACTACTGGGGCGATAACGACGCGTCGTACGGACGCCGCTCGGCCGTCGCCGAAGTGGTCGAGGAAATCGAGGCGCTCGGGCGGCGCGTGATCGCTATTGAAGGCAATGTCGCCGCGCGCGAGACAGGGCAGCAACTGGTGCGCGAAACCGTGCAGGCATTCGGCAAGGTGGACGTGCTCGCGAGTAACGCCGGCATCTGCCCGTTCCATGCGTTTCTCGACATGCCGGCGGAAGTACTCGAGTCCACCGTCGCGGTGAATCTGAACGGCGCGTTCTACGTCACGCAAGCCGCGGCGCAGCAAATGAAAGCGCAGGGCACGGGCGGCGCGATTGTCGCGACCAGTTCGATCAGCGCGCTCGTCGGCGGCGGCATGCAGACGCATTACACGCCGACCAAGGCCGGCGTTCACTCGCTGATGCAGTCGTGTGCGGTTGCATTGGGACCGTATGGCATCCGCTGCAACTCGGTGATGCCAGGCACGATCGCGACGGACCTCAACGCGGACGACCTCGCCGACGAAGCGAAGAAAGCCTACTTCGAAAAGCGCATTCCGCTCGGGCGCCTGGGCCGTCCCGACGATGTGGCGGACTGCGTGGTGTTTCTCGCGTCCGACCGTGCGCGCTATGTGACGGGCGCGGCGTTGCTCGTCGACGGCGGGCTGTTCGTCAATCTGCAATGACGCGCGATGCCGATTTCAGCTAACCGGTGCGGAAGCATTCGCGGCCAGCGTGGACGTGGTGCCGCCATCGCGTGTGAGGCGCCGCGAGAAATTGCGCAGCAGTTCGATGAAGCGCAGCGCCGGCTCGGCGAGCGGTTCTTCCTTGCGCGTGAGAATGCCGAAACCCGCAAGGCTCTTGCCGATTTCGAGCGGCAATGCGACCAGCAGTTTGCCGCGCAGGTGATCGCGCACGACCGACTCCGGCAGCATCGCGACCGCATCGTAGTTCTCGAGCAATTGCAGCGTCGCGAAGATCGACGCGCATTCGGTGAGATTGACCGGCGTCGCGAGCCCCGCACGCGCGAGTTCTTCCTCGAACAGCACGCGCGCCGGGCTGCTGACAGGCTGCGCAACCCACGGCCAGTCGATGAGTTCGCGCAACGTGATGCGCGCGCGGCTCGCGAGCGGATGTACGGAGCGCACCACGAGCATCAAGGTTTCGCGCGCGAGCGGCTCGAAACTGAAATCGTTGTGTTGCAAGGGACTCGTCAGCCGTCCAAGCGCGAGATCGACTTCGCGGCGATGCAGCAACTGCACGACCTGGTCGCTGGTTTCGCCGAGTATGCGCACGTTGAGCAAGGGGCTTTCGGTTTTGAGTGCGGCCACCGCCATCGCCATCAGATCGGGCGCGGCGCCCATGATCGCGCCGACCGTCAACTGGCCGTGTCCGCCGCGGCGCTTGACTTCGAGGTCTTCGGCGAAACGCGTGAGTTCGGCGAGCGCGCGCCGCGCGTAGGCCAGCGTGACGACGCCGAGCGGCGTGGGCGTCATGCCGCGCGCATTGCGCTCGAACAGCAGAAAGCCGAACGCTTCCTCGATGTCGCCGAGCATGCGGCTCGCGCTCGGCTGCGCGACGTTGACGGCTTCGGCGGCCTGATGGAGATTGCGCGCGTCGTCGAGCGCGACGAGCAGCGCGAGGTGCTTGAACTTGAGCCGATTGACGAGTGCGACGGTTGCTGAGAGTTGGCTCATGGTCCCGGTGCGATTCGGATTGTGGATCGCCCAATCCCAACAACGGATTGAGATGCTATCGACGCTCGAATTATAGTCTTTGCAGGCGCTTCGCCGCGAAAGCGCATAACGCCGAGACAACGAACGACAACGAATAGACAACGAAGAGACAGCCGCAATGGAGACAATCGCTTTCCGGATGGTGCTCAACCCCGGCATGCGCGAGGAATACGAGCGCCGGCACGCACAGATCTGGCCGGAACTGGTTGACGCATTGCACAACGCAGGCGTGCACGAGTACCGCATCTTCTTCGATCCCGGCACCGATCATCTTTTCGCGGTGCTCACGCGCACCACGCATCACACGATGGACGCGCTTCCCGAACTCGAAGTCATGCGCAAATGGTGGGATTACATGGCCGACATCATGCATACCGCCGCGGACCACACGCCGCTTCAGCAGCCGCTCGAACAGGTGTTTCGTCTGAGTTCGCTCAGCTAATTGATTGCTTGCCACGCTATAAAGACGGAGGCATCGCATGCAGGTTGTCGATTCGCATATCCACCTGTGGGATCTGAAGACGCACCGTTACCCTTGGCTGGAAAATCCGGGCGTGTCGTTCGTCGGCGACGCGCGCGCTCTGAAGCACGACTATCTGCTCGATAACCTGCTTGCAGAAGCGGGCGACATCGACGTGAAAAAACTCGTACACGTTGAAGCGAATCACGATCCCGCCGATCCGGTCGAGGAAACGCGCTGGCTGCAAGGCATCGCCGATCGAGCCGAATCGCGCGGCATGCCGAATGCGATCGTCGCCGCCGTCGATCTCGCTTCGCCGAATGCGCCCGCGGTGCTCGAAGCGCATGCGTCGTTTGCGAATACGCGCGGCGTGCGGCAGATTCTCAATGTGCACGAGAACAGATTGTTCGATTACGTCGGCCGCCATTACATGCGCGAGCCGCAGTGGCGCGAGAACTTTGCGTTGCTGCGCCGTCACGGCATGTCGTTCGATTTGCAGTTGTATCCGTCGCAAATGGAAGAGGCCGCCGCTCTGGCGCGCGCGCATTCGGACACGCTGTTCGCCGTCAATCATGCGGGCATGTTCGTGGACCGAAGCAGCGTCGCCGGTTATCGCGCGTGGCGCGACGGCCTGCGCATGCTCGCCGGTTGCAGCAACGTGTACGTGAAGATCAGCGGACTCGCGATGTTCGACCATCAATGGACCGTGGAAAGCCTGCGGCCCTATGTGCTCGAGACAATCGACGCGTTCGGTGCCGAGCGCGCGATGTTCGCGTCGAACTTCCCCGTCGACCGTTTGTTCGGGTCGTATACGGATTTGTGGCATGCGTATGCCGCGATTGTGGAAGGCGCGAGTGTCGCGGAGAAAGAGGCGCTCTTTTGCGGCAACGCGGAGCGCTTCTATCGGATCTGAAAAACCGCGGCAAAAAAACAAAAGCGCCCGATAAACGCAAACGAAGGAGACACGCAGTGCAGCAACCCTCAACCGCTCAGCCGAGGCTCGAATTGCGGCATGCGAGCAAATCGTTCGGGCGCGTGCGCGCACTGTCCGACGGCGATCTCGTGCTGTGGCCCGGCGAAGTGCATGCGCTGCTCGGCGAGAACGGCGCGGGCAAGTCGACGCTCGTGAAGATTCTCGCAGGCGTGCATCAGCCCGATAGCGGCGAGATGCTCGTCGACGGCACGCCGCGCCGCTTTGCGACGCCCGCCGAAGCGCGCGATGCCGGACTCGCCGTGATCTACCAGGAGCCGACGCTGTTCTTCGACCTGTCGATTGCGGAAAACATCTTCATGGGACGGCAGCCCGTGGACCGCATCGGCCGCATTCAGTACGACGCGATGCGCCGCGAAGTGGACGGCCTGCTCGCGTCGCTCGGCGTCGATCTGCGTGCCGATCAACTGGTGCGCGGTTTGTCGATTGCGGATCAGCAGGTGATTGAAATTGCCAAGGCGTTGTCGCTGAACGCGAACGTGCTGATCATGGACGAACCGACCGCCGCGTTGTCGCTGCCCGAAGTCGAACGGCTCTTTGCAATCGTGCGCAAGCTGCGCGAGCGGGACGTGGCGATTCTTTTCATCACGCACCGGCTCGACGAGGTGTTCGCGCTGACGCAGCGCGTCACCATCATGCGCGACGGCGCGAAGGTGTTCGACGGCCTCACCGCCGATCTGAACACCGACGCTATCGTGGCAAAAATGGTCGGCCGCGATCTGGAAACGTTCTATCCGAAAGCGGAGCGGCCGCCCGGCGAAGTGCGTCTGTCGGTTCGCGGTCTCACGCGCGTCGGCGTTTTCAAGGACATTTCGTTCGATGTCCGCGCGGGCGAGATCGTCGCGCTCGCGGGTCTCGTCGGTGCCGGGCGCAGCGAAGTCGCGCGCGCGATCTTCGGTATCGATCCGCTGGATGCCGGCGAAATCCTGGTCGGCGGCAAGCGCCTTGCCGCAGGCAACGCAGCCGCCGCGGTGCGCGCGGGACTCGCGCTCGTGCCCGAAGACAGACGCCAGCAAGGGCTCGCGCTGGAGCTGAGCATCACGCGCAATGCGTCGATGACGGTGCTCGGCCGGCTCGTCAGACACGGTCTCATCACGACGCGCAGCGAGACGCAGCTTGCGAACAAGTGGGGCACGCGGCTGCGTCTGAAAGCAGGCGATCCGCATGCGCCAGTGGGCACGTTATCGGGCGGCAATCAGCAGAAGGTGGTGCTCGGCAAGTGGCTGGCAACGGGCCCGAAAGTGCTGATCATCGACGAACCCACGCGCGGTATCGACGTCGGCGCAAAAGCCGAGGTATATGGCGCGCTTGCCGAACTCGTGCAGGACGGCATGGCGGTGCTGATGATTTCGAGCGAATTGCCTGAAGTACTCGGCATGGCCGACCGCGTGCTGGTGATGCACGAAGGACGCATCAGCGCGGAGATCGCGCGCGCCGAGGCCGACGAGGAACGCATCATGGCGGCGGCACTCGGACAACCCATTCCACCGCTGGGACGGGCCGCATGATGCGCCACTCATCGACTCATGCCGCGCCGGTGCAGACGCCGCCGCCATCTTCGAAGCGCTCCGCGAGTACGCCAGGCGGCTTCGTCGCGAGCCTCGCGAAGAGCCGCGAGACGACGCTCTTCGTCGTGCTGATTCTGCTGATCGTGGGCACCGCGCTCGCGAGGCCGCAGTTCCTGAACTTGCAGAATCTGCGTGACGTGCTGCTCAACGTGTCGATCATCAGCCTGTTGACCGCGGGCATGACCGTGGTGATCCTGATGCGTCATATCGACCTGTCGGTGGGCTCGACGGTCGGCATCAGCGCGTATGCAGTGGGCAGCCTCTACGTTGCGTTTCCGCAGATGCCGGTAATCGTCGCGCTCGTGGCGGGACTCGCGATTGGTCTCGTCGCGGGCGGCATTAACGCGTTGCTCGTGGCGGTGGGCCGCGTGCCGTCGCTCGTTGCGACGCTCTCGACGCTTTACATTTTTCGCGGCGCCGATTACGCGTGGGTGCATGGCGGGCAGATCAACGCAACGAGCTTGCCCGAAGCGTATTCGCGCCTTGCCACAGGCACTTTCTTTGGCATACCGACGCTCGCGCTGATCGCCGCCGTCGTGCTGCTCGCGCTCGCGATCTACCTCAAGCAGTTTCGCGGCGGACGCGAGCACTATGCGATCGGCTCGAATCCTGAAGCGGCGCGTCTTGCCGGTGTGAATGTCGAGCGGCGCGTGATGGCGGGCTTTCTGCTGTCCGGCGCGATTGCCGGCTTTGCGGGCGCATTGTGGCTCGCGCGCTTCGGCACCGTCGATGCGAGCACCGCGAAGGGCATCGAACTGCAAGTGGTGGCGGCGGCCGTGGTCGGCAGCGTGGCCATTACAGGCGGCGTCGGCACGATACTCGGTGCAACGTTGGGCGCGCTCGTGCTCGGCGTGATCAGCATTGCGCTTGTCGTGCTGCACGTTTCGCCGTTCTGGGAGCAGGCGATCGAAGGCGCGCTGATCGTCGCCGCGATCACCGCCGATACGTTGCTGGCGCGCTCCGTCGCCAAACGCATGATGAGGAAACGCGATCATGGCTAAACCCGATTCCGCGCTGCTCACGCGCAAACGCGAAACGCCGCTGCAATGGGAAGCGCTGCTGGTGATCGTGCTGATACTGTCGCTTGCACTGGGACGCATGCTGTCGCCCGTGTTCCTGACCGGCGCAAATCTGAGCAACGTGCTGGCCGATCTCACCGAGATCGCGTTGATGGCGCTGCCGATGACGCTGATTATCGTCGCCGCTGAAATCGATCTGTCGGTGGCTTCGGTGCTCGGTGCATCGAGCGCATTGATGGGCGTGCTGTGGCACATGGGCTTGCCGATGCCGGTCGTGATCGCGCTCGTGCTGGTCGCGGGTGCGGTCGCCGGGCTGCTCAATGGCCTCGTGATCGTGAAGCTGAACCTGCCGTCGCTCGCGGTCACGATCGGCACGCTCGCGCTGTTTCGCGGGCTCGCGTATGTGCTGCTCGGCGATCAGGCCGTCGCCGATTTTCCGCCTGCTTACACCGCGTTCGGCATGGACACGCTCGGCGCGACTTTCATCCCGTTGCCGTTTGCGATCGTGATCGTCGGCGCCGTGCTGTTTACGGTGCTGCTGCAGGCTACCGCGTTTGGCCGCAGCCTCTATGCGATAGGCGCGAATCCGACCGCGGCCGCGTTCTCCGGCATCGAGGTCGCGAAGATCAGGCTGCGTCTGTTCGTGCTGTCGGGTTTGATGAGCGCGCTGGCCGGCGTGGTCTACACGCTGCGCTTCACGAGCGCGCGCGGCGATAACGGCGAAGGCTTCGAGTTGTCGGTGATTGCCGCCGTGCTGTTCGGCGGCGTGAGCATTTTCGGCGGACGCGGCTCGATGATCGGCGTGCTGCTGTCGCTGCTGATTATCGGCGTGCTGAAAAACGCGTTGACGCTCGACGACGTGTCCAGCGAGACGCTCACCATCGTCACCGGCGTGCTGCTGCTTGCGTCGGTGCTGATACCGAATCTGGTTGCACGCTGGCGCGCGGCACGCGACCGGCGGTTCATCGCGAAGTCGGTTTCTTCGCCATAACGTGACCATTGCTTGACCACCAAACCCGGACATCACCACGTCCAACAACAAGCAGGAGACACTTCATGTTCAAACCTCTTCGTCACACCGGCGCGGCCGCGCTGTGCATCGCGTTGCTCGCGATCAGTTGCGCGGCGCCCGCCGCGGGCCTGAAAAGCGGCCTGAAAATAGCGTTCCTGCCGAAGCAGATCAACAACCCGTATGAAGTGATCGCCGACGACGGCGGCCTCGCCGCGATCAAGGAGTTCGGCGGCGTGGGCAAGGTGGTGGGTCCGTCGGATGCGGGCGCGTCGTCGCAGGTGCAGTACATCAATACGCTGATCACGCAGCGTCAGGACGCGATTGTGATCGCCGCCAACGACGCAAACGCGGTCGTCCCGTATCTGAAGAAGGCGATGTCGCAAGGCATCAAGGTCGTCACTTTCGATTCGGACACGGTGCCTGAAGGTCGTCAATTGTTCGTCAATCAGGCGAACGCGGAAGGCATCGGCCGAGGCCAGATTCAACTGGTATCGAAGCTGATCGGCGGCGAGGGCGAATTCGCGGTGCTGTCGGCCACGCCGAATGCGACCAATCAGAATACGTGGATCAAGTGGATGCAGGAGGAACTGAAGAAGCCGGAGTACTCGAAGATCAAGCTCGTCAAGATCGCGTACGGCAACGACGACGACCAGAAGTCGTTCGTCGAAACGCAGGGTTTGTTGCAGGCGTATCCGAACCTGAAGGCGATCGTTGCGCCGACCACGGTGGGCATCGCTGCGGCGGCGCGTTATATCTCGTCGTCGTCAAGCAAGGGCAAGGTGGCGGTGACAGGGCTCGGCACGCCGAACCAGATGCGCGCGTTCGTGAAGAACGGCACGGTGAAGGCATTCCAGTTGTGGGACCCGAACCAGTTGGGTTACCTCGCCGGCTATGCGGCCGCGGCGCTCGCGTCGGGCACGATCAGCGGCAAGGAGGGCGAGTCTTTCGATGCGGGCAAACTCGGCAAGCGCACCATCGGCCCGCAAGGCGAGATCATTCTCGGACCGCCGACTACATTCGATGCCGGCAATATCGACAACTTCAATTTCTAGAGCGGTCGAGCACGACGCGATAGATTCGTGAATCAGAGCAGAGAACGCCCCGCTGGGCGCTCTCTGAAGGTCATTCCGAGCGACCGTGATGGTGCTGATGGCCGTAATGGTCCGCATGATGGTGCTCACCGCCCTCCATCATGCGCATCATCTCTGGCCCGCCGGTTTTAAAAAAGATCACCGTCAAAATGAGTAAGCCAACGCCGATGTCGCGCCACAACATCGCCCAGTTCATCGCATAGCTGTGACTGATCGCTATCCATCCCTCTCTGGACGACAGGCGTTCTTTCCAGGTGCCTTGCTGTTCGCTCATCGACATCGCCGCATGGCCTTCCATGCTGCCGGCAATACCTTTGTCCGCCTGTTCGATCGCGTCGCGCTTGAGCGAGTCTTTAAGAAAGAAACGGAAGAAGAGCACCATAACGACAATCATGATCGGGCCGCCGATAAACTCAGCCGCGGCGAATTGCCACGAAATGAGCACCCACATCAAAACGCCGAGTTCAAGCACCAGATTGGTTGCGGCGAACTGGAACGCCATTGCGGCGGTAAAGTCGCCGCCCTTGCGCACAATAGAGCGGGCCATCGCGACTGCCGCATAAGAACACGAGGACGACGCGGCGCCTAACAGCGCGGAGACGGTCAGCGTTTTGGCCGATGAATTGGGCAAGAGCTTCGACATCTCGGACTTCGAGACGATGACTTCAATCACGGCAGAGAAAAGAAAGCCGAGACTGAGGCCCCAGAAGATTTGCCACAGCATGGTGAAAGCCATCCATAGCGCGTGACCGAGAGCAGTAACTATCTGCATCGCAACCTCCTGCTTGGGAAACTTCTGAACTGGCTATACGTCGACCGGACGCGGAAAGTACAACGTGAAAGTGGTGCGCTCGTCATTGCTCGCGACCTCGACTTTGCCACGATGCAATTCCATGATCGATTTGACGATAGCAAGGCCGAGACCCGCGTTTCGCGCCGAACGGTGCCGCGACGCGTCGACGCGATAGAAACGTTCGAAAATCCGCTCGACGTGTTCCGGCGCAATCGCATGCCCCCGGTTGGTTACTTCGACGACGGAGTACTTCGGCGATTCGAACGAGCGCAACTCGACGCAAGAGCCCGCAAAAGCATGGTCGAGTGCGTTGGACATCAGGTTGCTGACAGCGCGCCGGAACAGCGTCGCATCCGCGGATAATTGTGCATTTCCATCCACGGCGAGATTCACGCCGGCTTCTTCCGCGAGGCCCTGAAAGTACGACGCGAGCCGGCTTAATTCGCTCGTTGCGTCCAGTTTGACGACGTGAATAAGCTGCTGCGCGTTTTCGTTGCGCGCGAGAAACAGCATGTTCTCGATCATCCGCTGAAGCCGCTCGCACTCTTCGATATTCGAGTCGATCAGTGCTTCGTATTCGTCGATGGTTCTCGTGCGAGACAGCGTGACCTGCGATGAACTGATGACATTGGCGAGCGGTGTTCGCATGTCGTGTGCGAGGTCGGATGAGAACTGCGACAGACGCACGAATGCGCGTTCCAGCCGGTCGAGCATCCGGTTGACCGACAGCGCAATAGCCTGAAGCTCGACGGGTCCGCCGTGTATATCGAGCCGCTCGCTCAGGTTGTGAGCCTCGATGCGCGAAGTCTGACGGCCGATGCTTTTTACCGGCGAAAGTCCTCGCCGCGTAACGGCATAGCCGACCGTGCCCACGAGAGCAGCACCGAGCGCGACGGCAATCAGCACGTCGACGCGATAGCTCTTGAGAAGCGATTGCCGGTCGGAGGCGGCGCGCACCAGCACCACACGCACGGTTTCATGCGACGGCAGCGTTGCCGCGGAGAAGATGCAACGCGATGAACCTATTGACGCGATCTCGCAGGTGAACGGACTGCCGCCAGCGTGCTTGCCGGAAAACGCAGCCGCAAGATCAAGATGTTCCTGGCCAACGTGCTCTACCAGCACGCGATTCTGCGCGTCGAAAATGCCGAGATAGACGCCGGGATGCGACAGCAGCACTTCATGGAAAATTGCCGGCGCCGCTTTAACGGCGTCGATCGATCCGGCATCGCGCACGAGCTGCTGAAACTGCGCGAGCTTGCCGATAATCTCAATGTCGTCGCGCCGCTGCAATTCCTGCGACAGCGAGCGATAAAGGAATGCACCCATGAGCGCAAATACGATAAGGGCCGCTACCGCGAATGCAGCGGTCAATCGCTTGAGAAGCGAATAGGGAACCTTCCTCGCGGTCACGAACGATCCTCGAGTACGTAGCCCATTCCACGGACCGTGTGCAACAGCTTCGTCTCGAACGAGTTGTCGATTTTTGCACGCAGGCGTTTGACCGCGGCATCGACGACATTGGTATCGCTGTCGAAATTCATGTCCCAGATCTGCGACGTGATGAAGGTGCGCGTCAGTACTTCGCCCTGCCTTTCGGCTAACAATTGCAATAGCGAGAACTCCTGCGCCGTGAGGTCAATGCGCAGATCGCCGCGCTTCACCCGGCGCTTGATGAAGTCCACTTCCATGTCGGCGATGCGCAGCACGTCCTTGACCGCGCGTGGCGCCCGCCGCAGCAGCGAACGGATTCGGGCGAGGAACTCGGCGTAGGCGAAAGGCTTCGACAGATAGTCGTCCGCGCCCAACTCGAGACCTTCGACTTTGTCCGCCACCGTGTCGCGCGCGGTCAGCAGAAGAACCGGCGTCTGCTTCTCCTTACGCAGCCGCCGAAGCAACTCGAAGCCGTCTATTCCGGGAAGCATCACGTCGAGTACGATCAGATCGAATTCCTCGTGCAACGCGAGGAACAGACCGTTGACGCCGTTGTCGGCAGTGTCCACCGTAAAGCTGGCCTCAACCAATCCCTTCCTGAGATAGGCGGCCATCTTCGGCTCGTCTTCGATAATGAGTATGCGCATCGGTCAACGGTTCATCTTTTCGCGGAAGGAGGGGAGTGTGGTCAGCTTAGACATGGCTCGGCAGTCGTGAGATGACGGGAGCATGACATTTTTTTCATCTTCGCGAGCATGAAAAATCAGTCATCTCGTGGCCATCGCGGCGTCAGAAGGCCCGCAGTAAGCTTTGGTCCTGAGCGTCGGCCGTGCCGTTACGCGTTGACACGTTTCAGCTTACAACCGCCCAAAATCGCGTGCTAGACTCCGGCCCCATGTACTACTGGCGCAAACTCTTCATCGTCGTTCTGCTTGCACTGAGCCTTCCGGCTCAGTCGTTCGCGGCCGTCGCGATGAAATGTGGCGTCGGCCAGGCGCATCATCATAGTGCGCATGTTGCGCCGGAAGGCGGCGAGCATCATGCAGCCATGTCCGGTGCAGAGCATCTTCACGCAAGCGGCGATCATCACCACGATGGTCATCAAGCGCACGCGTGCGCAACCTGCGCATCGTGCTGTTCCGGTGCAGTCATGCTGTTCGTGCCGATCCTGCCGCCCACGGCTCAAACCGCTCACTTCTTCTTGTCCCCGTCTTCTTCCGCGCCCGTCGTGTCGTTCCTGACGGGCGGCATTGAACGACCTCCCCGCTCGATTCTCGTCTAGTCCGCGCCCTCGCAGCCGTTCGCTGCAACGGGCATGTTCCTGGAGACCGGCAACCGGCCTCCGGATGATTCACGACGAGAACAACTCATGCGAAAAATTTCTGTGGCGCTGCTTGGCGCGGCCGCGGCGTTGCCGCTGCTCGTGCACGCCGCGACGACCTTGCCCGACCCGGCCGATGCGGGAGCTTCGGTGCCGCCGCCTGCAACGTCGTCGGCATTCGACGGTTACAAGCCCTGGCGCGATGGAGAAGCGCCGAGCTGGCAACAGCTCAATCGCGAAGTCGCACCGAGCCGGGCAGCGACTGGTGCGAAACACGCGAAACACGGGCAGCACGCGAATGCGGCATCGGCCGGCGAAAGCGGTTCCGAGCAGGGAGGCGACTCCAAATGATGCGTCACCTCGCGCAGACCCGCGTCGCGTGCATCGCCGTCGCGGCGATTCTGCTCACCGGCTGCACAACGTTTTCAAACGACGGCGGCTTCGGCGCCGTATCGACGACTGCATCGCAGCGGCTCGGCAAGGATGCGGTCTATGTGAAGACCGACGAGGACCGCGAAGCCGTTTTCAAGCGTACGCGGGAACTGCTGTCAAAGCCGCTCGACATGGACAACGCGGTGCAACTCGCGCTGCTGAACAACCGCGGGCTTCAGGCGGCTTACGGAGAACTGGGCGTCTCGGAGGCCGACCTCGTGCAGGCGGGCCGTCTGCCGAATCCAGGCTTCACGTTCAGCAGAACGCACTGGAGCGATGGATTCGGCATTAGCCGTACTTTCTCGATGGGCGTGCTCAGTCTGCTTACGCTGCCTTTGGCGACACGCGTCGAAGGCCGGCGGTTCGAGCAGACGAAGCTCGAGACGGCCAATGCGATGCTTGCCGTGGCCGCCGACGCCCGCAAGGCTTATGTGAACGCGGTGGCTGCGCAACAGGCTGCGCTCTACGCGGAGCAGGTCAAGGACTCGGCCGAAGCCGGCGCGGAACTCGCGCTGCGCATGCGCCAGGCGGGCAACTTCAGCAGACTCGACTACGCGCGCGAGCAGGCCTTTTATGCCGAGTCCGTCGCGCAACTCGCAAAGGCCCGGCAGCAATCAGTCATGGCGCGCGAGAAGCTCACGCGCGCGATCGGCTTATGGGGTTCGGGAACGCAATTCGAACTACCCGACCGTCTGCCGGAACTGCCAAAGGAAAAGCCTCAACTCGACGATCTCGAGAGCTTTGCGATGCGAAATCGGCTGGACATTCAGGCCGCGAAGCTGAGAACCGAAAGCGTTGCCAGTTCTCTGGGACTGACGAAAGCAACGCGCTTCGTCAATGCACTCGACGTCGGTTATCTCAACAACTTCGAGACCGACAAGGGACATGAGCGCGGCTACGAAATCAGCGTCGAGATTCCGCTCTTCGACTGGGGCAGTGCAAAGACCGCACGCGCCGAAGCCATCTATATGCAATCGGCTAACCGGCTTGCACAGACGGCAATCGATGCACGCTCCGAAGTACGCGAGTCGTATTCCGCTTACGTCACGAGCTATGACGTCGCGAAGCATTACCGCGACGAAGTCGTGCCCGTGCGCAAGACCATCTCTGACGAAATGCTGCTGCGCTACAACGGCATGCTCGCGAGCGTGTTCGAACTGCTCGCCGATTCGCGCGATCAGGTCGCGGCCGTCAACGGATATATCGATGCGCTGAAAGATTACTGGGTTGCCGAGACGGACCTTCAGCAGTCGCTTGGTGGCCGTCTTCCGCCGCTTGCCGCGATGTCCGCAGCTCAACCGGCGTCGCCGACGAATTCAGAAGGTAAATGAACATGGTGTCACGTCGAAATTTTCTTGGCGGCTCAGGCGCCGCGCTGCTCGGTGCAGCGCTGGTCAGCAAGGCGGGCGCGGCTTCGCTTCCAGAAGCGCCAACGATGCAAAAAACCGCCACGCAGCCGCCGCTCGTCCCGCCCAATGGCCGGCCTTATACGCCCGTTGCCACACTCAATGGCTGGACGCTGCCGTGGCGCATGAAGAACGGATGGAAGGAGTTTCATCTGATCGCCGAGCCGGTCGTGCGCGAAATGGCGCCGGGCATGAAGGCAAATCTGTGGGGCTACAACGGCCAGGCGCCTGGCCCGACCATCGAGGCCGTGGAAGGCGACAAGGTCCGCATCTTCGTGACCAACAAGCTGCCGGAACACACGACCGTTCACTGGCACGGGATGCTGCTGCCGTGCGGAATGGACGGCGTCGGCGGTCTGACGCAACCGCATATTCCGCCTGGCAAGACGTTCGTCTACGAGTTTCAGCTCGAGAAACACGGCACATTCATGTATCACCCGCATGCCGACGAGATGGTGCAGATGGCGATGGGCATGATGGGCACGTTCATCGTTCATCCGAAGGATCGCGGCGTCATGCCGGTCGACCGCGACTTCGTGTTCCTGATGTCGGCCTACGACATCGACCCGGGGAGCTTCACGCCACGCGTGAACGAAATGACGGACTTCAACATGTGGACGTGGAATGCGCGCGTGTTTCCGGGCATCGATCCATTGCCCGTTCGCACCGGCGACCGGGTGCGCATTCGCTTCGGCAATCTGACGATGACCAATCATCCGATCCATCTTCACGGATACAGCTTCGAGGTGGCAGGAACCGATGGCGGATGGATTCCTCCGTCCGCGCGTTGGCCCGAAGTCACCGCCGACGTCGCGGTCGGTCAGATGCGCGCGATCGAGTTCACCGCTAACCGGCCCGGCGATTGGGCGTTTCATTGCCACAAGTCGCATCACACGATGAATGCAATGGGGCATCAGGTTCCCAACCTGATCGGCGTACCGCAAGAAGATCTCGCGAAGCGCATCAACAAGCTGGTGCCGGACTACATGGCGATGGGCGCGACGGGCGGCGCGATGGGCAATATGGAAATGCCGCTGCCGGACAACACGCTGCCGATGATGACGGGTACGGGTCCATTTGGCCCGCTGGAAATGGGCGGCATGTTCAGTGTCGTGAAAGTGCGCGACGGTCTCGGCCGCAACGACTATCGCGACCCCGGCTGGTTCAAACACCCGAAGGGCACCGTGGCGTACGAGTACACCGGCGAAATGCCGGATAGCTGATTTAGCCCGAAGCCGGATGATTGGACTCGGCCGGATTTTTTATCACTTTGACTGTTGAGGGAACGTATGAAGAACGTAGTGGCTTTCATTGCAATGTGTTGTGCTGTTTCGGTTTCCGCGACCGCTTATGCAGCCGGCGATATGGGAAGCATGAACATGGCGAGTGGCGCACAGCAAAGCGCGGACGTGAACGCGGACGCGAACGAAAGCATGTCGCATGGCGAAGTTAAAAAGGTGGATACCGCCGCGGGCAAACTCACCATCAAGCACGGTCCCCTGGAGAACCTTGGCATGGAAGCCATGACGATGGTTTTCAAGGTTAAAGACCCGGCGATGTTGTCTCAGGTGAACGTCGGCGACAAGATCGATTTCGTCGCCGAAGAAGTCGATGGCTCACTGACCGTGACGAGCCTGCAAAAGCAGTGACGTGCAATGGGCGCCGCCCATGACGCACGCACGGCGCCCTGGTTAAATTCCGGGAGGCAACATCATGAATACCAACATGCGAAAAACGTTCTTTGGTGCGGTGGCAACCACTGCACTCATGCTTTCACCCGCGCTCGCGCTTGCGCACGGCAAGCTGGAAACGGCGACGCCGGCGGCGGGCAGCACAGTCGATGTATCGCCCGACTTACTCAGGCTGACGTTCAACGAGGACCTCGAATCATCGTTCAGCACGATCAAGGTCGCCGATGCGAGCGGCGCGCCTGTTACCAAAGAAAAAGCAACCGTCGACGCCGCCAATCCGCGCGTACTGGCCGTCGCGATCCCGAAGCTCGCTTCGGGTGCTTACACCGTGCAATGGGCTGTGATGACGCATGACGCGCACAAGACAAAAGGCATCTACACATTTGCGGTGAAGTGATGAACGAAGGCTTCCTCGGCGTTGTCCGGCTGATATCGGTAGCGCTGCAAAACGTGAGCTTTGCCGTGCTTATCGGAGCGATGCTGAGTGACATGTGGTTGTCGCGACGCGCGTCGCGATGGCAGTCGGGCGTCAGTCGGCGACTCCTGACGACCATGAGGATTTCGGCGTTAGTTGTATTGCTTTCGAGCTTCGCGGCATTCTGGGCTCACTGCGCGCTGATGAGTGAATCGTCTTTGTTTGAAGCGGGGCCGGCAGTCGTATCGATGCTGAAGGAGACCGGGTTCGGTCATGCCTGGCTCGTCAACTGTGTTCTGTTGCTGATCGTTTTTCTGCTTCTGCTGGTGAACGTGCATAAGCGTGGACCATACGCAGTCGTCATTGCACTCGCCACTGCGGGCGCGGCCCTCGCGAGAAGCAATACGGGACATCCGGTCGATGCCGGTACTTTTTCGCCGCCGGTATGGGCCGACTGGGTACACGTGCTTGCTATCAGCGTATGGGTCGGCCTCGTGCTTGTGGCGGCCAGTATCGTCGTGCCGCGAATAGGCAAGGCCCCGGAAGACGACGCGCCCAATAGCGCGGCATTCGTGCAATCGCTTTCAAACGCAGCCACTGTTGCGCTCGCGATGCTGGCTATCACGGGCACGTACAACGGTTGGCGCGGCGTGAACAGTCCCGTCAATCTCTGGACGTCGACTTACGGGCAGGTTCTTGTGCTTAAGCTCGCGCTTGTGCTGATTGCAGCGGCGCTTGGAGGACATAACCGGATCGTTGAAATGCCGAAAGTACTCATGTCATTGAAGGGCTCGCATGCGATGCAGTCGCGCGTTGCATTGAAGCGCTTTGCGCGAGTACTTCAGGTTGAGTCGGTCGTGCTGGCCGGTGTGCTTATTGTCGCCGCGGTTCTCGTTTCGAGTCCTTTACCGGGGACTTCTTCCTGACGGAAAACTTTTTACCAGTCCACGCAGATGGTGGTGTCTGTGCAGCGGCTTCATGTCTTGTCGAATGATCGCCGTGCACTGGCGCTTCCATCTTTTACAGGCTCGGCCGCGCGTCGGGCCTTTTTTTGCTCCGCCACGATGCGCTGATCGCGGCGGAGCGCCATGTATTCGCGTCGCAAGTCACGCGCGAACTAAACTCGGCCGCTCAAAACCGATGTTGGATACCCGCCGTCACACCCGCTTGCGTATCCGCCGCGCCGGTCAGATCGCGCGACAGGCTGACGGCGTTGCCATGCTTCGCCATCGCATAGCCACCCGCGAGATACAGCACCGTGCGCTTGGACAACGCGTACTGGCCGCGCAGCGAAAAGAGCGTCGGGTCGGCGTCGCTCGCGTTCTTGATGTCCTGATGATAAACAGCGCCGAACAGCGAGAAGAACGGCGTCACTTCGTATTGACCGCCGATCCAGTACATGTCGCTGCGCAGCGTCGGCGTGGCCGTGTGGAAGGTGCGCCGATAGTTGCGATAGCCGGCCATTGCCTTGACCGGGCCGAAGTCGTAACTCAAGCCGGCATGAATGCCCTGAATGTAGTTGGTGGTGTCCGCGGGCGTGACGCTGTCGTTCGCACCGTTCTGACGGTCGAAGGTAACCACGGCGGCGAACGGGCCGTTCTCGTAGCCGAGGCCGAAGTCGTATTTCGAGCTCGATTTCATGCTGCCGGGCACATTGCCGAAGCCGTACATCGCGCCGAATTTAACGCCGGCGAAAGTGCCGTCGTAGCGCACAGCGTTGGCCGAGCGCGAGAACAGTCCGTCCTTGCGGCCGCCCGTTGCCGTGGATGAGGTCGCCCACGAGTAGTTCGGCGCATAACCCATCGGGTCGAACTGCAGCATGTAGTCGTACGTGGTCGTGAAATTGCGGCCGAGCGTGATTTGGCCGAAGCGGTTCTTCAGGCCGATGGTCGCGCGCCGGTCGAAGATCGCGCCGGGGCCGTCGTCGAACTGGCCGTTCGCGATGTTGATGCCGCTTTCCAACTGGAACACGGCCTTCAATCCACCGCCGAGATCCTCGACGCCGCGCAGACCCCAGCGCGACGTATTCTTGCCGCCCGACACGAGACGCGTTGCGCCGCCGTCCGCGCTCGCATGATTCACGTATTCGACGCCCGCATCGACGATGCCGTACAACGTCACGCTCGATTGCGCGTGCGCGCCGGTCGCGAATGCGGCGAGTCCCGCAAAGCCCGCGAAATACGCGAGGCCTGCGCGGCTCGCGCCGAAGGTCGTTCTTTTGATGCTCAACTTCATCGACAGTCTCCTGTAGCTGGTTTTTTTACTTCGGTGGGTGAGTGCGTCAGCTCGCGTGGGCGAACGCCCAGCAATCGTTCGCGGGGAATTCGATCCAGTGGCGCCCGGCCGCGCGCGGCACGTTGCCGAATGCGCGCAGACGCAGTTCGCCGCAATGAAACAGGTACTCCCAGCGGTCGCCTAGATACATCGACGTGATCAGGTCCGCTTCGAGGCGATTCGCGCCCGGACCGTCGGCGACCTGCACGCGCTCGAGGCGAATCACCGCCTGCACCTGCTGGCCGGCCGTCAGCGCTTCGCGCGCTTGCGCCTGCAATTGCCAGCCGTCGCCGGCCAAGGTCACGCGCTCCCCGTCGATGGCGGCCACGCGCGCGTCGATACGGTTGTTGCTGCCCATGAATTCCGCGGTGTAAAGCGAACGCGGCTCGCCGTACAGCTCCGCGGGCGTGCCTTCCTGTTCGATACGGCCATTGCGCAGCAGCAGGATGCGGTCGGACATCGCCATCGCTTCGGTCTGATCGTGCGTCACGCAAAGCGCCGAGAGACCGAGCGACACGATCAGTTCGCGCAGCCAGGCGCGCGCTTCCTCGCGCAGTTTGGCGTCGAGATTCGACAGCGGTTCGTCGAGCAGAATGACGGGCGGGTTGTAGACGAGCGCGCGCGCAATCGCGACGCGCTGCTGCTGGCCGCCGGAAAGCTGATACGGATAGCGCGCAGCCAGATGACCGAGACCGAGCTGATCGAGCGCGCCTTGCACGCGCTTTTTCTGCTCGGCCGCCGACACGCGCCGCAGCTTCAATCCATAGCCGACGTTTTCCGCGACGGTGCGGTGCGGCCACAGCGCATACGACTGAAACACGAGACCGAGCGAGCGCTGCTCGACCGGCAGATCGGCGTGCGTGGCGCCGTCGAAGAACGCCTTGCCGTCGAGTTCGATGCGCCCCGACGAAGGCTGCTCGAGACCGGCGACCGCGCGCAGCAGCGTCGTCTTGCCGCTGCCCGACGCGCCGAGCAGGCACACCACTTCGCCCGGATTCAGTTCGAACGACACGCCCTTGAGAATCGGGTTATCGCCATAGCTCAGAAAGAGGTTGTCGACCGAGAGCTTATCCATGAAGTTTCACTCCGAAGCGCAGGGCCACGCCGAGCCCGGCGCCGACCATCGCGATGTTGATGACAGAAAGCGCCGCGACCTGATCGACCGCGCCGGTCGCCCACAGCGACACGAGCAGCGCGCCGATCACTTCGGTGCCGGGCGACAGCAGATAGACGGCGGTCGAATACTCGCGCTCGAAGATCATGAAGATCAGTAGCCACGCGGCGAGCAGGCCGAAGCGCACGAGCGGCAGCGTCACGTCGAGGCTCACGCGCGCACGCGTGCCGCCGACGCTGCGTCCCGCTTCCTCGAGTTCGGGGCCGACTTGCAGCAGCGCGCTTTGAATCAGGCGCATGCCGTACGCGAGCCAGACGACCGTGTACGCGATCCAGATGCTCCACATCGAATTCTTCAGCTCTTTCACGCCCGGCACGAAGAGAAAGATCCACAGGAACGCGAGGCCGGCGAGCAGACCGGGCACGGCGCGCGGCAGCAGCACGAGGTAATCGAGCAGGCGCGTCGCCCAGTCGTTGCGGCGATGGCCGGCGAACGCCACGAGCGAATAGAAGCCCACCGCGAGCGCGCCGCCGAATATGCCGATGCCGAGCGTGTTGAGGATCGCGCGAACCAGGTTGTCCTGTTCGAACAGTTCGGTGAAGTTGGCGAGCGTGAGCACGTCGGCGAGATTCACGCCTTCGCCCCAGTTCGTGACGAACGCGCGCAGCGTGATGCCCGAGATCGGCACGAACACGGTCAACAAGAGCCACAGCGCGACGATCGCCAGCGCGACCCAACGCCATGCGCCAAGCGGCAGCACGGTCTGACGTCCGGCCTTGCCTTTCACGGTGACGAAGCGGTTCGCGCGGTTGAGGAGGCTGCGTTGCAGCAGCACGAGCGGAAACGTAATCGCGACAATGCACACGGCGACCGCGGCCATCAGGTGATACGACGGCACGCCGAGCTTGTTGGTGAGCTTGTACAGATAAGTGGCGAGCACGAGGTGGCCTTCGGGGTCGCCGAGCACGAGCGGCAGGCCGAATACTTCGAAGCCGAGGAAGAACACCAGCACGCCTGCGAAGAGCAGGGCGGGCAAGGTCATCGGCAGGCTCACGTCGAGCGCGACGCGAAACGGGCGCGCGCCCGCGACGCGCGCGGCTTCTTCGACGTCCGAGCCGAGATTGCGCAGCGCCGCCGACGAATACAGGTACACGTGCGGCACATGCGTGAGGCCGACGATCACCGTGATCGCAAGAATCGAGTACACGGTCCACGGCGCTTCGGCGCTGCCGAACAGCGTTTTCCACCAGACCGAATAGAAGCCGACCGGGCCGGCCGCGACGACGTAGCCGAACGCGAGCACCATCGGCGAAACGAAGACAGGCGTGAGCAGCAACGGCTCGAGCCACCGGCGGCCGGGCAGGTCGGTGCGAACCATCAGGAACGCGAGAATGCCGCCGAGCGGAATCGAAATGAACAGCATGCCGCTCGCGATCACGAACGAGTTCTTCAGCGCGGACCAGAAATCAGGATCACTGAAGATAAACTCGAAGCCGGTGAGGCCGAGCGTGCGGTTGGCGTCGAAGAAAGGCGCATTGAGCACGCTCTGAAACAGGATGAAGCCGAGCGGCAGCGCCACGGCGACCGTCAGCACGGCGACGACGAGCCAGCGCAGCATCCCCGCCAACGGTTGCAGACGGCCGCGCGGCAACGCGCCGATGGGGCCGTCGTCAGCCGCGAGCGGCGCGGCGTCGCGAGGCCCGGTTGCGCTAGTAAAAAGCATGAGTGTCCCCCTGCGGCGCAAAAGCCGCATATCGGCAGGTGTTCAACGAAAAAGCAGAGACGTTCGCGCGTGGCGGCGCGAACGTGTGCGCCTCTGTGTCAGGCGCGAGGGTTTAGCGCTTGATCGACTGTTGCCATTGCTTGAGGAATTCAAGGCGCTTGGACTGATCGAGATAAACCAGCAGGCCCGCGCCGATAGGAATCGGCTTTAACGAATCGCCGAGCTGCTTCGTGAGGCCGGCCATCGACGTTTCGCCTTCCACGTCGGAGCGAATCGAGAACAAACTCGCCTGGTTCGCGAGCAGGGTCTGGCCGCGCTGCGACAGCAGATAGTCGACCCACAGCTTCGCGGCGTTCGGGCTTTTCGCCTTCTTCGAAATGGTGACGAGGCGGCTCACCACCAGCGTGTAGTCCTTCGGATAGACATAGCCGATGGAGGGATCTTTCTTGGCCTTGGTGAGCGCATACGAGCCGAGAATGTTGTAGCCGATCAGGTTCTCGCCCGACGAAATGCGCTCCATCATCGCGCCCGTGCTCGATTGCAGTTTCGGGCCGGTCGCGCCCATTGCCTTGACGAGATCCCACGTGACCTGCGGGTTCACGCGCGCGTCCTGCGTCAGATAGTTAAAGCCGACGCCGGACTTCTCGATGTCGTACGTCGTGACCTTGCCTTTGAACTGATCGGGCTTCGATTGCAGCAGCTTGATGAGGTCCGCGCGCGTCTGCGGCACTTCGCCCGCGGACAAAAGGCGCTTGTTGTAGACGATCGCGAGCGGTTCATAGGTCGTGCCGTACGCCTGCTTCTGGTACTGCGCCCATTGCGGCAACTGCTTCGCCTCGGGCGATTCGTAAGTCGCCATCAGGCCGTCGTTGACGAGCTTCACCTGCAGGTCCATGGCCGAGCTCCACAGCACGTCGGCGCTCGTGCTGCTCGCCGCGTTTTCGCTGATGTAGCGGTTGTACAGCTCGGTGCTGTTCATGTCGTTGTACTCGACTTTCACGCCGTACAGGCTTTCGAAGTCTTTGATCAGCGGACGCACGAGCGCGGTGTCCGTGACCGAGTAGACGATCAGTTTTCCTTCTTTTTTCGCTGCGTCGACAGTGGCCTGATAATCGCCCGGATAGCCGGCTGGGAACGCTGCCCACGTCGAATGTGCGGCGAATGCGGCAGCGGCGGCGAGAAGCTTTAAAGAGATATGCACGTCTTCCTCCAGAAAACATCATGTTGATTTTGTGAAGGCGAATGGTAAGAGACGCGCGCTTTCTGAACGCTTTCAATTTGCGAGGGAAATGCGTCACAATGGACGAATTCGCCTCATGGATTTCCCTGGGATTCTGTTCATGCGTGTGCTGCTCGTCGAAGACAATCCGATTCTTTCCCGCTCGTTAACCGACGCGCTGACCAATGCCAAACTCACTGTCGACTGCATGCATGACGGCGAATCTGCCGATCACGTATTGCGCACACAGGACTACGCGCTCGTGATCCTCGACATCGGTTTGCCGAAGCTCGACGGGCTCGAAGTGCTGCGTCGTTTGCGCGCGCGGCGCAATGCCGTGCCGGTGCTCATCTTGACCGCGCATGGTTCGGTGGAAGAGCGCGTGCGCGGCCTCGATCTCGGCGCCGACGACTATCTCGCGAAGCCTTTTGCGCTTACCGAACTCGAAGCGCGAGCGCGTGCGCTGCTGCGCCGCGGTCATGGTCAGGAGGCCTCGGTCGCGCAATGCGGCACGCTGGTTTACGACAGCGTCGATCGCGGCTTCACGCTCGACGGCGAACCGCTCGCGCTCACGCCGCGCGAACGTTCGGTGCTCGAAGTATTGATCCTGCGCAACGGCCGCGCGATCAACAAGGAAACGCTGTCGGAGAAAATTTTCGGGCTCGACGAATCGGTGAATGCCGATGCGATCGAAATCTACGTGTACCGTTTGCGCAAGAAGCTCGAGCGCAGTTCGGTCGGCATCGTCACGCTGCGCGGGCTCGGCTATCTGCTCGAAGCCAGGACGCCATGACGCGGCCGAATCTGCGCGTGCGGGTCGCGCTATGGCTGCTGGTGCCGCTGTTATTGCTGCTCGCGCTGGATGCCTGGCTCACCTATCAACGCGCAATGAACGCGGCACATGCGGCATTCGATCGCACGCTCGAATTTTCGTTGCGCTCGATTCGCGACGGCGTGCGTCTGCGCGACGGTCGCATCGAAGTCGACTTGCCTTATCTCGCGCTCGAGATGTTCGAATCGAACGGCGGCGGCAACATCTACTATCAGATTCGCGAGGAACATGGCCGTGTGGTAACCGGTTATCCCGATCTGCCAGAAACGAAGAAGGTGCCGGCCGAGCCGTACAGCGTGCAGTTTTATGACGATGTATTTCGCGGCCGGCCGCTGCGCATCGCGATGCTGCGGCTGCCGGTGCACGACGTGCCGAGTGCGCAAACGCGCGTGGTGCTGGTGAGAGTCGGCGAGACGATCGAGGCGCGCCAGGCGCTGGCGCGCGAGATCCTTACCGGCTCGCTGCAACAGGAAGGCTTGCTGGTGATGCTCGCGCTCGGCATCGTGTGGCTCGGTGTCGCGCGCGGCTTGCGGCCGCTCAATCGTCTGTCGGCGAAAGTCGCGGCGCGCGCCGACGACGATCCCACGCCGCTCGATACCGTGGGCTTGCCGAGCGAGGTCGCGCCGCTCGTCGATTCGATCAACCAGTACATTGGCCGCACGCAGAAGATGCAGCTATCGCGGCGGCGCTTTTTCAACGACGCCGCGCATCAGTTGAAAACGCCGCTCGCGGTGATTCAGGCGGAGTCCGAACTGGCGCAGCGCGGGCTCGATGGCGTCGATGCGAACAGTGCTGGCCCGAGGCGTCACGGCGTCCATTTGCGGCGGCTGAACCGCGCGGTGCAGCAGGCGGTGCGTATCGTGCAGCAGTTGCTGTCGCTGTCGCGGCTCGATGCGGACAGCGGCTACACGGTCAGGCATGCCGCGGTGCCGCTGCACAAGGTCGCGCGCAGCGTGACGCTCGACTGGTCGCCGGTGGCGCGCTCGCGCGGCATCGACCTCGGCTTCGAGCAGGAGACGCGCGTCGACGTGACGGGGCAATCCGATCTGCTCGCGGAACTGGTAGGCAATCTGATCGACAACGCGATCCGTTATTCGGGCGATGGCTCGGTCATTACCGTGCGGGTCGCGTGCGAGCACGGCGAGCCCTTGCTTCAGGTGATCGACAACGGGCCGGGCATTGCCGCGAGCGAACGCGACGCGGTATTCGAGCGCTTTTACCGCAGCGAGGCGACGCAGGCGGTGGAGGGCAGCGGGTTGGGGTTGTCGATTGTGCGCGAGATCGCGCGGGTTCATGGCGCGCGCGTCGAGTTGGGCGATGCGCGCGGCGGCGGGCTGGTGGTGAGCGTGTGGTTTCCGGCGGTCGTGCAGGAGGCGGCGTGAGGCGGGCTCGTGCGTTATCGCTGCGTTGCCCGTGCGTTATCGATGCGTTATCTGTGAATCGGAAAACTGCGTGCGAAACCCGTGGCCGGCGTCGTGCTGTTCCATGTGGCGCCGTCCATGAACCGTTGCGTGGTTTCTTGCGCCGGCACCGCGACTTTCACCTGCGCGGCCGCCTCGCGATACAACTGCGTCTGATTGATGCGCTCGGCGATTTGCGCGTAATCGGCGCGTGCGTCGATCATTCCCCAGCGCTCGAATTGCGTCAGAAACCACGCGCCCTCGAATGGCTGCGGATAGTTCACCGCGCCATCGTCGAAGAAACGCACCGGTAAACCGTGCGGCACCGACGCGGGAATCGTGTCGCCGAAACGTGCGGCGATCAATGCTTCGTCGATGCCGATAAATTCCGGCCGCGCGAGCCAGCGCGTGATCTCGTGGCGATGTCCGGGGCCGTCGAGCCAGCGGCACGCTTCGAGCATGGTCCGCACGAGCGCGCGCGCCGTGTTCGGATTTTCGTCGACGAAATCGCGCCGGCAAGCGAGCACTTTCTCGGGATGATCGGGCCACACTTCGCTCGTATAAGCGACCGTTCTGCCGACGCCTTGCGCTTCGGCCATCGCATTCCACGGCTCGCCCACGCACAGGCCGTCGAGCCCGTCTTCGGCGAGCGCGGCGACCATCTGCGGCGGCGGAATCACCACGCTTTCCACGTCGCGCAGCGGATGCACGCCTTGCGCGGCGAGCCAGTAATGCAGCCACATCGCGTGCGTGCCGGTCGGGAAGGTCTGCGCGAACACCGGCTTGCGGCCGAGCGCGGCGAGCGCCTTCGGCAACGTGCCGTGTGCGGCGAGCGCATCGGCGAGACGGTTCGACAAGGTGACCGCCTGGCCGTTGCGGTTGAGCACCATCAGCACGGCCATGTCCGTTTGCGGACCGCCGAGCCCGAGTTGTACGCCATAGACGAGGCCGTAGAGCGTATGCGCCGCGTCGAGATCGCCGGACAGCAGCTTGTCGCGCACGGCGGCCCATGACGGCTGGCGCGACAGTTCGAGCGTGAGTCCATGCGCGTGGCCAAATTCGAGCAGCTTGGCGGCGACGAGCGGGGCGGCGTCGGACAGCGCGACGAAGCCGAGGCGCAGATGCGTTTTCTCGAGCTGGCCGGATGTGGGCGACGAAGCCGACGACGAAGCGAGCGACGAAGCAGGCGAAGCAGACGACGAAGCGAGCGACGATGCCGACGACGAAGCAGGCGATGCCGACGACGAAGCCGACGACGAAGCCGACGAAGATACGAGTGAGCTAACGGAGTTCATGGGCATGCTTCACTTGTGCGATTCAGCCGCCGCGACGACCGCGCGCGCGACCTCGGCGAGCTTCACGCCCTGGTTCATCGCGCGTTTGCGCAGCGTGGCGTAGGCGGCGTGCTCGGTGATTTTCTGCTGATCCATCAGCAGGCGTTTGGCGCGGTCGATCAGCTTGCGCTCCGCGAGTTCGTTTTCGACCTGGGCGAGGCGTTCGCGCAGTTGCGATTCCTGTGCGAAGCGCGCGAGCGCGACTTCGAGAATCGGCGCGAGCCGTTCCGTTTCCAGCCCTTCGACGAGATACGCGGTCACACCCGCGCCGACGGCATCGCGGATCAACTGCTGGTTCGAGTCGTGGCTGAACATCAGCACCGGACGCGGCGCGGTCGCGTTCATCACCGCGAGCTGTTCGAGCGTGTCGCGCGACGGCGAATCGGTATCGATGATGATGACGTCCGGCCGCTCGCTCTGAACCGCGCTGTGCAGCGCGTGCGGCGTCGCGGTGCTGGCCAGCATCTCGTAACCGAGCCTGGCGAGCGCGTCACGTAGGTCGCCTATCGGCTTATCGGTATCGGTGACGAGGAGGACACGCAGCATGGGGTAGTGGCAATCGACGGCTGAACATCGTTAAAGCAACTTGGATGCCAGTGGCCGCGAAGCCTTGTGTACGAAGGGATTACGCACTGAGGCCGAGCTTTTTCGTGACGAGTGGCGCACCGGGAAAGGGCATGCGTCGCGGATGCACCGAAGCGGCGCACAGCGGGCGATTCTTGAGAATTCTTAAGAAGGCGAGACGAACAGAACCCGCGACAAGAATCGCGAGGCAAGGCAACGGCTCGGAAGACATCGCGACGAGCGTCGCGACAAAAAATCGGCTGAAACACGCGGCGAAAAACGCGCCGTTAAAAAAGCCTAAAAAGCGCCGCCGCTGCGCGCCGCTCAGGTTCGAACCGGGCCGAACTCGAGAAGGCGCGCCAATGGCTTCGCGTACAACGTTACTTCAGGGCCGCAAGGCAGAGGCCCACGCAGGCACGCGCAAAAAACCGCCGGCGCGTGCCGCTCGCCTTAACGGCGACGGAATTGCGAATTGCTGCGCGCGGCGCCGCCGCCTGCACGCTCGTCTTTGTGACGGAAGTTGATCCGGCCTTTGGTCAGGTCGTAGACCGACAGTTCCAGCGTCACGCGGTCGCCCGCGAGAATACGAATGTGGTTCTTGCGCATGCGTCCGGACGCGTAAGCGCCAACCACGACGCCGTTGTCGAGCGTCACGCGGTAACGGCTGTCCGGAAGTACTTCGTCGACGATACCGTCAAGTTCAAGCAGTTCTTCTTTCGCCATGCATAACTCCTGGTCGATGGGATAAGGGTTTGCGCGACGCCTTGCGGGCGGCGCTGCATCAGATACGGTTGCGGGCGGGCGGCAGGCCCGCCGTGCGGCAACGGCTTATGCGCCGCCGTGACCGCTCAAAGATCGGCGACCGACTGGCCGTCCACGCGGCCGTCGATCAGTTGCTCGGCGTGAGCCATGCACGCGATGCGCGCCTTGCCCGTGCCGTCGAACGGAAACAGATACTGCAGGCGGAACACGCGGCCCTCGGCGGCCGGATTCGCGCCCACGCGGCAAATGCGCACCGACGCGTCGTAGCCCGCGTCCGGATTGCGGCTCGTCTGGCCGTCGGTGGGGCGGCGCGGATAGACGAGCGGGTGAATCTCATAACCTTTGTACGTCTTGACTGCCGAGTTCATTAGCATAGATGTCCTGTAATACGTGGCCGGCATGTCACGCGTGTTACGCGCGGCACCGCAGGCCGGGCAGCGCAGCACCGGAAAGGCGCGCCGCCATTGAAAAAGTTAGCGCAGGCCCGATAGCGAGGGCTTGAGCGCGCCGCGTAAATTCGCGGATTCGATGGAGAAGAAACACGCTGATGTCGCGCGGACACCAGGCGGGTGAAAGCTGAAACTCAGCTGAACAACTCAGCTACACAACTCGCGACGGCTAATGCTGGCGGCGCATTGCCGGAGTGACGGGATCGCCGACGGGCGGCGGTCGAACAGTCGGGGGTGTTGCGCAGATGCGGTATGAGACAGCCAGGCTGCGAATGCGGAATACAACTATTCCAATATGATGCACTAAATACGTCTGATTGGATAGTAAAAAGTTCCATCCACGAACAGAGGGGCCGGCCGGTCGCTACAATGGCGAGTTGCCGCGCGAGGCAGCACGCGCCCCCGAACACCGTCACATCGTCATCCAATGCGCCAGACAACCGCGACCCCCGTGAAAGACCTGCTGCTCGAGCGCTACGCTCCCATCGCCGACGGCATCGCGGCGCTCTTCTATCCGTGCGCCGAAGTCGTGATCCACGATCTGCGCGACCAGACCATCGCGTACCTCGTGAACAATCTGTCGAAGCTCGAAGTGGGCGGTCCGTCGGTGCTCGACGAAGTGCACTATGCGGCGCGCGGGCGCACCATCGGCCCGTACGAGAAGCTCAACTGGGACGGTCGCCGCATGCGCTGCGTGAGCAACATTCTGTTCGACGACAACGGCAAGCCGGCCGGCATGCTGTGCATCAACTTCAATATCGCGGTGTTCGAAGACGTGCGTTCCACGCTCGACCTGTTCATCCGCGGCGGGAATCTGACGGACGCACCCGCTGAAGACCTGTTCCGCGACGACTGGCAGGACCGCATCAACACGTATCTCCATACGTGGCTGCGCGAGCGGCAGATCGGCATCAACGCGCTCACGCGCGAACACAAGCGCGAGATCGTCGAGGCGCTGCATGCGCAAGGCGCGTTTCGCGGCCGCAGTTCGGCGAACTATGTGGCCGCCGTGCTGACGATGGGCCGCGCCACCGTCTACAAAATCCTCAAGCAGATGAAGGAAGGCGGTTGAGTCGTGGCACTGTCCAACCCAGGGAGAATTCGATGGCTGAAATCACGCGCTACCGCCATTACAAAGGCGGCCTCTACGAACTGATATGCGAGGCGACGCTCGAATCCGATCCGACTGTCACGATGATCGTCTACAAGGCGAGCAACGGCACGATCTGGACACGTCCGGCGTCGGTGTTTTTCGAGCAGATCGAGCATGAAGGCGCGACGATGCCGCGCTTCGCCAGGATCGATTGAGGGGATAAGCCTCGCTGCTCAACGCGGCGACGACAACGACGACGACTGCAGCTCCACAGCGTCCGGCGCTTCGATCACCACATCGGTTTCGGCAATCGCGACGCACGGCAGCATATAGCCTTCCTGCTTTTCCTCGCGGCTAAGACCTGGCCATTCGATCGTGTAGCGCACGCGTCCCGCCGTCATTTTGCAGATGCACGTACGACACGTGCCGTTGCGGCATGAACGCGGCAAGCGCAGATCGGCGAAGCCGGCGGCTTCCAGAATGGTGAGCGAATCGGGCGCTTCGAAGCTGCGGCCAAGCGGCTCGACGCGCACGACAGGTGGGCGGTGTGAATCGGACATCGTGTGAATGTGTGACTGTGCTCGTCACACTTTACACGGTCGCGCGGTCTTTCCTGGCGGCCGTCGCTGTATCGACGCTTCAATGAGTCGTGCCGGCGCGGCGCAAATAGCGGTACACCGTATTGCGCGCGAGTCCCAGTTCGCGTGCCGCCGCCGACACATTGCCGTCCAACCGCGCAAGCGTCTGCGCGATCAACGTGGCCTGCCAGTCTTCCATGCGCGACGGCGCGGGCGTCTGAGCGCTAGCCAGGTTGTTGTCCATCGCGTCGTCGCAGTTTCGCCGAGGTGAGCGCGAGTCGTCGTTCGCCGCCGAATCGGCGCAATCATGCAGAAAGTCTTCCGGCAGATCGTCGAGTTCGATTTGATCCGCGCCTTCGGCCATGATGCTCGCGGTGCGCAGCACGTTCGCCAGTTGCCGCAGATTGCCGGGCCAGCGGCATTGCATGAAGCGCTCGAGCACTTGCGGCGAAACGCGGCGCGGCACGCCGTCGCCTTCGCACTGAAGTTCCAGCACACGCGCGATGAGCGCTTCCAGATCCGTGCGCTCGCGCAGCGCCGGCAACGTCACAACGAGTCCGTTGATGCGGTAGTACAGGTCCTCGCGGAAGGTGCCTTCCTCGATCATCGCGCGCAGATTGCGGTGCGTCGCGCACACGATCCGCAGATCGACTGGAATGGCGCGCGTGCCGCCGAGCGGCACCACGCTGCGCTCCTGCAGCACGCGCATGAGCCGCACTTGCTGCGCGAGCGGCATATCGCCGATTTCATCGAGGAACAGCGTGCCGCCGTCGGCCTGCACGATCTTGCCGACACTGCCGCGTTTTTTTGCGCCGGTGAACGCGCCGTCTTCATAGCCGAACAGCTCGGCCTCGATCAAACTGTCGGGCAGCGACGCGCAGTTCAACGCGACGAACGGCGCCGTGCGCCGCGGCGAATCGTGATGGATCGCGCGCGCGAGCCATTCCTTGCCGGTGCCTGTCTTGCCGAGGATCAGGATCGGAATGTCGCGACCGCGCACCTTGCCGACGCGCCGCAGAATCGCGGACATTTGCGCGTCGCCGGTGTCGAGTGTTTCAAGCGTGGCGGGCGTGACATTGCACGGCGATTCCACAATCCGCGCCGCGTGACGCGCGCCATGCGTTGTCAAGCCACGCGCCGTGCCGACAACATCCGCTGCCGGCGCGACATAACGCTGCGCCGAATACTCGCCGCGCGCGACGACGCGCACGCCGCTCGGCAACGTCAGCACGATATTGTCGCCCGGCGCGCGCGCGATCCGCTGCAATACGTCGGCGAACGCGATGCCGAACAGCGCCTCGAACGGCTGCACCTGCAACGCGGCGAGCGCCTGTCCGAACTGAAACAGCGCGCTGCGGTTGGCCGACAGGAATGTGCCGTCGGCGGCGAACGCGGCGAGCCCTTCGAACAGCGTGCCGATGAATTCGGCGCGCGCGTGAAAGTGCACGCGCAACGCATCGGCGAATTGATTGGAGAACAGATGATTTTCGATCATCTGCGCCGACATTCTGACGAGCGCCAGTGTGTGCTTATGAAAGCCGCGCGTGTCGCCGCTCACGTCGAGTGCGCCGATGGTGCGCCCGAACGGATCGGCGATCGGCGCGCACGAGCAGGTGAGAATGCGGTTTGCGTGCAGGAAGTGTTCGTCGGCGTGGACGACAGTCGGCTGTCCGTCGACGAGCGCCGTGCCGATTGCATTCGTGCCGCGGTCGGCCTCGGCCCATGACACGCCCGGACACAGCGCGACGCGATTCGCCTTCGCGACGAAATCGCTGTCGCCGAGACTATGCAGGATCACGCCCTGGCTGTCGGTGAGCAGCACCATGCTTTGCGTGTCGACGATCTGCGCATGCAGCGTTTCCATGACGGGCAGCGCATGCGTATACAGCGACTGATTGCACTCAACCAGTTCGCGCAGCGCAGGCCGGCGCAGCGGCTGAAAATCCGGCATTTCCGACGCGCGCAGCCCGAGTTCGAGCGAGCGCGCATGAGCTTGCGCGATGACATCGGGCCGACCGATGCGGGACGGCGTGGCGGGGCGATGGCTCAAGGCATGTCTCCGGTATTCGGATGCGGCGGGTGCGTTGCCTGCCGTTCGATGCCGCAGCGCAGCATGCGCGCTTGCGGGCGAATACCGATATTACAGGAGCCGAAGCCGCGCGCGTCGCAGCGAAAACACCCGGCGCGGGTCGGTAGGAACGCAAGTGCCATGCACGCTTCGTGCGCAATCGCGTGCGCAATTCGCGGGCAACTTCGCACCTCGATCAAGCGGCGGAAAGGAAAACTTGCGCCGCGCAGGAACTCGTCTAAAGTGAATCAAATCATCCTCGCGACGCGCGAATGGCGCGTTTCCGCATGCGACGGATGACGAGCCCGCGTCGCCGGCATTGGACAAGGAGGAGGCAGCCCGGGGCGCGATCAGATGTAACCGGCGTGCGCATCACCCATGCGAATCATGCGCGGCGCCTAACTTCCAGGTGACTCCCATGCAGATCCTTTTCCCGAATGAAAATCCTGAGTATTCAGGTCGCGAACTCACCCTGGCGTTTCCGGCGCTGGTCGATGGGCAGAGGGTGGAGTGCATGATCACCGCGGAAGCGCTCGAAGATCATTTCGGCGCCGCGTCGCCGCGTCTGGAAGACATGGTCGGCGCGTTCGATACGCACCGCGAGCGCATCGAAGCCGCCACGCGTCGTCTGCTCTCTGAGACGAGCGCGCAATGCGTTGTGCTGCGCAGCGGCTATGTGCGCTTTTATGAAGCGAACTGGCGTGCCTGAGCGCATCGGCACGCCGCGGTTCGCAAGAACTTACTCGCTGCCGAGGTAGAAATAGCGGAACAGGAAGATCGCCGCGATGATCCACACGACGAGCTTCACCTGGCGCGCGCGGCCGGTCAGCAACTTCAGTCCCGCATACGAGATGAAGCCGAACGCGACGCCATTCGCGATCGAGTAAGTGAACGGCATCAGCAGAGCCGTGAGCGCGGCCGGCACGACTTCGGTTGCGTCGTCCCACGGCAGGTCGAGCATTTCGCGCAGCATCAGGCACGACACGTAGAGCAGCGCCGGCGCCGTCGCGTAGCCCGGCACCACGCCCGCGAGCGGCGCGAAGAACAGCGCGGCAAGGAACAGCACGGCCACCGTGACCGCCGTCACGCCGGTGCGCCCGCCTGCCTGCACGCCCGACGCGCTTTCGATATACGCGGTCGTCGACGACGTCCCGAGCATCGAGCCCGCCAGAATGGCGGTGCTGTCCGCGAGCAGCGCGCGGTTCAGCCGATGCATCTTGCCTTCCACCAGCAGACCCGCGCGATTGGCCACGCCCATCAGCGTGCCCGTTGCATCGAACAGTTCAACGAGGAAGAACACCAGGATCACGTTCAGCACGCCGGTGGACAGCGCGCCGCGAATGTCGAGCTGGAACAGCGTCGGCGAAATCGACGGCGGCGCGGACACGATGCCGTGGAACTGATTGCCGCCGAAGAAAAAGCTCAATACGGTCACGCCGACAATGCCGATCAGGATCGCGCCGCGCACGCGCAGATAGTCGAGCGTGACGATCGCGAAAAAGCCGATGATCGCGAGCACCACATGCGGGTTATGCAGATCGCCGAGCGTGACGAGCGTGGCCGGATTGCCGACCACGACGCCCGCCGTCTTCAGCGAAATGATCGCGAGAAAGAGGCCGATGCCGCCGGTGATGGCAATGCGTATCGAGTGCGGAATGCCGGTGACAATGACCTCGCGCACGCGAAACAGCGTAACGACGAGAAACAGGCACCCGGAGATGAACACCGCGCCGAGCGCGGCTTGCCACGTAAAGCCCATGCCCTTGACGACCGTGTACGCGAAGTACGCGTTCAGGCCCATGCCCGGCGCAAGCGCGATCGGGTAGTTCGCATACAGACCCATGATCAGCGAGGCCAGCGCGGCGACGAGGCAGGTCGCGACGAACACGGCGTCTTTCGGCATCCCCGCGTCGCCCAGAATCGCCGGGTTCACGAAGATGATGTAGGCCATCGTCAGAAAAGTGGTCAGGCCGGCCAGCACTTCCGTGCGCAGATTGGTGCCGGCGGCGTCGAGGCCGAAATAGCGTTTTATGGAATCCATATGGCGGGTCTCTCGTCGTAGGGGCGAGATGATACCTTGCCAGCGCGTGGGGCGCAGCCGCAAGCGAATTTACGATGTCGCCAGGCAACGGTGCGCGCGGCTTACGGCTCGCGTGGCTTCGTCAGACGGTCCACCACGGCGTTCAGCATATCGACCGGCAGCGGAAACACGATGGTCGAGTTCTTGTCCGCGGCAATCGTCGTCAGCGTTTGCAGGTAGCGCAACTGCATGGCTTGCGGCTCGCGCGCGAGCGTCTGCGCGGCCTGCAGCAATTGCTGCGACGCCTGCAATTCGCCTTCGGCATGAATCACCTTCGCGCGACGTTCGCGCTCGGCTTCGGCCTGACGGGCAATCGCGCGGATCATCGTTTCGTTGATGTCCACATGCTTGATCTCGACGATGGCGACCTTGATGCCCCACGCATCGGTCTGCGCGTCGAGCACTTTCTGGATGTCGGCGTTGAGCTGTTCGCGGTCGGCGAGCAGTTCATCGAGTTCATGCTTGCCGAGCACCGCGCGCAGCGTGGTCTGCGATAGCTGACTCGTCGCTTCGAAATAGCGCGCCACCTGGATTACGGCCTTCTCGGGATCGACCACGCGAAAGTACACCACCGCGTTGACCTTGACCGAGACGTTGTCGCGCGTGATTACGTCCTGCGGCGGCACGTCGAAGACGACCGTGCGCAGGTCGATGCGCACCACCTGCTGCACGACCGGAATAATCAGCACGAGCCCAGGCCCCTTGACCTTCCAGAAGCGCCCGAGCATGAACACGACGCCGCGTTCGTACTCGCGAAAAATCTTTATCGACGATGCAATCAGCGCGGCGATGAGCAGAATCAGAATGCTGCTGAAGCCGAATGTGAAACCGATCATGAGGTTTTTCCTCCGAGAGAGGGGTGTTGTTGTTGCTGTGCTTGCTGTTGTTGGAGCGCCTGCGCGGCGGCGACGGGCTCGACCGTGAGCGTCAGCCCCTGGCGCGCGGTCACGCGAACCGCGTCGCCGGCCGCGAGCGGAACCGCGCTCGACACCTGCCAGCGCTCGCCGTTGATCCGCGCCCAGCCGGCCAGGCTGCTGTTTGCCGCGTCTGGGTCCGCGGCCGAGGCCGAGGCGGCGACGAGACCGCCTTCGAGCACCACGCCGACGCTGCCGATCAGCCCTTCGGAACCGGTCACGACCGGCCTGCGCCGCGCCCGCAGCGCGAGCTGCGATACGCCCAGCACGAACAGCACGCTGAATACGGTGACGGCGGCGATCATCGGCAGCGGGATGCCGTAGCCGGGCACGTCCGTGTCGATCAGCATCAACGCGCCGATCACGAACGCGACAATGCCGCCGAAGCCGAGCGAACCGAAGGTCGGCAGAAACGCCTCGCCGATCAGAAACGCGATGCCGAGAAAGATCAGGCCGAGGCCGACGTAGTTGACCGGCAGCATCTGCATGGCGAACAGCCCGATAAGCAGACTGATCGCGCCGACCACGCCGGGCAGCACGAAACCGGGGTTCGCGAATTCGAAAAAGAGGCCGTACATGCCGAGCATCAGCAGCATCAGCGCGACGTTCGGATCGGTGATGACCGCGAGGAAGTGGCTGCGCCAGTCGGCTTCGAGCGTGACGACGGGCGCATGCGCCGTCGCGAGCTTGACGTTGCCCGCGCTCGTTGCGACGGTGCGGCCGTCGAGCTGGCGCAGCAGATCGGGCACGTCGCGCGCGTTGAGGTCGACGACGTGCTGCGCGAGCGCGTCGGCGGCGGTGAGGCTCACCGCCTCGCGCACCGCGCGCTCGGCCCAGTCGGCGTTGCGCCCGCGCATTTGCGCGAGGCCGCGGATATAGGCGGCGGCGTCGTGAACCTGCTTGCGCAGTTCCGTCGATTGGGTGTCGAGCGGGAGTGTGGTGGGGGAGCTGGTTGATGCCGGGCTTGTCGTGGCGCTCGCGCCGCTTGCGCTGCTGGCGGCACCAGCGCCACTAGCCGAACCGCCGGGCGCGGGCGCTTGCGGCGTGCGATCGCCCGTGCCCGGCAGGCGCGGCGTGCCGCCTCCCGGAGGCTCCGTGCCGCCGATGCCCATCTGGATCGGCGTGGCCGCGCCGAGGTTGGTGCCCGGCGCCATCGCCGCAATATGGCTCGCGTAGACGATGTAGGTCCCCGCGCTCGCGGCCCGCGCGCCGCTCGGGGCGATGAACGTCGCGACCGGCACCGGCGAGCCGAGGATCGCCTTGATGATCTGCCGCATCGACGTATCGAGCCCGCCCGGCGTGTCCAGTTGCAGCACCGCGAGTTGCGCGTGACTGTCGGCGGCGCGCTGCAGACTGCGCACGATGAAGTCGGCGCTCGCAGGTCCGATCGCGCCGCTGACGGGAATCACGACCACGCTGTTGAGCGCTTGCGCAGCGGCGTTCTGTCCACTGACGGGCGCAGCCTGGGCCACAGCCGCATCTTCGCCCGACGCGAAGCCAGGTACGAACCCAGGCCCAAACAGACCCCCAGCCGCGAACGTCAAAAGCATCCCGAACGCGGTCATGCCGCGCAGGAACCGGCGCGCGACACCGCCGCGGATAAACGGCCGGCGCGCGCCAGACTGCCGGAACGGGCGACGTGAAGACGTGCTCATGGCTAACGGGCGCCGCGTGCCGTCGACGGATACGAAGACGGACCGGCGCGGGCCGACCCTCCAGGAAGACTGGCCTGCTTCTTACAGCTTAGTCCGATTCCGCGCGCCGCGTGAGGTCCGCGCGCGCCGGGCGATAGTCGGTGGGCCGCATGCCGGTCCATTTGCGGAACGCGCGATGAAACGCGCTCGGCTCCGCAAAGCCCACCGACGCCGCGATGTCCGCAATCGTGCGGCGCGACTGCTGCAATTCGCCAATCGCAATGTCGCGCCGCAGGTCGTCCTTGATCGACTGATACGTATGGCCTTCCTGCTTCAGACGGCGCCGCATGGTCGCCTCGGCGACGTTCAGGCGCGCGGCCATCTGATCGGCGGCGGGCCAGCTCGCCATCGGCAATGCGCGCAGCGTTTTGCGCACGCGCGCGGCCAGCGAACCCGGATTGCGGTATTTGACGACGAAGCTCGCCGGCGCGTCGCGCAGAAACGGCCTGGCCGAGTTCGCCGTTTGAATCACCGGCAGCTCGAGAAATGCCGGCGAGAGGTCCACGTAAGACTCCGGTTGATCGAACGCCATGTCGTCGCAAAACATCAGCCGGTATTCATGCGCGGCGGGCGGCTCGGCGCAGCGAAAACGTGCTTCGATCAGCGGAATGCGGCGCCCGACCAGCCAGCACAACAGCCCATAAACGACGATGAAATAGGTCGCGTACGCAAACATCGCGGGCGGCCGGGTTCCCTCGCGTTCGACGAAGGTGAGACGCACGCGCGCTGCGTCGGTTTCGACGCGCGCGCCGAGATCGTCCAGCACGAGCCGCATGAAACCGATTGCGCGCGACAGCGCCTGCGCACCGTTGCGCGCCGTGAGCGCGGTCTGTGTCATCGCGATGAAGCTGCCGAATTTCATGCGATGCGAGTCCTGACCGAAGAATTCATCGTCGAGCGCGCGTGCGATGCCGACCCACAACGCGCCGTATTGCGCCGACGACACGCGGCTTTTCGGCGACGCCAGCATCGGCGCGGCGATGCCGGCGGCTTCCGCGAGCTGCAGCGCATCCACACCGCGGGCCGCCGCGAGCGCGAGTGTTTCGTTGACCAGCGCAACGGAGATGGTGCCTTTTTCGGTTTTCATCGGCGATGGTTCGGCAGGGTAGTTGAAGTGGCAATCGCGCTCAACGTTTTGCTTATCAGAGAAGCTCTAATGCGGCAAAAACGCGGCCGTTGCCGCACTGCATGGTATCAGTATGGCAAATGCGCTCACACATAATGATCGCGCTGAGCATCGAAGCCGGCGGCCGGCTTGCCTACACTTGCTTCGAACGCAAGCACAGGACTCACGCTCATGGACAGTTTCTACACCGAAGAACAACGCATGATCCGCGACGCGGCGCGCGACTTCGCCAGCGAGCGCCTCGCGCCGAACGCCGCTCAATGGGATCGCGACGCGCAACTGCCCGCGGACGTCGTGAGACAAATGGGCGAGCTCGGCTTTCTCGGCATGATCGTGCCGCCGCAGTGGGGCGGCTCGTACACCGACTACGTGGCCTACGCGCTCGCGCTCGAAGAAATCGCCGCGGGCTGCGCCGCGTGTGCGACGCTGATGAGCGTGCATAACTCCGTCGGCTGCGGACCGATTCTGAACTTCGGCAGCGACGCGCAGAAAGACCGCTATTTGCAGGACCTCGCGACCGGACGGCGCATCGGCGCATTCTGTCTGACCGAGCCGCAGGCGGGCTCCGAGGCGAACAATCTGCGCACGCGTGCGGTGCTGCGCGACGGCAAGTGGATACTCAGCGGCAGCAAGCAGTTCGTGACGAACGGTGCGCGCGCCGACATCGCCATCGTGTTTGCGGTCACGGACCCGGATCGCGGCAAGCGCGGCCTGTCCGCGTTTATCGTGCCGACCGATACGCCGGGCTTCAACGTCGGCAAGCCCGAACACAAGCTCGGCATTCGCGCGTCCGACACCTGTCCGATTTCGCTCGACGACTGCGCGGTGCCCGAAGCGAATCTGCTCGGCGAACCGGGCGAAGGCCTGCGTATCGCGCTGTCGAACCTGGAGGGCGGACGCATCGGCATCGCGGCGCAAGCCGTGGGCATCGCGCGCGCCGCGTTCGATGCCGCGCGCGCCTATGCCAGCGAGCGCATGCAGTTCGGCAAGGCGCTGAAGGATCATCAGACCATCGCCAACATGCTCGCGGACATGGCCACGCGCCTGAACGCCGCGCGCCTGCTCGTGCATCACGCAGCGCGGCTGCGCTCGGCGGGCGAGCCGTGTTTGTCGGAGGCATCGCAGGCGAAACTGTTCGCGTCGGAAATGGCCGAGCAGATCTGCTCGAACGCGATCCAGATTCACGGCGGCTACGGTTATCTCGAGGACTACGCGGTGGAGCGCCATTACCGCGACGCCCGCATCACGCAGATTTACGAAGGAACCAGCGAAGTGCAGCGCATGGTGATCGCGCGTCACGTTTGAACGCTGCGCGAGCCGAGTTTGAGCGCAAAATAGCTTGCGGATAAAACTAAACCCGAGCAAACGCGGACCAATACCGCGCCCATCAGGAGACGACCATGACTGCAGCGAAAGCATTTGTCGACGCACGCGATCTGTTATTGCGCCATCGAACCGACTATGAGCGCGCATACCGCGAGTTCGCGTGGCCGGTGCTGGACGAGTTCAACTGGGCGCTGGATTACTTCGACGTCATCGCGCGTGGCAACGACAACCCGGCGTTGTGGATCGTCGACGATCCGGCAGGCGAGGGCCTGCGTTTGTCGTACGCGCAAATGTCGGAGCGCTCGGCGCGCATGGCCAACTTTCTGCGCGGCGTGGGCGTGCAACGCGGCGACCGCGTGCTGCTGATGCTGCCGAACCGCGTCGAACTGTGGGACGTGATGCTCGCCGCGATGAAGCTCGGCGCGATCGTGCTGCCCGCCACCACGCAGCTTTCCGCCGACGACGTGCGCGACCGCGTGCAGATAGGCGGCGCGAACTTCGTCGTGGTGGACAGCGCGGAGCTGTCCAAATTCGATTCGCTCGATGTGCCGTTGACGCGTCTATCCGTCGGCACGCCGCGCGACGGCTGGATCGATCTTGCGGCCGCGTATGACGCATCGCCGCAATTCACGCCGCAAGGCATCACGCGCGCCACCGATCCGCTGCTGCTTTACTTCACGTCCGGCACGACGTCGAAGCCCAAGCTCGTCGAGCATACGCATCAGAGCTATCCGGTTGGCCATCTGTCGACGATGTACTGGATCGGCCTGCAACCGAACGACATCCATTGGAATATAAGCTCGCCGGGCTGGGCGAAACACGCGTGGAGCTGCTTCTTTGCGCCGTGGAATGCGCAGGCCTGTGTGTTCGTTTACAACTTCGCGCGCTTCGTGCCGAAAGACACGCTGAACGTGCTGGTGCGTTTCAACGTGAGCACCGTGTGCGCGCCGCCGACCGTCTGGCGCATGCTCGTGCAGGAGCCGCTCGCGGATTATCCGGTGAAGCTGCGCGAGATTGTCGGCGCGGGCGAGCCGCTCAATCCGGAGATTATCGAGCGCGTGAAGCACGCATGGGGCATCACGATACGCGACGGTTTTGGGCAGACCGAGACCACTTGCCAGATCGGCAATTCGCCGGGCCAACCGGTTGTGGCCGGTTCGATGGGACGTCCGTTGCCGGGCTACAAAATCGAACTGATCGACGCCGACGATCACCCTGTCACCGAAGGCGAAATTGCATTGCCGATCGGCGCCGATGGCAAGGACCGTCCGCTCGGTCTGATGACCGGCTACGCGAACAACGCGAAGGCGACCGCCGAGGCCATGCGCAACGGTTTCTACCGCACATCCGACGTGGCGCTGCGACGCGATGACGGCTACTACGTGTACGTGGGCCGCGCCGACGACGTTTTCAAATCATCCGATTACCGGCTCAGTCCGTTCGAACTCGAAAGCGTGCTGATCGAGCACGAGGCCATCGGCGAGGCGGCGGTCGTGCCGAGCGCCGACGCGCTGCGCCTGTCGGTGCCGAAGGCGTTCGTCACCGTGCGCCAGGGCTACGAAGCCGGACCCGAACTCGCGCGCGCCGTGTTCGCGTTCTCGCGCGAAAAGCTCGCACCGTATAAGCGGATTCGCCGCCTGCAATTCAGCGAGCTGCCGAAAACCATCTCCGGAAAGATCCGCCGCGTCGAGTTGCGGCGCCGTGAAATGGAGCGGCAAGCCGAGCCGGCACGCTTACCCGACGAGTACTGGGAAGAAGATTTCCCCGATCTGCGCTAGGCGTCGTCAAGCGTTTTTATTCGATCGTACTTACTGTGCGTCGGCCACTGAGCCACGATGCACACCACCGAGCCACCGATTCACCGCATAGGAGTTTCCAGCATGAGCGCAATTGCCCCGGATACCGTCAAGCTGCTGATCAACGGCGAATTCGTCGAATCGACAACCACCGAATGGCGCGACATCGTCAATCCGGCGACGCAACAGGTGCTGGCGCGCGTGCCGTTTGCGACCGCCGACGAAGTCAACGAAGCGATCCGCTCGGCGCATGCCGCGTTCAGCACATGGAAGAACACGCCGATCGGCGCGCGCATGCGCATCATGCTGAAGTACCAGGCGCTGATTCGCGAGCATCTGCCGCGCATTGCAAAGACACTGAGCGCCGAGCAGGGCAAGACGATTGCCGACGCGGAAGGCGACGTCTTTCGCGGACTCGAAGTGGTCGAGCATGCGTGTTCGATCGGCACCTTGCAGCAGGGCGAATTCGCGGAAAACGTCGCGGGCGGCGTGGACACTTACACGCTGCGCCAGCCGCTCGGCGTATGCGCGGGCATCACGCCGTTCAACTTCCCCGCGATGATCCCGCTGTGGATGTTCCCGATGGCGATCGTCTGCGGCAATACGTTCGTGCTGAAGCCTTCGGAGCAGGACCCGTTGTCGACGATGCAACTGGTCGAACTCGCGTTGGAGGCAGGCGTGCCCAAGGGCGTGCTGAACGTCGTGCACGGCGGCAAGGACGTGGTCGACGCGCTCTGCACACATGAACTCGTGAAGGCGATTTCGTTTGTCGGCTCGACGGCGGTCGGCACGCACGTGTATCGCCTCGGCAGCGAGCACGGCAAACGCGTGCAGTCGATGATGGGCGCGAAGAACCACGCCGTCGTGCTGCCCGACGCGAATCGCGAGCAAGCGTTGAATGCGCTCGCGGGTGCGGGCTTCGGCGCGGCGGGGCAGCGTTGCATGGCGACCTCGGTGGTCGTGCTGGTGGGCGCGGCGCAGCAATGGCTGCCGGACATCGTCGCCAGGGCGAAGACGCTCAAGGTCAACGCGGGCCACGAGCCGAATACCGATGTCGGTCCCGTGGTGTCGCGCGCCGCGAAGCAGCGCATTCTCGGGCTGATCGAAGCGGGCGTGAAGGAAGGCGCGACGCTCGCGCTCGACGGCCGCGGCGTGAAAGTGCCCGGCTACGAGCAGGGCAATTTCATCGGCCCCACGATTTTCAGCGACGTCAGCACGGAGATGGAAATCTATCGCACGGAGATTTTCGGGCCGGTGCTGCTGGTGCTCAACGCCGCGACGCTCGATGACGCGATCGCGCTCGTCAACCGCAATCCGTTTGGTAACGGCGTCGGACTGTTCACGCAAAGTGGCGCGGCGGCGCGCAAATTCCAGAGCGAAATCGACGTCGGCCAGGTCGGCATCAACATTCCGATTCCGGTGCCAGTGCCGTTCTTCAGCTTCACGGGTTCGCGCGGTTCCAAGCTCGGCGATCTGGGTCCGTACGGCAAACAGGTCGTGCAGTTCTATACGCAAACGAAGACCGTCACCGCGCGCTGGTTTGACGACGACACGATCAACGACGGCGTGAACACCACGATCAGCCTGCGCTGAGCGAGCCGCAAACAGGGAGACGGCATCATGAAAATAGGCTTTATCGGACTCGGCAACATGGGCGCGCCGATGGCGCACAACCTCTTGAAGGCGGGCCATGCGGTCAACGTTTTCGATCTGAACGCACAAGCCGTGCAGGCGCTTGTCGATGCGGGTGCTAAGGCGGCCGCTTCGCCGAAAGCGGCGGTCGCCGATGTCGAATGCGTGATCACGATGCTGCCCGCGGCGGCGCATGTGCGTAGTGTGCTGACGGCAGAAGACGGCGTCTTCGCCGGCGTTCCCAACGGCGTGACCATCGTCGATTCGAGCACGATCGATCCCGCCAGCGTGAAAGCGTTCGCGGAACTCGCGCGGCAGCACGGCAATACGTTTGTCGATGCACCCGTGTCCGGCGGGACCGGCGGCGCGGCCGCGGGCACGCTGACCTTCATGGTCGGCGGCAGCGCGAGCGCGTATGAAGCGGTGAAACCGGTCCTGTCCGCGATGGGCAAAAACATCGTGCATTGCGGCGACACGGGTACGGGCCAGGTCGCGAAGATCTGCAACAACCTCGTGCTCGGCGTCACGATGGCGGGCGTGGCCGAGGCCATGTCGCTCGGCGAAGCGCTCGGCATCGACGTGAAGGTGCTTGCCGGCATCGTCAATACGTCGACGGGGCGCTGCTGGAGTTCGGACACGTATAACCCGATGCCGGGCGTGATCGACAGCGCGCCGTCCTCGCGTGGATACAGCGGCGGTTTCGGCACGGATCTCATGCTCAAGGATCTCGGCCTCGCGACGGATGCGGCCAAATTCGCGCGTCAACCCGTCTATCTCGGCGCGCTCGCGCAGCAGCTTTATCAAACGATGAGCGCAAAAGGCGCGGGACGTCTGGACTTTTCGGCGGTCATCAAGCTTTATCGTCACGAGAGCTTGAGTGACAACGGCAGCGACAGCGCGAAGGGAGACGCGTAATGATCGAACTCGACTACGCGCACAACGGAACCGTCGCGCAACTCACGCTCAAGCGCCCGCCCGCGAATGCGTTCACGCCCGAAGGCTTGCTGCAATTGCAGCAGACCGTGGAGCGTCTGAACGGCGACGCGCGCGTTCGTGCGATCGTCATCACGGGCGAGGGGCCGAAGTTCTTCAGCGCGGGCGCCGATCTCAACACCTTCGCCGACGGCAATCGCGACGTGGCGCGTGTCGCCGCGGCCCGCTTCGGCGCCGTGTTCGAAACGTTGCAGAATGCGCGGCCCGTGGTGATCGCCGCGATCAACGGTTATGCAATGGGCGGCGGGCTCGAATGCGCGCTCGCTTGCGATATCCGTATCGCCGAACAGCACGCGGTGATGGCGCTGCCCGAGACCGCGGTCGGCTTGCTGCCCTGCGGTTGCGGCACGCAGACGCTGCCGTGGCTCGTCGGCGAAGGCTGGGCGAAGCGCATGATTCTCACCGGCGAACGCGTGGACGCGTCGACTGCGCTGCGCATCGGTCTCGTCGAAGAGGTCGTGGAAAAGGGCGCTGCGCGCGAGGCCGCTCTGATTATGGCGGCGCGCGTCGCAGGGCTGAGTCCGCAGGCGGTCGGCTTTAGCAAGACGCTGATTCATCAGGCGCGCAACGGCGTGCCGCGTTCGGCTGCGCTCGCGCTGGAGCGCGAACGTTTCGTCGATCTGTTCGACGGAGCCGATCAGCGCGAAGGCGTCAATGCGTTCCTCGAAAAACGCGCGCCGCGCTGGGAGGTCATGCAAAGCGTAGATGCCGCCCGCGCAAACGAGGAGACGCAACGATGAGCGCCTTGCAAAGCGTCGTTTATGAAGTCGCGCCCGCAGCGGGCGTGGAGTCGGAACGCGAGATCCTGTTTCGCGTCGTCAACCGCGTCGCGATCATCACGCTAAACCGGCCCGCTGCGCTGAATGCGCTATCGCACGCGATGATTCGCGAGCTTGCGATGCTGGTCGAACATTGCCGCAACGACGACGGCATCGTCGCGCTCGTGCTGAAAGGTGCGGGAAACAAGGGCTTTTGTGCGGGCGGCGATGTGCGCGAGGTGCATCGGCTCGCGAAGAACGGGGACAACCGCTGGCTTGCATTTTTCATCGACGAATACCGGCTCGATTACGCGCTGCACACTTTTTCGAAGCCGGTCGTCGCGCTGCTCGACGGCATTGCGATGGGCGGCGGCATGGGGCTCGGCCAGGCGGCGCGGCTGCGCATCGTCACCGAGCGCAGCAAGATCGCGATGCCGGAGACGCGCATCGGCTTTCTGCCCGACGTTGGCGCGACGCGCTTTCTCGCCGCGATGTCCGCGGAACTGGAACTGTATGTCGGCCTCACGGGCGCGACGCTGTCCGGCGCCGATGCGTTGCGGCTGCAACTCGCCGATCTGTGCGTGCCGGCCGACTGGCTCGCTTCTTTCGAAGAGCGCTTGCGGCGCATGCCGCATGACGGCGATCTGATGAGCGCATTGCGCGGCGTGTTCGAGCCGCCCTGCAACATCGTGCCGCACGCCGCGTTGGCGCAGTTGACGCCGCAGGTTCTACGGCATTTCGACCGGCGTTCGGGCGTCGACAGAATCGTCGCGACGTTGCGGCACGATCTCGAACGCGACTCGCCGCGTGAAGTGAAGCAATGGCTGCAATCCACCTACGATGCGCTCGTCGCGCACTCGCCGACCATGCTTTACGTGACGCGCGAAGCGCTGTTGCGCGGGCGGCAGATGACACTCGCCGAATGCTTCCGGATGGAGCTCGGCATCGTCAAACGCGCGATCGAGGAGGGCGATTTCTGCGAAGGCGTGCGCGCGCAGTTGATCGACAAGGACCGCAAGGGACGCTGGGCGCCGGCCACGCTCGCCGAAGTGCGGCCCGAGCGGGTCAGGCATTTTCTGACTTCGCCGTGGAAGCGGGAGGCGCATCCGCTGGGCGATCTGGGTGTCGATACGAACTGATGCACCAGCCAGATTCACGACCGACCATGAGCCGCGATGACCGGAGCGGCCAACGCGGCATCACGGAACGGAAAACGCGATCAGTTCACCTGCAACTGTCCGCCTCTTCCCAGGCCGCCCTTGACGTCCTGCGCCTTGTAGCTACGGAGCGCGACGACCATCTTGTTGTATGCGTCGATGAACGCCGCGACCGTCGCCTTGCCTTCCGGCGTCCTTGAGAATCCGCTCAGTCCGCCTCCTGCGCCGCCGCCGAGGCCGGCCAACGCCGCGCCATAGTTGGTCGCGGTCGAGTTGCCTTCGGCCGCCGATATTTGCAGCGCCGAACGCACATCGAAGAGCGTCAGCGTGACCACCGACGCCTTCGACTGCATGCCGCCCGCGATCTTGCCCAACGCATTGCCGCCGATCAACCCGCCCAGCACGCCGCTGACGCCGCCAATCGCCGAGTCGTTGATAATGATCTGCGGTTCCATGTAGTAGTCTGCCGCGACCCGTTGACCTTTCTGCTGTTTCGATCCGGCGCGGTACTCGCCGGAATTGCGCTGCAAACCCGTGATGCGCGACAGCCGTGCATCGGTCTTCTGATTGCCGATCGACGTGATCACAAAACAGTTCGATTGCTGTACTGCAAGACGCAGCAGCGGCTCGATCGTCGTGACCTGAGTCGCGCTGCCGAATGGACCGAACCAGTCTGCATTGCGTCCGTCGTCGACCGCAATCGTGCCGAGCGGCGCCTTGCAGCGCTCGAGCGTTTCGTCGGCGCCCGCGCTTGTCGAGCCACCGGCTGCACCGGAGACACCCGCGCTTTGTCCGCCAGTGGATACCATGCCCCCGCAGGCGCTTAGAGATCCGATCAAAATGATCGAGAAGACGCCCTTGGCGCTCCGATATGTCGAATTGAGCTTCATGTTTTGATGTTCTTGGAGGATGCGTGATGCAGTTGACGGAATATCAATGAGATGGCCGAGCGCATATGTTCTGTTTGAGATGCTTCAATACCAGTACCAGCCCCGGCCTTGCCAATAGCCCTGGTAGGGGTAATCGGCATACCAGTTGCCGTAAAGCGCACGCGCTTCTGTCTGCCACCGGTAGTAATCCTGATCGGATTGCTTGGCCGCTCGCGCTTGCGCGAGTAGTTTTCCCGACTCCTTATCGCCGCGTTCCGATGCGATCATCAGCCACTTCTCGGCCTCACGAGGATCGGGTCCCATCTCTTCGAGACCGAACAGATAAAAACGGCCCAGTGCTTTCTGTGCTTGCAGGTCGCCGCCTTCGGCCGCCTTGCGCATCCATTTGAGCGCCTGATAACTGTCCTGACGCACGCCGTCGCCGCGAAAATAACGCAGGCCCAGGTCGTAAGCTGCACGCGGGTTGGTCTCCCCGGCTTTTACCAGCGCGGCGATGCGCCGGTCCGAATCTGTTTCGGCCGAATCGTGGCCGTTGCGCGAAGCGTCTAAGGCAATCTGACTTTTTGGCCGCTCGGCACATCCGCTGTCGTCGCAAACGCGCACGAACTGACTCGCCGACTGATCATGCGCACAGGCCGCCAGAATCAGGACGGCCGATGGCGCCAATTGGCGATACCCCATTTGTGATCCCCGGTTCTGATTGTGAACTCGCGCCAGGAAACGCAAGCCGAGGTTAGCGTTGGGTCTTCCTGACGCGTATCTTCATAACTAAGACAGGCGGGAAAATAGTAGCAGTTGCGCGTTGCGCGCTTTTGCCTGAGCGTCTCTATTACTTGTCTGTGCGTCTCAGTGCATGTTCACTTGTCGAGCTTGTCCAGCACGTCGCGCAGCGAGCCTGGCGAGTGGCCGCCGCGGCGCGACGCCGCTGGCTGCGCAGGTTCCGCTGCGCCCCGCTCGCGGGCGTCGCTCGGCGAGCAGCCGAACGCCTGGCGAAAGCTACGGCTGAAGTGCGACTCGCTCTTGAAACCGTACTGGAACGCCAGCGTGGACAGCCGCTGTTTCCGGCCCTTCGGGCTTTCCAGTATCTCGCGGATTTTTGCCAGCCTGCGCTGCTGGATATATGCGGCGACGCCCGACTCGCGCGCGAACAGCCGGTACAGATGAGCGCGCGAAATGCCCACGTCGCGGCAGATCTGCTGCGGAGAAAGCTGCGCGGCCGTCAGATTCGCATCGATATAGCGGCGCACGCGGACCAGCAGCGCGTGGTTGATCTCGTTTTCGGCATCGGCGAGCGTTTGAGCCGATGGCGCCAGCGCCGCCGAGACCATCGCCAGTGTCGCCTGCTCGATATAGGGCATGTCGACGGGCGACAGGTACGGCAACTGGCGCCGCAGCGAAATCATGTGGTCGCCGAGCAGGGCGCTCATCGGGCCTTGCAGCACGGCGCCATGCAGATTCGCTGAGCGGATGCGCGGCTCGAGCAGATCGCGGGCGATCGTCAGAATAACCGTGTCACCGGCTACGATTTCCGAATCGAGTTCGCGGGCCAGATCGAGTACATAGATTTTCGACGGCTCTGCTTCGATCGGCGTGCGAGCCGCATATCCGGATAGAGAATGAGTAATGCCGAGGCAGAGATAAAAATGATCGAGGCCGTCCCTGCGGATCATTTGCGCTGACCGCTTTACGCCATAGGCGACCGGTTCCTGCTGTCCGGCCCAGGTGCCGCAACCCATCAATAGAGAGCCGATATAGCCAGTGGAAAGATCGTAATTGAAACTGGAAGAAACCGACTTTTCGATATCGACGTCGAATATCGCGTTCACCTCGTCACGCCATACTTCAAATCGTTGCTCATTCGGGTACGGTTCAGTACAAAAGCGATAGAAATATGGATTCAATCTCGAACTCCGGGAGTGAAGGGTCATATTGCCGGATCTTTTGATTCAGTGTTGCACGCGTTTTCGACAATCATGCCTTATATGGAGAAGAGGTGTGATTCGTCTAAGCGCCTATTAATGTTTTGCGTGAGTCCCGATTAAATCCACGCTCACGGTGCTGTCGTGCGCGATCGCGGGGCGCGGATGCCCCGTGACGACGCATGCGGCCATGCATTCGGCCAGGCGTAAGCCCACGTTTCATGGCCCGATCGTCTGGCACGCTTCTCGCATAACCGTCGTGCGGAGTATAAGCGGCTAGCGCCGGGCGAAAGGTTCGCTTCGGCGTGGGGCATTGCTCCTGGGGTGCATCGCGCACTCACGTCGACTGTGTCGGCGTTCGAATGAAATCGCCCGATTTCAACGACAGGACACGCAGTATCGCCCCTGACTTTCGAACGTCCTCATGGTCTTCCAATGTCCTCATTCGGGAGCCATTCATGCGTTTCATTCGTCGCCTGTTTTGCACCGCTGTTCTCGGTCTCGCCACGCTTGCCGCTCGCGCCGACGACCACATCACCGTCCTCACGAGCTGGTACGCGCAGGCCGAGCACGGCGGCTTTTATCAGGCTGTCGCCACCGGCCTCTACAAGAGAGCCGGACTCGACGTCACCATCAGGATGGGCGGCCCGCAGGTCAACGGCATGCAACTGCTGGTGGGCGGGCAGGCGGATTTCATCCTCGGCTATGACTTTCAGGTGCTGTCCTCGATCGAGGCAGGCATTCCTGTCGAGACCGTCGCCGCTTCGTTCCAGTTCGACCCGCAAGGCATGCTCACACACGATGACGTGAAAGGCCTCGGCGACCTCAAAGGCAAGACGATCCTGGTCGCCGGCTCGGGCCGCACCTCGTGGTGGCCGTGGCTCAAGGAAAAGTACGGCTACACCGACGGCCAGACGCGTCCTTACACCTTCAACCTGCAACCGTTCTTTGTCGACCGGAACGTCGCGATGCAGGCTTATCCGTCTTCCGAGCCGTTTCAGGCGGAACGCGCCAACGTCAAGACGCACTTTTTCCTGTTCGCCGACGACGGCTATCCGCCCTACAACACGACCATCGTCGGCATGAAGAAGAGCATCGACGCGAAGCCGGACGTGGTCGCGCGTTTCGTGAAGGCTTCGATGGAAGGGTGGAAGAGCTATCTGTCCAATCCTGCGCCGGGCAACGAGCTCATCAGAAAGGACAACCCGGAGATGACCGATGCGCAGCTCGCGTTCGGCGTCGCGCAACTGAAGACGCTCAAGCTCGTGACCGGCGGCGATGCGGCCACGCTCGGCATCGGCGCGATGACCGATGCCCGCTGGAAGAAGACCTATGACTACATGGTGTCAGCGAAGCTGCTCAAGCCGGGCACGGACTATAAAAGCGCCTACACGCTGAAGTATGTGCAGAACGCGAAGGTGATGCCTTAAAGGTGATGCCTTGAAGGTGATGTCTCAAGCACATCCGGCAAAGCGCCCACACAAATCGAGGAACAACATTATGCTGGTCACCCGTCAAAAAGTGCTGCGCCGCTTCTGGTACGCAGTGGTTCCCATGTCTCATCTCGACGATGGCCCCAAGCCGTTCACGCTGCTCGGCGAAAACATCGTGCTGTGGAAAGGAGCGGGCGGCAAGCCGCACGCCTTGCGCGACCGCTGCTGCCATCGCACGGCGAAGCTCTCCAAGGGCTTCGTGGATTCAGACGGCAACATCGCCTGTGGCTATCACGGCTGGACCTATGACTGCACCGGCCAGTGCGTGAAGATTCCGCAGAACGGCGCGGGCGAAATTCCCTCGCGTGCCGTCGTGCAGTCGTACCGTTGCGAGGAACGCTACGGTTATGCGTGGGTCGCGCTTGACGAGCCGCTGCAGCCCATTCCCGAGTTTCCCGAAGAGACGGCGCCCGGTTACCGCCGCATTTTGCAGTTCTACGAGCAGTGGAACACGAGCCCCTTGCGCATGATGGAGAACTCGTTCGACAACGCGCATTTTAGCTTCGTGCATAAGTCGAACTTCGGCCTGTTCGATCAGCCGAGGCCGTCGAAGTACGAATTCCGTCCAGGCGAATGGGGCTTCGAAGCCGAGACCCGCGTGCCTATCCGCAATCCGCAGGCGAGTTTTCGCATTACCGGCACGACCGACGACATCACCGAGCGGCATCTCGTGAACCGCTGGTTCATGCCCTTCGCGCGGCGCTTCGGCTGCATGTATCCGGCGAGTGGGATTCACCACATCATCTATAACTGCGCGACGCCCATCGACGATAAAACGATGATGCTCGTGCAATGGCTCTATCGCAACGACACTGAACAGCAATGCTCGACACAGGCGCTGATCGACTGGGACCGCCCGATCACCGACGAAGACCGCGAGATTCTCGAAGCCACCGATTACGACGCCTGTATCGACGTGAGCCGTCAGCAGGAATGCCACATGGTCTCCGACCAGCCCGGCCTGCTGATGCGCCGCATGCTGCTCAAGCTGCTGGAAGATCACGGCGAGAAGGAAGTGTTTCGTATCGATGCGGAGGTGTGAGCCATGAACGAACAGCACAATCCGGCGCTCTCGGTGCAGCGCGTCGACAAGATCTATGCGAACGGCACCACCGCGCTTACCGACGTGCGGCTCGATATCGGCGCGGGCGAGTTCGTCTCGCTGCTCGGTCCGTCGGGCTGCGGCAAGAGCACGCTGCTCAAGATGTTCGCGGGCATCGAAAGCCCCACGCACGGCCACATGCGCTGGTGGGGCCAGCCGCTCGCCATGACCGGCACGGTGCGCACGAAGGGGCGCCGCATGTCGATGGTGTTCCAGGAAGCCACGCTGATGCCGTGGGCCAGCATTGCCGCGAACGTCCGGTTGCCGCTCGATCTGTCACACGTGCCGCGCAAGGAAGCCGACGCGCGCGTGGCCGATGCGCTCGCCAACGTGGGCCTGGCGGGCTTCGGCGATGCGCGTCCGCGCGAGTTGTCGGGCGGCATGCAGATGCGCGCGTCGCTGGCGCGTGCGCTCGTCACCGAGCCCGACCTGTTGCTCCTCGACGAACCGTTTGGCGCACTCGACGAATTCACGCGCAACAAGCTCGATGCCGATCTGCGCAAGCTCTGGCAGTCGCGCGGCATGACGGTGGTGTTCGTCACGCACAGCATTTACGAAGCGGTGTATCTGTCGAGCCGCGTGGTGGTGATGCAGGCGCGCCCGGGGCGCGTGATCGCCGACGTGCCCATTGACGGCAAGGAGGCACGCGACGAAGCGTATCGCGTGTCCGCGCCGTTTCTGGCGCACTGCAAGACGCTATCGGATCTGATCTCCGACGCGCATCAACTGCAAGGAGCGTAACGATGACGAGCGAAACCATTGTCAACCGGGCCGCCGCGAACGAGCGGAAAGCCGTCAACCGGCGCAGGCCCTTGTTGCAGCGTCCCGGCGCGATGAAGGCACTCGCGCCGTGGGTGGTCGGCGTGCTGATGCTGTCGATGTGGGAGGCGGCGTGCGCCGTCTTCGACGTGCCCGTCTATCTGGTGCCCGCGCCGCATGACATTGCGCGGCAACTTGTTGTCGAAGCACCGATGCTGTTCGCCGCGCTGTTTGCCACGCTCAGGATCACGCTGCTGGCCTTTGCACTCGCAACTGTGCTTGGCGTGGCGATCGCACTCGTGTTCGCGCAGAGTCCGCTGATCGAGGCGAGCTTTTTTCCGTATGCGATCCTGCTGCAGGTGACGCCGATTGTCGCCATCGCACCGCTCATCATTATCTGGGTGAAGGACACGACCTTCGCGCTGGTGATCTGCGCGACGCTGGTCGCGCTGTTTCCGATCATCTCGAACACGGCGCTGGGTTTGCGCAGCGTCAATCCGGGGCTCGTCAACCTGTTCCGTATCAATCGCGCGACGCGCTGGCAGACGCTCACGCGCCTGCGCGTTCCGAGCGCGCTGCCGTATTTTTTCGGCGGACTGCGCATTTCGAGCGGCTTGTCGCTGATCGGCGCGGTGGTGGCGGAATTCGTCGCGGGCACGGGCGGCACCGGCTCCGGGCTCGCGTATCAGATCTTGCAGGCAGGCTTCCAGTTGAACATTCCGCGCCTCTTTGCCGCGCTGATGCTGATTACCGTCACGGGCGTAGTGCTGTTCGGCATCACCGTCTGGGTCTCGCGCCTGGGCTTGCGCGGCTGGCATGAAAGCGAACTATGAGGAACGACACCGCATGACGACTACTCTGATTCGAAACGCGGCGGCCATCATGACGGGCGGCGGCGCAAACGAACCGGCGCGCGCGGCCGGCCCGGATATCCGTATCGAAGGCACGCGCATTCAGGCCGTCGGCGCGCTTGCCCCGATGCGCGGCGAAGCGATCGTCGACGCCACTGACTGCGTCGTCTATCCCGCGTGGGTCAACACTCATCATCATCTGTTTCAGGCGCTGCTGAAGGGCGACCCGGCGGGCATCAACGCATCGCTCACGCCGTGGCTCGCGGCTACGCCATACCGGTATCGCGCCCGCTTCGACGAAAAGCGCTTCCGGCTCGCTGCGCGCATCGGCATGATCGAGTTGGTCCGCTCGGGCTGCACGACCATCGCGGACCACAACTACGTGTACTACCCGGACATGCCGTTCGACAGCTCGGCCATTCTGTTCGAGGAAGCGCAGAAGCTCGGCGTGCGCTTCGTGCTGCTGCGCGGCGGCGCGACGCGCACGCGTCAGCTCGAAGCCGGGCTGCCCACCGCGATGCGTCCCGAATCGATCGATGCCTTCATGAGCGATCTCCAACGTCTCGCCTCCAGTTTTCACGACGCCTCGCCGCATTCGATGCGCCGCGTGGTCGCCGCGCCGACCACAGTGTTGTTTTCCGTCTCTCCTGCCGAGATGCGCTCGATTGCGGGCGAGGCGCGCAGGCTCGGATTGCGTCTGCACAGCCATCTCTCGGAGACCGTCAACTATCAGGACAGTGCGCAGGCGATGCACCGGCACACGCCGGTCGAGTTTTGCCGCGAGCACGGCTGGCTCGGCGAAGACGTGTGGTATGCGCATCTGGTCAAGCTCGATGCCAGCGAGATCGATCTGCTCGCCGCGACCGGAACCGGCATTGCGCATTGTCCGCAATCGAACGGACGGCTAGGCAGCGGGATTGCGCCGGTGCGTGAACTGGCGGATGCGGGCGTGCCGGTTTCGATCGGCGTGGATGGCGCGGCCTCCAACGAAGCCGCCGACATGATCTCCGAAGTCCACATGGCGTGGCTTGCGCAACGGGCCCGGCGCGGCATGGCGGCACAGCCCGAATATCGGGGAGGGCGCTTCGAAGGCGGAGCGGATGCGGCGTCGGTCGAAGAGGTCGTGCACTGGGGCACGGCGGGTGGCGCGCGCGTGCTCGGGCTCGAAGGCGTCGGCAGGATCGAAGTGGGCGCGCAAGCGGATATCGCCGTCTACCGGCTCGACGATCCGCGCTACTTCGGCCTGCATGACGTGGCGATAGGGCCGGTGGTTTCGGGCGGGCGCCCCGAACTCGCCGCGCTCTTCTGCGCGGGTCAATGCATCGTGCGAAACGACGTGCCGCCGGATGTCGATCTCGGCGCACTGCGCCGCGAGGCGGCTCGGGAAGTCAGGGCGATGATCGCGGAGGTGGCCTGACGCCGGCGCATGTCGCGCGGCGTCTGAACCGGCGGGACCCGTCGCGTCGATCACGCGAAGCCGGTGGCAGCATGCGGGGATCGATGACACAGTCACGCGGTCTCGCGGCGCAGTCGGCGCACGTACAGCCATAACGCCGACACCAGAAAATAGATCGCGCCCACCGCGGCATACGCCGCCACCCGCGAGATTGCCGGCGGTGTCGGCGCGCGAGCCTGCACGATGAAGTACGCGCCTGCCAGCGCCGACTGCGCACCGCTGAGAGCCATCGCCCATTGCGCGGCAAAGCGATTCCAGCGCCGCACAGCGGTGCCGAGTTGCAGAAGCCCGGAGAGTATCGCCCACACCCCGAAGACGCCGAGCACCCAGTGCATGCGCGCATTCAAGGCCACGATGACCGCCACCGCCGCGGCCACGCTGATGACGGCGTTGATTGCCTGAGTGCGGCCCGCGGTCATTCCGCCGCTGCGCGACATATCGAAGTAGTTGGCAAGCGCATCCCACGCGGGATAGGCGAACAGCAGCACTGCCGTCGCCTCCGGAGAACGCTGCCCGACCGAAAAAGCGAGCGCGACCCACAGCGCGGAAAACGCAGTCCGAACGAAGTAATAGCGCATGAGCCACCATTCGTCGCGAGCGGCTATGCCACTCATCTGGCGTTCATTCATAGCAACTTCTCCTGATTGTCACGATCGCACCCGTCGACTGGCGATGCGCGAGCCGCTGGTTGACCGCCGCAATCGGCGGGCGAACCGCGGCTCGAACCGCGGCTCGAACCGCCTTACATCGGCGGAGCCACGCCATCTTTTTCGACGATGATCTGCACAGCGTTGTACGCACCGCTCTTGCCGTGCGTTGCCACCACGAACACCCGCTTGCCCGCAGTCAGTTCGCCGCGCGTCGCGGGAATGAGCGTCACTACCGGCGCGTTCGCAGGCACGGTGACCGTGTTGGTGCCACCCTTGTACGAGAGCTTCAGGTCACGGCCGCTTGTACCTTGCACGATGGTGTCGACGTTGGCGTTCGTCATCGAGCTGCCAGCGCCGAGGTCCCATGCAAAATGGCCCTCTGCCATCCCGCGTGCGGCTTCGGGAAATACAAGAACCTCCTTCGCTTCCAGCTTGCCGTCCGCGCCGGGCATCGCAGCGGCTCCGACATAGGCACCGGGTTTGATATCGGAAAGCTGTATGGCTTTCACCGCATTCAGTCCGCTTGCATCGACTACTGCAATGCCGACCGTGTCGCCGCTACGCCGGTGCACCTGGAGCACGCCGCCGGAGTACGACTGAATGGTGCCCCTGATCCGTTCAGGCTTGTCAGCGGAAGTCTGTGCGAACGATGCGTTGGCGAACGCCAGCGCGATTAGTGAAACGACAACTTCGAAACGAAATGACATGGATGCTCCGTCTGGTTAGGATCGGTGGTAAGCATCGCATCTTGCTCGTTCCGGCGGCATCGGTCAGATGACCGACCCTCTGCAACTCCGCCCGATCGCGTAGGGTTGCAGGCCGGTGCCATCAGCGGTTTCCTAGGCCAAGGTCGAGAAAGCGTCCGGGGTGAAGTTCCCAATCTCGTCGATGCGCCCTTGCCGGATCTTCTCGAGCCATGCCGCGTCCTGCAGCAACGCGCGTCCGACCGCTACCAGATCGAACTCTCCTCGTTCCAGTCGCGCTAGCAGGTCGTCCAGCGGAGCGGATTGCGCGTCCTTGCCCGCAAAGGAGTCGTAGACGTCGCTTCCAAGTCCCACCGATCCCACTGTAATGGTTGTGACGCCCGTGACTTTTTTCGCCCAGCCGGCCAGGTTCAGGTTTGCGTCGGCTTCGGGAAACGCGGGCTGCCAGTAGGCCGGCTGGGAGAGGTGGAAAGCATCCGCACCGGCATCCACAAGCAGGCCAAGCCACTCTTCGAGCACTGCTGGCGTCCCCGCGAGCCGTGCGCGGAAGTCCTTCGGCTTCCATTGCGAGAGGCGAAGAATCACTGGAAACCCCGGTGTCACCGCCGCCCTGATCGCCTTCAGCACTTCCACAGCGAAGCGTGAGCGTTCGACGAGCGTCGCTCCGCCATATCGGTCGCCGCGCTGGTTGAGATCCTCCGAGAAAAACTGATTGATCAGGTAGCCATGCCCGCCGTGCAGTTCGACGCCGTCGAAGCCGAGCCGCTCTGCATCCGCTGCGGCTCGCGCGTATGCGTCGATTGTGTCCGCGACGTCTGACTCGCTCATCGGCTGAGCCACGCGTTCGCCGGTTATGGAGAGACCCGACGGGCTCTCATAGCGATGAGCGGACAACGCCCGCTCGCCCGCTCCATTCGAAGGCTTATGTCCCACGTGCCACAGTTGCGGCGCAATGCGTCCACCAGCCGCGTGGACCTCGTCGACTACTTTCTTCCAGCCGGCCAGCGCCGCCTCGCCATGAAAGCGCGGGACGTCCGGATCGTCGAGCGCGGCCGCGCGACCAACACCGGTTCCTTCGGTGATGATGAGACCGACGCCGTGCGCCGCACGTCGCCGATAGTACGCGGCGACGTCGGCGCCCAGTATGCCGCCTGGGGAGAAAGACCGTGTCATCGGAGCCATGACTACCCGGTTAGGCACGGTGAGGGCATTGAGTCGATAAGAGGTGAGCAGAATGTCGAGATCGGGCATCGGGTTCTCCGGATTCGAGTTGGCAAACACCGTTGGCTATAGGGCGTCGATCCATGCGGTAATCGCGGTGTTCACGTCGTCCGCGCGATCCTGCATGATCCAATGGCCTGTGTTGGTCCATACATCCACCTTCGATTTCGAATGCGAGAACCAGGAGCGCATGCGGTTCGCCTGCTCGGGGTCGCGGCACGTCTGATAGAAGGGAACGGTAAGGCTCTTGCACAACGTTGCGCTCGCTTCTCCAGTGCCGACCTGATCGTTGCCGAAGAACAGCGGACCGAACGACTCGCGCACGACATGCACTGGCATGCCCTGGACGCGCCTCGCGTGCCAACGCTTGAATGCCGGCTCAGTGATGCGGTCATAGACAAGCTGGAACAAGGCCGGCACCACGATGCCGGGATCGCCCGCATTCAAATCATGCGTGGTTTTTGCAAAAAGTTCGGCGGCGGCGCCGGAAAAACCGAGCGCGCCATCGACGGACACCACCGCGCTGACCAGATCCGGGCGCTTCGCGGCAAGCCGGGCTGCGATCTGGCCACCCATCGAATGCCCGACGAGAACGAACTTCTGTCCGGGATACCTCGTTGCGATAAATGCCTCGATGTCCGCGACGTAGTCGGCGGGCGTATAAGCGCCGGGCGGCATCAACTGCGATCTGCCATGCCCGCGCAGATCCACAGCGACGACGCGATACCTGCTTTCGAAGAGCGGCAGTTGCCAGCTCCAGTCATGCGAATCGCAAGTCCAGCCGTGGAGAAACATGACGTTCTTTCCCGTACCTACCTCGGTCGAGAACAGTGTGGCCGGCGATTTCGTTGCAGCAAAGGCTTCATGGTTCCCGAGAGTGGTCGCAATCGCTGCCGCACCGGCGACCTTCAGCATGTCGCGTCGAGACAGTTCGTGTTCCATCATTTTCATTCGCTATCCTTATTTATCACGAGTACATCAAACGCCTGGCTCGCTGGGCTGTGTGACGCCGAGCTCGAAGCAGTTGACCGGACTCCATGTTATACATTGGATATCTACGGTCAATTACGCACCTTCAGGTGCGCAGATATACAGGAAGATACCGACATGACTTGCGAGGTTGACGAGGTTTTCTTTGCGGATTGCGCCGCACGCTCGTTTTTCGATCAGGTGGCGAACAAGTGGTCAGTGATGATTCTCACGCTGCTGACCAGGAAGCCAACTCGCTTCAACGAGATCAAGCGCAGGCTGGAAGGAATCACGCATAAGGCGCTTACGCAGGCGTTGAGGCGTCTCGAACGCAATGGCCTCGTCGCGCGGAATGTGCTCAATACTTCGCCGGTCGCGGTGGAATACTCGATCACAGAACTCGGGCGTACCCTGCAGGTTCCGTTCGGAGCAGTCTATGAATGGTCGATCAAGCATTTGCATGAGATCGATCAGGCGCAAAAAGCCTACGATCAACAGATGCCGGCAGAGCAATAGGGCGAGAAGATCGGCGCGCTTATTCGATGATTGAGGCGCCGTTGTGAGTTGAGTGGCGACCTGTTTCTAGTGCAGTTTTCGTTCGATCGCGAAGTCGAGAAAAGCACGGGTCTTTGCCGGCACGTGGTGCCGGGATCGTCTCCTGGTCGTCTTTTAGTCGCCGATGGCCTAGTCGTCGATGGTTTCATGCACCGCTACGGCGCCCTGTTTCCAGTAGCTCGCCGCGCGAATCCGCGACTTGTCGACGCCGCGTTCGGTGCACAGGTGATAGCGAATCGCGCGAATCGTCGCGGATTCGCCCGCGGCCCACACATAGCCTTCGCCGTCATCCGGCAGATAGGTTGCGCGCACCGCTTGCAGCAACGCCTCGCCGCGCGTGCAGTGTTCGCTTCCGCTTCCGTTTTCGCGTTCGCTTCGATAACACCACACGAGATGCAGCTCGGCGTCGGTCCTGAATTCGATGCGAGCCGACGGATCGGCCACTTCGATCACCGCGGCGACGCGCTTGCCGGCCGGCAATTCCTCGAGGCGGCGCGCGATGGCGGGCAGGGCGGTGTCGTCGCCGATCAGCAGGTGCCAGTCGAAAGCCGTGGGAACCACGAGCGAGCCGCGCGGCCCGCCGATGCCCAGGTACTGGCCGGCTTTCGCCTGCGCCGCCCACGTTGCCGCGGGACCGGCTTCGTGCATCGCAAATTCGATATCGAGTTCGCGCGCGTCGCGATCGAAGCGGCGCGGCGTGAAATCGCGCGCCGTCGGGCGACGTCCTTCGGGGAACACGGGGCCGTCCGGGCCGGCTTGCGGCAGCACTGGTTTGTCGGCGCCCGGTTCGGGGAAGAAGACCTTGATGTGATCGTCGAACGAAGCGGACACGAAGTCGTGCAGGTCTTCGCCCGTGAAGGTCACGCGGATCAGATGCGGCGTGAGCGCCTGCACTTTCTTCACTTCCAGCAGACGGAACCTGAGCGGATGGCGCACGCGCTCTACGGCGAGGTCGGGTCGTTTTTCTTGAGTCGGCATTGAGTTGTTACTCCTGTCTGGTCGAAGTGTCGATGTCGATGTCACGCAGTGGCCGCATCGTCGCGCTTGCCGTTGCCTGAATCCTGTTCGCCTTCGATTTCCTTCGCGGCTCGCATCAGGATCGCGGCGATGCGGCGCTGTTCTTCCGCCGATGCGTTGTCCCGGCGCAGCAGCGCATTTTTCAGCGCGCGGCGCGCGGCGTTCAGCTCGGGCAGCCAGCCGCCTTCGCTCACGTCGGCCGGTTCTTCACCGGCAAACGCGCGGCGCACCGAGTCCATCTTGCGCGCGATGTGGCTCAGCTTCGCGAGCATCAACTCGACGCGCTCGCGGTTGGCCGCGAGGTACTCGCGTCCGGCTTGCGCGAGTTCGTAGCGCTTGCGGTTGCCTTCGAGCTGCACGGTGACGTAGCCGAGTTCTTCGAGGTACGTGAGCGCCGGGTACACCATGCCGGGGCTCGGGCTATAGAAGCCGTTAGAACGCGTTTCCAGCGCCTTGATGAGCTCGTAGCCGTGGCTCGGTTGCGCGTCGATCAGCGAGAGCAGCAGCAGTTGCAGATCGTCGGAGCTGAACTTGCGGCCGCGCGGGAAGCCATCGCCTTCGCCGCCGAAGCCGCCAGGGCTGCCGCCGAACGGACCGCGCCCGCCGCGTCCGCCGCGATGCTCGTGATGACGTCCGATTGCATGCCAGAACGCCCACGGCGAAAAGCGATGCGCGCTGCCGACGCGCTCGGCGTCTTCGCTGCGAACTGCGTGGTGATGAGCGAACGCGTGCCACAGCGCATGGAGCGAGGGGCGCTCGAAGCCGGCGTCGAAAGAAGCGTGATCCGCGCCGTGACGGCGGTCAAAACGATGGTGATGACGCATCTTGCGTCCTCCATTTATGTCTTAAGATGTGTCGTAAGATATATATCTAAAGATGGTTTGTCAAACTTTCTTTTGGGCGCTTATCGGCATGCAAGGACGCAACAAGGTCCGCGCGCGTCGCCGGCGTGACGGTCGCGAGACTGTACGACCAGGCGCGCGCCTTGCGTGCGAACGCTCATTCCGGCAACGCTGCACCTGACCTTCTGGAGAAAAGCATGGCAGACGTCGAACAGTTCAAGGACGACCTGGAAAACAACGCGGATGGCCTGATCGGAGGAAGCCGTGGCGATTTCATGGAGGCGCTTGGCGAGGCCGTCTACGCCCGGGCCGCGAGCGACCAGTTGGACAGCATCATCGCGGCTTACCTGAGCCTGCAGGAGGTGATCGACGAGAACGTCGACAACCTCGACGACGAGGCCGACCAGGCGATCGCTGATGCGACGGCCGAATTTAACGAAACGGTCGGCAGGATTCTGGGTGTGTGAGCGACTTGCGCACGCAAGGGCGGGCGCAAGGTCGGCAGCACCGTCTTTGCGCGCAAAAAATCTGGTGGTCTTCGCGTAACGCTACGCTAGAGCGTCTGCTGACTTACCGCGGGCCGATCCTCGCAACCGCAGCGATACGGCGATCTTCCCCAGTTGAAGAGCCGCGAGGTTTTCCCGATACCCGGATTGAAGGAGTTAGTCGGGTCGAGTTCCTCGTAGAACTGCTTGAGCGACTCCTTCGCCTCATACAGATGGCCGACGTTGTGCTCGGCCGGATACTCCGCACCGCGCGCGGCGAGTAGGGCGAGAATGTCGTCCTTGATGCGGTCGCAGTCCACACCCTTCTTCACCAGATATTCCTGATGCAGCACATGGCAGAAGAAGTGGCCGCAATACATGGTGAACTCGATGTGCTTCGAAATATGCTGCGGCAACTGTTCGAACCAGTCGGTTGCATTACGCGGCAGCGCGATGTCGAGCGCCACGATGTCCTCGACGGTTCGAGAATGAACGGCCCGATAGCGGACCACTGCGCCACCAATCGTAAAGCGGTTGAGAAACGCCGCGTCGCCTTCTTCTCGCGTGCATTCGAAGTAGTTGCCCTGAGCCGTCGGAAAGCGCGACTTTAGATAAGTACGCGCTTCGTCTACACCTTCATTGCCCATCTTCAATAACAGGTGATGCTCGAAGCGATCGCGGTACTCGATGAGTCGCCGCGGCAGATGCTCGGGCAAAAGCCGGCTCGCTGCCTGCAGCAGTCTGTCACTGATGGCCGTACCAAGGCCCGTCTTCTCGGTCATGGCGTCGAAGCGGCTCTTCGCCGCAAAGGCTAGCGGCACTTTGTCGGTGCCGAAAGCCCGAATGTAAAGGTACATGTCTTTCCCGTAGCGGCGACTGATATCGAACGCGCCACGGTGCATGTACTCGCCTGCAATCGGCAAACTCTGGAAACCGCCCAGAATATCGCGGCGGATTGATTCGAGCTCGGCCGGATCATTGCTGCCGATGTAGAACACCTGGGTGCGCTCGTCCGCCGCGAATGTGTCCAGCCGAAGGGCAAAAACCGCGAGGTGCCCCGCCGAGCCCGACGCTTCGTAAAGGCGGCGCGGGTCTGCGTTAAAGCGCGCGGGAGTCGATGCCGAGATATCCCGCACGTGGGTGCTGTATTCGTGGTCGGACGCGAGGAGTCCCATCGCTGGCGGAACATCGTGCGGCAGTTCGCCTGCGTCGAGGCGGCCAAGTATGGCTTCGGCGGAATCGCCCAAATCGATTCCCAGGTGGTTCACCAGCTTCAGTTCGCCGTCGGCTGTGACGCGGGCATGTATCGAAAGCTGGGTAAACGCGGGACCGCGGCGAATGAGAGACCCGCCCGAGTTGTTGCAAACGCCTCCCGTCACGGACGCGCCGATGCAACTCGATCCGATCACAGAATGGGGCTCGCGCTTGAGCGGCGCGAGACGCCTTTCCAGTTGGTCCAGGGTAACGCCCGGCTGACAAACGACCTGTTCGCCATTGCGAATCACGTCGAGCCGGCGCAACCGCATCGTATTGATCACGACTACCGGACGATCGTAGCCGTCCGCAACCGGCGTCGATCCGCCGGTCAAGCCGGTGTTGGCGGCCTGACAAATGACGATGACATTCGCATCATGGCACGCCTTTAGCGCCTGCCACATCTGGACCAATGTGCCAGGCTGCACAGCAGCCAATAGTGGACCGCTGCCATAGCGATATCCCTGGCGGAAGCGCCGCGTTTCAGCCGAGCCCGTAAAGACGAACTGGCTACCGACGATGTCGCCGAGCAGACGGACAAGATCGTGCTTCATGGCGCTTCTCCGCTGATGCTTGCACGGATATACGAGTCCTCCGTGCTTCGAATGTGGTTGCGCAGTTCGGTGCAGGCTTTGCGCGCATTGCCGTCGCGAATGAGTTGCATGATCTCGTAGTGCGTGTCGTGGCACGCCTGAATCGACGATTGCTCGTATGACCGGAACGGCGCGCTGCATGCCTGCGCCTATGGTTGAGATAGATATTAACAGGCGGCAGCCACAGAGCCTGCATTGATATCCACGATATCAATAGTCGATATCTCGAGGCATTGAACAATCCGATCGAATGGAAGCGAGTAGGTCTGAGTCAGCAGCGTCTTGGGCGCCTCCGAAGAAAGCACTCGGTGAAGCAGATCATTTAAAACAAATGGTCGATGCCGATGGTGAACGCGGTCTGACTCTTCACGCCGGCCGGGTTGAGCGTGCTCACCACCCCATGCTTGTACGAGGTGTAGTCGAGTTCGCTGTAGAGACTGGTGCGCTTGGACAGCAGGTAGCCAAGCGAGAGCACCGAGAGTCCGCGCCGGCTGGACTTGTCGTTCGTTACCGTGGTCTGGTAGTAGCTGCCGCGGAAAACCAGAGTCGACGTGATGGTCCACGAGAGGCCGCCGAACCCATTGTTCGTTACCTGGTGGGGCGTGGCTGGATTCTGCAAGTCCTCGGACATGAAACCGCCCGACAAACGCACCGGCCCGATCTTGTAGCTGGCGCCGACCATGTAGTAGCTGTCGCCCAGATAGGTCGAGCCAGTCAGTACACTGCGATGCCCATAGACGCCGCCGATCGCAACAGGACCTGTCGCATAGCTCACGCCCACGGCGCGCGCTGCGCCGCTGCTGAAATTGCCTGCCACGCCGCCGAAGGAGTTGTCCACTTCGAACAGCAGCGGCCCGAACGTGTTCTTGTACTTCACGGCATTACTGTTTCGCGTGCCATCAGAGGCCGTGGTCAGCGGAATGATCGGCGTGAAATGAAAGCCGAACGGATCGTAAATGCTGATGATGTCATGAGCAATGGTGTACTGCCGGCCGAGATCGAGCGAGCCGAATTTCGTATGGCCGATGCCGACAAACGCCTGCCGATTGAATTCGGTGCCTGTCGTGTTATCGAACTGGCCATTGCCGACGTTAAAGCCGCTTTCCAGCAGAAAATGCGCATTCCAGCCGTCGCCAAGGTCTTCCTTTGCGCGAAAGTCGAGCTTGTTCGAACTGTAGTAGCCGTTCGAGTTCATTGTCGTCACCGAGCCGCCGCCTTTTGCGGCGTTGGTCTGATGACGTATGCCGCCATCCACCGTTCCGTATAACTGCACGCTCGTTTGCGCGTGTGCGGGATTCGTTGCCAATGCGCCCGCAGTGGCCGAGATGCCCAATCCGATGATTTTCCAAACCTTGTCCACCGCTTGTCTCCTGATTTTCGTTGTGTTTTTAATGTACTGATTGATACGTAACCCTAATTAAATTGCCTATTGGGATTACTTTTGATCTACTCGCCGGGACCGCCCGGCACAACGCGGACGTACCGCCGGTCCTGCGTTAGTGGCCGGCTGAAGTGCTGCCCGGCTGTTCGAGCGAGTGCGCGGTTTCGGCGGGGTTGAAGCCCGTCTTCAGTTCATGGCGCAAGGCGACGCGGTCCAGTGCTTTTTCCCAATTCGCCACTACGATAGTGGCTACGCTGTTCCCTACGATGTTGGTGAAGACGAACGCGCTGGACATGGCCTTGTGAACGCCGAGAATCAGCGCGATGGATTCAACCGGAATCGTGTTCGACGCAGCCAGCGTTGCAGCGAGCACTGCGATTGCAGCGCCCGACACGCCGGCGGCTCCCTTCGACGTGAGCAGCAGCACCGCAAGCAACACCAACTGATCGTGCCAGTTCATCGGTGTATTGGTTGCCTGAGCGAGAAACACGGCGGCTGCGGCGAAGTAAAGGCACGTGCCGTCATGATTGAACGTATAGGCAGTTGGCAGCACCAGGCCAACCACCGACTTCTCGCAGCCAAGGCGTTCGAGCTTGTCGATCAGTTGTGGGAACACGGTTTCTGAAGAACTCGTACCGATTACGAGAAGCAGTTCTGCGCCGATATAGCGCATCAGGCGCAAAAGGCTGAAGCCGTTTACCTTTGCGATGGGCCACAGGATCAGCAGGAAAAAGAGCGCGCACGTCAGATAGAACTCCAGCACTAGCTTGCCGAGCGAGAGCAGCGTGCCGAAACCGAATTTGCTCACCGTGAAGGCGATGGCGCCGAAAGCTGCGAGTGGTGCGATCTTCATGGTCAGGCTGATTACCCAGAACAGCGCACCGGATACCGAATCGATGAAGTCGAGCGCGGGCTGCGCGCGTTCCCCGATTGCGGCCAGCCCAAAGGCGAATAGCACCGAAAAGAACAGCACTTGCAGGACGTCACCGCCAGCAAATGCGCTGATCGCCGTGTGCGGAATGACATTGAGCAGAAAGTCGCTCGTCGTGACCGCGTGATGAGCTTTCGCGACATAGGCATCGACGGCGGCCGAGTGCACGCTATGCATGTCGACGTTCATGCCGACGCCCGGCTTCAGCACGTTGATCGTTACAAGCCCCAGCACCAGCGCGAGAGAAGTCACCACCTCGAAATAGAAGAGGGCCTTGATCGCGACGCGGCCGACCTTCCCAAAGTCTTTGACGCCCGCAATGCCGCTGCATACGGTGCAGAAGATGATCGGCCCGATCAGCATCTGGATGATGCGGATAAAGGCGTCGCCGACGGGCTGCAGATTGATGCCGAACTTCGGAAAGAAGTAGCCCGTGGCGATTCCAAGCGCCATGCCGGCCAGCACCTGGAATGACAGGTCGCGATAGAACGGCTGACGTGGCTTTGGTTTCATGGCGCCCGTGCGAGGCAAGCTCATGGTGTCTCCTTGCTTAGGCCCATCCACGATGGGCTGCGGTGAAGCTTTGGCGAACTGGAGTCCGCTCGAAAACGTTGAAAGAGCCGTTATTCAGCTCGCGATGCCGCCGAGAATGTCGATGCTGTCAGCGAAAATTTCGTCGACGCTCAGCTTACGCGGCAGCAGTTGCTGTTGCTCGCAGAACGCGATTGTTTCCTCAAGCGGGCCGCGCAACGCGTCGTAGCCGAACAGCAGCTTGTCGGGCTTGCCCGCGTTGTGCGAGGCCACTGACGCTTTGCCGCGGCACAGCAGGTCGTACATTGCGCGCACCGCTCGCGGATGTGTATCCGCAAGCGATTGCGTCACTACCACGACGTGGTTCAGAGGCACGTAGCGATGAATCGCGTACCACGCGAGATCGGCGCTGGCCGCATCGTCGATCACGGGTTCAAGGCCGGCTTCGTCGGGCAGATCGTTGCCGAGGATGGCGGCGTCGATCTCGCCCGCGCGCAGCATCGGCAATAGCTGCTTGCCCGGCTCCGCGCGACGCACGAAGGACGGATCGCGATACTCTTCCAGATGCGCGCCCTCGGTCGTGACCCAGTCGATTTCCTCGAGCGGCACGCCATATGTGTTCGCGAGAATCGCGCGCACCCACATTGCGGTGGTCTGCGAATACGAGCGCACGCCGACTGTCTTGCCCACCAGGTTGCTCACGCCGAGCTTGCCGCGTTGAGCATTATAAATAATGCAGCCTTGCTGAAAGCGCGCGGCGACTACAGCGGGGAGCAGCACGACGGGCTTGTTATAAGCTTTCGCCTGCAAATACGTGACGATTGCCATTTCGCTGACGTCATACGCCTGGCGGCGCGCCATCGGTGCGAAGGCGCGGTGAATCGGTTCGATATCCTCGAACATCAGTTGCACGTTGGGATCGGCGAGTTCGCCATCTTTCAGCGGCCGCGTGTGCGGATAAGTCTTCAATGCAATTTTCAATTCAAGCGGTGGCATCTCAGTGCTCGCGTCCGTATATTCTTGTGTCATTGAGTCGATCCTCACGCGGCGAGAACCGGATAGACCGCGCGCGCGGTGCCGCCGAAGATTGCGTCGCGCGCGTCGGCGGGCAGCATCGCAAGGCTATTGCGCGCATCGGCAAGCAGTTGCGGCAGCGTGCCTTCGGCGGCCGGGAAATTCGACCCCCATGCGATGCGATGCGCACCGAACGCGTCGAGCACACGCGGGAAGAATGCGTCCGGCGTCGACGCGCCGCGAGATGCTTCGGCGATCGTGCGGTTTGTGAGCTTCAGATAAACGCCCTCGTGCGAAGCGAGGCTAAAGAGCGGCGCGGCGGCTTCATACGGCGGGCCGCCCGCCAAGTCGGGCCGCGCAAGGTGATCGAGCAGCACGCGGATATCCGGAAAGCGCGCCAGCATATTCAGCAGCGCCGGAATGCCTTGTGCCGTCATCTGCAAACAGATCGACACGTTATGGCGCTGCGCATAGTCCCACACCGGGAAGGAGCGCTCGTCGTCGAGCCAGCCTGCTTGCCCCGGCATCGTGCTGCCGGTCGTGAACAGGCGCAGGCCGGAGAGGCCCGCGTCGAGCCAGCGCTGCATCTGCATCACGGCGTCGCTTGCCAGCACGTCGATCGAAAACACGCCCGCGAAGCGGTCCGGGTGGTTTCTCACCGCGTCGACCACATAACTATTGTCGTTGCCATAAACCGTCGATGCCTGCACGACGACCGCCCGGTCAATGCCGGCCTCGTCGAGCGACGCAAGCAAGCCTTCGAAGCTGACAGGGCGTTTGGCCGACCATTCCGACTGGTGACCGCCGACGGGCGCGAGCGGATAGCGCTGCTTATCCGGGGAAATGGCGTGCGTGTGAGTGTCGATAACGACGGACATAAACGGGCTCCTTGCTGAAAACGTCTCGATCGAATGGCCTCAACTGTAAGCCTGCTGAAGCAAAACCCCTTAATACGAACTTCGGCATAAGGCATAAATTCCAGTTAAGCTGACGGCTTTCACGGGGCATGGGGAAGGCGATGGCGAAGCACCCGGACGAATCGCCCGACGACGATCTGACGCGGCTGAGGCGCTTATTTCTGTTCGATGCAGTGTGCGAGGCAGGCGGCATCGGCCAGGCTGCGACGCGCGCGGGCCGCACGCAGCCGGCCGTCAGCCTGGCAATCAGCAAGCTGGAGGCGAGTTTCGGCGGCGTGCTTTTCGAGCGGGGTTTTGGCGGCTCCGAATTGACTGCGCAAGGCGCGATACTGCAACGGCGCGTACGGCGCATGCTCGATCAGATGGAGCGCGCGGTCATGGGCCTGACGGGGCAAAATTCGTCGGCCGTGAATGCGCGCAACGTCTGCCGCCATCTGACCGATACGCAAGTCCGTTGTCACATCGCGATCGCACGTGCCGGATCGGCGTCGGAAGCGGCACAGCAGCTTGGCATTTCGCAGCCCGCCGTGCATCGCGCGGCGCGGCAGATTGAGCAGACGGTCGGTGTGTCGTTATATCGGCGACGCGTGCATAGCGTGTCGGCCAATGCCGCTGGACTCGAATTCGCTCGCTGCCTGAGCCTCGCGCTCTATGAAATTGCGCAGGCGCGCGAGGAGATCGCATACGCCCGGGGACAATTGAGCGGCAAGGTGGCGATCGGCGTGTTGCCGCTGATGCCGCCGCGTCTCGTCGCACGTGTGATCCAGCGGTTGCGCGAGCGCTATCCGTCCGCGCACGTCACTGTCGATGAGGGCTCGCACGCGGCGCTGCTTCGCGATCTGCGGATGGGCACGATCGACATCATCGTCGGCGGGTTGCGTGAGCCACGTCTCACCGGAGCCGTGCGGGAGACCGAGCTGTTTGCCGATCCGTATGTGGTCGCGGTGCGTAAGGGGCATCGCCTCGCGCGTAAAAAGTCTATCGCGCCTCGAGACATCGCCAATTACGAGTGGGTCGTCCCGCAGCACAATGTACCGCGCCGCTCGGTGATCGATTCGATCTTCGCGCGGTTGCCGATCAGGCCGCCGGTCGTCGTCGAGACGAGTTCTCTTGCGATGATGATGGCGATGCTGGTGGAAAGCGATTGCATCACACTGCTATCGCGTTCGCAGATTCGCGAGGCCTATCCGGGCAGCGAGATCGTTGCACTCGAGTTGAAAACGCCGGAAGCCGATCGTGCGGTCGGCTACACGGTGCGGGCGGACTGGCTCGGCACAGCGGTGCAGTCGGGCTTCATCGAGTATCTGCGGCAGGAGTGCTCCGTCGATAAGGCGGAAGGACTGCGGGAAGCACTAATGCGTTACAACTTTGAGTCCACAGACCGGGCGGGCTCGCGGATGCGCAGCTAACCAGGCAAAGCAGACGTATGCATGTCCGCAATCAATCGTCGTACGCACTGCGACACCGCGAGAAATTTCCCGCAAGTACTGCGCGTCGGGCGCACGCTTGTGACTACCACAAGCGGCAAGCAGCATCCCATCTGAAACAGAGCGCGAGAAAAACCCCGCACGCTCCGGCGACGAAGATGCCAACCGGCAGCCCTCTAACCGGTATCCACCATCGCAAACGCGTAAGCAGCGCGAGCAGGAGAAGGAAACCCGCAAGATATATCGCGGCTTCCGGCTGGAATTGGACAAAGCTCACTGGGACGAGTACTGCCGTGAAGAAAGCGGCCCAAAAAAGTCTGTCGTACAGGCGTGGCTCGGTGCAGCTAACCAGCCAATACGCAATGTCGCCAATCGCTAGCACCATTACAGCTTGCGCCATAACGATCAAAAATGCGGTGTTCCTTGAGACGCACTGGCGAGAATTTTCGACTTTTTGAGTTGGGGAGTTAGCCGGTTTTGTCAATGGATCACCCTGATATTTTGCCTGTCACACCAGAACCAGTATATTGCTCCAATCGTTCTGGCAGGCACTCTAAAGTAGCAGGCGGACCGCATTCTAGCTCCTTTGCTTCGTTCGACTCCTGGTCGACAAATGTCTCTCGCATAAGACAGTCAGCGGCCCAATACTGGCCGCTCGACATTAGCAGAAAGATAGCTGACAATTTCGAGTCATGTCATTGGGCCGTTCCACACTCGAATCCGGTTCCTCTCGTGATCTCACTTTCCGATCCTGTCGTTGCGTCCGTCGAATTGATCGACACGGGCGAACGGTTTGTCGATCCTGGTGACACCGGCGATCTGGTGCTAGTGGATCGCACGCGTAGCGTCGTCTCTAACCCGAGCAGACATTTCCTGAAGGTTCGCGTTGGCGTCGCTGAACGGCTAATGTTCGCAGCGCAGAGGCTTTCCATTCAAGGCCTGCGATTGTTAGTCAAGGAAGGATACCGGCCGCTATCGCTTCAGCGATCCTACTTCGACCGTCGCCTGTCCGCGCTCCGAATGCAATACCCGTCGGCGTCGGATGCTCTTTTGATCGAACTGACAAGTCGCTATGCCGCTCCGCCGGAGGTGGCCGCGCATCCGACGGGCGCCGCCGTCGACTTGACACTTGCGACCCAAGAGGGCGTCGAGTTGAATATGGGAAGCGTGTTGAACGCCACTGACGAAGAGTCATCGGGCGCATGTTACACAGCCTGTCAGTTCATTAGCCGGCAGGCGCAGGCTAACCGTCAGTTATTGGCGACGGCTATGATTGCCGCGGGTTTCGTCAACTATCCGCCGGAATGGTGGCACTGGTCCTACGGCGACCGATATTGGGCGGTAATTTCTGACGAGCCATGTGCCATCTATGGCCCAGTCGAAGAAGAGCGTCTGTGAGGAGCACGCGGATGATTCAAGGGTATCGCGACGAGCAAGCAACGAACGGATTTGCGCCCGTCTGGATGGATATCGCGTTCAAGGAACGAGGTGTCAAGCGCTACGGCGCGGGTCAATGCAACCCGAGGATTGCCGAGTATAACGAAACCACCCAATTGGCAGGCTACGACGACAAGATCGCATGGTGTTCGTCATTTCTCAACTGGTGCATGAAGCAATCGGGCATTGAAGGAACTCGGTCGGCCCTGGCCCGTTCCTGGCTAACTTGGGGAAACGAGCTCGCCGCACCGATCTACGGCTGCGTGGCAGTGTTGACTACCGACGATGCCGTTGAATGGAAGGGGCATGTAGGGTTCTTTCTCAGATCAGACGCCCAGAACGTTTACCTGTTCGGAGGCAATCAGCTTGAAGAGGTGCGTGAGTTAGCTTATCCGCTCGACCGCGTGTTGGCATATCGCTGGCCGTAAGTGAAGGCCGCGTTCCGGGCGTCACCTGAATGGTGATCGGCAACGCCACTATGCGGAAGCGGTCTGCGCGAAGCGCACGATCAACGCGGCTGGAAAGCAATAATCGCCATGCCGATCAGTGAAAACGATACACCTGTCCAATCCCAGGCCGTCGGTCTCATCCCTTCTACAGCCCAAAGCCAGATGAGCGCGACACCGATATAAACGCCACCATAGGCGGCGTAAACGCGACCCGCAGCAGATGGATGCAACGTCAGCAGCCAGGCGAACATTGCGAGAGAAAAGGCGGCCGGAATTAGCAGAGTCGCGCTCTTTCCCTCTTTGAGCCACAGATACGGCAGATAGCAGCCAACGATTTCGGCCATTGCCGTAGCGATATAGAGAAGCAGTGTTTTCATGGGTCGATTGGAGAGGAAGGCGGGTGACGAACGACTGCGACACTCCGCAACGTAGACTCAGCGGTCCTCATCCGCGCCAAACCGTTCGACCACAAAATCGATGAAGCTTCGCAGCTTAAGCGACATCTGCCGCTCGCGCAGATAAAGCAGACTTAGCTGCCGCTCGGGCGCCGAATACTCAGGCAGTACTTTGCGCAACCGCTTCGCGCGCAGATCGTCGTCGATGAGAATTGCCGGCAGCATCGCGATACCGAGGCCACGCAAAACGGCCTTGCGCAACGCCTCGGCGTTGTCGATTTTCAGGCGGCCATCTACTGGCACGCTCGCGCGGCCGTCCCGTCCATGCAAGATCCATTCGGCCTGTGCCGCGTGCCATTCCGAGCGCGGCGGATACGCATACGTCAGGCACTGATGCGCCGAGAGTTCATCGGGCGTCGCGGGACTGCCATGCGCCTTCAGATAAGCCGGCGACGCGCACAGCACCAGCCTGTACGGCGTGAGAGGCCGTGCGACCAGGTCCGGGTTGGCCAGCGCACCGATACGGATCGCCGCTTCAAAGCCATCGTCCATAAGATCGGAGAGTGCGTCCGTGGCGACAATGTCGAGCTTCACCTCGGGATAACGCGCGCAATAATCCGCGATCGATGGAATCAGGCATTCGTTGCTGAACACGATGGGTGCGGTGACGCGCAGGCGGCCGCGCGGCGTCGCGAGATGGTCGAGCGCGAGCTGCTCGGAATCGTCGATCAACCCGAGAATCTCGACGCAACGTTGGTAATACGCCTGCCCGAACGCGCTGACCTGCTGCTTGCGAGTCGTGCGATGGATGAGGCGCGTGCCGAGCCGCGTCTCCAGTGCCTGCAGGTGGTTGCCGACCATGGTCGGCGAGAGCTCGCACGCTACCGCGGCTGCCGTCAGACTGCCGGTTTCCACCACCCGCACGAATACGGTCATCGCTTTGAGAAGATCCATTCCCCCATAATAATTGGTTCTGTTGCCATTCGCCGTGCGTTTATCAATTTTTGCGAAGGTAATAGAGTGTGTCCACGCTCGACGCGCGGGCCAGTCCGGCTCGCTTCGCGCCATTCCATGCACGGACATCATGCGCGCACCCATCCACTCATCCAACCGGTCTCCAAGACTCGCGCTGCTCGCGACCAGCCTCGGCTTCGTCATCATCTGTCTCGACGTCACGGTCGTGAACGTTGCGCTAGCGAGGATGCGCGACGGCCTGCAGATCGACTCGACCGCGCTCGAATGGGTCGTCAACGCATATACGCTCGCGTTCGCGAGCTTGCTGCTCACGGCCGGTGCGCTGGCGGATCGTCTGGGAGCGCGGCGCGTCTTCGTTGGCGGCTTCGCGGTTTTCACGTGTGCGTCGATCGGCTGCGCGCTGTCGGATGGCGCGGGCATGCTCGTGGCGTCGCGTGCAGTGCAGGGCGTGGGCGCGGCGCTGTGCGTGCCGTCGTCGATGGCGCTGCTGGGCGCGGCGTTTCCGGACGCGGATGCGCGCGCCAAGGCCGTCAGCATCTGGGCGGGCACGGCGGCGTTAGCGCTCGGTGCCGGGCCGCTGGTGGGCGGGTTGCTGGTCGACCGGTTCGGCTGGCCTTCCATCTTTCTGATCAACGTGCCGATTGGCGTGGCGGGCATCTGGCTGACGCTCGCTCATGCGCCCGAAACGCTGCGTCATGCAGCGCGTCGAATCGATCTGGCCGGGCAGACGCTCGCCGTTGTCACACTGGCCGCGCTGACGTATGCGGTCGTCGAGAGTGGCCGGCTTGGATGGACGAGCACGATCGTGCTGTCGGGGCTCACGATATCGGTCGTCATGGCTGCGCTGTTCATCACCGTCGAGGCGCGATCTGCGCAACCGCTGTTGCCGCTCGCGCTGTTTCGCAGCGCCGCGGTGAGTGTGAGCGCGCTGACGGGGTGGTCGCTGAACTTCGGGTACTACGGCCTGATGTTTGCGATGAGTTTGTTTTTCCAGAGCGTGCGCCACGACACGCCGCTTGAAACCGGCCTCGCGTTCCTGCCGATGACTGCCGTAGTGACAGTCGCGAACCTTGTATCCGGCAGGCTCACCGCGCGCTTCGGCTATCGCCTGCCGATGCTCTATGGTCAAGCATTGGCGGCGCTCGGCTACCTTGCGCTCGTGTTCGTGCACGCGGACAGCAGCGCGCTGGCGATAGCGTTGCCGTTACTGGCGGTGGGCAGTGGAGTTGCGCTCGCGGTTCCATCGATCAACACGGCGGTGCTGATGCATGTGGGGCCGTCTCGCGTCGGGATCGCGTCGGGGGTGCTGAATAGCGCGCGTCAGATCGGCGGCGTGGTCGGAGTCGGAGTGTTCGGCTCGCTGGTCAGGCCCGAGTCCAACGATATGGTTGCAGGGCTGCATATCGCGGTGGCCCTCGCGTTTGCGACGACGCTCTTAAGCCTCGTGGTGGCCAGGACGCGGCTTGAACAACGCCAATCTGCCATCGCGAAATGTGCTGGTTGAAGCTGCGTCATGACAATGCGAGCGCGAGATTCCCGACACTCGTTGAACGCACTTGCGGCCGACCGACCGTTAGCTCGAGCCATCGGCGACTATTACTGGCCCAGCATCAGATTCAGATTCTGAACCGCAGCGCCCGACGCGCCTTTGCCAAGATTGTCGAAAACCGCGGACAGCAGAACATGTCCGTGTTCGATGTTAGGAAATACGCTTAAGCGCATGTCGTTCGTACCGTTTAGCGCTTGCGGATCCAGGTGCGTCAAGGCCCCCGATTCAAGCAGCGGCAAGACATCGACGTGCGCTGCGTCCGCATAGTGGCGTGCGAGGCATGCGTGCAACTTCGCGCCGTCCACATCGGGTCCGAGCAGCCGCAACTGGAGCGGCACCGTCAGCACAATGCCCTGGCGAAAAGCACCATACGCAGGGACGAAGATGGGCCGCTGCGCGAGTCCTGCGTGCGTCTGGATTTCCGGGGTGTGCTTGTGCGCGAGTTCCAGACCGTATATCTGGAACGGAGGCGCGTCGACGGCATCTTGTCCCTCGTGTTGCTCCACGCCGGCACGACCGCGTCCGGAGTAGCCGGACACTGCATGAATGCTGATGGGGTAGCTATCTGGTATCAGCCCAGCCTGCAACAGCGGACGCAGCAATCCGATTGCCCCCGTCGGATAGCAGCCGGGATTGGTGACGCGACGGGCGCTCGCGATGCGCTCGGCTTGTCCCGGCGTCATTTCCGGGAAGCCGTATGTCCAGCCCGGCTGTGTCCGGTGCGCCGAGCTTGCGTCGATGACTCTGACGGCAGGATTAACGATGGCGTCCACCGCCTCGCGTGCGGCGGCATCGGGCAAACAGAGAATGGCGATGTCGCAGGCGTTGATGGCTTCCGCGCGACGGCGCGCATCCTTGCGGTCGGCGGCGGGGAGCGTGAACAGCGAGATGTCGGTCCGATCGCGCAGCCGTTCGTGGATCTGCAGTCCGGTAGTGCCTTGGTCGCCGTCGATGAAAACAAGGGGAGTGCTCATACGCGGAATACTCCGAGTGGTGGCTAAGGGAAGAATGAGCCCTATGTTCCCTGAGCGGCTAGAATAGGGAAAGTTGAATTTGATGACCATAAAGTTCAATTTTCCTGAATCGGGACGCCGACATGCGAGAGATCAGCCTGGACCGCTTGCGCACTTTGATTGCGATAACCGAGCGCGGCTCATTTGCCGACGCAGCGCGTGCATTGAATCTCGCCCCTCCGACGGTCAGCCTCCATATCGCCGAGCTGGAGGACCGCATCGGGGCGCCGCTCCTGTCTCGCAAGCGCGGGCAGGTAAGGCCGTCGGCGATAGGCGAGGTGCTGGTGGAGCGCGCGCGTCGATTGCTGGCCGATGCGGAGCAGGCGTTGGACGATATTCAACGCCAGGTGCAGGGGCTCGAAGGGCGCGTGCGGCTCGGTGCGTCGACCGGTGTGATCGCGTACCTGTTGCCGCAAGCGCTGGAGGCGCTGCGCCAGCGCAATCCCGCGATCGATATTCAGCTTGCGGTGCTCACATCGCGTGAGACGCTGTCCCGATTGGCGGATGGAACGCTGGACGTCGGGCTGGTCGCACTGCCTCAGCCTCCCGTGGCCGGACTCGCGATAAAGGCCTGGCGGCGCGACCCCGTGATGGCCTTTGTGCCGGCGCATTGGCGCTGCCCCGCCCGTGTAACGCCTGCATGGCTTGCCGCACAGCCTCTCATTCTCAATGACGCGACTACGCGGCTCTCGCGCTTAACGGCGGAGTGGTTTGCGACCGCAGGGCATCATCCTGCGCCGCGCATTCAGCTCAACTTCAACGACGCAATCAAGAGTCTGGTAGCGGCAGGTTACGGCGCAGCGCTTTTGCCCCACGAGGCGACCACGCCATTACCCGACAGGCGCGTCGTCATGCGTCCGCTGCGCCCGGCGTTGTGGCGCCGACTCGGCATTGCACACCGTGCCGGGCACGTTGAGCGTGCCACTCAACACGTACTCGATGTCTTGTGGGATCTGCGATTAGCGTAGGCGGTTGTCGGTTGCCGTCTCGGTTCGGTCTCGACGGGACAGCACGCGACTATCCCGTCATCGGACCAAAGTCCGATACAACATTCGTATAGACCCATATAGGCTGGAAGCACATCTGCTTTCGCACTGTCGTCGCACGCAGTTCGCTCAACGTACAGGACCAGACCGCCGGCTCGCGCCAGTCATGCACGCTCCGGAAGGAATCCGCATGCGCGTCCATCTCGCTGCGCCCTCAGTTGCTTTGTCGATTGCTTTGTCACTCGCGGTGTCCGGCTGCAATACGCCGCCGATTACAGATAGTCAGCGGTTGCCGTCGGACCGCATCTGCATTGATGGTCTCTTACAGGCAGCAAGAGGACACAATCATGGCGGCCGCGAGTCCGATTGCCGGTGCAGTACTGCTGGGTCTGTGGCTCTCGCTGGCGAGCGTGCCTTCAATTTCGAATGCCGCCGATGGCGAAGCCCTGGCGAGCGTGAAGACTCGCGGCGTCCTGCGTTGCGGTGTTAGCGAAGGCGTCGCGGGTTTCTCCTCTCAGGACGCCGCCGGACAATGGTCGGGTATCGATGTCGACTTCTGCCGGGCGTTGGCAGCAGCAGCGCTTGGCGATAGCCGCAAGGTCGCGTTCGTGCCGTTGAAGGCGTCGGAGCGATTTCCCGCGCTCGAGACGCGGCGAATCGACGTGCTCTCCCGCAACACCACCTGGACTTTGCTGCGCGAAGGCGCACTCAAGGCGCAGTTCGCAGGCGTGCTGTTCTACGACAACCAGGCTTTCATGGTTCCGGCCGCAAGCGCATCGCAATCGGCTGACGCGCTAAAAGGGGCAACCGTGTGCGTACAGAAGGACACGTCTACGCTTAGCCATCTCATCGCGTATTCGGATACAAGCGGGGCGGACATCAAGCCTCTCGTGGCGGGTTCCGCGGACGAGGCGAGGCGGGCATTCTTCGCAGGCCGCTGCGCCGCCTACACAGCGGACGCATCGTACCTTGCCGCGCTGCTTCTGCACGCACCGGGCGGCTCGCAGGCCTTCGCGATCCTTCCCGAGCGGATCTCGAAAGAGCCGCTTGGGCCTGTCGTGCGCGGGGGCGATCAGGCATGGCTCACGCTCGTGCGTTGGGTGCTGCTGACGTTGATAGCCGCCGAAGAGATGGACGTGACGCGGGAGAACCTTGAGTTTCGCCTGCGCAATCCATCGGTATCCAGGGCTCTCGTGCCGGACGACACGGTGACCCGCACAATCGGCGTTGAGCCTGGCTGGACCGTGCGAGCTCTCGAAAGCGTGGGCAATTACGGGCAGATGTTCGATCGCAACGTCGGCGCGCACAGTCCTCTCGGTCTCGCGCGCGGAACGAACGACTTATGGACCCGTGGCGGCCTGATGTACGCGCCGCCCATTCGTTGAATCGCGCGAGGGCTGGCATGAGCGCAATGCAGGTCTATATCGTGGTGGGCGTGTTCGCGGCAGTGATACTCGCAATCGCGTTCAATGTGATCGACATGGCCGTGGCGGCGCTCGTCGGCATGTGCGTGCTGATCGTGCTGAACATTCTCGACGAGCAGGATCTTCTCGCTGCGGTGCGAATCGCCGCCGGGCCGATCAGTCTTCTGTTCGGCGGCATGGTCGTCGCGCGCATTCTCTCGACCACCGGAGTGTTCGATCTGATCGGCGATGTGTATCTGCGGGCGACCGGCGGCAGCGGCAGGCGTTTTCTCCTGCTTCTCATCGTTGTCGTCGCGCCCTTGTGCGCGTTGCTGCCGAATGCCACGACGGTGATCCTGCTCGCACCCATCATCATTCGCGTGGCGGTGGCACTCGAAGTGGATATCGTGCTGCCGATGATCCTCACGGCGATCGTCAGCAATGCCGCCGGACTGCTGACGCTGGTGGGCGATCCCGCGACGTTTCTGGTCGGCAGCTCGATCGGCATGACGTTCGGCAACTATTTGAAGCACGTGAGTCTTGGCGGCCTGCTGGCGCTCGCCGTCGTGGTGCCGTTGTTGCCGTTCCTGATGCCCGACATCTGGCGAGTGCGGCGGACCTTGCCGCCTGCGGAACAGCGCGCGCGCATCGCGAGGCCCGCATACGCCGGTCTGTCGCTCGCGGTGCTGGCCGCAATGATGGTGCTGTTCGTGTTCGGCGAAGCGCTGCCGACGCGCCTCCTCCCGCCGATGGTCGCGCTGATTGCCAGTGCGCTGGCGCTACTCGTCGGTTATGCGGCGAAAGTCGAACCGACCGACAACGTGCTGCGCGATGTCGACTGGAAAACGCTGCTGTTCCTCGCCTGCATTTTCTGTCTGGTTCAGGCGATGGCGAAGACGGGGCTTCTTCAGGTCATGTCGGTCAAGCTATACGAGTTGTTCGGCACGCGCCTTACGCTCGTCGCGCTCGCGATGATCGCGGGCATCGGGCTGCTTTCGTCACTGCTTGCCAACGTGCCCGTAGCGGCGGCGTCTATCGTGATGGTGAAGGGCTACCTGGTGGCGGCGGAATTCGTGCCCGAAGTCGCGCTCTCGGATCAGTTCACGCAGTGGCCTGCGCCTACGATTGCAGTGTTCGTCGGCATGATGTTCGGTGCGACGCTCGGCGGCAATGCGACACTTGTCGGAGCCGCGGCCAACATAGTGGCAGCGGGAATCTGCGCACGCGAAGGCAAGCCCATTACGTTTGTCCGCTTTCTGCGCTACGGGCTGCCTGTCACCGTTGCGCAACTGGCGGCGTCGGCGGTCTATGTGTTCGCACTCGCGCATTTCATGCGGTGACGCGCACACGCACCGCCGCGTGCCAGGAAGACGAATGCGCAGCCAGGCAGCCCGATCATGGGACCAAAGTCCAATACAACTTTCGTCTGGACGTGTATAGGCTGGAAGCTCGCCGGCTTTAATCGGCAGATTCAACGATGCGAGCATAACGTCTGGAGTCCGTCATGAAACACCTGATCGCGGTCGCGGCGGCCGCTTCTCTTGCACTGGCATCCGTTCCTGGTGTCTGGGCGCAAGGCGCTTCTGGAACAACTGCACCGTCAGCGGCTGACCATCCCGATGAAATCGTGAAAATGCACCAGCAGGTCGCTGCGGCGAATCGCGAGTACGACAGGGAAGTCGCGGCTGCCAAAAAGGTCTTTGACCATAAGAAAAGCGACGCCAAAAAGAAACGCGACGTGGCTGTAGCCGCTGCGCGTCAGGGCGTGGACCAGTAGTAGCGGCAGTGCAGAGCGACGGCCCGACGCTGCGTTACAGCGTCGCGTATTGCCTTCGCTGTGGCAGCGAGCGACGCTTGCGCCTGTTCCGCTGGACGATGCCGCTTTCGGCCAATCCCGTGCTGCGATCCTGAACCTGACGCTTCTTCTCGCGCACGCGTGCATTGCGCTATTCCTGCGCGGAGATAACCGATGCTGCCCACACCGACCGTTCACAGAACGCTATCCCGGGAAATGCTCGACGTATTGATTCGCGCCGGGCTGATCACTGTTCTTGCCGTATTTTGCTTCCGGATCGTCGTTCCGTTCCTCGACCTGATGGTCTGGGGACTGATCCTTGCGATCACGCTTTATCCGTTGCACATCCGGTTGCGCAGGAGCTTGCGCAACAGGGACGGTCTCATTGCCACGCTGATCGTCCTCGTCGCGTTCGGCGTCATTCTGGTGCCGAGCTATCTGCTGGGCGTCGCGGTCGCCGATTCGATCGAGCATGTGATGGCGGTGGTGAAAAGCGGCAGCTTCCGCATTCCGCCGCCGGCAGAATCGGTTGCAGGCTGGCCGCTGGTCGGCCAGCACGTGCACGACTTCTGGCAGCAGGCCTCGACAGACCTGACGGGCCTCGCGCAGCGGTTTGCGCCGCAACTCAAAGAAGCCGGCCGTGCGTTGCTCGGCACCGTCACTGGCTTAGGCGCGGGACTGCTCATTTTCTTCATCGCGCTGATCGTCGCGGGAATTCTCATGGCGTATGGCGAAAGGGGCCACCGCAGCGCGCAGCAGATTGCGTCACGCATCTCCGGCCCTGAACGGGGCGCGCAGATCACCGATCTCTGTACGGCGACGATTCGCGCGGTCGCTCAAGGCGTGGTGGGCATCGCGTTCATCCAGATGTTGCTGATCGGCGGCGGGTTCGTGGTGATGGGTATTCCGGCCGCGGGCTTGCTGGCGCTCGGCGTACTGCTTATCGGCATCATGCAATTGCCTGCCACGCTGATTACGCTTCCGGTGATCGCGTTCGTGATGCTCACGGAAGGCGTCAGCACGGCGACGATCGCTTTCTCTGCGTATGTGTTCGTCGCGGGCCTGGCCGATAACGTGCTCAAGCCGTTGCTGCTGGGCCGAGGCGTCGCGGTGCCGATGCCCGTGGTGCTGATCGGCGCGCTGGGCGGCATGGTGACAGGCGGCGTCATTGGGCTGTTCATCGGCCCCGTCATGCTTGCTGTCGGTTACGAGTTGTTCTGGCGATGGGTGAAAGACCAGCCGCAGGCCGAGCGGATCGACGAGAACGAGCCCGCGCGCCTCGTGCAGACAGAGACAGCCGAAGTACCGAAGCATTCGTGACGCTGCCACACGGCGCCGGCTCGCGTCCACGTCGCGATAAGCACTTCAGCATTTCACTGTAGAGGACGTTTCCACGCTGTGCGTGTGCAGCCTGGGCGGGGTCGCGTTTCCGCCGTGTTCCGCGAGGAATCTGCAGGCGCGAATGATATCGCCGCCGAGCAGTAAAGCGGAGTTGCGGTTGATGTGAGGCCGCACCACGATCCGAAGGCTCTTCACCTCTTCAGCATCGGGCGGCATTGAATAGGCGGACAGCACCCAGCCTTTTTCGCGAACCTTGTTCGAAACGTCGAATTCGTTGAAGTTCGTGATTCGTTTGTCCAACGTCACGGCGACAACGGGGATGCGTTGCGTCTCGTTCATGATCGTGAAATAGCCGCTCTTCACGATCATTTCTCGCAGCGCGATGGCGTTGTTCAAGGTGTGCTTCATGATTCGTCTATAGCCGTCGAACCCCAAACGCAAGAACATGTAGTACTGAACCGCGACCTGGAAAGCGTTGCGGCTGAAGTTCAACGTGGCGGTCGGCATTTCGCCGCCCAGGTAGTTGACGTAGAAGACCAGGTCTTCGTTGAATATTTTCCGTTCCCGAAAAACCACCCAGCCGAGTCCGGGCGGCGCCAGTCCGTATTTGTGACCGGACGCGTTGATCGATTGCACGCGTGGCAACCTGAAGTCCCATTCGTAGTCGGGATAAAGGAACGGATTAACGAATCCCCCCGACGCGCCGTCAATATGCATCGGAACCGAAATGCCGGTCTTCTGCTCATAGGCGTCGAGCCAGTCATGAATGCCCTTGATGTCGTCGTCTTCGCCAGTGAAAGTCTGGCCGGCAATGGCGACTACGGCGATCGTGTTTTCGTCGACATACTTGTCCAGTTGCTCCGCGGTTAGCCGATAGTTGCCCGGCCTGAGCGGAACGATGCGGGGCTCGACGTCGAAATAGCGCAGGAATTTTTTCCACACAATCTGCACATTGCCGCCCGTCACCATATTAGGCCGGGTCGCATCCTTGCCTTCACGCTCGCGCTTCTGGCGCCAGTTCCACTTGTGTGCGAGCCCGGCGAGCATGCAGGCTTCCGACGATCCAATGGTAGCCGTGCCGTACGGCTCGACTCCTGCCGGGCCATTCCATAGTTGATGCAGCCACTTCACCATGCGCGTTTCGGTTGCGAAAACCTGCGGGTACATGTCGTGGTCGATGTAGTTCTTGAAGATGTTGCGTTTCGCGACTTCTGCCGCTTCGGGCTCGGCCCATGTCGTCACGAACGACGACATGTTCAGCATCGGATTCGCGTCGGTCCATTCGTCGCTGATCACGAGCGCTGCTGCCGCTTTCGCCGACATACCCTGTTGCGGGAATGCGTTTTCAGGCACCTCCAGGTTGAATTCGTCATACGGGGTCATCTTCTCGGGCGGCGTGGTCATATGCGTCTCCTCAACAGGAATAGCGGACGCGGGTCGGCTGCTTGCGGACCCGCGCGCAGACATTGCGGTGCGGCTCGAGACGGATCTATAAGGTTTTGTTCCGGTCGAGCGTGTTGCCTGTTTCACTGTTGTATCGGTCGACATGCTCGGAAAGCATGTGCCGTACGGCCTTGCCGATCTGCCTGTAGTCCGACTCGTTGAGATTGGCGAGTGAAACGCGACCCGATGGATGCATCGTCCCAAAGCCGCGCCCCGGCAGAAGTACGACACGAGCTTCACGCGCGAGACGGAACAGCAGTTCAGTGGGCGCGGTATTCTTGAGCAGCCATTCGACGAACTCGCGACCGTACGCCCGCTCGGCGAGATACTCGAGGTCGAGAACCGCGTAGTAATCGACCTGATTGGGATCGCTATCCTCGAATGAAATGCCGATCTCGTCGTAGAGTGCTTTCTTGCGGTTGCGGATGAGCCGCTTCAATGCGTTCTTGTACGCGTCGGGCGTATCCATTAACGAAAACAGCGAGAACAGCACCATCTGAACCTGCTGCGGCGTCGACAACCCGGCCGTATGGTTGAGTGCCACAGTACGACTGTCGGCCACCAGGCGGTCAATAAACTTCAGTTGATCGGGCTCGGTCGTGATCGACTCGTATCGGTGATGCATCACTTTTTTGACGTCTTGCGGCAATTCGGCGAGCAGACGGTCCAGCACATTGTCACGATGCGTCGCGATCGCGCCAAGCCGCCAGCCCGTCGCGCCGAAGTACTTCGAGTACGAATAGACGAGAATCGTGTTGTGAGGCGCGAGGGCAAAGAGCGACACGAAGTCATCGGCGAATGTGCCGTACACGTCGTCAGTCAGCAGAATCAGGTCGGGGCGTTCTTTCACGATGTCGGCGATATACCGGAGACTGTCGTCGCTGACCTTGACAGACGACGGGTTGCTCGGATTGACGAGAAAGAATGCCTTCACCGTTGGGTCGCGTAGTTTGTCGAGTTCCTCATTCGAGTACTGCCAGTTGTTCTCTACCGTGGCGTTCAGATTGACTACGTCGAGCTCATAGTCGTTTAGCCGTGGAATTTCGATGTAAGGCGTAAAAATCGGCATGCCGAGTGCAATCCTGTCGCCCGGTTTGATGAGCCGGTTCTCGCGCATCGTGTTGAAGATATAGGTCATTGCCGCCGTCCCGCCTTCAACCGCGAAGAGGTCGAATTCGCCGACGAACGGATGCTTGCCGATCATCTCGCGTCGCAGATACTGTCCGACGATGATTTCCGACAGCTTCAGCATCCTGTCGGGCACCGGATAGTTCGACGCGAGAATGCCCTCGCACATCTCATACAGAAAATCGTTGGCGGAAAGCCCGAGCTGGTCGCGCACATAGGAAACGGCACCCGCCAGGAAGTCGATGCCCGGCGTGCCCTTGTTCTCACGCACGAACAGCTCGAAGCGTTCGGAGAGCCCATCTCGCTTCGGAAATCCGCCGACGCCCTCGGGCATGTACGCGAATGAACGTTCCGACTCGCGCATCGCAAAGAGACCGAGTTGCCAGAAACCGTGGCGCGGAATCGTCGCGAGAAAGTTCGGGTTGCCGCGGCCCGCGTTGAGCATGGCCAGATTCGCTGGGCGTTCCACCGCGCTGCCGCCAGCGGCTTTGATGAGTTCATCTTTCAGCTCGAAGGGGCTGAGTGCGGCCAGTTTCGAAGTATCGCCTGCCGCCGATTTGCGGGACTTCTCCATCACTTACCTCCAGATCGAGTATTGCGTATTCAGGTAGCCACGCACGCATTGCGCTGTCATGAAAGGACTATCACGATCACCATCCCCCAGATCGTGAGGAGTGTGTTGCCGACCGCGTAGGTGACGGTGTATCCCAGACCGGGCACCTGGCTTTTCGCAGCATCGCAGACCATGCCGAGCGCTGCCGTCGTGGTTCGGGCACCCGCACAGATGCCGAACAGCAGCGCGGGATGGAATTTGAATATGTATTTGGCGATGAACATGCCGAGGATCAGCGGAACCGATGTTGCGACGATGCCCCAAAGAAACAGACTGACGCCGAGTTGCTGCAATCCGGCGACGAAACCGGGACCGGCGGTGATGCCCACCACCGCGATGAACACGTTCAGCCCCACCGAGTTCATGAACCAGATTGTCGGCTCGGGAATGCGGCCGAACGTCGGATGTATCGCACGGAACCAGCCGAATGCGATGCCGGCGATGAGCGCGCCGCCCGCCGTCGACAACGTAATTGGAATCGCGCCGACACGGATCACCACTGCACCGATCAGGGCGCCCACCGCAATGGCGAGCGAGACGAAAGCCATATCGGCTACGCTTGTCGACCGGTCAAGCACGCCGATGGCCTCGGCTGCGGCGGTTGTATCCTGCGTTCGTCCGACGACGGTGATCACATCGCCCCGGTGCAACCTGGTGTTGGGCAGTATCGGAATGGGCGTCTCAGTCGGTCCGCGCTTGATCTTCCGTAAGAACACTCCTCTTGCAGCGGGGAGTGTGCTCAGTTCCTGCAGCGTCTTGTTGTCGATTGCCTTGCTGGTCACGTAGATGTCGACGCCTTCGACAGGAACCGCGAGAAGATCGGGATCGTCGATCTCCAGTGCCGCGGGCCCGATGGCGTTGACAAGTTGTTCACGGCGTCCCGCCACCGCGACGATGTCGTCGGGTTGTAAAACCAGGTCGAGTGTGGCGTCCCGTATCTGGCCGTCGCGTCTGATGCGTTCAATAAAAAGCCTGCTGTTTACCGCAGCCATTGTTTCGGCCTGTGCAACTGTCAACCCTGCGGCGGGCCCGTTGCTTTGAACGCGATACGCACGGAATTCGAATTTATGCCATGCCTGTCCAGCGCCGCCCAGTTCGCGCGTGGCGCCAAGGCTTGCTTCATACTCCTTGCAGGCGGCCACGAGGTCGATGCGCAATAGCCGGGGGCCGAGCGTGGCGAGTATCAGTGCGGAGCCGATCGTGCCGAATATATAGGTGACGGCATAGGCGGTCGGCATGGCATTGAGAAGCGCCTTGCTCTCGTCCGCCGGCAAGCCGAGGCGATTGATGGCGTCGGTGGCAAGGCCCATCGACGCCGAGATTGTTTGCGAGCCGGCCAACAGCCCGGCAGCCGAGCCGATGCTGTAACCCGCGACTTTTGCCGCGACCACAGGCGCCGCCAGACATAGCAGGCACTGAACCACGGAGAAAAGCGCTTGCGGAATGCCGTCCTTCGCGATGCCCCGTACGAATTGCGGACCCACGCCGTATCCCACTGCGAAGAGGAACATCAGGAAGAAAACTGACTTCACATTCGGCGAAACAGTAATGCCTAGCTGGCCTATCGCTATGGCGGCGAGAAGTGTTGCCGTCACCGCGCCGAGACTAAATCCCTTGAAGCTTTTTCCGCCGACCCAATAGCCAATTCCAAGAGACAGGAAAATTGCAATTTCCGGGTAACTGCGTAGTGTTTCCGAGAGCCATGACATACGCACTCCTGATGGAAAGTACTCCGTCCAAAGGAAGCAGTTGGTCCGATACAGTTTCTCTGCGACGCCTTGTTTTCGCGACCCTATCAAGATTACATTTCCGACATTTCGCGATGTATCGGACCTTGGTCCTATTTGGTGCAGTTTCGTCGGCTTTGCCGTTTTTTTGCGAGACCCCAAGTCAGCGCAAAAGCATTATTTCTTGACGGCCGGTTCGACCGAGATGGCAAGCGCTTCGGTATACACGGCTTCCACCTGATCGCCCTTTTTTATGTTCGCGATCTGTTCCGGATCTTCAACAACCAGGTCCACTATGTTGCCCTTCGGACCCTTCAGCGTGACGGTTTTGGTTTTGGGGTGAACTGCGATCACGTCGGCGACGATTGTGACTTGTCGCCCTAATGTGCCGCCGGGTTTTTGGCCTTTGGCCGCGCGCTCCATTGAAGGCTGTTCCGAAATCGACGCGGGCTCAGTGCCGTTTTTCTTGAGACTGAGGCTTAGCGATTCGCGGTAGACCGTTGTCACCACGTCGCCTACCTTCAACTGGTCGAAGTTGCGCGCCTCGGGGCCGACTTCGACTTCGACCATTTTTCCTTGCTGCGTTTTTAACGTGACAGTTCGGGTCGCAGCATCGATGGAGTCCACGGTCGCCGTCATCCGGCTGGTGCCTTTAATGCTGGCGTGGCCGGGAGCTTTCATCGTCTCCACATTTTCCGTCTGTGCCCACGCTGTCGGGGCGATGGCGATCATCGTGGCGATGAGTAGCGCTGTTCTGTGCTTCATTGAATTCTCCATTGGGTGAGGACACTCTTTCGTTGACAGTCCGAACATGCCGGGAATCCGCCATGCCTTGGACCACCAGGTGCAAAGCAGGGCAAGCAAGGCATTGGCATGCCGGATCGTTGGACGCCTTCTTCTGTCTGTTTGCAGTTCCTCCCTGTGGCTGTCAGTTGGGTGGCGCGATAACGCCGGCGCTGGCAATGCCACGCCACTCGTCGATGACATCGGCCACCGACACGCGCCGTCCGATATAACCCACCTGTTGTTCCACTCCCTCGGCGCGCAGGATATCGCGCGCGCTTGCATGAGCACTGACGAGCCGCAGGCGTATGCCGGCCGCTGCCAGTTCGGCGTGCAACGCCGCCAGCATGCGCGCGCCCGCAAGATCGACGAACGGCGAAGCGGAGAGATCGCATATCACGAGCGAGTGTGTCTGCGCGGAAGCGCGAATATGTGCCCACACCGTGGCGCGAACATAGTCGGCGTTGAAGTAGAGCAACGATGCTTCGACCCGGAACATCAACGCGCCAGGTACTGGCTGATTGTCGGGATTGCGCTCGATGTCCGAATAGCGGCGCGTGCCGGGAATGCGGCCCAGAATCGCGACGTGCGGACAGGCAGCGCGTCTGATGAGCAGCAACATGGAAACGAGCACGGCGAAAATGACGCCTTTCAGAATGCCAAGCAGCAGCACCGCGGCAAAAGCCACCATCGCAACGAGAAATTCATAGCGGCTGACCCGCCATACGTGGCGCAGTTCGTCGACGTCGATGAGACCTTTAACCGCGATGAGCACGATCGCCGCGAGAACCACGTTAGGCAGATTGGCGAGGAGTCCTGTCAGGAACATCAGGCAAAGCCCGATCGTCACGGAAGCGAACATGAGCGAGAGGGGCGTCTTTGCGCCGGCTTTGTCGTTCACCGACGATTGGGAGAGTCCGCCGGCCACAGGGAAACCCTGAAAAAAGCCAGCCGCCAGATTCGCAGCGCCGAGGCCCAGCAATTCCTGACGCGGATCGATCTCATAGCCTCGCGTGTGTGCGATGGCGCGCGCGGCGGAGACGCTTTCTACATAAGCGAGCAGCAGACAGGCGAAGGCGAGCGGAATCACTCCGTCCACGTCGCGCAAGCGTAGGCCCGGCGCATGAAACGCGGGCAAGCCCTGTGGGATCGCACCGACGACCTTGACGCCCATCGATGCGAGCGGTGTGACCGACATCAGGATGATGGAGGCCACGACCAGCAGCAGCGCGACAGGGCGCCCCGGCAGATACCGTTCTCCGAGCAGCAGCAGGACGATGGCGGCTAGCCCGAACGCGAGCACCGTGAAATTCGTATCGGGCAGTTGCCGGGCGAGCACGACGATGCGCTCGAAGAACTGTTCGCCTCCACCCTGGACACCGAACAGCTTGGGCAACTGCGTGAGCGCGATCGTGAGCGCCGCGCCGGCCTTGAAGCCAAGCAGAATCGTTTCGCTGATGAAGTTGACGAGGGAGCTGAGCCGAAGTATCCATGCCACGACGCACATCGCTCCCAGCAGTATTGCCGTCAGCGCCGCGATGGACGCGAAGCGCTCAGGGTCTCCACCTGCGAGGCCCGCGACCGTCACGCCGACGAGCATTGAAATGGCCGATGTCGGTCCAACCGCAAGCTGCCGCGAGGATCCGAAGATGGCGTAGCAGAGGCCGCCGAGCAGATAACAGTAGATGCCGTATTGGGGCGGCAACCCGGCAAGCGTTGCATACGCGAGCGACACTGGAATGCCGTAGGCCGCAAGCGTCACGCCCGCAATCGCGTCGTGCCTCAGCCACTCGGCCCGATAGGCAGGAAGCCACTGCGCGACGGGAAATACCGCACGCCAGCCGGCGACACGCTCCGGGTTCAACATGGATGGCTGTGGGCGAGGCGGGTCGCTCATCGCGAGGTCTCCTTTCGCGGAGCCGGTTCGAGCTCGTAGCGGGGCGCGAACAGAGCCGTCCGGGCGTCACCCATTCACGGCGACGATCATGTACCGATTGTTCAGCATAGTGCGGAGGAGAACCGGTGCACATCGGACTTTGGTCCTGGTGCAGATTGCGGCTGCCCGATGGCATCGTCGAACGGATACGACCATGGTCCGATTGTGTTCGCCCGGCAGGCGACACAATCTTCGAAGCAGGACTGTGCGTTCCCAGGTTCGCGGCGCGCCTGCGCGACCTGCGCGAGTGCGTGACGGATAGGGGCGAGTCGCACAGACACGCTGACGGCGGCCGACGGTCGATGGGCTTCGGCGCAGCGGTGAGGTTCGTCAGCGTCCATGACGATATGCGTCGACGGCGCCGCATGCGGGCCGCTGTATCCGACGGCGCGGCACGCACGGGCAGATGCAATCCGATGCCGTCATCGCGCGCCCAATCGAGGAGTCGCTGTGAACACTTACAGGGAACGCTGCTTTTGCGCGGTGCTTGCGAGCGGAGTGTTGTTTGGCTCCGCCGTGCAGGCCAAGCCGGTTGCCTATCCCGCCAAAGGGCAAAGCCAGCAACAGCAGCAGAAGGACGACGGCGCATGCTATTCGTGGGCCAAGAGCAACACGGGCATCGATCCAGCGACGGTGAACACGAGCCCGCCACCACCTTCGGGACCTGCGGTCGGCGGCGGCGAGCGTGTTAGAGGCGCCGCGCGCGGCGCCGCTGGAGGCGCAGCGATAGGCGCGATTGCCGGTGACGCGGGCAAGGGCGCCGCAATCGGTGCAGCGGGTGGCACGATGGCCGGCGGCGCGCGGGCTCGCAACAATCAACGGGCTGCAGCGGCCTCCACTCAGGCTCAATCGCAAGGGGCTATCGATACTTATGATCGCGCATGGGCCGCATGCATGCAGGGGCGCGGATATTCGGTGAAATGAGCCGAGAGGCATCCTAAGCGACGCAACGAGTTGCGCGCCTCCCGCGACGCGGATACGAGCGCGGTGTAAGACCAAAGTCCGATTCGCCGATTCGGCCGCCATGACATCATGTAATCGGGCACGGAAAGTTTCGCCACGGCAACACTATGGAGGTGAACAATGAACAGACGGCATTTTGTGCTGACGACTACTGCTGCCGCGGCCGCCGGGACTCTGGTTCTTGCCGGTTGCACGATGACGTCCAGCAGCGGCAAGAGTGGCGAGACCGATGCTTCGAAGCGCCAGGCGATAGATGCGAGCGTCGATGGCACGTTGAGCCGGCTGTCATCGACGGTGCAAGGTTCGCGCGAGCTCATGTCGAAGGCTCAAGGCATCCTCGTGTTCCCGGACGTGAAGAAGGCGGCGTTTATCGTCGGCGCCGAGTATGGCGAGGGCGCATTGCGTTCCGGCGGCAAGACGGCCGGCTACTTCAGCGTGGCGGGAGCGTCGTTTGGGTTCCAGGCAGGGGCACAATCGACCGCGGTCATTTTCCTCTTCATGACCCAGGATTCGCTCGCTGCGTTCCAAAGCTCGGCGGGCTGGTCGGCGGGTGGCGATGTGGGGGTGTCGATCGCCAAGGTCGGTGCCAACGGGGCTATCGATACGACTTCCGCGTCGTCGCAAGTCGTGGCGCTCGTGCTGACCAATGTCGGTCTGATGGCCGATGCGTCCGTCAACGGCGCGAAAGTGACCCGGCTGACGATATGAACGCGCCGCGCCACGTGCGCGGCTTCTCCTAGCTGTCGTCGTGCTCCGGCATGACCTGCGCGACGATGGTCCGGCTCTTCCAGAACATGTTGTGGATTCGGGACTGCAGGCGGCGCAATGCGTCCGGCGGAGTGTCGTGGAAGGTGAGCACGAGCGCGGGCCGTGCTCCGGTTCCGTGATAGCGCATGACCTGATCAAACGGCGGAAATCCGTACTTGATAAGAAAGTCCCTGATTTCGTCGTCCGAAGTGCTCTCTTCGACGTTTCCTATCCAGAGATCGGCCATGATGCGCTCCTTGAGTGTCCGTCAATTCATCGGTCGGGCCATGAGGTTGACGCCGCCGCCGCTATACGGCGGCTCTCGGGCCAAGCGCGGGATCAGCGGGGGGCGGCTCGCCATCGCTTTGATCCTGAAGGCGGCAGTTGACCCTGGCAATTAGACCAAAGTCCTACACGCGCACGGCGGTCGCTCTAATGCGCCGGTTCTCCGCATGGCCTCTGTCCCGATGCAGCCACGCTAACCTCCCAGCGCTTTCACCGCCGCGATGAGCACGACGCCGAGCAAGGCCATAGCAAGGCCCGTGCGCAGCGGCTTCAGATATTCCGCGTAGCGACCCAGCGCGACGCCAAGCACGAACAGCATGGCGACGGTGATTCCCCGTGACGTGTTCATGGCGGCCTTCACGTCGCTCAACAGCAGAAAAGGGACGACGACCGGAAAAGTGGCAATGACCACGAGCGCGAAGATGCCGGCGGCTTCGACAAAGTCCCGCGGCCCCAGTGCGTGACGACGAAGCGGCTCGATCGTCTGCAAACGCCTGCGCATACCCTCGAGTTCGTCGTCACCCGTAATGGCCCGCACGTGCTCCGGCAATTCATCGGCAATCAGTCGGCGTGCGCCGTTCGCGTCCGCGCCGAGCGCCTTGTGTGCGATCCGGCGTATCCGCGTGCGTTCGGTCGCGGTCCGCATCAGATACATGACTGCGTCAACAAGTCCCCACGCGATATTGCAGCCGAGGGCGGCAATGGTCGCCGCACGGGCCGGGTCGCGCGAGGTGGAAGCTATCGATACGGAGCCCATAATTGTCACGGCCATGAGGAGGCCGAACAGGATTTCGGAGACGCGATCGATGAGATTGAGCAACGGCACACGCTTATCCTGCTCCATGAACACCTCTTACCGATTGTTCATTGTTCATTACCTGACGGCTTCTTCGGCGCGGCTATTTGCGCTATCGACGGATGCGCGCTGCGTTGAACCGGCTAGGCAATGCATTGGATCATGGTGGCCGCTCCCCAACATCGGCCTAAGGTCCTATTGCCCGCGTCTTATCCGGCGTCGATAGTCGAGAAGGCAAGCGGTGCCGCGCGGGCACAGAATATGGAGGCGAGACTATGTCCAGAATGGCCGATGCCAGCAACGTCGAAGACGCCGGACGTGCGCGCAAGCTCGACAACAAGGCGTACATGAAGGAGCTTGCGAGGCTTCATGTCGAACTGGTCCAGCTTCAGGAATGGACGAAAGCAAGCGGCGCGAAAATATGCGTGATCTTCGAGGGCCGCGATGGCGCGGGCAAGGGCGGCACCATTAAAGCGATTACAGAACGCGTCAGTCCGCGCGTCTTCCGGGTCGTCGCACTGCCTGCACCCACCGAGCGCGAAAAGAGTCAGATGTACATTCAGCGCTATCTGCCCTACCTGCCAGCAGCGGGAGAAATCATGCTGTTCGACCGAAGCTGGTACAACCGGGCAGGCGTCGAGCGCGTCATGCGTTTTTGCACCGATGAACAGGTGCAGGAGTTTCTGCGCGTCGTGCCGCTCGTCGAACGCGCGATTATTCATTCGGGCGTGATTCTCCTCAAGTACTGGCTGGAGGTGAGTCCCGAAGAGCAGACGCGGCGGCTCGAAGCGCGCATCAAGGACGAGCGCAAGATCTGGAAGCTTTCTCCGATGGACATCGAATCGTACCGGCGCTGGTACGATTATTCACGCGCCCGCGACGATATGTTCGCGATGACCGATACGGAATTCGCACCGTGGCATGTCGTGATCTCGAACGATAAGAAGCGGGCACGCCTGAATCTCATTAGCCATCTATTGAGCCAGATTCCGTATGAGCCCGTGCGACGCGAAGCAATTCAATTGCCGTCGCGGCAGAAGGCGAAGAGCTATCAGGAGCCCGCTTATCCGTATAAATATGTACCCGAAAAATTTTGACACGGGTTATACGGTTTGCGTATCCAGACGACTTGCGCACAATATATCAGCGCTTCGAACCTTCGGCGGTGTGACGGCGCTTCATGCCCGTATTCCAGCCCTGAAACGCAATGCGGCACGTCATTCCAACGGCGTTCAGGCTATGTACGGACAGCCTCAATAGACCCGGTGAATCATTCAGTCTTTTTTACTTGGTCGAGATCGAGGTCAGTCAAATATTAGGGAAAATCTGACAACAAGCCTGTCATTTCATTACGCTTAGGTATATCTTTCTCAAAAGACGCGCAGACGGAACATCGTCTTAGCCGGGCCCGCGGTCGAATACTTCGCTATTAGTGGATCACTGCTGAATTCACAGGTCGGTGCGCTGGCTCGTCAGCGAGAAGGTTCGCGGCCACGCGGCAGCATCGGCTGCAAACTGCTGCAAATCGACGTTGCTGCTCGACACCGTAAGGCATCCTACGGAGAGTTCGATCATGAATGGTCTCAGGCATCATCATCGCAACGTAGTGTCCGAAGTCGTGGCAGCAGTTGAGCGGCTCATTTCTCCAGGGCGGGTTCGCGCCGCCGCTTCCGGTTCAGCGCTCGAGCTTATGGCGGGCACAATTAGGACACCCATGTATCTGCACGACGCAGGATTCCATCTCCCTCGCGACCGGTCGGCAGCGGGCCAGAATACGGTGCGTCGGGACCCGCGCAGCACACGCGCGCACAGGCATTCCGCGGTAGCTCAAGCCGGACGGGCGAGCCGATTGAGGGCTGTGCTAGCCGGATATATACCCTGGTGGCACCGCCGCGCGAACGACGCGCCGTCTGCCTACGCAGGCGCCGATCTGAGGCCGCTGCTGGATGCGATGCCGGTTGCGGTGATGGTCGTCGATGACGACTATCGGGTCATGCAGGTCAATGAACCGGCGGCGGCGCTGTTCGGGTATACGACAAACGAACTGTGCAGCCTGTCCTTCATGCAGTTGTGTCCGCGCATGGCGGACGACACCGCGCACGACACAGCCGACGACACAGATAAGCAGGCCATACCCTCGGGCGCCTTCGTGCCGGGTTCGCGCGCTGGGACCGCAGGCGTGCGACGCATGGCGGTCGCCCGGTGCAGGGACGGTGGCGAGCGTCCGGTCAGCGTGCAATGCACGCGATATGAAGCGGGCGCATCGCCGTGGATCGTGACTATCGTCGATCCGTGCGAACACGCGCACGCCTCCGCAGACGACCTGAAGAGTGTGCAACCCGCGCGGGTGTCGGATCTGAGCGAAATGGCGGCGGCTCTCGCGCATGAAATCAATCAGCCGCTCACCGCGATTCTCGGCAACGCGCAGGCGGCGCAGCGATTTCTCCAGTCGCCCGTAAGCGACCCTGACAATTTGCGGGAAGCGCTCGCGGACATCGTCGACGATAGCTTCAGAGCCACTGAAATTGTTCGAAAACTGCGCCAACTGGTCAGAGGCGCGACGCCCGAAACGCGGCCGCTCGCGATCGACACCCTCGTGCGCGGCGCGACCCACCTGATGCGCCGCAGTGCGCTCGCACTTGGCGTAAGCGTCACGCTCGACGTCGAGAAGCATTTGCCGCAAGTACGCGGCGACAACACGCAGTTGCAGCAGGTGATGATCAATCTGTTGCAAAACGCATTCGACGCCGTCGAACAGTGCAGTGCGGAACATCGCGTGGTCTCGGTGAGAATCAGAGCAGCGCCTCAGCAGGCAGGCGTCAGCATCACCGTGAACGATCGGGGGCAGGGGCTCAATGCGGACCAGGTCGGCGACGTGTTCAAACCTTTTTTCACGTCGAAGATGCATGGGCTCGGCCTTGGCCTGTCGATCAGCAGTTCGATAATCTCGATGCATGGCGGCCGTCTGTGGGCCGACAACAACGATGATGGGGGTGCAACATTTCACATCCTGCTTCCATCGGCGGGCGGCGCTGAAGGCCTGGCATCCGGTTCTCGCTATACGTCGTGAACGCTTCCGCTCCCGTGGTGTTCATCGTCGATGACGACGAACACGTCCGCACTGCTCTGGCACGACTGATCCGCTCCGCGGGGCATCGCGTGGAAACGTTCGCCAGTGCGGAAGCGTTTATCGAAGACGCCGATCTTGAGGCGTCTCCGGCATGTCTGTTGCTGGACCTGCAACTTCCCGATCTGAGCGGACTCGCGCTCCAACGCCGGTTGCACGAGTGCGTGCCGGTCATCGTCATCTCCGGTCATGGCGACCTGGATTCCGCTATCGATGCAATGAAGGCCGGTGCGGCTGACTTCCTGCCGAAGCCTGTCCATGACGCCGTGTTGCTCGACGTGCTGGAACGCGCGCTGGAACGGGCACGGCGCATTTTCGCCGCGCGCGCGGAACTCGCCGACATCCATAGCCGCCTGAATCAGCTTACGCCGCGCGAGCGCGAGGTGATGATGCTCGTGGTGGAAGGCTATCTGAACAAGCAGGTGGCGAGCGAACTCGGGGCGGCGGAAAAGACCATCAAGATCCATCGCGCACGTGTGATGGAAAAGATGAAAGCCGGTTCGCTTGCTGAACTCGTCCGTCTTGCCGAGAAGGCTCGTTTGGCACAGAGCGCAGACCCCGGGCGCTAGCAGAACGCATGCGTGTCGCCCGGGTACGGGCGTTCTGCCTATCCGCAAATCGTTGCAATCCTTCGCAATCCGTCAGGCACGAGACCAAAGTCCTATTTCCGTCTACGCGCCGGACGGCTACGCTTCTCTACTCAATCGCCTTTTTGCCGCACCGTCTGAAAGGTCCGACACACCATATGGGTAATGCCACACCAACAACGGCCGTGGTCGACGATGAAGAGTCGGTCGGAAGGGCGATCAAGCGCCTGCTGAGGTCGGTTGGCATGGAGGCCGAGGTCTTCACCACAGGGGAACAGTTCCTCGACAGGCTGTCGTCGGTTCCGTCATTCCGTCCTGGCTGCGCGGTTCTCGACGTTCAGATGCCCGGCATCAGCGGGCTCGATGTGCAGCGCCGGCTGGCGGGAAGTCTGATTCGCGTCGTCATCATAACGGCTCACGACGATGCCGCCGTGCGGGAGCAGGTTCTGGCCGCAGGCGCAGTCGGCTATTTGCGCAAACCATTCAACGGTTCGGTCCTGATCCGCACGGTTCAGATGGCGCTGGGCATTCCGCTCACACCCTGACGCCGCTGTTGCCGCGTCTGTCTACGCAGAGGCGCACGCGCCGCGATATGAGACCAAAGTCCCATTGCCCTGCCTTTGCGCGATGACCAAACTGGAATTCCCGCAGCCGTCAGCCGCGCTGACGCCATCCGGAGAATACGGTGATAAAGACCCCGGACGCATTTAGCCGGAGCATGCGATGAATACTGCCTCCGTTACCTGCTTGCTGCCAGGGCTGCCGGTGCGCCTTTCTCGAGCGCTGACGGGCACGCCCGACGATGCTGGGCCTATCCGGCATTCGCAGTCGACACTGCGGCAGTTGCTGATCCCGTTGCTGATGTCGATGCTGGCTCTTGCGCTGCTCGCGCTCGTCGCGGGCTGCGGCAAGAGCGAGGCATTGCCGCAACCGAGTGCGCCCGAAGTCACTGTGATGACGGTGACGCCGCGCGACACGCCTGTGCAGTTTGAATTCACCGCGCAGACAGAGAGCTCGCGCGAAGTTCAGATACGCGCGCGGGTCGACGGCTTTCTCGATCGGCGCGCGTACGTCGAGGGCTCGCTGGTGAAGACCGGGCAGACCATGTTTCTGATGGACCCGAAGCCGTTCGAGGCCGCGCTGCGTACCGCAAAAGGTCAACTGGCGCAGCAGCAGGCGCGGCACCAGGTGGCAAAGGCCAATCTGGCGCGCGTGCAACCGCTGGTGGCGCAGAACGCGTTGAGCAAAAAAGATCTCGACGACGCGGTCGGCGGCGAAGCGCAAGCCGCGGCAGCGGTCATCGCCGCCAAAGGCGAAGTGGACACCGCGAATCTGAACCTCAGCTATACGACGATCAAATCGCCGCTGACCGGCCTGTCGAGCTTCGCGCGGCAACAGGATGGCAGCTACGTTACGGCGACGCAATCGGGATTGCTGACGACCGTCTATCAGTTGGATCCGATGTGGGTCAACTTCAGCATTTCCGAGAATGAAATGCTGAGATACCGCGATCAGATTGCCACCGGACGTCTGCGCTTCCCTCCGAATAACGGCTTCACGGTGTCGCTGGTCCTGGCCGACGGCGGGGTGTATCCGGAGCAAGGCTCGATCGACTTTGCCAATCCTGCTTTCAGCACAGAAACGGGAACCTTCCTCGTGCGGGCCGTGTTCGACAATGCGAAGTCCGTCCTGCGTCCCGGACAATTCGTGCGCGCGCGCGTGGCCGGCGCGATCCGGCCCAACGCGATTCTCGTGCCTCAGCGCGCGGTGCTGCAAGGCTCGAAGAGCCACTTTCTGTGGGTCGTGGACAACGAATCGAAGGGCCATCAGCGGGTCGTCGAAGTGGGTGAATGGCAAGGCGACGACTGGTTCATCACAGACGGACTGAAGGCCGGCGAGCGTGTCGTCGTCGACGGCGCGATCCGCGTGACGGCCGGCGTGCCGCTAAAAATCGTCCAGCGGCCGACAAGCGCCGGCGGCACGCAATAAAGGACGGCAACGATGAGTATTTCCCACTACTGCATCGACCGGCCGATCTTCGCGTCCGTGATCTCCATCGTCATCACGCTGGGAGGCGCGTTGACGATGTTCTCATTGCCCGTCGCCCAGTATCCGGATATCACGCCGCCGCAGATCACGATCTCCGCCACCTATCCGGGAGCGAGCGCCGATGTTGTCGCGAACAATGTGGCCGCACCGATCGAGCAGCAGGTGAACGGCGCGGACAACATGATTTACATGAACTCGTCGAGTTCGTCGACCGGCAATCTGACCATTAACGCGTTCTTCGAAATCGGCACCAATCCGCAACTCGCGCAGGTCGACGTACAGAACCGCGTGAACCTGGCACTGCCGCAACTGCCGCAGTCGGTTCAGGCGCAGGGCGTCCAGGTGCAGAAGAAGTCGTCGGCATTCATGATGGTCATCGCCATCTATTCGCCGGACCAGCGCTTTAACAGCACGTATATCGCGAACTACGCGAACATCTATGTGCTCGATGCACTCAAGCGCATTCCCGGCGCCAACCAGTCGAGCATCTTCGGTACGCCTGACTACGCGATGCGAGTGTGGCTAAAGCCCGACCGCATGGCGCAGCTCGCGATCACGGCGACCGATGTGCAAACCGCGGTGCAGAACCAGAACCAGCAGTTCGCGGTCGGCCGCATCGGGCAGTCGCCTACGGGATCGCCCGTCGAACAGTCTTTCGCGGTGACGACAAGCGGCCGTCTCGCCGAGCCGGCGCAGTTCGAAAACATCATCCTGCGCGCGGCCAGCGAAGGTTCGGCGATCGTGCGGCTGAAGGACGTAGGCAGGGCCGAACTCGGGCAAAAAGACTATTCGATCCGCAGCCGTTTCCAGGGCAAGCCCGCCACGATCATCGCGGTTTATCAGCAACCCGGCGCAAACGCGCTCGATGTGTCGAAGCAGGTGCGCGCGAGTCTTGCGGAACTCAGCAAGTCGTTCCCGGAGGGCATCAAATACGACATCGCGATGGACACAACGGAGTTCACGCGAGCGTCCATCTCCGACGTGATCCACACGTTCTTCGAAGCGCTGGTGCTGGTCGTGATCGTCGTGTACATCTTCCTGCAAAGCCTTCGCGCGACGCTCATCCCGGTGCTGGCAGTGCCGATTTCGATTGTCGGGACGTGCATGGGCATGGCGCTGCTGGGTTTCTCGATCAACATGCTCACGCTCTTCGGGATGGTGCTCGCGATCGGCATCGTGGTTGACGACGCGATCGTGGTGATCGAGAACGTCGAGCGCAACATGACGGTCCACAAGCTTCCTCCGAAAGAAGCTGCCAAGGCGGCGATGGACGAGGTCGCGGGACCGGTCATCGCGATCGTGCTCGTGCTGTGCGCGGTGTTCGTGCCAGTGGCGTTCGTGAGCGGAATCACCGGTCAGTTATACAAGCAGTTCGCTATCACGATTGCGATCTCGGTGGTCATCTCCGGTCTCGTGGCACTGACCTTGTCGCCGGCGCTGGCCGCGGTGCTGCTCAAGAGCACCCACAAGGAAAAGAAGGGCTTTTTCCGCTGGTTCGAGAATGCGTTCGCGCGAATGACAAGCGGCTACTCGCGCGCGATCCAGTTCATCATCAAGCGTTTCGTACTAGGCTTGCTGATCTTTGTGGGGATGATCGCGCTGACCGTGGTGATCGTTAAAGCGATTCCGGGTGCGTTCCTGCCGCCCGAGGACCAGGGCTATCTGCTCGGCGCGGTCCAGTTGCCCGATGCCGCGAGCCTGGATCGCACGGCCTCCGTATCCGACCAGGTTACCGAGTACTTCATGAAGCAGGAGGCGGTCGGCAGCATCACCACGGTCGACGGTTACAGCTTGCTGGATGTGCAGAACAAGAATAACGCCAGCACCTTTTTCGTTGGCCTGAAGGGTTTCGACGAGCGCTACACGCGCGCGAACCGCAGCACGCAAAACGCAAAAGCGGTGCTGACGGACGCTTACCGGACCTTGTCGAAAGTGACGGCCGGGCTCGTCATTCCGGTCAATCCGCCATCCATTCCAGGCCTCGGCACAACGGGCGGAACCGAAGTCTGGATACAGAGCAAGGGCGACGCGACGATTGATCAGCTCGCCGGCGTCGTTCAGCAATTCATCGAGCAGGCGCGCAAGCGCCCCGAACTTTCGCGCGTCACGACGACGTTCAACGCTTCGTCGCAGCAGTTGCTGGTCGAGGTGGACCGTGAGAGGGCGCAGACGCTCGGCGTGCCGATTGAAGACATTTACAGCTCCATGCAGACGATGTTCGGCTCCCTCTATGTCTCGCAATTCAACCGCTCCAGCCGGCTGTGGCAGGTCATCTTGCAGGCCGATCCGGTATACCGCCTCAGGCCTCAGGACCTGGATCAGATCTTCGTGCGCGGCAAGAGCGGATCGATGATTCCTTTGAGGGCGGTCGCGACTTACCGATACGTCACGGGTCCGGATCTGCTGACGCGTTTCAACAATTTCCCAGCGGTTCTGGTCACGGCGAATGCGGCACCCGGCTACAGCTCGGGCCAGGTGATCAGCACGCTGGAAGAACTCGCCGCGCAGATGCCCGCCGGCTACGGCGTAGCGTGGAGCGGTGAGGCTTATGAAGCACGCAAGTCCGGCGGGACCTCCGGCGCGGTGTTCATCTTCGGCCTGATCATGGTGTTCCTGATCCTCGCCGCCCAGTACGAAAAGTGGTCGTTGCCGGTCGGCGTGCTGATGGCGGTTCCATTTGCGCTATTCGGGGCATTCCTCGCGATCATGATGCGCGGCCTCGAAAACGACATCTATTTCCAGATCGGTCTCACGATGCTGGTCGCGCTCGCGGCGAAGAATGCGATTCTCATCTTCGAGTTCGCGGTGATCAACCGGGAGGCGGGCGCGTCGGTCCTGGATGCGACCGTGCGCGCGTCCGAAGAGCGGCTGCGCCCGATCGTCATGACCTCGCTCGCGTTCATTCTCGGCTGCGTTCCGCTCGCCATCGCGGTGGGCGCGTCGGCAAACAGCCGGCATTCGATCGGCACCGGCGTGATCGGCGGAATGCTCGGCGCAACCGTCATCGCGGTGTTCTTCATCCCAATGTTCTATTACGTGCTCGAATCGTGGTCGTCACGCAAGAGCGGACCGAAGACCAAGCCGGGGGCGGACGCCGGCACCCCGGTGCCGGTGACGCCTGTGGTGCCCGTGGTGCCCGCTGCGGGCGGTCCCGGTGCGCCCAACGCCACGCCTTCAGCCAGGCACGAGGACGACTGACATGCGTGGACCGGCATTCGAGCGCCTGCTCGCGGTTCTTGTGCTGACCAGCCTCTACGGCTGTCTGCTCGGGCCGAACTACGAGCGGCCAAAAACCGAGGTGCCGGCCACGTTCCGCTTCAGCATGGAACAAACCGCCCAGACCGCGAACACCGTCTGGTGGGAGCAGTTTCAGGACCCCGTTCTGAACGAACTGATCGCCGCGGCGCTCGCCGATAACCTCGACGTCAAGATCGCCGCTGCACGCGTCGAAGAATTTCGCGGTCAGTTCGTGACGACTCGCTCCGGACTCTTTCCGCAAGCGGGAGCCAACTTCGATGCGTCGCGCCAGCGCGCGTCGCAGAGCGGCGCGGTGCCGCTGCCGGCCGGTGTCGGCGCCGTCTATAACCAGGTCGATGCGAGCGTGTCAGCGTCGTGGGAAATCGATCTGTTCGGCAAAATCAGGCGTCAAAGCGAAGCCGCGCGCGCGAATCTGCTCGCGAGCGAAGAGGGCCGCCGCGGGACGATTCTTTCTCTCGTGGCTTCCGTCGCTTCGTCCTACATCAATCTGCGCAGCCTCGACAAACAGTTGGACATTGCCAAAGCGACAGTGCAGAGCCGCGCCGACTCGGTCAACGTATTCACGTTGCGCTTCAAGGGCGGCGAGGTATCGCAACTGGAACTGGCGCAGAGCCAGTCCGAATATCAGGCGGCCCGCGCGACGCTTCCGCAACTCGAGGCGCAGATTGCAGTGCAGGAGGATGCGCTCGCCGTGCTGCTCGGGCGCAATCCCGAACCGATCGTGCGCGGCCACGATCTCGATGCGCTGGCCGCGCCGACAATCCCGTCCGGTCTGCCGTCCGATCTGCTCGAACGCCGCCCCGATCTGCTGCAGGCCGAGCAGAATCTGGTCGCACAAAATGCGCTGATCGGCGCAGCGCGTGCGCTGTATTTCCCGTCGATTTCGCTGACCGGGCTGTTCGGCTCGCTCAGCACCGACTTCGCCAGCCTGTTTTCCGGACCCGCGCGCATATGGTCGTTCGCCGGTGCGGTGTCGTTGCCGATCTTCACGGCCGGCAATATCGAAGGGCAAGTGCATCAGGCGGAGGCACGGCAACAGGAAGCGCTTTTCGCCTACCGAAAGGCGATTCAGGTCGCGTTCCAGGAAGTCTCCGATGCGCTCATCAACCTGCAAAAGTCGGGCGAACAACTGAGCGTGCAGGGCGACCAGGTGAACGCGCTCGCCATGTACGCACACCTCGCGCGGCTGCGCTACGAAGGCGGATATACGAGTTACATCGAGGTGCTCGACGCCGAGCGAAGTCTCTTCAACGCGCAGTTGAGCTACACGCAGACGCAGGGCGTCCAGTTGACGTCGTTCGTGAATCTGTACAAGGCAATGGGCGGCGGCTGGGTTATCAAGGCACAGGAACTGACGCAGCCGCCCGCCGTCCAGCAGCCGATAGCGGGCGTGCCGGCAGCCGAGGCCCAACGATGACGCGCGCCACTCTTCTCGCCTGTCACGAATGCGACCTGCTGCAACGGGATGCAGGTGTTCCCGAAGGCGGCGTGCTCCGGTGCCGGCGGTGTCATGGCGAGCTTTACCGCAATCGGGCTGACTGGCTGGGCCGCGCGTTCGCGCTCTCGTTAGGCGCGACCGTTTTGCTCGTGATCGCCAACTCGTTTCCGATCGTGGGGCTTTCCGTGAACGGCACGCTGGTCAACACCACGCTGATCGGCTCGGTCCGCGTGCTGTACAGGGACGGAATGTGGCCGATCGCCGGGCTCGTTTTCGCCACCACCATTCTCACGCCCATCCTGCACATTGCTACGGTGCTGTGGTTGCTCGTGCCGTTGCGTTTGAATCGCGTGCCGTGGGCCGCCGGCGTCGTGTTCCGGCTGTCCCGTCTGGTTCAGCCGTGGGGCATGATCGAGGTGCTGATCCTTGGACTGCTGGTCGCGCTCGTCAAGCTTTCCCACATTGCCAGCGTCGTTCCGGGCATCGGCCTGTGGTCGTTCGGCGCGCTCACGCTGACGCTCGCCGCGGTGGGCGCGGCCTTCGATCCACGCAGCCTGTGGCTGCACATCGGTGCGCTGGAGCAGGGCGGCAGCAACGCGTCCGGCGAGCGTTCCGTGCTGCGCGGCTGGCTGAGCGCGGCCGAGTGCGGGCTGGTGCAATGTCACGACTGCGGCCTGCTTGCGAGGGCGCCCGCCCATGCGCACGAGCTGTCGTGTCCGCGCTGCGGAGCCTCGGTGCATCGTCGCAAGCAGGACAGCCTCGCGCGCACCTGGGCGTTTCTGTTCGCCGCAATGGTGCTGTACGTTCCCGCCAACGTGCTGCCGGTCATGTACACGAGTTCGCTTTTCGGGGCCGCGAAAGACACCATCATGAGCGGCGTCGTTTATCTCTGGACGTCGGGCTCGTGGTTGCTCGCGCTCGTGGTGTTCATCGCGAGCATCGCGGTGCCGATGCTGAAGATACTGGCGATCGCGTTTCTCTCACTCTCGATACAGTTTCATTCGCGCTGGAATCCCGAACAGCGCGCGCGCATCTATCGGGTCGTCGAACTGGTCGGACGGTGGTCGATGCTCGATATCTACGTGATCACCATGCTGGTCGCTCTTGTCCAGTTCAAGGCGCTGGCCACGATCCAGGCAGGACCGGCCGCCGTCGCGTTCGGCGCGGTCGTCGTACTGACCATGTTCGCCGCCATGTCGTTAGACCCGCGTCTGATCTGGGACGAGGCCACGCAAGATCATGCCGGAATCCGGAAACACACCTGAGCTGCCGGATCTTCCGGAGGCCGTGGCTGCGCCGCGCGCACGCTGGCGGCTGCAAGTCGTATGGCTCGTGCCGATCGTCGCCGTGCTGATCGGCGGATGGCTGGCCGTGAAGGCGGTTCTCGACGAGGGGCCGAAGATTGCCATCACATTTATCACTGGCGAAGGGCTGGAGGCGGGCAAGACCAGGATCAAATACCGCGATGTCGATATCGGCGTCGTCAAGGAAGTCAGTTTGTCGAGAGACCACAAGCATGTGATCGCGACCGCCGAGGTGGTGAAGGATGCGTCCGATCTGCTCGTGGACGACACGCGCTTCTGGGTCGTGCGCCCGCGCATTTCCGGCGGCACGGTATCGGGCCTTGGCACGCTGCTCTCCGGTTCGTTCGTCGGAATGGATGCGGGAGGTTCGCCCAAGGCGCGCCAGCAATTCACCGGGCTCGAGACGCCGCCCGTCATCGCAAGCGATATTCCAGGGCGCGCTTTCGTGCTCAAAAGCAAGGACATGGGCTCGGTGGATGCCGGCACGCCAATCTTTTACCGGAGGTTGCAGGTGGGACAGATCACCTCCTTCGCTCTCGATCCGGATGGCAGAAGCGTGACCTTGCACGTGTTCGTCAATGCACCGTACGACAAGTTCGTGAGACCCGATACGCGCTTCTGGCATGCGAGCGGCGTGGACATTGCATTGGACACCAATGGCGTGAAGATCAACACGCAATCGCTCGTGTCGATCCTGGTGGGCGGCGTCGCTTTCGACACGCTCGAGCATTCGCTTAACGAGCCGCCGGCCGCGGCCGGCGCATCGTTCACGCTGTTCGAGAACCTCGGCGAAGCCATGAAGCGGCAAGACCGCATTGTCACCCGGTTCGTCGCCGAGTTCGACGACTCGGTGCGTGGATTGACGGTCGGCGCGCCGCTCGATTTTCGCGGCATCACGATCGGCGAGGTGAGCGGCATCTATACCCGGTTCGACCGCGAGGCGAGAAAGCTCAGTATCGTGGTGGAGGTCGCCTTCTATCCCGAACGCTTCACGAACCGTTATGAGAGTGGACCGACGGGCGGACCAGTGGTGAAGAACACGCGCGATTTCGCCGATTACCTCGTTTCCAAGGGCCTGCGCCTGCAATTGAGAACCGGCAATCTGTTGACGGGGCAGCGCTACCTCGCAGTGGACTTCTTCCCCGATGCCCCGAAGAGCAAAATAGACTGGAACAAAAATCCACCTCAATACCCGACCGTTCCCAACACGCTGCAGTCGCTACAGGATTCCATGTCGCGGCTCGTGGCGAAACTGAACACCATTCCATTCGAAGCGATCGGCAAGAACGCGCAAGCAACCCTGCAAAGCGCGAATTCGCTGCTTACGCACGTCGACAAGGACGTGGTTCCGTCAGCGAGAGACGCGTTGACCGCAGCGCAGGGAACCATGACTTCCGCGAACGGCGCGCTGCAGCCGGACTCGGCGTTGCAGCAGAATGTCGGCGACGCGATGAATCAGCTCGCGCAAACGGCCGCCGCCGTGCGCACCCTCGCGGATTACCTCGAGCGCCACCCCGAGGCGCTGGTGCGCGGCAAGCGGGAGGATCAGCCATGAGACGCGGGCCTTTGTTTATCGTCGCGATGTTAGCCGCACTAGCGGTGCTGCCGGTGCTCGCAGGTTCGCTGCTCGGCGCGTGCGGCAGGTCGGCTACGGCGAGCTTCTACACGCTCGGCCCTGACCGCACGCTCGGGCCGCTTACGCCGGCCACGCCGGTGAACGTGGTGGTGAGTCCGGTCACCGTGCCGGACATACTGGACAGGCCGCAGATCGTGACGCGCCTCGGTAGTAACCAGGTGACGCTCGACGAGTTTGCCCGCTGGGGGCAGCCGCTCAAGGGCGGCATCGCGCGTGCGGTCGCCGGCAACCTGGCGACGCTGCTTGGATCTCAACGGGCGTCGATATTCGATACCGGTCTGGATGCAACGCGTACATGGCGCGTGCGGGTGGACGTGATGCGTTTCGATGCGATGCTGGGCGAATCGGTCACGATCGAGGCGCTGTGGACTGTGCTGCCCCCGGGCAAAGCCGTGCCCCTTGCCGGAAAGTCGCTTGTGCGTGAGGAGATGAGCACGCCGGGTTACGAGGCTCTGGTGTCGGCCAGCGACCGGGCGCTCGGCGGCGTGAGCCGCGAGATTGCTGCGGCCATTCAGACGAGCGCGCCTCAATAGGAAATGCGTCGGCCTCGTGGGCTGTGCATTCGCGAGCGTTGCAGCGAACAGAAGCCGGCAATGCGTCGCCACTCTGCAGGGCGGCGGCGCCAGTCACGCGACGTATCGCGCAATTTGCTCGACAGAGCGGGGCCTGACGATTGTGGCGGCCGAACGCCAGGTCCGGCTGATTATCAACGCTGTGGCTGCACTTCTGCCCAGCCGGGTCCGGGATCGAACGACGTCATCGCCTTCGCCTTGGCCGCGCTGTCCGGACCCAGGTCACGCTCGTAGACCTGGCCCGCGTGACTGACCATGAAGCTTTTGATACCCGTGTCGCCGTATCGCACGGGCCACGCGACGACAGCAAAGCCGCCATAGAGCTTGCCATGCGCGAGATAGTCGTAAGCGCCGCCTGGTGCGTGCGGTCCTTGCGAGGTCAGCAGCCTGTATTGGTAGCCGTGATAACCGGCATCCGCTGACTGCCGCGCGCGCGCCTGAATGAACGCGGGTCCCAACGGGCTGGCCGGCGTGTTTGCCTGCGTCGGCCAGTAGAGGCCGTCCTGTCTTCCGGGCGAACTCGCGAGCTTCGACGCATAGGAAAGCAGGCCGTCGCCATCGTGGTCCGTGAGCGCGTAGTCATGCTGAGCGTCATAGATAGCAAGCATCGTCTGGATGACGGCAAGCTCGTTGCGGCCGATCCGGCGTTCCCGCATTTCTTCGGCGCCCGCCTTCATGTCGAACTGCCATCCTGTTGTCCGCTTCACGAGTGGGATGGGAAAAGTCCAGTTGTCGGTGCCGACCGCAATGCGCGCATGACGATCGTCGATCTGCTGCACTGTATGCGACTGAGCCCATTCATCGAGAAAGCGGCTGCGGATCTCGGCGCCGACGGGTGGAATGAGCGTGCGGAAGTTCTGACCGAGAATGGATTGCAGGGCCGTCTCTTCGTTGCGGCTGACCGCTTCGCCCAATGCGTTCATCGCGGCATCGGGAGAACGAAAGTCTTGCTCCGCATGCGCCGAGGGCAATCCGCCCAGAGCCATTGCACATGCAAACGTGAAGATGCGCAACGCGCTGTTTGCGGTGCGCCGCCGGATTCGTGACATCGATGACATGTTGTGGTCTCCCTAACGTCTTCCACCGCGTCCACCGCCCGCGCGCATGCCACCTCCGCCTCCGCCTCCGCCGCTCGGGCGGCTGAAGTTCGAGCTTTGCATGCTGGAACGCCCGCGATCGGCGCTGCGCTGAGTTGCGCCGCCCGCGCCTACGCCCTGGAAGGCATTGTCGCGCCCTCCGCCGGCAGCACCGCCTGCGCTGCCTGCGCCTACGCCGCCGCCTGCGCCGCCTGCGCCGCCTGCGCGGTCGCTGGCGCGGGATACTTCACCGGTGCTCGGGCGGTTCGAGACGCCGCCGCGATCGCCTGCGTTCGACCTGTCAGCTGTTCCTCCGCGATTGCCCGCGTTCGACCTGTCCGCCACCGAATCACGATTACCCGCATTCGATCTGTCCGCCGCCGAATCGCGATTACCCGCGTTCGTGCGGTCGCCGGTTCTGCCTCGATCGCCGGCGTTCGCACGGTCGGCAGTATTGGCACGTGCGCCGTTGCCGGAGTCGCGGCCGCGAAAGTCGTTACGCCCCTCGGCCCCACCGACGTTGCGCGAATACTTGTCGCGAGTGGCATTGTCGCGATACGCGACGCCCTGACGATGGCTGCCGTCGTGCTGCCAGCGTCCGCCGCCCTGGACCTTGGTGCGATCGAAGTTGCGGTCGATGTTGGCGGCCTTGTTGACGTTGATGTTGACGTCGCCGCCTCCCCAGTTGCAATTTCCGAAGATCGCACCCGCGGCCGCCAGCCCGACGCCCCATGCGAAGCCCGTCATCAGCGCGCCGCCCGGGTAGTAGGCTGGGTAGGGCGGCCAGTAGGTCGGCGGATAAGTCGGGTAGCTCCACGAGCCGTAGACCACAGTCGGGTTATACGCGGGTACGTAAATGACCTGCGGGTTCGAAGGCTCGATTTTGACGATGGTTTGCCCACCGGCGGGCGCCTGCTCCACCACGACGTTCTGCTGTTCGTTCGACTTCAGGTTGCCCGATTCCTTGGCGCGGGCGCGGAGTCTCTGAACGGCATCGAGTACGTCTTTCTGCTGCGCCAGGAATGCGTCGCCGAGTTTCTGCGTCCAGTCGAGCTTGTCGTTCATCGGCTCGAGAATTTGCGGGAAGGCAACCATCGATTTAACGCTGACATCCCACGGCTGATTCTCGACGGCTTTCACGGCGGCGTCGCCCTTGACTTTCGGATTGGATTTGACCCAGCGCGCCGCGTGCACGATCTCGAGCGGATACGTGGAGGCCATGAGCACCTGCGACAGCACCGAGTCCGGATAGAGAGCGATCGGCGCGACCAGCGCCTCTATTTCTTCGGGCTTGAAGGGCGGCGTTGGCGGTGCAGCGTCGTTTTGCGCATGCGCGATACCTGTCGTCATGGCGACGGTCAGGGCGACCAGTGACCACCGGCATAGCGCCGTGCTCCATCGTTGATTCCACAGGAACATGGCCGCTCCTTCGGGATGGTAAGAAGGTGTCCGAAATAATCGGGCCGGTTGTGAACGACGGTGAATTGCAGATACTATGCTGAACACGAAATAGTGCTTAATACAATCTTAGAACATCCCCGGGATGTTGGAACCTTAATGCCGATATCATTTGCCGATTTCATGCGGCAGATCGCGAAGTTTTATTCACCGCGAGCCGCTATGCTTCGTTAATCGATGCGGCGCTCGGGGCAATTGCGAGAGCGTGACACGGTCGCCGTTCATTCATTGAATGGCTTCACGGGCGATTGGCGGATTTTTCATGACGATGTCTGAAATGTACCGCCGGCCCGAGAGGTGCCGATACGAACTGGAGTGCGTATGCGCAGCACAGCCATGAAGTCGGCTTCAAACCAGTTGCGCGCGCGGCGCAGCAGTGCGAACAGTAGGGCGATAACGTGCGCGGGTATCGTCCTGATTGTGATCTCCTTGCAGTCCCGCGCGCAGGTCGCGCCGGATGCGCTGTCGAGCCGCGCCGTTGTAGGCGGTAACGTGAAACGGCACGCAGATGCGGTACTCGCCGTCATGAGCTACACGACAGTACCCGATGTGACCACCAGTTCGCTTTCGATCAATAGCGGCACCACTGGCAATCCCGGATTCGGCCAGACACAACTGGGCGGTGGCTTCACGCTCAGCAAGTCATTTCCGTTGTATCTGGAAGGCACGCTGGCGTATAGCCGCTACGATCCGACATTTGTCGCCACGGATGGCGCGCAACAGCGGCCGTTGCCGACGCGCTGGAACACGTTCAGCACGACGGCGGGCATCGGGTGGGACTTCCACATCACCGATGAACTGGTATTTCGGCCGATACTGAACGGCACCATCGGGCGCGTTTCGAGCGATCTGAGGGTAGGGCAGACGGTTATCAATCGCGTCACGGACAGCAATCTGCAGTTTCTCGACAACGGCTCACTCGACGCATACGGCTATGGCGGCTCGCTCATGCTCGATTACGAGCACTATCGGGAGAACTATGAAATCGACGTCGAACTGCGTGCGACCGATATCTACCTTCGCAGTTTCGGTGGCTCGTCCGAGGCGGTGCAGGGTTCGGCGACCGCGCAGCAGTTCAGCCTGTGGGCCCGCTGGCGCGCGCCGACCGGCTGGCACGCACTGGACCGGCCCGTGCGCTACGTGCTCGAAACTGCCTATTCGCACTATTTCGGGGACAGCGCGGGCGTGCTCGGATTCAACGACCTGACGTCATTGGGTGTGGGGCTTGAACTCGATAGCAGCAGGTATCCCGTTGTCATTACCCGCACACGGTTGATCGCAAGATATGTTTTCGGGCACAACGTGCACGGCGTTTCGATCGGCTTCGCTGTGAGTTTTTAACGCAGCGGGGCGGCGAGAAGAATGCGACTCGTGTCTTCCTGCCACCGCTGCACGGCCCTCGCGTTGAACGGCGCTGGTTTTCTTCGGCACGTATACGACCAGTTCTGGAAAACATGGCTCCGCCGCACTAATATGTTTAGAGAACCAGCGCTGATTGCCGAGGTCGTGATGAAAAAATCGGAAAGACGGGTTGCGATCGCATTGGTCGGCGTCGCTATCTGGCTGGCTGGTCTCTATGCGACCATCACTGGCTTGCTGTACGACCGCCAACCCGAATTCCGCTATGGCGTACTCGCGGTTTTTCTGGGTATCGCGATCGCGGTGATTGCGCTCAACCTGATATCCGTTCCAGGCCTCTCCAGCAAAAAGAAGCCGGTCTCACGATAGCACTGTGCGTGCTGCGGACCAGCTTCTCACCCGAGTGGCGCGGGCGGTGTGTTCTTTCCCTTCTTGATGACGTTCTGGATAGCGCTCCGCTGCAACTGGCTGGCGGAATCAACGCGTATCCGATACACGGAGACATCTCATGTGCCGCTGGCTCGCTTATTCCGGCAATCCCCTTCAGCTTGAAACCGTGCTTTTCAACGCGAAGCATTCGCTGATCGATCAAAGCCTTCATTCGCGTCTCGGCCACACGACCACCAATGGCGACGGTTTCGGGATCGGCTGGTACGGCCATCCGACCGACATTCCGTTTCGCTACCGCTGCATTCAGCCGGCATGGAGCGACCGCAACCTGCGCGAAGCGGCGCGGGCAATCCACGCGCCGATGTTCATGGCGCACATCCGGGCCGCGACCGACACGCCGTCACAGGAAACCAACTGTCATCCGTTTCGTCATGGCCGCTGGCTGTTCGCGCACAACGGTGTCGTGCGCAAGTATCCGGCCGTGCGCCGTGATCTGATGGTCGCGATTGCGCCCGAACTGTTCGCTTCTATCGAGGGCTCGACCGACTCGGAAGTGCTGTTCTTCCTCGCGCTAACCTTTGGTCTGGAACTCGCGCCCGTCACTGCGCTCGAGAGGATGGTCGCGTTCGTCGAAGAAACGGGCCGCCGCCACGGCGTTGAAGAGCCGCTGAACATGACCGTCTGTGCAACCGACGGCGAGCAGATTATCGCTGTGCGTTATTCGAGCGAACGGCAGTCCCGCACGCTGTTTCACAATACGTCGTTCCGTCAAATGCACGAGTTGTATCCCGACGATCCGCGCATTGCGATGGCCGGGCAGGACGCGTTTCTGGTCGTGTCGGAGCCGCTCGCCGATTTGCCGGGCTGGTGGCAGGAGATTCCGGAGAGCACGGCGGTGGTTGCGCGCGGCGGCGAGGTCGAGCGGTTTGCATTCGAGCCGCGAGCGGCTTGACGATCGTCGCAAGCGCCGCGCTTGTCCGCGGCGAAGCGTTAATACCCTTTCGTGTAAAGCGAGAGATGGTTGCTCACCGACGTTACACCCGGCACGCTCATCGCCACCTCTGCTGCCTGCTCGATCTGAGGACCGTCCGGCACGCTTCCGGATAATGTCACGACACCGCCACGCGCCTTAACGAATACGTTCGATACGTTGAAGTTGGGCGCTCTGGACAACGCCTTGCGAACGTCGCGGGCCAGCTTCTTGTCCGCCTGCGTGGCACTGCCTGAACCTGCGCCGGGATTCGACGCCACCGGCATGGCGTTGGCGGTTTGCGCATGGACGTTTGGCATTAACGCGACACATCCCGCGAAGACAAAACAAGTCACGGCGTGCGGTGTTTTCATGATTGCCTCTCCTGTTGATTCCGACGTTCGTGAATCAAAGATAGCCAACGTTGCGCGCCGATCAAATGTCATTCTGCAAATAACTACGCAGCTTGAAAGGCGCCACGCGGCCCGGTTTTCAAAGCCGGCCCGCGAAGTGTAGGACCAAGGTCCTATTGGCCTGGTATATCGGCTGGTTAAGCTTGTAAAGAGCGAGCGGATGGACCGGTGAGCTGCCAAGTACTCACAGGTGCCATGCGAGCCTGCAATGATATCGAACTGGAGTGGCCGTGGAATTTGTCCTGTTACTCGCAATCTTTTTGACATCGAGTGGCTTTCTTATAGCGGCTCCGCGTACACCGGAACCGCCTGCCGCCGTCGCTGCGGTGACGCCGTCTGCCGTTGGCTCTACCGAGGGTAGCGAGGTCGCCTTGCCACCGCCCTCTGAATCCGCCGCGACGGTAACTGTATCCAGTGCCCATGCTCTGGAGCCGGCCCGTCAGCAGTAACTCGAGGACCACCGCGGCGTTGATCCACGCGCCTTTTCAAAAGCAACATTCAACCGGACGTGAAAAATGAAACCGTTATCGCTTCTTCTCGTGACCGCTGCTGTGTCAGCGTGTGCAAACCAACCCATGCCGCCGGGCGCGCAAGCGGTCGGAGAAAGCCAACGGTCTACGCCTGTCGTTGCGCAATGCATCGCGAAGGACTGGGCCGACCGGTCGCAACAACAGGTCATATCGCAGGTGATCGTGGCGAACGACCAGGCCATGGATGTCTATGTGCCAGGTCAGCAGCCTCCGGGTGGCGCAGCCGCCGTGGTGCGGCCATCGTGGACGGGTAATAGCAAAACGTCGGTCGGCTTCCGTGCAGGTAGCGGAGGAGGCAGCAATGCGATGGGAGATGTAGGAGGCTGCCTTTAGGCGGCGAACAGGTACTCAAATGACTCTGCCTCCAGAAGCATTCACCCCGGTTCACTGACGGGAACGCCGCCCCGGGTCGCGGCAAATGGGTGACGCGATGGATCACATCGTGAATCGACTGCTGCCTGCAGTTGTCGTTGCTTTCATGCTATGCGGTTGCGCCATCACGTTGCCGGGCGCCGGCGGACTCGACTATCAAAGCCGCGCCGTCACGCGTAGCGAACGAGGACTCCGTGTTTCCGGTTCGGTGCTTTCGGCCGAAGAGAGCGAGAGCGTTTATGGCGTAGCGCTCGCGAAAAAGGGCATTCAGCCCTTATGGGTCGAGGTGCAAAACGACGACACGTCCAGCTACTTTCTGATGTCGCCGGGCCTCGACCCCAACTTCTTTCCCGCCTCCGAAGCGGCCGAAGCATTCGCCAGCAGCAAATCGTCGGTGGCAGGCGATGACATCGAGCGACGCTTTCGCGCACTCGCCTTCCGTAACCCCGTGCTGCCGGGCCACACTGTGTCCGGTTATATCCTGACCAATCTCTCCGAGGGCGCCAAGCTCATTCAGCTTGATCTTGTCGCAAGCGGTCGGGCACAAACATTTTCCTTCCTCATGGTGGTGCCCGGCTTTTACGCGGATTACCACGTTAGCGCGGTGTTTCGCCGTGAGGTCTATCCGCCGGGGAGGATGGTGGACTACACCGACGACAGCGCGTTGCGCGCCGCGCTCGAATCGCTTCCCTGCTGCGCAACCAGCGAAGACGGCGCGAAGAATGGCGACCCGCTCAATCTCGTCATCGTGGGCGGTCTCGACGACGCATTTCCCGCACTCGTTAGACGAGGCTGGAGTCCGACCGAACAGAAATGGTCCGGCTCGATCATGAAGACCGTCACGTCCGCATTTTCCGGCGAGCGCTATGTCAATGCACCCGTGAGCGATCTCTATCTGTTCGGGCGGGCGCAGGACCTCGCATTGCAGAAGGCGCGCGACACCATCCACCAGCGCAATCACTTGCGGCTCTGGCTCAGCCCGATGCGCTACCGTGGCAAGCCCGTGTGGGTCGGTCAGATCAGCCGGGATATCGGCGTGCGTCTGACATTTCACTCACCCACGCTGACGACGCACAAGATCGATCCCGACGTGGACGAAGCACGTACCGCGCTGACCGAGGACATGGCCTATTCACAGAACCTGCAGAAGATCGGCTTCGTGAAAGGAGTCGGCGCAGCTTCGCAAAGCGCACCGGGCCAGAATCTGACTACGGACCCGTACTACACCGACGGCCTTCGCCAGGTCCTTGTATTCGACCGGCAGCCCACCTCGCTCTCGGGTATCGAATTTTTTCCATGGGAGTCGGTTGCAAAGTTCAACGCCGTGCCCGCGGGAGCAGATCAATGAACGAATGGCCAACGCTTTGGCGTGCGTTGACGCGCGTTGCCGGCAGCGTTGTGCTTCTGTTTGTTTGTGGCGGCTGTGCGACCTGGACCGCGCCCGTCAGCCCCGACGATGCGCCGCTGCGTCAGCGCGCGGTCAGCGACACGAGGCAAGGCGCGCGCGTCAGCGTAGCCGTTCTAGGCGTCGACGACAGCAGGCGCATGATCGGCGCCGACATCGGCAGCAGCAACATTCAGCCGCTCTGGATCGAAGTCGAGAACCATACACCGCAAGCGTTATGGTTGCTGCACTCCGGAACCGACCCGGACTACTTTTCGCCACTCGAAGTCGCATGGTCCATGCACACGCTTCTCGGCGGCGCGACGAACGCGGACATCGACAGCCACTTGAACAAGCTTGGATTCAAAAATCCCGTCCCGGCTGGAGAAACGCGCAGCGGCTTTCTTTTCGCCAATCCTGACCGGCAGATCAAGCTCGTCAACATCGATCTTTTCGCAAGCAGAACACTGATTCCTTTCTCACTGTTTCTACCCGTACCGGACGACGCCGCCGACCCGCGTTTCGCGCTCACTCCATTCCAGTACCAGCAGGCGGCTTTGACCGACTACCACGACCTCGCGTCGCTGCGGGCCGCGCTCGAACGGATGCCGCGCTGCGCGACGAGCGAGCACGGCGAGACCGAAGGCGATCCTTTGAATGTGATCGTGATCGGCAAACTGGGAGACATCGGCGCCGCGATGGTGCGCCGTAGCTATCGCCGGGAGATGCGGAAAAGCGACTATTCGCAGTGGCTATTCGGACGCACGCCCGACGTCGTGCTGCGCAAGCAGGCCCAGGCGGGTGCGTTGTCGACTTCATTGCGTGCGTGGCTCACGCCCATTCGCTTTAACGGCGACCCGGTGTATGTCGCGCAAGCCGGACGTCCTGTCGGGGGCCGCTTCGCGCATCACGATACGGCGGATGACACGCTTCATGATGACGTCGACGAGGCCAGGAACTTCCTCATTCAGGACATGATGTATTCGGGCGGTCTCGACAAGCTCGGTTTTGTGTACGGCGTCGGTCCATCGCCACAGGCACACCCGCGGACAACGCTGAACGGCGCGCCGTATCACACCGACGGACTACGCGCCGTGATGTTCTTTGCCACTCGACCGCTCAGTTTTGCGAACGTGGAATTGCTCCAGTGGGTGCCATACCTCGAGCAGCGCGAGTCCTCCACGAACCGGGAGGGTGGCGATGCAGGTAAGTAAGGCGGTCCGTCAGCAGCGAAGCGGCGCCGTGCACCGGCGCGTTGTGCATCGGCGGGCATGGAGCAGGCACTGCATGCACGGCGCGGCGCTAGCGGCCATTCTCGCGCTCGCTGCATGCGCAACGAAGCCGCTCATTCCCTACTCGACGGAGACGCCGCCCCTCGCTCTCGTGGAGGCATCGCAGGCCGGCGTGCAAGACAAGCGGGCCCGCTTTCGCGAGATTTACTGTGCGGTGCTCGAAGCGCACGGCTCAGCGCTGCCTGACTACCGTCCCTGCGAAGACGCACTCACACGCGTGGGCGCCGAGCCTGCCGGTACAGGTGCGCCCGTCGATCTCGGGCGATCGGGACGCCACCTCATCGCGGCAGTGGTGCCCGGCATCGGGTACGACTGCTTCAGGCCGTGGCTGAATCCTCCGAACACCGTCGTTCAAAACCTGCGGCAATCCGGTTACGACGGGATCATGCTGAACGTGGACGGGCTGTCGGGCTCGGCGAACAATGCACGCCAGATCCGCGACGCCGTGATGGCCATGCCGATGTCCGAAGGCGCAGCGCAACTGGTGCTGATCGGCTACTCGAAGGGCGCGGCCGATATTCTCGAGGCCGTCGTCGCGTATCCGGAGATTCGCAGCCGCGTGGCGGCTGTCGTCAGCGCGGCGGGGGCGGTTGGCGGATCGCCGCTTGCCAACGACGCCGAGCAATACCAGGCGGACATGCTGCGGCACTTTCCGGGCGCGGCTTGCCACTCGGGAGACGGCGGCGCTGTGCAAAGCCTGCGGCCCGTCACGCGCAGGGCGTGGATGGCCAGCCATCCGCTTCCGCGCGATCTGCGCTACTACTCGCTCGTGACCTTTCCACAGCCGGAGCGCATTTCGTCGATACTCGAATCGAGCTACGAAAAACTCTCACGAGTCGACGCCCGCAACGACAGCCAGGTGATCTTCTACGATCAGGTTGTGCCCGGCAGCGTCTTGATGGGTTACGTCAATGCGGATCACTGGGCACTGGCCGTGCCTGTCTCTCGAACCCACACGACGATCGCATCGTTGTTCGTCACGCAAAATGCCTACCCTCGCGAGGCACTGACAGAGGCGATTCTGCGTTTCGTGGAAGAGGATATGGCAACTTCCGGAATGTGAAGGCAGTGCCTTTATGGAGTATCGCTATTAGCGCGCGACGCCGCGATGATCGCGACGCCGTGCTAAGAAAGCGACCCAGCTTTAAAGCAACTCAAACTTCCGGCTTCAGCCGATACAGTTCCGGCACGAGCGCGAGCAACAGACGCTTCGCCGAAAAAAGCCGCGGCGAGATATGCGTGGCCACATACCACGTCGCCGCCACGTTCATGCTGCGCAGCTTCAGATCGGGGCCGACCAGCGCGCTTGCGAAATGCAGATCGCCGAGCGTCTTGCCGATGATCTCCTGCTTGATGCGCGCGCGCTCCGGCGGATCGAGCGCAATGAAAGACAGCGCCGACACCTCGTGAAGCAACCGGTACATGCTGTTGTAGTGGTGCAGCGTCTTCGTCGTGAACATCGTCGAATCCATGCGCAATCTTCTTTTAAAGAGCGCCTGGTTCAGCACTGCCAGCTTAAGTCGTTGCTGTAGCAACAACGCAGCGAAGAAGTGATTGTCCTCATACACGATGCCTTCTATGAAACGCAGATTGCCGATGGCCGAACGCCGCGTGATAAAGCAGCAGGGCGAAACAAAATAGCGCCCTTGCCGCAACGATTCGACGACGAACTCTTCCGACCACAACGTCGCGCTTCCGAGCGGCCGGCGGTAGCCGTTGACTTCCTGCTTGTACATCGGCGCATCGTTCGGGAATACCGCGGCTTCGAACATCACCGCGTCGATCTCGGGATTGCTGAATTCGCGGTGGCAGACGCTCAACGTGTCGGTGTCGATCAGGTCGTCGCTGTCCATGTAGTACACATACGTGCCCGTGGTCAGCGAAGTGCCGAGATTGCGTGCCGCGGATTGCCCGCGATTCGGCTGATAGACGTAGCGAAAGCGCGAGTCGCTGTCGCAATAGCGCTGTGCAATCGCGGCGGTGCCGTCCGTGGAGCCGTCGTCGACAAGGATCAGCTCGAAGTCCGTGAAGGACTGGGCCGCAACGCTCGCGAGCGCTTCGTCGAGATAGTGCTCAACGTTGTAGGCCGGCACGATGATGGAAAAAGCGGGCATAAGGCACCTCGATTGTTTGATAGCAGAACCGCAACTCAACCAGCATCCGCGCCGCGTGCTTCCTGACGCGCCCCGGATGCAACCGGCATGAGCGCCGCGCCTCGCGAGGCAGGTGCAACGCCGCGGAAATACAGCCACATGAAGGCCACCGCGCCGACCACCTCGGTCAGGATCACGGCGACGATCGTTCCTTTCGCGCCGCCGTAGCGGGTGAGCGGAACCACATAGAGAAGATGCAGAACAGTCGCGCCGAGAAACACATTCGTGAGCGAACGCGCGCGGCCTTGAGCGAGCAACCCGAGATCGCCGAATACGACAGCGACGCTGATGATGGGCGGCAAGACGGCTTCGAGTCTCAAGAGAGGAATCGATGCATGAAACTGCGGCCCAACCCATGTTTCGATACCCCACGCCGCGAGCAATTCGATGCCGACAAAAAGGCTGATCGATGTCGAGAACACGGCGAGCATCGCCATTCGCATCAGGCGCTGCGCGGCTTGCGGATCGGTCGCGTGGTATTGACTGATGCGCGGATAGAAAGCCTGACTGATCACCATGAACATGGCCTGCGCGGCCACGCGAATCTTGTCCGCCATCGCGAACTGACCGACCACTTCCGGTCCGTGGAAGTAGTTCAGCAGAATCGAGTTGAAGTTCACATAGAAGCTGATCAATACAAAAGAGAGGAACAACGGAAAGCCGTCTTTCAGCGCGTCGACAATCTTTCTCGTGGATATGCCGACGAGTTTCACCAGCCTGTTGCGATGAAGAATCCACAGCGCGCAAATGGCGAGCAGTACATTGCCGAGACTGACGCCCAATGCGGCAAGCGCGGCATCGCCCGGTCCTTTCACTGCAAGATAGACGAAGGCGAGACCGAGAAGCCGCGAAACAAACGTCGGCAACACCAACGCGCGCATGCGTTCCAGGCCCTGAAACAGCCATACCGGCGTAACCGCGTTGGCGACGATGCCGAGAAATAGCGCGCCCAGTACATCGGCGTGATCTCGCAGATCCGGCACGAATGCAATGCCCGCTACGATCAGAAGAAGCGCCGCTGCAACCAGTACGAGCCGCGCGGCCGATGTACTCGTATAGACCTCGGCGAGCCCGTGAGCGTCGCCGCGTTTGACCGATACGAGTCGCGTTGCGGTGAAGTTGAAGCCATAGTCGGTCAGCAGCACCATGTATTGCGCGACAGCCTGACAATAGGCCAACACCCCGAACTCTCTTGCACCGAGTACATGACCCAGGTACGGCAACATCAGCAACGGTACGATGTAATTGCCGCCCTGAATCAGAATCAGATAGAACAGCGTGTTGCGAATCGGAGTCGTCATAAAAATACGCCTGGTGCAATAGTGGCTTTCCTCATGCGTCAAGCCGCTCTACAGGCTCAAATGCCGCTGTGCACGGAATTCGGTGGGCGACATGCCGTACCTTTCCTTGAAGAGACGGCCCAGACGATTACCGTCGCCCATTCCGCACCGCCGCGCAATTTTCCCAACTGGGATATTGGTGGAACTCAGCATTGTCCGGACCACGTCGAAGCGCGTGCGCAGCAGGTACTCCAGCGGCGTCATGCCGAATTCCTGCTTGAAACGGCGCCGGAAATTGCGCTTGCTCATTGCCGCGGATTCGGCTGCCTGCGCAACGGAAATCGGCTTGCTGTAGTTCTCCTGGATCCAGCGGGCCGACTCGCGAACCTTGCTTGCGGTGGTGAGCGATTTGGCGTCGCCTTCGCGTGGCCTTGTGTGCTTGATCGCATTCGTCTGCAGTTCAAGCGCGACCTTTCTGGCGATCTGCGGACCGAGGTCGCGCTCGATCTGCGAAAGGGCCAGCTCGGCGGGCGTTGCCCCGTTGATGCGGGACGCCACGAAGTCATCGTCGAATAGAAAGACGGGTACTGCCAGCCGTGAAGCGTTTTTGTAAACCACTGCGAGCTTCGACCCTTGCGTGATGCGAAGCGATGCCATTGCGCCGTGACGCGTGATCCACGAATGCAGCCGGTCATTCGGTTCCGTTGGCGCCGCCGTGTCGCGGCACGCCACGAAGAACGCGTGAAAATCGCCCACGCTGTAACGGCTCAGTTGTTCCGTGAAGATCGAAATGCCGCACGAACTCGTGACGACGCCGCCTTCTTCTGACAATACCGTAAGCCGGTACGGCGGGTCTTCGCCACGATGCAGTTGCGCCATGTTCGCAAGGCGAAAAGCATCGCCAATCGCGCCAGTACTTGCCGTGAAGAAGTTCTGCGACACGAGAAGGCCAATGTGCCTCGGCGGTTCCAGGCAGTCGGGCTTCTCATCGACGTGCGGCCTGGAGAGTTCAACGAGATCCATCACGATTAGGGCTCCCAATATATTTATCAAATGCACTAAAAGTCTGGCAACAGCCTGAATTGTAGTGAGCGCGGATTCGGTAAAAGTCCGCTAATCGGCGGCGCAGCCGCCAATTGCTTGTCGCGCCTCGCCAATGCGCGGATCTTCTGAAACCGCGGTTATCCGCGCCGCTTTGCGGCCCGGATAGCGTCGGCAATGGAGCAGAAAATCCGCACCGGAATCAATACAATCGCCACCACCAGAAAAACGACAATCACCGCCACGACATAAACCGTTGCAAAGCCAGTCAATATCACGGTGAACGCAAACCTTTCGGCACGCGAAGCCAAGGGCTGGTCTCGCCAGTGACCCCGCGGCCGGCCTTCTTCCATGGTCGCACTCGCTTAGGCGGAACCCGTGCGGGCGCGGCGCCGAAACTCCGTTGGCGAGACTCCGAAGCGCTTGCGAAAGAGCTTCGCGAGTTGCGACCCGTTGCCCATGCCGCTGCGCCGAGCGATCTTGTCGACCGGAAGATCGGAGTCGGCTAGCAGCCTGCGCGACCGGTCGAGCCGAGCCCTCAACAGGTATTCGGAAGGCGGCGTGCCGATCTGTTGCCGGAACCGGCGCAAGAAGGTTCGTTCGCTGATCGCGGCGCGCTGAGCGACTTCGGCAATCGAAATGTCGTGCTCGCAGTTTTCAGTGAGCCACTGCGCGAGCGCGTGAATCTTCTCGTCTTCGCGCTTCGGCTTAACGGACGTTGCGCCGCTAGCATCATCTGCCTGCGGAAAGAAGCTGATGCGTATTTCGGCGGCGCGTGCAATCACGGCGCCCTGAACTGTGTGGTCCAGGATCCATACCGGCGCAATTAAATCTTGACAATTCAAATTGGACCTTACGATAGAGGCGAGAGTTGCATCCGTATCCGGCGCAATCAGCATTTGCATCTTATCGGCGTGCTCGGGCGCGCGAGGAATAGACATCGCGTTTGCAGTAGCCGATTGATCGAGATGCATTTCGTTTTCGCCGGATTGAAGATCGCGGCTTGAAACGATGTCGATATGTGCATTCGTATTAATTAGACGAAGTACTTGTGCCGCTTTATCAGTCGGCAGGAGGCAACTAGCGGGGCCGAGTTTATTCATGCTGTCTCCTGGTGTTCAGGTCTAACGAGTTATTGGTAATGCCGCTCAGGTATGACAGTGCTTGTGTTGGGCGCGAGCGAAGAAGCGTTGGAGAAGACGATGCTTACGCAATCTTTCTTCGTTTGGGATTTGAATGGAAGGATACGCTGTAAGGCTGGTTGCGTGCTCACCTAAATTCAGCCTCCACCGGCCAACCTTGGCTGACAACGTAGAGGTGCTCGATGGCGTGCCGCGCGACGAACGAGCGCGGGCGCCGGACGGTTCAACCGCCGGTTCGAGTACTGTGTCAAAGGCGTTAAACCGATAAGAAATGTGGCAAGAAAAACGCGTAATGAAGCCCGTTTCGAAAGTTCTGAGAAGCGCTGCTAAATACCGTAGAAAGCGTTTGTTCACACGCTTGAAGCATCGACTCAAGCGCGTCACGAGCGGACAACATCGTGTGCGCAACGGTCACTGCGTTCATGACCATCATTGCGCTCAACCCGCGTCGGTTTGCAACGCGGCTTCGCCGCCTGCATCGGCCGCTTCGTGCAGCGGACGCTTCTGCTGTGTTGCGTTTATCTCCTGCGCGCCGGTGTATTGGCGAATCACGTTGCGGGTGATCTGCTGCACGACGTCATGGCTCTGCGCCGTGCTGTCCGTCAGCACACGAGCCCAGTCTGTCGTACCCACATTAAAGACTTCTCCCGCACTGCGGCGGCCGTCTCGCAGCAGTGGACGAAATAAGCCGATCGCGCCAGCACCGCCCATTTCCCATCCTGTGAGCCGTTCGGTAACCGCAAGCCTTTCGATTGCATCGTCGGGCCAGTCCGGCGGGATGCCGTCCGCTTCATAGCCGACGAGCCGATCTTCTGCGCCAAAGCTTTCACCTTGTTGCAGTTGAGTTCCTGCAAATACCCAATGGTCCGGCCGTTTGACGGTAAAGCCAATTGCCTGACGCTCGCACTTCACCCAGCGGCGACGCCACCGCGACCACGTGCCCCAGTGGCCGCCGCCGTGCTTATAGGTCAGTCCAATCAAATGGCTTTCATTGCCGCTTACGCGCGGATCCAGATCGATCTGTTCCTTGAGTACATCCCAGTTGTCTGCAAGCTTGCGCATCTCGCTGAGTTGACCCGGTTCAGCGCCGATAAACCTCACAGGCCGATAACACGTATTGCCGCTGAAAACAGCGACGTTTCCGCCCTGCGTGACGAAATACGCGACATGTGCGCGCATTTCCTCGCTCCAGTACTCGTGATGACCGACGCTCAGCATGCAGCGGTAGCGAGTCAGGTCGAGCGCGGTCGCGCTGTGCAAGTCGAGATCCGTATAAAAGTCGCAGACAATGCCTTCGTTGCGCAGCCACCGGATAAACTTCGCGTCCCAGTGAGCGAATTGCTGACGGGTCGAGCGTGTGTCGTAGGGGTCGTCCGGTTCGCCGAGCCGTGCGCCGAGGCCGCCGCCGGGGCGGAGCAAGCTCACTTTGTTTGCGGCGCGATAACGGTGGATGCGGTCGTCATAGAAGCTTCCGCCACCCGTCGAGTTATAGGCGTGGTAAGTCGCCGTCGGAATGATGTACGCGAGCGTGGCGGTGGGCGTGCGTGGGCGCGCGATCACAAGCGCCATGCTGTCGCTGTCGGGCCGTGCCGCGAAGATCGGCCGATGCGCGGCGCACGCGCGCCCGAGTTCCTGGGTCGGCTTTCCTGCGGCGTCGACTTCATAGGCGATCGCCACATAGGCGCCGCTGTGCAAGTTCGCGACGTTCGGGCGAATGTCGATTGTCGGCCAATTCCAATCCTCGTCGAAGCGCTTTGCCGCGCTATTGCCTGTAGATTGGAATACGTATTTGCCGTCCAGCAGATTGGCGGTCACATTGTTCTTACCTGTAACCACCACGCCGCACAGGCTCGTGAGCGAGTCGTCGTCCTGCTGCTGATAAATGGCGATGCTAAAGCGCCTGCCGGGCTGCACCGCGAGTTCAAAGCTGGCTCCCGCAGTAAAGCTCGGATGAATCGGATAGATCTGCATGTTCGCTTTCCTTGCGCGAATAAGCGAGGCAGTGGCCCGCCAATGAGTTCCGATTACATTGCGGCGCGCGGTTTATGTCCGCGCAACCGTTTGCTTGTACACCCATGCGCGCAGTGCGTCTGTGCGCTATGCCTCATTCGACAGTGACGGACTTCGCGAGATTTCGCGGCTTGTCGACGTCGGTGCCGCGTGCGCATGCGGTGTGATACGCAAGCAGTTGCAGCGGCACGACATGCAGGATCGGCGACAGGCTGCCGTAGTGCTCGGGCATGCGGATCACGCGAAGTCCATCGCCACTCGCAATTCGTGAATCCGCATCGGCGAATACATACAATTGGCCGCTGCGTGCCCTGACTTCCTGCATATTCGATTTGAGCTTGTCGAGCAGCGCGTCGTTGGGCGCCACCGTGACGACCGGCATCTGGCTCGTCACCAGTGCAAGTGGCCCATGTTTCAATTCGCCTGCGGGATAGGCTTCCGCGTGCACGTACGAGATCTCTTTCAGCTTTAATGCGCCTTCCAGCGCGATCGGATAATGCAGGCCGCGGCCGAGAAAGAGTGCATGTTCTGTACGCGCGAACGCTTCTGCCCACGCGACGATTTGCGTTTCCAGCGCAAGCACGCTGTTCAGCTTCGCCGGCAAGCGATGCAGTTGATCGAGAAACGCCGCTTCTTGCGCGGCCGGAAGGCGCCCGCGCTGTTTGCTGAGCGTCAATGCGAGCAGGAACAGCGCAACTAGCTGCGTCGTGAAGGCTTTCGTCGACGCAACGCCGATTTCCGGTCCCGCACTAGTCAGATGCTGGAACTGCGCCTGCCGCATCATCGTGCTGCTTGCGACATTGCAAATAGCCAGCGTGTGCCGATGACCCTGAGATTGAGCGTGCTTGAGCGCGGCGAGCGTATCGGCGGTTTCGCCCGATTGCGATACGACCACGACCAGCGTATTGGGACTTGCCACACTGCTGCGATACCGGTATTCGCTCGCGACTTCCACTTGCGCCGGTACTTTGGCGAGCGATTCGAACCAGTACTTCGCTGTCATGCCCGCGTAATAACTCGTGCCGCACGCCACTATCAGAAGCGAGTCGATTTCGCGAAACGCGTGCCGCGCCCCCGCGCCGAATAGGTCGGCGGTAATGGTGTGAACGTTTTCAATTGCGTCTGCAATGACACTTGGCTGCTCGAAGATCTCTTTGTGCATGTAATGCCGATACGGACCGAGTTCCACTGCGCTCGTGCTCGATCGCTGCAATTTGGTTTCGCGCTGCACCGCATGGCCGGCGCGATCGACGACCCGTACACCGTCCAGTGTCAATTCCGCTATATCGCCTTCTTCCAGATAAATGAAGTTCTCCACCGTCCCGGCAAGCGCCATGACGTCGGACGCGAGATAGTTGCCTTGCTCTCCCAGGCCGATGACGAGCGGAGAACCGGCCCGTGCACCGATCACCCGGCCCGGATCGCTACTCGCGAATACGGCAATTGCGTAAGCGCCGTGAAGCCGTTCGAGCGCATGGCGCACGGCAGAAAGCAGATCGCCTTCATGTTCTCCGCCTTGCTTTTTCCACGCATGATGAATCAGATGCGCGACAACTTCCGTATCGGTGTCCGACTCAAACACGTAGCCGAGTACTCCCAGTTCTTCTCGTAACGCCTCGTGGTTTTCAATGATGCCGTTATGCACGATGGCGATTTCGCCGCTGGAAAAGATCGGATGGGCATTCCTCGTGACAGGCGCTCCATGAGTCGCCCAACGTGTATGTGCGATACCGATCATTCCCGACAGGTTAGCTTCGGCAACTTCTGCCGCGAGACTCGCGACGCGCGCGACGCTGCGCACTCGACGCAGTGCGCCTTGCTGAAGAACCGCGATTCCGCACGAGTCGTAGCCGCGATACTCGAGTCGCCGCAAGCCCTCGGTCAACGTGGAAGTGACATCGCGGCGGTCCACTGCTCCTACGATTCCGCACATGGAAGGTCTCCTGATTCCGCAGCGATTCATACGAAAGTACTGGCGCTGTTCGATCTGTTGCATTGCAACCAAGCATAGACATCGCGAGGCGGCGCGAGTCGAGCGCGGCGCGAAACGTTGAACGGTTGTCCGCTTAACGAGCAAGTAACGAGCACGTTGGTTTCGCGCGCAACATTCCTGAAACATATGCATGCCGGTCCGTCATTAGACAAATGACATTCATGCTCTCGTGAAATGACGGTTAAACAGCGAGAATGCGTCGCACTACCGCATTAACCATTCAAGGAGCGATCGATATGTATGCCATTACCGGTGTGACAGGGCAGGTGGGCGGCGCGGCGGCGCGCGCTTTACTGGCTGCGGGACATGCGGTGCGTGCGGTATTGCGCGACGAGACGAAGGCCGCGCAGTGGCGTGAGCGCGGTGCCGAAATAGCCATTGCATCATTCGAAGACGCCGACGCGCTCGCCGCAGCATTTCGCGGAATCGCAGGCGTGTTCGTAATGCTCGCGCCGAATTTCGCGCCGCAGCCCGGCTATCCGAACGCACATCGGGCAGTTGCAGTGCTGAAAAAAGCGCTAGTCGATGCGCGGCCGGAGCGGGTGGCGGCATTGTCGTCGGTTGGCGGGCACCGTGAATCCGGCCTCGGGCTCATTGCTCAAGTGCACATTCTGGAGCAGGCACTGGCGGAACTGCCCGCTTTGCACATACCCACTGCGATCATGCGGCCCGCGTGGTTCATGGAGAACTCGCTATGGGACATTGCACCGGCGCGCGATACGGGCGTCATGCCGGGCTTTTTGCGGCCACTCGAGCGCGCTTATCCGATGGTCGCGACGGCGGACATCGGCCGCGTGATTGCCGATACGCTCACGCAGACGTGGCAGGGGCGGCGCGTCATCGAAATAGAAGGGCCGCAGCGTTACACGCAGCATGAGATCGCGGCGTTGCTGGGCAGTGTACTGGAGCGCGACGTGAAGGCTCAGGCGGTGCCGCGCGCCGAATGGGAAGCGCGGTTCCAGTCGCAAGGCACGGCGTGGCCGACGCCGCGCATTGAAATGCTCGACGGCTTTAACTCCGGATGGATCGACTTCGAGGGCGGCGCGAACGAGCATGTGATCGGCGAGACCGCTTATCGGACAGTACTGGCCGAACTCGTGAGGCGCGGCGCTCGATAATTACCCTAAGCTGCGAACTACAGACGAAAAGCAAATAACGAATAGCGCGACGCAACGCTTGCGTTTAAAAACAAACCGGGCACCGCGCTATTCGCTTACTCGTTATTCATCGTTGATGTCTGTACGCCGCCGCTCATTCGCGCTTAAAAGATCGACTTGCCTGTATGCGTCGTCAACCATTCGAGCGCGAGTACACCGGCTAATGAATTGCCGTTTGCGTCGAGTCCCGGCGACCATACGCATACCGCCATTTCTCCGGGCAGCACCGCGACGATCCCACCGCCCACGCCGCTTTTAGCGGGCAAGCCGACGCGGTACACGAAGTCGCCCGCGGCGTCGTAAGTGCCGCAAGTCAGCATGAGTGCCGAAAGACGTTTCGCGGAACTCGTGTCGAGAATCCGCTCGCCGGTGGAAGGCACAACGCCGTGATTGGTGAGAAAGAGCGCGGCTTTTGCCAATTCGACGCAACTCATGGAGATTGCGCATTGGCGGCAATACGCGTCCACCACGACTTCCGGCGGCATCTCCATGTTGCCGAAGCTCGCCATGAAATGCGCCATCGCGCGATTGCGGTGAGCGTGCTGCAATTCCGATTGAGCGACGCGCGAATCGTAGTCGATGCTCGTCTCGCCGGTCACGCGCCGCATGAATTCGACGAGTGCGGTTTCGGCTTGCACGAAACGCCGGCACAGTACATCGGTGACGATCAGCGCTCCCGCATTGATAAACGGATTGCGCGGCTTGCCGTGCTCCGCCTCGAGTTGGACCAATGAATTGAAAGCATTGCCCGACGGCTCGCGGCCCACGCGTTGCCATAGCGCGTCGCCGAGCAGACGGAACGCCATTGTGCAGGCGAATAGCTTCGAAATGCTTTGAATGGAAAAGCGCGTGTCCGCTTCGCCGGTGCGGAATACTTCGCCCGACGCCGTGACGATTGCCATGCCGAAGCTCTCGGCCGGGACTTTAGCCAGTTGCGGGATGTAATCCGCAACTTTGCCCGTGCCAAGATAAGGCCGCAAGTCGCGATGAATCTGCTCGAGAATGGATGCGTAGTTCATGAGGCTCAATCCGGTGGAGCCGCGATTCTACTGGCAAGCATCCGCGAACGGTTCGATTGCGCTCCGCGATACGTGCGATACGTGCGATACGCGTGATACGGTCAATGCGCGCCGGCTGCATCCCCGCCGCCGCCTTTGGCGGGCCGCGTAATCCATATCAGCGGAATGATCAGAATAAAGATGACCGCCGATACAAAGAAGATGTCGTTCAGGCCCATCATCGCGGCCTGCGTATTCACGGTGAAATCGAATAGCGCGTGCGCCGATTGCGTATTCAGATGCAGCAGCGATTGCGTCGAATCGATCTGTTGATTGAACAACGGGTTGTCGACGGAAGCGCGTTCGGTGAGCCGTTCATGATGCAGCACCGTGCGATTGTTCCAGGCATTGCCCGCGACGGAGGTGCCCACCGCGCCGCAAAACACGCGGACGAAATTCGACAGGCCGGCCGCCGCAGGAATCTTGTTGGGCGGCTGTCCGGACAGAATGATCGACGTCAGCGGCACGAAGAACAATGCCATCGGAATACCCTGCAATAGCGTGGGTATCACGAGATGCCAGGTGTCGATTTCGATCACGTATTTCGAGCGCATATAGAAGACGATTGCGAAGCCGACAAACGCCATCGTCGAAATGATGCGGGCGTCCGAGCGCGGCAGCACGCGGCCCATCACCGGCGCGAGAATCACGGCGAATATGCCGAGCGGCGCGGTGACGAGGCCGGCGTCGACGGAACGGTAGTTGAGGTACTCCTGCATCCATTGCGGCAATAGCACGAGGTTGCCGAAGAACACGCCATAGGCGACGGAAATGGCAATCGTGCCGCCAAGAAAGTTGCGCTCGCGAAAGAGCCGTAAGTCGATGATCGGATTTTCTTCCGTCAATTCCCACACGAGAAAGAACGCGAAGCTGACGAGCGCGGTCAGCCCGAGAATCACGATGACGGGCGACGCGAACCAGTCGAGATCCTTGCCTTTGTCGAGCATGATCTGCAGCGACGCGACCCAGGTAATCAGCAGCCCGAGGCCGACCACGTCGATAGGCGGTTTGCGCGTGGGCGATTCGCGAGTGCGATAGATCATCCACGTGACGCCGGCTGCGAATAGTCCAACGGGAATGTTGATATAGAAGATCCATGACCAGCTATAGCTGTCCGTGATCCAGCCGCCGAGCGCAGGACCCGCGATCGGACCGACGGTGGCGGTCATCGCCCATAACGAGAGTGCGGTCGACGCTTTTTCCTTCGGATACGAGCCGAGCAGAATGGCTTGCGACAGCGGAATCAGCGGGCCCGCCACCGCGCCCTGAAAGACCCGCGCGAGCAGCAGGATCGGCAGCGTCGGCGCAATGCCGCACAGCCAGGACGCGATCACGAACATCAGGATCGCGCCGACAAACAGTTTCACCTGGCCGATGCGCTGCGTGAGCCAGCCGGTGAGCGGAATCGACACGGCATTGGCCGCGGCGAACACGGTGATGACCCACGTGCCTTCGTCGACGGAAACGCCCAGGTTGCCCGAAATGGTCGGAATCGCGACGTTCGCAATCGACGTGTCGAGCACGTTCATGAAGGTGGCAAGCGCGACCGCGATGGTCGCGAGCACCAGTTGGCCGCCTTTCAGCGGCGGCGGAGGCGCGGGCGGCGCGGAAGTGGGCGCGGGCGACTCCGCAGACGTGGATTGGCTCAAGACATTCTCCCGGATCGATATGCCGCGGACCTCGCGCGCGGCTTTGCGTGTGGCCGTATTACGCGGCGGGTCCGCTGGATGCTCGCAAAAGCATACCTGTAATCATCTTTCGACGTCGCCGCTGCGGGCATTGCAACGCGCCGTGAACGAAGCCGACAGCGTATGCTCGCGGCTGGACAGAACCAAACCGCATAGCGCGACGTCGAGCGCCGCGCGATCAATCGCCTTTAAACGCGATCAAACCGCGAACCAACGGCGAATCAACCGCGAATCAATTGAAGCAAAAAGCAAAGGAAAGCAATATGGCCTGGGAACAATTCGAACATGGCTGGCGGCGTGCGCCGCTGCAGGCGCCCGCCAAAGGGCTCGTGGTCCTGATGCACGGCGTGGGCAGCAACGCGCGCGACCTCATGCCGCTCGCCGACATCTGGAGCGAGCGTCTGCCGGACATCGCCTTCACGTCGCTCGACGGCACCGATCCCTTCGACGGCGGCTTCGGCGGCCGTCAGTGGTTCAGTCTGCGCGACATCAACGAGGCCAACCGCGAGGCGCGCGCGACGACCGCGTACGCGGCCATGCGGCGCATGCTCGAAGCCGAGCTCGCGCATTGGCAGCTTGCTTTCGGACGCCTTGCGCTAGTCGGCTTTTCGCAAGGTTCGATCATGGCGCTGCATCATGTGGCGACGAGCGCGGAAGGCGCCGCGTGCGTCGTCGCGTACTCGGGGCGGCTCGCGTCGCCCGTGCTCGCGCGCAACGGCACGCCGCTCACGCTGATTCACGGCGAGGAAGACGAGGTGATCCCGGTGCAGGCGCTCGAACATGCAGCCGACGCCTTCAGCGCGGCGGGCTACACGGTGGATGCGTACGCATTGCCGGGCGTCGGCCATACGATCAGCGCGGACGGCGTCGCGCTCGGCGAGGCCGCGCTGGAGCGCACGCTCGGCGCATTGTCGCGCGATTGATACGTCCGCTCGAAAAGCGGGGCTAAAGTTATTGATCGGCTTGCCGTTAACTGCTCATAGCACGAAAATCACGCCCGTCGCGGGACTGCGCAATGCTCGCGGGCTGGGCGACGGGGCGCATTTTCACACTGCCGCGCATGGAATAACGACGCGAATCGGCGACGCGAGCGCGACGCTACCGAGCGACATAACAGAGCCTTCTTATGGCCACACCGACGCCGCATCACCCGCTTTTCGATCGACTGTTCCGCCAGGCTGTGACCGTTGACCTCGGCACCGCCAACACGCTGATCTATACCGACGACGGCGGCATCGTGCTGAATCAGCCGTCGGTCGTCTGCTTCGAGAAGGATCATGCGGGCGGTGCGAAACGCGTGACGGCGGTGGGCGCCGAGGCGCGCCAGCTTCTTGGCCGCGCACCGCGCAATCTGGAAGCCGTGAGGCCCATGCGTCACGGCGTGATCGCCAACTTTTCCGCTGCCGAGCACATGATCCGGCAATTCGTCGACATGGCGCGTCCGCGGCAATTCTTCAGCCGCCGCGCCGCGTTCACGCTGTGCGTGCCGGCCGGCGCGACCCAGGTCGAGCGCCGCGCGATCAAGGAAGCGGCCGTCGCGGCCGGCGCGTGGAAGGTGAGCCTGATCGGCGAATCGCTGGCGTCGGCGGTCGGCGCGGGCTTGCCGGTGACGGAGGCGACCGGTTCGATGGTCGTCGATATCGGCGGCGGCACGACGGAAGTCGGCGTGCTCTCGCTCGGCGGCACCGCGTACAGCGGCTCGATCCGCGTGGGCGGCGACAGCTTCGATATGGCCATCGTCAGTTACGTGCGCAATCTGTACGGCGTGCTGCTCGGCGAGCAGACCGCCGAACACGTGAAGAAGAACATCGGCACGGCCGTGCGCGACGTGCCCGCCGAGCACATGAACGCGACCGGGCGCAGCGTCGACGACGGCTTGCCGCGCACGGTGCAGTTGAGCAACCACGATATCGCCGATGCAATCGAAGGCCCGCTGCGCCAGGTGATCGGCGCGGTGAAGCGCGGGCTTGAAATGGCGCCGGCCGAACTCATCACGGATATCGCGCACAACGGCATCGTGCTGACCGGCGGCGGCGCGCTGCTCGGCAATCTCGAGCGGCGTCTCACGAACGAACTCGGTCTCGAGGTGCGCGTCGCCGACGAGCCGCTGACCTGCGCCGTGCGCGGCGCGGGCGCCGCGGCCGCGACCGGCATGCTCGACGAATTCGCTTGCGAATGAGTCGAAGGTCGATCAGGCGGCAGCAAGCGACAGTGCCTGCATAAATAGGCACGCACGCACGCTCACTCGCTCGCGCGGCGAATCACCGCTGAGCGTTCCGCGCGGCTTCGTCAGCCCTTGCGATGCGCATCCTTGTCGAGCGCGAGTTCCGCTGCCTCGCCGACGAGACCGTGATAGTAGAGATGCACGCCGATCGCGAGCGAGTCGTTGCGAATTTCGTGGAAGGCTTTCCACGCCTTCGCCGGGTCCTTGAACAGCAGATAGTGCGCTTCGTGCGCGATCAGATCGGCGACTTCATGCAGACCGTGTCCATGCAACACATCGACGAGCGCATCGAGGCTGCGATGCGTGCGCGCGTCGGTGCGCGGGTAAAGCATGTGCAGCACCGCGACATCCTGCGTCTTCAAAGCCGCCGACAACGCGACGACGATGTCCTGATGGTTCAGCGCGCTAACCGCGCTGTCGTCGCGATGGACGTGGTCCGGAAAAAGCGTTTCAAGAGAGGCGTTCATTCGGTTCTTCCTGTTCTTTCGGCTGACTGCTCTGGCTGATTAAAAGAGGCCCGCCTCTACAGCGGGCCAAAGACAGCGATGTGTTCGCCGGGCAAGCGAAACACGAAGCGAGTATCGCAGACGCACCCCTCAAGCACTCAGTGCCGCGCCAGCAAAACATTGTTTCGGTTAGCGGCCCATCTCGTCCCTTACGTCGCGCCTGCCTGCACGTCGCATGCCACTGAAAAAAAACCGAAACTCGCCTGCGATAAGTTCGTCTGACGAGACGAGAGCTTCTACAATCGGAAGCGGCCGGGCACTAACGGGCACCAATGAGCACGAACGGGCACCGACCGGCGGCAACCGCAAGCGAAGCATACGCAGCAGCGAACCATAGGAGCGACCCTGATGCAGCAGCCTGAAGCCCTCGGCGGCCTGTCCCACTCGGGCGGAATCGATCACCGCGAATCCGAGCCGGACGGCGTATTCATCCCGACGGAAAATCTCAACGTTGCAAGCGCCACGCAGCATGTGCTGAAGTCGGGCGACACGTTCATCGTCAACGATCCTCTCGGCGATATTACGGGCCTCGACGACGGCCTCTTCGTCAACGACACCCGCGTCCTCTCGCAACTGCGCCTGACGTTCGGCGGCCGCGCGCCGTCGCTGCTCTCGGGCAGCGTCAGCAGCGACAACACGTCGTTCACCGCGCATCTGACGAACCGCCCGTTGCCGCCGCTCGGCGGCGCCAGCACGCCGGAAGGCGTGATCCACGTCGAGCGCGTGCGCGTGCTGTCGGGCACGGTGCTGAACGAAGCCATCGAACTCACCAACTACGGCACGAGCGACGCCGTCGTGCCGCTGTCCATTTCCTTTGCCAGCGACTTCCGCGACATGTTCGAGGTGCGCGGCCTGAGCCGCGCGAAGCAGGGGCGTATCGAGCCGGCGCGCGTCGAGAACGACGAAGTACTGCTCGGCTATCTCGGCCTCGACGACGTGGCGCGCAATGTGCAGATCGCCTTCGCGCCGCGGCCCGACAAGCTGTTTGCGGATCGCGCCGACTACACGGTCACGCTGCCGGCGCAGGCGTGCGTGTCGATCTATCTGTCGGTCTCGGTTCAGGTGGTCTCGAAGACGCCCGATGCGCCGAGCGCGGGCGTGTCGTCGCCGACTCATCCGCTGAGCGAAGCGCATATGTCGCAGATCGACACCGAGCGCCCGCGGGTCGGCCGGGCGGCAGTGCGCGCGGCGCTGGTCGACGCGCACCTCGTGATGCGTGAGCGGCGGCGCGTGACCGCGCGCGTGCGCTCGAGCAATCCGCTCTTCAATGCGTGGATCGACCGCTCGCTCGCGGACCTTGGCCTGTTGACCACCGACCTTGCGACCGGCCCGTATCCGTACGCGGGCATTCCGTGGTTCTCCACGCCGTTCGGCCGCGATGCGGTGATCACGTCGTTGCAGACGCTGTGGTTGCAGCCGCAACTGGCCGCGGGCGTGCTGCGTTTTCTCGCCGAGCATCAGGCGCAGGAGAACTCGCCGTTTCGCGATGCCGCGCCCGGCAAGATCATGCACGAGATGCGAAAGGGCGAAATGGCCGCCACCGGCGAAGTGCCGTTCGCGCTGTATTACGGCGGCGTGGACACCACGCCGCTCTTCATCGTGCTGGCCGGCGCCTATGCGGCGCGCACGGGCGACGTCGGTCTGATCGACGAATTGTGGCCCGCGCTCGAGCGCGCGGCGGGTTGGGTCGCGGGCGTGTGCGACAAAAACCGCTATGGGCTGCTCGACTATCAGCGCGAGTCGGACGGCGGCCTCGCGAACCAGGGCTGGAAAGACAGCCACGATTCGGTGTTCCATGCCGATGGCCGCTTCCCAGATGGCCCGATCGCGCTCGTCGAAGTGCAGGCGTATGCGAGCGCCGCGTTCGACACGATGGCCCACTACGCGAAGCTGCGCGGCATGCACGACGCAGCCGCGCAATACAAGGCGCGGGCGAAAAAGCTGCGCGAGTGCGTCGAAGAAAAATACTGGATGGAAGAGTCGGGCTTCTACGGCATCGCGCTCGACGGCCACGGCGAATTGTGCCGCGTGATGGCGTCGAATGCGGGGCATCTGCTGGCTTTCGGTTTGCCTTCGCGCGAACGCGGCGAATCGGTGGTGCGCGCATTGGACTCGACGCTCTTTCACACCGGCTGGGGCGTGCGCACGCTCGCCGCGAGCCAGTCGCGGTTCAATCCGATGGCGTATCACAATGGCTCGGTCTGGCCGCATGACAACGCGATCTGCGCGCGCGGCCTGTCGCGCTACGGCGGCAAGGCGGCGGCGGTGCGGCTGCTGCAGGCGCTGTTTCAGGCAGCGGTCAATTTCGACATGCGTCTGCCGGAGCTGTTCTGCGGATTCCCGCGCCGGCGCGGCGAGCCGCCGACTGCTTACCCGGTCGCGTGTCTGCCGCAGGCGTGGGCGGCCGGCTCGCCGTTCATGATGCTCGAGGCATGTCTTGGCATCACCATCGACGCCGAACGCCGCGAGGTGTTGATCGAGCAGCCGATGCTGCCCGAGGGCATCGACTGGCTTGAGCTGGGCGATCTGCGGGTCGGCGACGCGTCAGTGTCGATCACGTTCCGCCGCATCGGCGAGAAGGTGGTGGCGTCCGCGGAACAGGGCGACGTGCGGGTGGTTGCGTTGTTGTGAGGGGGCGGGTGAGGGCGGCGGTGCGGTGATCCGGCTTGGCGGCCAGTCCGCTCGATGGAGCCATTCGTTAAGCCTTCGATTGGCCTCCAATTGGCCTATTCTCAGTCGGGCTTTTTGAGGCCGCTCGGGTTCGCAGGCGTGCCCGGCGACGCCTCGGGACGTGGCGGCCTCGCGCCGTCCTCGGGAGCGATGATGAGGCCCGCGCCGGGCAAGAGCGACGTGCTGCCGGTCGTCGGTAGGGACGCCGGCGTGGGAGGCGCTGCGGACTGCGGCGCTTGCGGCCGCGCGCCGCCCGTCGAGCCGGCGTTGGAACGCGAGCGGCCTGCGCCTGCGTCCGTCCCCTGCGCGTAGGCCGTTCCCGCAATCACGAGGGTCCACGCTGCGACGGCGGCAAGTCTCGTGAGCATCATGGCGTCCTCCACTGACTTCGGCGTTCGCGCGCGGCGTCGCTGGCGGGCATCGCCGGATAAGCGTCGCCGATATGCATATCGGATTGTTAGTGCACGCGGCGAGGCGGGTCAATCCGGGGGAAATACGCCGTTTTTCCTGCTCGCCCGGAGCCGCCGACCGGCGGGCTTTGGCCACTTGCGCGTCGGGCGGCGGCACGCGGATTGCGTCGCTGCATGCGCCAGGTGTTGCACACGGGCTGCAACCAGCGCATTGCAATGGAGGAGGCCATCATGCGAGTGACTACGAAAGGCGTCGTGATGTCGGCGTTGATGCTCGGTTTGTCGGGCGCGGTCTACGCGGAAGGAGCGGCAACGAACGCCGGCGGTGGCGCCGGCGCGGGACAGGGCGGCAACGGCATGCCGACGCCGAATGCAAGCGGGACGATGGCCTCGCCGTCCGACGGCATGGGCTCGTCGCACAAACCCATGAAAAAGCAGAAGAAGGGGGCGATGGGCGCAGCGGCGTCCGAGGGGGCGGCTAGTAAGTAGGTGGGGTGGGGCGGACGTAGCCGGACTGATGCGGATCATGCGGACGAACGTTGACCGAGCGGACGGAGTCGACCGAAGCGGGTCAGCGGATCAGCGGATCAGCGGACCGAGCGGACCGAGCGGACCGGAGCGGACCGGAGCGGACCGGAGCGGACCGAGCGGACCAAGCGGACCAAGCGGACCAAGCGGACCGAGCGGACCAGCGGACGAAGCGGACGAAGCGGACGAAGCGGACCGAGCGGACCAAGCGGACCAAGCGGACCGAGACCGGAGCGGACCGAGCGGACCAAGCGGACCCGAGCGCACTCGAGCGGACTAAAGCGCATCGAGCCTGGCGAGCCGAACCAAGCGGCCCGAGCCAGAACGACGTAAATCTCGCCGCGCCGCAGCTACAGCCCTCGCGCCAAACCGCGCGTCCCGTCGCTACGCTGCACCGCTCTACGCCGCGCCGACGCTCGCGTCGTAATCCGCGTCCGTCTCCAACTCGCCGTCGTTCTGAGCAATCCGAAAGGTGCCTTTACCCGCGTTCTTCGCGCTGTACATCGCCTCGTCGGCACGCCGGATGAGACTGTCGACAGGTTCGTGCGGCTCGGCCAGCGCAATGCCGATGCTCGTGCCGAGGCTGATCGTGCCGCCCGTCGTGAGCGTATACGGTTTCGCGATTTCGCGGATCACGCGCTGCGCGATGGCGACAATCGCGCTCAGCGTCGCCTCTTCGACGATCACAGCGAACTCGTCCCCGCCGAGGCGCGCCGCGAATTCGCCGTGGCGCAGCGTCTGGCGCAGGCGCGCCGCGACCGTCTCCAGCACCTCGTCGCCGGCGGTATGGCCATGCCGATCGTTGACCTGCTTGAAGCCGTCGAGATCCAGGTACAGCACCGCCGTGCGCGTTTCGCGCCGCGTGTGACTCCGCAACAGGATTCGGTCGAGACACTCGCGCAGTTCGCGCCGGTTCGCGAGTCCCGTCAGCGAATCATGGCGGGCGAGATAGAGCACCTTGGCTTCGCTTTGGCGGCGTTCCGTCACATCCTCGATGATGACGACCGCGCTGCCGTCGGGCACCGGATTTCGCCGCAACTCCAGTTGACGCCCGTTGCGCAATTCGAGCGCTAGCGGCCGCCGTTTTTCCTGGAGCCAGGCGGTGCATCGTTCGACGAACTGCTGACGCAGCGCGTCGTCGAACTGCGCAAAACCGGCATGGCTGATGAACTCCGGCAGCGGCAAACTCAGCTTGAGCATATCGACGCTCGTGCCGAACAACTGCGCCGTGCGGCTATTCGCAATCACCACCTTGCCCGCGGGATCGAGCGTGCACAGACCGTGCGGCATGTGCGTGAGCGCGGCGTCGAAACGCGCCGCGAGTTCGGCGTGATTCTGCTCGGCGGTCATCAGCGCGACGAGCCCGCGGTAGTGGCGCCGCACGATGGACGTCATCGCCCCGACGTACAGAAGCAGCGGCGGCACGAGTATCCAGGAACCATCGGTCGGCGAGAGCAGCGCGCCGACGCCGATCGGTATCGACACCACGCATATCTGCGCGATCGCGAGGCGCGGTACCGCGGCGTTCCTCGACGCGACGCCGCCCAGGATGCCCGAGGCGACCATGATGGCGAGTGCTGCGAGCGTGGTGTCGGTGGTGCGCACGCAGCCCATCGTCCCGAGCCCGAGCATGAGGCTCGTCGCGACGCACAACGGCGCGTAGGCGGCGGCCCACGGGCCCGGATTCGCCGGTCCTTTGCGGCTATGCGCGACGTAAGCGTGGATGATGCTCAGGCGTCCTAGCAATAGCCAGACGTCGGCGAACAGCCAGACGATCGTCCAGGGCTGATGCAGGCGCACATAAGCCGCCGCGGCGACGAACGCGCTGGCGACGATCGACATGACAAGCGGCCGCCGGTTGTCGAAAAGCGTCGACAACAGACGGGCGCGGATAGACGGACACACGGCTGCGCCGAGTTCGGGCGGCGTCGCGAGGATCGACTCAGAAACGGAAAGATTGACTGCCATGAGGCCGCTCGAATCAGTGCGGGGCGGAGCTAGGTTCCTTGTCTTATCGGCGGACGACGGCGGTTCTTTATGGGGAATTGCCCGGAGGGGGATGGTTTAGAAGGGCACCGCGCTTCTGTGCCCACCCCCCGGTGGTAACATTTGTTGTCGCCTCTACAACCCTTCGCCGGACCATCGCATGCCAGACAGTTTCGACCAGCTCGCCGCCCTGATCCGGGCGCGCTTCTCCGAACTGAGTCCGCAATTCCAGATGGGCGCGGGCTTCCTGCTCGATCATCCGGACGAAGTCGCGGTCTCGTCGATGCGCAAAGTCGCCGAGCGCGCGCAGGTGCAGCCGGCGTCGCTCGTGCGTCTTTCGCAGCAGCTCGGCTTTCCTGGCTGGAACGAATTGCGCAACCTGTTCGTCGCACGCGTGCGCACGCGGCCCGAGCCGCTGACAAGCCGCGCGCGCTCGCTCGTCAAATCGAAAGACGCGCTCGCCAACGATCTGCTCGTCGCGCAGCAGCACAATCTCGAAGTCACCGCGGCGCACAACGGCCGCGCAATCGTCGAGGCGGCGCGGCTCTTGCGGCGCGCGCCGCATGTTCATGTCGCCGGTTTCCGCTCGTGCTACTCCGTCGCCTTCGGGCTCGTGTACGGCTATCGGTTCTTTCGCTCGTCGGTGTCGCTGCTCAACGGCGAGGCCGGCACGCTGGAAATGCAACTGCGCACCGTGGAGCGCGACAGCGCCACCATCGTGATCAGTTTCGCGCCGTATTCCGTCGAAGCCGCGCGCGTCGCCGAAGCCGCGCTCGAAAAGGGCAGCAAGCTCATTGCGATCACCGACAGCGCCGTGTCGCCCATCGCGCTCAATGCGGACAAGGTGTTGATCTTCTCGCACGAAAGCCCCTCGTTCTTTCCGTCGCTCGTGGCGGCCACGGCCATCGCCGAATCGCTGGTCGCGCATCTGCTCGCACTCGAAGGCGCCGACGCCGTCGAGCAACTCGGCATCGCCGAACAATCGCTGCACGCGAAGGGCGCTTACGTGCCTTGATTTCCGTTCCTCGACGACCGGTGGTGCCGTTTTATCCTGTTTGACAACAAATGTTGTTTCAACGTATAAATGCGTACCGATTGTTGAGTGAGCGGGAGCGGTGCGATTCATGCGAAATCTGGAGGTGGTGGAGATAAAAGGCGAGCCGTATGAAATCGGCTACGCCCTCGGCGAACTGGCAAGGCCCGTGTTCGCCGATTACATGGCACAAAGCAGTGCGTGGCGCGCGGTCAGCCGATGGCGCGGCGCGTCCTTCGTAGCGGCGCTGCGCGACGCGGCCCGTGTCCACTTTCCCGCGTTGCTGGTCGAACTCGAAGGCATGGCGGCGGGCCTGCGCTGGCCTGTCGAAGACGTCCTGCTATGGAACTGCCGCGGCGAACTGATTCATCACGCGCCGGACGGCTGCACGACGCTCGCCGCCATTGAAGCCGATGCACGTGTCATCGCCCATAACGAAGACGGCGATCCTTTCCTGCGCGAACGCTGTGTATTGGTCGACGTGCAGCCCATCGGCAAGCCGGGCTTCGTGAGCTTCTATTATCCAGGCTCGCTGCCCGGACATACGTTCGCGGCGAACCGCGCCGGCCTCGTGCAGACAATCAACAACTTGCGTATTCGCACGCCCACGGTCGGCGTGCCGCGCATGATTCTGGCGCGCGCCGTTCTCGACGCCGGCTCGCTCGACGAAGCGCTGCACACGCTGCGCACTGCGCCGGCTGCGAGCGGCTTGCATCACACGCTCGGTTGCGCCGGAGACCCGCGCGTGTTCAGCGTTGAGGCCACCGCGCAGCGCTGCTCGGTGCAAAGCGTCGGCACGCGCGCCGGTCACGCGAACCATATGATTCACGCGGGCTGCGAAACGCAGGCGCAGATCGTCACCGAGTCGTCGCGCGACAGGCAGCTTCGCGTGGATGCGCTGTTGCGCGCCGCGGCCGGTCCGCTGAATGGAGACGCGTTGCTGGCCATGCTGCACGATCGCGCGGCTGCGGGCTTGCCGGTCTATCGCGACGATCCCTCCGATCCCGACGACGAAAACACGTTGGCCACCGCGCTCTTCGAAATCGGCAATGCAGGCGTGTCGATGCAGGTCGTGCGCGACGGCCAGCGCGTCTTCGACACGTTCATTCCCCGCACGGCGCCTCAGTCCGCTTCCTCATCGAGCGCCGCCATTCTTCATAAGTGAAAGCCATGTCCACCGTATTTCATCGTTCGCCGAAGCAGTCGTTGCCGATTGCCGTTGCCGGCGACGGCATCGAGATCATCGACTCCACCGGCAAGCGCTATATCGACGCATCGGGCGGCGCCGCCGTGTCGTGCCTCGGCCACAGCAACCAGCGCGTGATCGACGCGATCAAACGGCAGGCGCAACAGTTGCCCTACGCGCACACGTCGTTCTTCACGACGCAGCCCGCCGAGGAACTCGCGGACCGGCTCGTCGCCGCTGCGCCGCAAGGTCTCGAGCACGTGTATTTCGTGTCGGGCGGCTCGGAGGCAATCGAGGCCGCGCTGAAGCTCGCGCGGCAATACTTCGTCGAAATGGGCGAGCCGGGCCGGCGTCATTTCATCGCGCGGCGGCAGAGTTATCACGGCAACACGCTCGGAGCGCTCGCGATTGGCGGCAACGCGTGGCGGCGCGAGCCGTTCCTGCCGATGCTGATCGAAGCGCATCACGTGAGCCCGTGTTACGCATATCGCGAGCAGCGCGCGGACGAAACCGACATCGAATTCGCCCAGCGCCTCGCCGATGAACTCGAGCAGAAGATTCTCGAACTCGGCGCCGATTCGGTGGCGGCTTTCGTCGCGGAGACAGTGGTCGGCGCGACGGCGGGCGCGGTGCCGCCGGTGCGCGAGTACTTCCGCAAGATTCGCGCGGTGTGCGACCGCTATGGCGTGCTGCTGATTCTCGACGAAATCATGTCGGGCATGGGCCGCACCGGCTACCTGTACGCATGCGAGGAAGACGGCGTCGCGCCGGACATCCTGACCATCGCCAAGGGACTCGGCGCCGGTTATCAGCCGATCGGCGCTGTGCTCGTGAGCGAGCGGATCTATCGGGCTATTGTCGGCGGAACGGGCTTTTTTCAGCATGGCCACACGTACATCGGTCACGCGACCGCTTGCGCCGCCGCGCTCGAAGTCCAGCGCGTGATCGCCGACGACAAGCTCTTGCCCAACGTTCTCGCGCGCGGCGAGCAATTGCGCGGGCTGTTGCGCGAGCACTATGCGAAGCATCCGCATATCGGCGACGTGCGTGGGCGCGGACTTTTCGTCGGCGTCGAACTGGTCAGCGACCGCGAAACCAAGGCGCCTTTCGACGCAAGCCTGAAGCTGCATGCCGCGATTCGCCGCGAAGCATTCGCGCGCGGCTTGATGGTGTATCCGATGGGCGGCACGGTCGACGGCAAGATCGGCGATCATGTGCTGCTCGCGCCGCCGTTTATCTGCACCGCGCGCGACATCGACGAAATCGTGAGCCGCCTCGCCGATGCGATCGACGGCGCGCTGGCCGCGATCTGAGCGCAGGCCACGCCCGCTGCGATTGCCTTCATTTTCACCAGAGAGAGAAAGACCACCATGACCGAGCGCCTGCCCGCCTTCCAGCTATCCGATGCGACGCCCGAACAAAAGGCCGTTCTCGACGAGATTTTGTCCGGGCCGCGCGGCAACCTGAACGGACCGTTTCTCGGCTGGATTCATAGCCCGGAACTCGCGCAGCAGGCGCAGCGCCTGGGCGCGTTCTGCCGCTATCGCACGGGCTTGCCGCTGCGTCTGTCCGAACTCGCGATTCTCGTGACGGCGGCGCGCTGGCAGGCGCAGGCCGAGTGGTACATCCACTATCCGATTGCGCTCGAAGCGGGCGTGCGCGAAGCCGACGCGGAAGCGATCCGCAACGGACTGCAGCCCGACTTCGAAGACGCGGACGACGCGCTTATCTACGACTTCGCAAGCGAACTGTACGACACGAAGCGCGTGTCCGACGCGACGTATGCGAGGGCGCTCGCGCGCTTCGGGCATGAGGTCGTGATCAATCTCGTCGGGCTTCTCGGCTACTATGCGCTCGTCGCGATGACGCTCAACGTGTTCGACATGCGCGCCAACGGGCAACAGAGTCTGCCGTTCGCCGAATAGTTTTTTTCGTCGGCAGCGGGACGGCTTGGCGGCCGTATCGCGCCAGGCCGTCGCGCGCGCATGGACACCTTCACGGCATTGGCACACGGAACCGCCTATGATGAAGGTCGGTCCACGTCCGCGCCCGTCACGCAGCGCCGCACTCGCGACCGACGCCTCAAGCCGCGGAAACCTCGGGCTGGACCGCCGCGGCGGTACTCGCGATCAGTCGTGCAGCGTGCGAAGCAGGGCACAAACAGGAGAGAACGATGAAGCGCAAGGCATCAGCAGTCTGGCAAGGCGGTCTGCAAGACGGCAAGGGCTCCATTTCCACCGACAGCGGCGTCCTCAAGGAGACTCAATATTCGTTTTCCACGCGCTTCGCGGACGGCATCGGCACGAATCCGGAAGAGCTGATCGCGGCCGCGCATGCGGGCTGCTTCTCGATGGCGTTGTCGGCGGAACTGGGCAAGGCGGGCATCACGCCGGAACGTATCGGCACGACCGCAACCGTCTCGCTCGACAAGGACGGCGGCGGCTTCACGATCACCGCCGTGCATCTGGACGTCGCGGTGAAAATTCCCGGCGGCGACAAGGCTGCGTTCGACAAAGCCACCGCGGACGCAAAGGCGGGCTGTCCCGTGTCGAAGGTGCTAAACGCGACCATCACGATGGACGCGAAGCTCGAAACCTGAGCGGACCTCGGCACGCGGTTAGCGGCGAGCGATGCCGGCGCGCATTGCATCGCCTCGCCGCGCTTCAAAACTTCCCGGCAACCCGCGCCGCAGTGCCGGCATCTTGCGCCGGCGCGGCGCTTCTCAATGGCATCCGCGATGAAAAACCAGGCCGAAAAAGCGGCGCAATTCCAGGCGCTGCACGCAGCGCAAGAAGCGTTCGTCATTCCTAACCCGTGGGACATCGGCTCGGCGCGGCTGCTCGCGCTGGCCGGCTTCAAGGCGCTCGCCACCAGCAGCGCCGGCTACGCGTTTTCGCGCGGCTTGCCGGATAACGCAGTAGGCCGCGCGCAGATGATGGTGCACCTCGCCGAAATCGCGCACGCCACCGATCTGCCCGTCAGCGCCGATCTGGAGAACGGCTTCGGCGACGCGCCCGAGGAGTGCGCGAAGACCATCCACCTTGCGGCGCAGGCGGGCGTGGTCGGCGGCTCGATCGAAGACGCCACCGGCCGCGCCGACGAACCCATCTATCCATTCGAGGCCGCCGTCGAGCGCGTGCGCGCCGCGGTGGAAGCCGCCCGCGCGCAGCCGTTTCCCTTCACGCTGACGGCGCGCGCCGAGAACTACCTGTGCGGGCGCCCGGACCTCGACGACACGATCCGCCGCCTGCTCGCCTATCAGGAAGCGGGCGCCGACGTGCTGTATGCGCCGGGGCTCAAGACGCGCGAGGAAATCGCTGCCGTGGTGAACGCACTGGAACGTCCCGTCAACGTGTTGATGGGCTTGCAAGGCGTGCTGCTCAGCGTCGATGAATTGCACTCGATGGGCGTGCGCCGCGTGAGCGTCGGCGGCTCGCTGGCGCGCGCGGCGCTCGGCGCCTTCTTGCGCGCCGCGCATGAGATTCGCGACGAGGGCACGTTCAATTACACGAAGGACGCGGCGAGCGGCAATGAACTCAACGAGTCCTTCGCAACGGCCGAGCGAAAGTGGCCGACGCCGGGGTGAAGGCACGCGTAGCATCACCAACTCATCCAGTGCCCTGGTCGCCCTCAGATGGGTCGCACGAAGGCCGCGGATACACCCTGCTGGAACTCCGAGGAGAGGTTGCGCGAGCGTGCGATTTCCCTGGTGAGCTGCATGACCGTGCGGCAAGCCAGCGTCAGTTCGCCATGGGGCGACATAGCTAGCGCGATAAAGCGCGGCACGGCCGGCTCAACCACCATCGACGCCTGCAGCCGGCATTCCTTTTGCAGGTTGGCGATGGCGTAAGGTCCGAGCAACGCGTAGATGCCGCCATCGGCCACCATGTGTCCCTGCAGGCTCAAAGAGTCAGCTTCTGCCGCGAAGTTAAGGGACACCCGGCGTTCACCAGCAAGTTGCTCGAGCCGGTCGCGCCAGCTATTGGGGCGGCAGAAAAACACCAGAGGAATCCCGTCGAGCCTGGAAAACTCGACCGTGGAGTCTTTGGTCAACGGATCGCCTTCCGCGCCGACCAGGTAGGTCGCCGCCTCAACGAGATACTCGTCACCGTTTCTCGGCGTCGGGCTGTTTCGAAAAAGGATGGCGAGATCGACACTGCCTTGTTCCAGCCAGGTTTCCAGCAACGCACCTTGACCTTCGCGCACCTGTAATTGCACTAGCGGATAACGCTCTCGAAGGCGATGGTAAAGCGTGCTGACAAGGGGATGAGCGGTGGACGGCAAAATCCCGAGTCTGACCACCCCGATTGGCTCTCCCGCCGTACTGCGGATGTCGTTGGACAACTGTTCCGTACTGGCAAGCCACGTCCTCACGCGCGGGGCAATACGCGCGCCCAGCTCGGTCATTACCACGCCTCGCCCGGTGCGCTGAAACAAACGGCCGCCGCAGTACTGCTCGAGCTCGACAATCTGACGGCTGATATGCGGCTGACTGGTCCCGTAAGCCACGGCAACCTTGCTCAGGCTCCCGAGTTCTGCCGCGTCGATAAATAGCTTCCAGGCCGCGTAGTCCACCGCTCAGGTTCCCAATCGGATATGTCAAATCAGTATAGCTGAAATGTATCCCTAGGCAGTTCTCGCATGAGTCGGCCGTCCCTACACTGCAACGCATGCACCGTTGTTCCAGCTTGAGGCGACACGAGCAGCGGGCTCTCCTCTGCGAAAGAGGAGCGGAAAAGCTCACATTTGGAGACGTCATGAAAGCGATCGATCTGCGCGGTTTGGTCCCGGCACCCGTTACGCCCTTCACCCGCGATGGAGCGGTGGACCACGCAGCAATTCAACGGCTGGGCGCCTGGCTTGGCAGCATCGAAGGCGTAAAAGGTTTGACGGTTCTCGGTCACGCAGGCGAAGGCACGTTCCTCACGCAGAAAGAACAGGCCGAGGTTATCCGGAGCTTCGTGAAATCCGTTGACGGCAAGATCCCGGTCATCGCCGGCATCACGCTGGAAGGCACCGAAGTGGCCGTCGAAGAGGCGAAGCGCGCGGTCGAGGCGGGCGCGTCGGCCGGTCTCGTGTATCCGTCGCACGGCTGGCTGCGCTTTGGTTACCAGAAGGGCGCCCCGCAAGACCGCTACCGCGCCATCCACGAAGGCAGCGGCCTGCCGCTCATCCTGTTCCAGTACCCGGACGCCACCAAGGCGACCTACAACCTCGAAACGCAGTTGGAGATCGCCGCGCAACCTGGCGTCTTTGCGATGAAAAACGGCGTGCGCAATATGCGTCGCTGGGACGTTGAAATTCCGATCATCCGTCGCGAGCGGCCGGAACTGCAAATCCTGACCTGCCACGACGAGTATCTGCTCCACACGATGTTTGACGTCGACGGTGCGCTCGTCGGCTACGGCAGCCTGGCCCCCGAGCCGCTCATCGAACTGATCAAGGCAGGCAAGGCGAAAGACTACAGGGCGGCTCGCGCGATCCATGATCGGCTGCTGCCCGTGACGCGCAATGTGTACCACCGTGGCTCGCATATGGAAGGCACCGTTGCACTCAAGCACGGCCTCGTGGCCCGCGGCATCCTCGAGCACGCCACGGTGCGCTCGCCGTTGCTGCCGCTCGCGGAAGGCGCGGACGTTGAGATCGCAGACGCGCTTCGGTCGGCGGGCCTCGTGGACTGACAGGAGGAAGCGGCGAACCAGCAGCCGTTATGACGATAGCGAAGCGCCTTCTTGCTTCGCTGTCAGCGTTGAGCAGTAACGGCGGCACGCGAAACCTCGTTTCGCGCGTCGCCCATAACAGGATCGGCAAACGACCAGAAAGCTCCGACGTCGCGACACGATAACGAAGAAACGCGAATCGGTGCTTCAAGACAAGAAGAAAATCGAGGGCCCATAAAATGCACCTTTCCAGGAGACAGCATGAACACCCCTTCGACCGCTTATAGCGACGCCGTTAGCCACACGCAGAGCGAAACGCGTCCCATGAGCGAGCAATTGCGTGCGGCGAATCTGCTGTTCCGCATCGAGAACGTGCCGTTCTGCAAGTGGCACACGAGGGCACGTATCGTCATGGGCAGCGCGACGCTCTTTGACGCATTCGACGCGCTTTCGCTTGCCTTCGTGCTTCCCGTCCTGGTCGGTCTTTGGCATCTTTCTGCCCGCCAGATCGGTGTGCTGATCGCCGCCGGTTATCTCGGGCAAGTCGTAGGAGCGTTGGTTTTCGGTTGGCTTGCCGAACGTATTGGACGGGTGCCGAGCGCCACAGTAACGGTGGGTGTCATGTCGGTAATGAGCGTCGTGTGCGCCTTCACCGGCAGCCTTCATATGCTCTTTTTGATGCGCTTTCTGCAAGGTATCGGAGTGGGCGGAGAAGTGCCCGTGGCCGCAACGTACATTAACGAACTGTCCCAGGCGCATGGCCGAGGACGGTTCTTCATCCTTTACGAACTCATTTTTCCGTTGGGTCTCCTTGCGGCCGCGCAGCTCGGTGCGTTCATCGTCCCGCGCTTCGGCTGGGAGTACATGTTCCTGATCGGCGGAATTCCCGGCATCGTCGTAGCGATCCTGATTGCACGCCTTCCAGAATCGCCGCGCTGGCTCATTTCAAGGGGACGTTTCGATAAGGCTGAACGTATCGTCGAGCGTCTGGAGGCCAGCACGAGAAAGCGCAACCTCGATACGCGGACGCAAAAGGCGGAGGTCGACGAGCGCGTGGTGGGTCTTTTGAACGGACTCGAGTCGAAGCAGAAGGGAACGTGGAAAGAACTCTTCTCGCCGTTCTACCGGGGACGCACTGTCGTCGTATGGTTGCTCTGGGCGAGTTCTTATTTCGTGGCGAACGGCATCAACAACTGGCTGCCGAGCCTCTACAGGACGGTCTACCATCTGCCGCTGCAAGAGTCGCTTCACATGGCGTCGATCTCGAATGTCCTGAGTACGTGCGGGGTGCTCGCGTGCGCGTTGCTGATCGATCGAGTGGGGCGCCGCCGCTGGGCAATGGCCTGCTTTGTCATCAGCGGAATTCTGCTCGCCGTTCTCGGCATTCATGGCGCTGGCAGCGCATGGTCGGTGATGCTGCTGGGATCGTCGGCCTACGCGGTGATGGCAACTACAACGGTTCTTTTATACCTGTACACGCCTGAAATCTACCCGACCCGGATGCGCGCGATCGGCACGGGTCTCGCTACTTCCTGGCTGCGAGCAGCGTCTGCCGCTGCGCCAGCGATTGTCGGCGTCGTATTGACAGGGAAAGGCATCGCGGCGGTATTCATTATGTTTGCCGTGGTCAGTGCAGTGGGCTTCCTCGTCGCCGGCCGAATGGTGGAGACGACCAATCGCGCGCTCGAAGAGATTTCCCCGTAGCCAACTGCACTGCTGACGGCTCCTTCCTGAGATGACTCAAGGGAAGGAGCTTCCTCGCTCGTCACACCGTTAGCTTCAGCGACGTGCTTGCAACAAGCGCTACGGATTCATGGTGGTCCATCAGTAGTACTGAGAGGACGACCGTGGAAAAGGTCGCTCATAAAACAATGAATGGAGACAACCGAAATGAAAAAGGCACAACGGGTCATGGTCCGCCTTCAAGCGCGGAAAGTTGCCGGTACGCTTGGAGTGACGGCGATTTTCTGCTCCGGTCTGGCATTCACTCCTGTCGACGCACGGGCAGATAGCGGCTCACAGGTCCAGCTTTATGGGATCGTGGGGACCTACGTCGGAAGCGTCAAGCGTAGCGACACGCCGCAATCTACTGCGCTGATGGGAAGCGGCGGACTTACCACTTCGTTCTGGGGAATCAGCGGCAAGGAAGACCTTGGCGGCGGTGTCAGCGCCATCTTTGCCCTTGAGAGTTTTTTCCAACCGCAAAACGGCGCGCAGGGTCGCAGCGCGGCGGACCCGTTCTGGTCACGCAATGCGTATGTGGGCTTCAAGGGCGACTTCGGCCAGTTGACCTTCGGACGGCAAAGAAATCCGACGTATACCGCAGAATCGATGGTCAATCCGTTCGGATCGTCGACCGTCTTTTCTCCGCTGGTGCTGCAGACATTCGTGACGAACTATGGCGGCACGATCATCGGAGATACGGTGTGGAATAACACGGCCAAATACACGACGCCAAACTACAGAGGCTTCGGCGCGACCGTAATCTACGGTCTCGGTGGCGTCGCGGGTTCGCCTGGCATCGGTAATGTCGGTGTTCACCTGAATTATCAGGGACACGGCCTCACGGCAGTACTGTCCGGCCAACGCGTACGGTACACCGCGGCGGGGCCGGTGGGCGCGCAGTACGCCTATCTCGCGGGTGCAGCGTACGACTTCAAGGTCGTGACGCTGTTTGGGGCGTGGGCGATGACCAGCGACGTGAGTACACCTACTGGTAGCCACACGTACGAGGCCGGTTTGTCGATTCCCTTTTCACCTGCTGATTTCCTGCTTGCCGAGTGGGCACGCACGCAACGATCCGGGCGTACGGCTGCGACCAACAGCCTTCGCAACACGGCGTCTCTTGGTTACGACCACGTCCTGTCCAAACGGACGGACATCTACGCGATCTACTCTTACGACAAGCTGAGCGCGCACCCCACTGGCAATACTTTTGCGGTCGGCGTTCGTCATACCTTCTAACCTGACCTGGTCCGCATTACCTGCTTGATGGGACCCAGCGCGCGCCATTCCTCCCGGTCCGATAGGGAACGCGCACTGCGGGGCAGAAACGACGAAGCCTGGAAGGTGTTTGTGGAGAAAGGCGCCCACTATTCTTGAGACAGGCGCTGCGGCCGCTATCGAGCCAGGTAGAAATCCATGGGGATAAGTTCAACGGCCCATCCGCCTTCCTCGCCCAGAGTGGCGGCCGGGTGCATGGACGCGATGCGCAACGCCTCGTCAAGGCTATCTGCTTCGATGATAAACAGGCCGCCCACGACTTCCTTCGACTCGGTGTACGGTCCATCGGTCACTTGCGTTTTGCCACTGCGCGGGCGAAGTGTCCTCCAGCCGTCCAGATCGCCAAGCGACGCGGAAATCAGAACCTTGCCGGTAGCACGCATCTTCTCGTCCAACGCGGGGCATCGGCTCACCAGTTCCTTGACGTCGTCCGGTGGCATCGCGGCAAACCTTTCGGGGGTGAAGTAGGCCAATCCGAGGTATTTCATAGGAGATCCTTTGAGTGGGTATGTACTGACGACGAAGCTGATGGTCGGGAATCGACAATGTTTTCGGAAAATTTTGTGGCAGGTCCTGCCAACGTCGCCGCTTCGGGTCATAACGTTCGCGGTCGCCAGACGCTTGGCCATGTCGAGTGGCAGGCGCATCACGAGGCGGGTCTGCGCCTGCGCGGTGAGTTCGAGGCGACCGCGACGCCCGTGACTTCGAGATAGACCGCGCCCGACTCGAACAGCTCTTCATACAGCCGCCACGACGTCTTCCCGTCGTCCGACTCGTAGCAATCCAGTGTGGCTGTCGTGCCCATATGCAGTTCGTCAAATCCGGCGCAAAGTCAGGGAATGACGTCGCAAAACGCTGAAAGTTTGCTGTTAGTTAAGTACTCAGGTTATGTCTATGCTTTGAAGGCCACACCCTGAAACACCCCGCTGGGCCGAGTGGCATCCCAATCCTTTTGCGGGAAAGGAAAATATGCCGCTCAATACATCGTCGCTGCTCGCGCCCGATGGTGCGCGCAGGCTGCCTGCTGTCTCCGTCGTCGTCTGCCTTCTAGGTCTTTCGTGCGCCGCGCCGGTGCTCGCCGCCGGCGTCCTGCCGCAAGGCGGCGCCTACGTAAGCGGCAGCGGCTCCATCTCGACTTCCGGCAATACACTGACCGTCACGCAACCGGGCTCATCGCGCGGCGTGATTAACTGGAACAGTTTCTCGATCGGCAAGACCAATACCGTCAACATCGACAACGGCGCGGGCGCGACGCTCAATCGCGTAACAGGCGGCACGCCGTCGATGATTCTCGGCAAGCTCAACGCAACGGGCAGTGTCTACCTGATCAACCCGCAAGGCGTGGTGGTCGGTCAGCAGGGCGTAATCACAACAGGCGGGCGCTTCGTTGCCTCGACACTCGACACCGACAACGAATCGTTTATGGCCGGCGGTCCTCTCACGTTTTCCGGTCAGTCGACGCAGCGCGTGGTGAATCTCGGCAACATTGGGTCGACCAACGGCGATGTGCTGCTTATTGCGGCGAGCGAAGTCGACAACTACGGCAACATCAGCGCGCCGAACGGCACCGCCGAGATCGCGGTAGGCAACAAGGTGCTCTTGCAGGACTCGTCGAGTTCGCAACAGATGTTCGTGCAGACGGCGAGCGGCGGCGCGATCGTCAACACGGGTGCAGTGGAAGCGGCGCAGGTGAACCTTCAGGCCGTCGATGGCAACATCTACGCGCTCGCCGGCAACGCCGACGTCTTGCGCGCGACCGGCACCGCTTTGCGCGACGGTCACGTGTGGCTCGTCGCCGGTCCGAGAGGACAGGTGATTCTCGCGGGCAACATCGCCGCGAAGAACGCGGACGGCAAAGGCGGCACGGTCGATATGGACACGGGGCTCTTCACCTTCTGGGGCGACTTCGCGAAGGTCGTGGCGGGTCAGTGGAACGTCAGGCTGCCCACCTACACGTTCGACAACGGCGCATCGCGCTCCTTCACGCGAAGCCTCAACGACGGCACATCCATTTCGATGACGACCACCGGCGCGAACGGCCAGAGCGGCGACCTCGTTGCTGATCAAAGCATTCAATGGACCGGCGGCGCATCGCTCGCGCTGAACACGGCGCATAGCCTGACAGTCAGCCCGGGCGTCACGTTGAGCAACCAGGGCAGCGGCGCGCTGACACTGCGCACGGACGCGGCGAGCGTGAACAATGGCGGCAGCCTTACGAACAACGGCACGATCGACTGGTCGCGAAGCACCGGCACGGTGAGCGCGCTGTATGACATGAACGGCAGTTATTCGCCCGGCACCCTGCTCGCGAACAGTGCGTGGGTGGCGCCCGACTACAGTGGACTGGTTACGCAGATCACCGGCTACAAGCTGGTCAATACGGCGCAGGATCTTCAGAGCATCGAGAGCGATATGAACGGCAACTACGCGCTCGGCCACGACATCGACGCGACGGGTTACGCGTTCAAGACGCTCGGCTTCGCGAGCAAGACTGCGTTCACCGGGCAGTTCGACGGCATGTGGCATAGCGTGTCGAATCTCCATCCAGACATCTCGTTCATCAGTGATGTTGCCGCAAACGCCGTAGTGCGCGACGTCAGCCTCCTCAACGCGTCAGCGGGATATTCACTACCGTCCGGACTGTTCGCCGGCATTCTTGCCATGAGCAATCACGGCAAAATTATGAATACGTTTACGTCGGGCGTCATCGGCCCGCAGTCCAATTTCTCGACCACGTCGATGGGCGGCCTCGTCGGCACCAATTATGGAACGATCGGGCGTTCCGGAAGCAGTGCCAGGGTCTACCACGGCAGCGCAGGTGGCGGTCTGGTCTATGACAATCAGGGAACGATATCGCAGTCCTACGCTACTGGCATCGTGTACGCGGTTGCGTCGCGTGGCTCATCCGCCGGGCTTGTACACGACAACAGCGGAACGGTATCGGAGGCGTTCGCGACAGGCGGCGTCTACTCAACCCTGCGCGGTGGCGTCTGCATATCTTGCACCGGTCTTGGCAGCGACGTGTACTGGAATACCGAAACGACAGGAGAGGCCCAGAGCGGCGGGAATCTGCCCGCTTCGAACGGACTGACCACTGCGCAGATGAGCGACCCAAAGAGCTTCGTGGGCTGGAACTTCGGCAGCGATGGCGCGTGGGCGATGCCGGCCGGCGCGACGCATCCGGTGCTGCGCTGGCAAGTCGAACATTGAAGTTTGATCGATGCCGCCAGCCGTCGGCGCCCTCCGGCGAGTCCCAAGGTGCGACCGATACCGCGACGCTGTTCGACGCGCTCATCGTTCGTCAACGGTGCATTCAGCGACGCTACCGCCTGATTTTCCAACCCCCCTTTGAGCGAGGCACGAACGGATCCACGTATGGAACCGTTCGCGACCTCACCTTCACGTAGGACAGGCCGAACATTCGGCACCAAAGGGGCGGAAGAATCGACCGTCAGGCGCTTTTCTTCGCAGCGGCCGGAAACGGCAAGCTGTGAAGCCGTTCGCCGGTGGCTGCAAAAATCGCATTCGCGACCGCGGGTCCGACCGGCGCGACACCCGGCTCGCCGACACCCGTGGGCGCCTCGCCCGAGGGCACGATATGCACTTCGACCTTGGGCATCTCGGCGATTCGCAGTACCTGGTAGCCGTCGAAGTTGTTCTGCTCGACCTTGCCGTCCTTCAGCGTGATCGCGCTGTGCAACACCGCGCCGAGACCGAAGCCGATCCCGCCTTCCATCTGTGCAGCGATGATGTCGGGATTGATGGGCGTACCGCAATCCACCGCGCAGACGACACGCTCTATCTTCACGTTACCGTCCTTGTCGACGGAGACTTCCGCAACCTGCGCGACGAACGTCTTGAACGCCTCGGCCACCGCGATGCCGCGTCCGCGGCCTTTCGGCAACGGTTTGGCCGGGTCCCAGCCCGCTTTTCGCGCGGCGAGTTCGAGCACGGCCCGCATGCGCGGTTCGTGCGCGAGCAGATCGCGGCGGAACACGAACGGGTCCTTGCCTGCTGCATGGGCGGCTTCGTCAATGAACGCCTCGACCGCGAACGCCGTGTGCGAGCTGCCGACCACCCGCCACCACAGCACCGGCACGCCGGTCTGCGTGGTCGTCAGTTCGACCGAGATGTTCGGAATCGCGTATGCCATGTTGGCGGCTCCCTCGACGGAGGTCGCGTCGATGCCGTTCTTGATCATGGCGCTCGCGAACGGCGTGCCGCCGAGGATCGACTGGCCGACGATCCTGTGCCGCCAGCCGACCAGCTTGCCGTCCGCGCTCAGGCCCGCGTCGAGCTTGTGGAAGTACATCGGCCGGTAGAAGCCGCCGTGGATGTCGTCCTCGCGGGTCCACTGCAGTTTGACGGGCGTGCCGTTCGCGCCCAGCGCCCTGGCGATCGACACGGCCTCGACGATATAGTCCGACCGCGCGTTCGCACGCCGCCCGAAGCTGCCGCCCGCATACAGCGTGTGAATCTTGACCTGCTGCGGGTCGAGCCCCGCCGTGCGCGCGGCATTGCCCTGGTCGACGGTCTGGAACTGGTCGCCGGCCCAGATCTCGCAGCTATCGGCGGTGAGCTTGACGACGGCGTCGAGCGGCTCCATCGGCGCGTGAGCAAGGTAGGGGAACGAGTAGGTGGCGGAGATCTTCTTCGCTGCGCCCGCGAGCGCCTGCGTCGCATCGCCGTCCTTGCGGGCGGATGCGCCGGGCTGTTCGGCGAGCTGCCGGTATTCGGCCATGATCGCGTCCGAGCTGCGCTTCTCGGCCTTCGAATCGTCCCATTCGATCTTCAGGGCGTCGCGGCCCTGCTTGGCCGCCCAGAAGCCCTTCGCGACCACCGCTACGCCGCCCGGCACCTGCACGACCGAAACCACGCCCGGCACGGCTTTCGCAGCCGACGCGTCGAACGATCTGACCGTCGCGCCGAAGAGAGGCGGACGCTGCAGCAACGCGACCAGCATGCCGGGAAACGTCACGTCGAGCGTGAACTGCGCGGTGCCGTCGGTTTTCGGAGGGACGTCGACGCGCGGCGCCTGGTGGCCGATCAAACGAAAGTCTTTTGGCGATTTGAGCGCGACCTTGTCCGGCACCGGTAGCCGGGCCGCGGCCGACGCGAGCGAGCCGTAGGTCGCGGTCCGGTTCGTGGCCGCGTGATGAACGCTGCCGTGGCGCGTCGTCAGCTCGGACGCGGGCGTCCGCCACTGCGCGGCGGCGGCGGAGACCAGCATCGCGCGCGCTTTCGCTCCGGCTTCGCGCAATTGCATCCACGAGTTGGCCATCGCCGAACTGCCGCCCGTGCCCTGCATGCCGAACGCGAGATTCGCGTAGCGCTTCGCGTCGGCGGGGGCGCTTTCGACGCGGACGTCCTGCCAGTTCGCATCCAGTTCCTCGGCGACGATCGTCGCGATGCCGGTGTACGCGCCCTGGCCCATCTCGACGTGCTTCGCGATGACGGTCACGCTGTTGTCCGGCGCGACGCGCAGGAAGGCGTTGGGTGCGAACGCCGCCTCGGGCGCCGTGGCGGCGAGCGCGCGGCGGCCCGTACCCGCCCATTCGAAGCCGATGGTGAGGCCGACTGCCGCGACTGCGCCGGCTGCTTTGAGGAAGGTCCGGCGCGACGGGCGCACGGCATCCGGGAGATCGAGATCGGTCGTCATGGTCAGGCCTTCAGGGTGGCGGCGGCTTCGTGAATGGCCGCGCGTATGCGGGCGTAGGTCGCGCAGCGGCACAGATTGCCGTTCATCGCGGCGTCGATGTCGGCGTCGGTGGGCGTGGTGTTGCGTTCGAGCAAGGCGGTCGCGGACATGATCTGACCAGACTGACAGTATCCGCACTGCGGCACCTGCAGCTTGACCCATGCAGCCTGGATCGCTTTCGCGGGCCGGCTTTCGATACCTTCGATAGTCGTGATGCGCTTACCCGCGACGGCGGCGAGCGGCAGCACGCACGAACGCGTGGCTTCGCCTTCCAGATGAACCGTGCAGGCGCCGCATTGCGCCATGCCGCAGCCGAACTTCGTGCCGTGCAGACCCGCGTTCTCGCGAATCGCCCAGAGAAGCGGGGTTGTGGGATCGGCATCGAGCGTAACGTTCTTGCCGTTCAGGACAAACGATGTGGACATGGAACCTCTCCGTGGGGAAGGCCCGAACTTGGCGCCGGGTGTACGCGGCAGTGTGACCGAGTGCGTGCCGTTGCGCTTACACAATCCTGCAAAATTATTGAACAATGCTGCAAATGGAGCAGCACAACCCTCGTTGCGCGGCAGCGCCTGGTTATGCTCGGTTCCGTCAACGGAGCTCAACGCGCATGAAACAGAATTCTTCCTGGCTGGATGCTTCGGCGTCGCGCGAAACGGCACGCCGCGAGCTGGCCGCGCTCGTCAGCCGCTTCGCGCCCGTGGACGGCGCGCATCAGACGGCGATTCCCTCGCTGGCGTTCTACCGGTACTCCACGCCCGTCGATCTCGGCTGCGGCGTGGCGAGCCCCGCGTTGGTATTCGCGGCGCAAGGCGCCAAGCGGGTCGTGGTCGGAGGGCAGGCTTACGACTACGATCATCTGCATTGCCTCGTGACGTCCGTCGATCTGCCGATGACGTCGCGGGTCACGCGAGCGTCGTCCGACGCGCCGTACCTGTGCGTGAAGCTCGCACTCGATCCGCAGTGCATCGCCGAACTGGCGACGCAAGTGCGTCTGCCGGAACCGGGCGCCGCGTCGGCGGGCGAAGGCATCGCGGTCGGCTCGCTGTCGGCGCCGGTTTTCGATGCGGCGCTGCGGCTCGCGCGATTGCTCGATACTCCGAATGACATCCCGGTTCTCGCGCCGCTTATCGTGAAGGAGCTGCTCTATCGGCTGATGACAAGCGAGCAGGGCAAGCGGCTGCGGCATATCGCCGTCAACGGGAGTCCGACGAACCGGATCGCGCGGGCGATTGAGTGGATCCAGAATCACTACACCGAGGTTTTGCGGATGGAGATGCTCGCGCAGCACGTGAACATGAGCGTGTCGTCGCTCCATCACCACTTCAAGAACGTCACGACGCTGAGCCCGCTGCAATACCAGAAACAGTTGCGACTGCAAGAGGCCCGGAGAATGTTACTTGGGCAGAACGGCGATGTTGGGTCGGTGGCGATCAGGGTCGGGTATGACAGCCCTTCCCAATTCAGCCGCGAATATAGCCGGTTGTTTGGGGCGCCTCCACTTCGCGATGTGGCGCAGCTAAGGCGCCGGAACATGGTGGGGTTCGGAGAGTAGGCTGGCGACGGCTGAGTCCGTCCGTATTGGAAAAGCAGGTAGATCCAGACCGTCACGCATTCCCTTAAGCCCGCCCACCCTGATGCACGCGGGACCCATATTTACGTGCCGTGTTCTGATTGAGCCATCGCGTTTTTTGCAATCGAGGTCAACGGTTATCTGATTCCGTCACGAGCCAAGCACTTCGATGCCTTCCAGGACTCCTGCACCGACACAGATATGCTTGATCTCCGTGAAGTCCGCTAGCGCGTCATAGCCGTGCAACCGGCCCAGTCCGCTCTGCCGATAGCCGCCAGTTTCGGCCTCTGCGAACAACCTGTTGTGGTCGTTGATCCAGACGGTCCCATCACGCAGCGCACGCGCAATCCGGAAAGCCCGAGCCGAGTCGTGGGTCCACACGCTCGCGGACAGGCCAAAAACGGTGTTGTTTGCCTTTTCAACGGCTTCCTTTTCGGTCTCAAAGGTCTCTAACGTGACGAACGGGCCAAAGATCTCGTCCTGGCAAAAGAAGGCGTGAGGATCTCCGTGCTCGACCAGTGTCGGTGACAGAAAGGCGCCCGGTCCGCTCGAAGTCCCGCGCAAGAGCACGCGATCTGCAAGGTCACACGCTCGTTCAACCGTGGTCTGGACGGCGTCGCGGGACGCAACATCGATCAGCGCGCCAATGTCGGAAGCTGGATCGATCCCTGGGCCAACCTTGAGGCTTGCGAGTGCTTTGACGAGTTCGTCTCGCATTTGGTCCGCCTTTGACACATGCACGAGTATTCGCCGTGCAGCGGTGCATTGTTGTCCGGAGATGATGGTCGCGGCCCGGGCAAGACGAGGTGCAATGGCCTTAACGTCGCTGTCCTCGAAGACGAGACAACACGATTTGCCGCCTAGCTCAAGCGACAATCGCTTCATGCTGTCTGCAGCGGCGCGCATGATTCGCTTGCCGACTTCCGTCGAACCCGTAAAGCTGATCACATCGACATCGGCGGACTCGACCAGTCGCGCAGCGGCTTCTGCGCCGTTTTCGAGAAGCAGATTGACAGCACCGGCGGGAAGCGCCGGCTGGTCGAGACAACGGATCATTGCCGCGGTGATCAATGACGTCTGGGCAGCCGGCTTGACGATGGCCGTGCATCCGGCAGCGAGGGCGGGCGCAAGGGACCGCACGAGCAGCAGGGCGGGAGCGTTCCACGGCACGATGATCGCAGCAACGCCGGCGGCCTCGCGCAACATCGTCGAGATGGTGCCTGGCTCGGGCTCGATGACGTGACCGGCAATGTGGCGCGCGAGTCCCGCGTAGTAGCGCACTTCGGAAATCGCGGCGCGTATTTCTCCTCGCGCCTGCCCAATAGTCTTGCCGTTTTCACGCGTCAGCAATTCCGCTAGCGGTTCCACCGACAACTCGAGAGCTTGCGCCCAGCGAAGCAGAACATCCTGACGTCGACGGGCATCCTGTGCCCACGTTGTGTGATCGAACGTATGGCGGGCAGCCGCGACGGCGGCGTCCGCGTCTTGCGTGTTCGAGCTGACGAACCGGCCGAGCGTCTCTCCGTTCGAAGGATCGGAGCTTGCGAGCACGGGCTTGCCGGCCCATTCGCCGGCGATCCAATTCATAGCGTCTCTTTCCATTTAACTATCCAGTGGGCGTGGTTGTTAAGAATCGACAGTGTCGGATGCGCCGGCCGATACCTTCCGTAGTTCGTCGGCAATGATCGCTGTTAGCGCTTCCGTAGCAGCACTTATCGGACGGCGAGGGTGACTGATTCGCACGATGTGCCGCACGATTCGCGGCGCAAGGATCGGATGCGCGCGCATGGTGCCGCGCTGCACCGAACGTTCGACCACGATGCGAGGAAGAATCGTGGCGAACCCGGTGTTTTCGACGAGCTTGACGATGGCGCTCAGAACATCGATCTCGAAACGGGGCGCCAGAAGCACGTCTGCGGATTGCGCGGCCGCGTCGAGCACGCCGCGCAAGCCGTGACGTTTTGTCGGCAACACAAGATCCAGTTCCTGCACTTGTGCGAGCTCAATGACGGGCGGCAATGTGGGTCCGCCATTCACGCCGGTTGCCAACACCATTTCTTCGTCCAGCAATGGCTCCGAGTCAAGAGATAAGCGGGCGCGTGGCCGGTTGATCAACGCGGCTTCAAGCTGTCCGCCTGTCACGAGATCGATAAAAGTCGCACTGTAGCCGTCGGCTACCGTTACTTCGACGTGCGGGTACTGCTCGTGAAAGCGCGAAAGCGCATCCGCAAGCACGCTCTCGCTGACAGACGCAATCAGTCCCAGGGAAACGTGTCCAGAGACGACCTCATCGCGCTGCATCAGTTGTGTCTGCGCTTGCTTGAGATCGCGCATGATCGGCAAATAAAGGCGATACATCAAACGACCGGCAGCAGTTGGAGTCATTCCATGTGCGCCGCGCTCGAACAAGGTCTGCTTCAACTCGTCTTCGAGCTTGGCGATCTGCATGCTCAAAGCCGGTTGAACTATGTTTAGCCGTTTGGCCGCACGAGTTACCGATCCGTCTTCGAAGAGAGCGATGAAGTACTGAATTTGTTTGAGATCCATTGGGCAGCGCTCGTCGTGATACCTGTTTCGCCAATCATATGCGCTGATACGCGATGAGTCGAGGTATCAACATGTTTGCCGGTGTACTGCGATTCGTACCGTTGGCGCGTATCAAAAGCCCGGTCCGTCTTCCCTTTTTTACTTGGTATCAAAACGGGGACTGTCTTGCATCAGTATCCGTACGGACATCAGTACTTCTGATGCCTAGGTTCAAAAATTAATATTATCGCTTATACCGTGGCGTCGATATTCTGCTCTTCAATCTGCCGGTGTTAGCACCTCCGAGGCCGGCAGCAATGGAGAGAGACTCAAAATGAATTCACGCGAAAGCTCGCCGATGACGTCCCTGGGCGCCCCGGCGAACGACGTCGGGCCTGCGCGCACCTTGCGTCACTGGCTTGCACATCTGAGTCGGAGCGGCCGCGTCGCGGCGATCGACAAGCCCGTTGCGCTCGAGCACGAACTCGCCGCGATCGCCAAGTGCCTGGACGGCACGCAGGCGGCCTTCTTCACGCAGCCGGGCGGCCATGCGGTGCCCGTCGTCAGCGGTTTCATGTCGAAGCGTGCGTGGATCGCGGAAGCGATGGGCGTCGACGAATCCGCGTTGCTCGCGCGTTTCTCCGCTGCGGCCGCCGCGCCGCTCGAATCGAAACTCGTCGGACGTGAAGAGGCGCCGTGTCAGCAAGTGGTGCATACGAGCGGCATCGATCTTCACGCGCTGCTGCCGATTCCCACGCACAGCGAGTACGACAACGGCCCCTACCTTACGGCGGGCCTCGTGATCGCGCGCAATCCGCTCACCGGCGTGCAGAACGTTTCGATCAACCGCATTCAGGTGCATGGCCAGAATCGCATGGCGATCCTGCTGCTGCCGCGGCATCTCTACGCATTTCATCGCGAGGCAGAAGCCGCAGGCGACGCGCTCGACGTGGCAATCGCGATCGGTGTCGATCCGCTCACGATGCTTGCGTCGCAAGCGATCACACCCATCGATCATGACGAGCTGGAAATTGCGGGCGCGCTGCATGGTGCGCCGCTGCCGGTCGCGCAATGTGTGACGAATGGTGTGCACGTGCCGGCGTTTGCGGAGATCGTCATCGAAGGGCGGATTCTGCCGAACGTCCGCGAGCCGGAAGGCCCGTTCGGCGAGTTTCCGAAGTACTACAGCGCGAGGGAAGCGCGCGAAGTCATCGAGGTGACCGCGGTGACGCATCGGCGTGATCCGATCTTTCATACGATCGTGCCCGCGGAAATGGAGCATCTGCTGCTGGGCGCAATTCCGCGCGAAGCAACGCTGCTCGCGCATCTGCAGCGCAGCCATCCGGCGGTGAAGGACGTTCATCTGTCTGTCGGCGGCGTGTGCCGCTATCACCTGTGGGTGCAGTTCGACAAGAAGCGCGAAGGCGAAGCGAAGAACGTCATTCTGTGCGCGTTCGGCGCGCATTACGACATCAAGCAGGTCGTCGTTGTCGATACCGATGTGAACGTGCACGATCCCGCCGAAATCGAATGGGCCATCGCGACGCGCTTCCAGGCCGACCGCGATCTCGTCGTGATCGAAGGCGCGCAGGGTTCGCCGCTCGATCCGTCCACGACAGTCGGCCAGCCCGACGACGCGCCGTCGCATCTGCAAGGCGTGAGCGCAAAGATGGGCCTCGATGCGACGCGCCCCGTCGTGTATCCCGCGCATGTGTTCACACGCGTGCGCATTCCGGGGCAAGACTCGGTGGATCTGCACACACTCGTCGCCGCTGACAACAGCGCGTTCGACGCCTACTTGTCGCGCGATCATGACTGAACGCAAGAAGCGCATCGTCGTCGGTATTTCGGGTGCGAGCGGCGCTGTGATCGGCGTGCGCCTGCTCGCCGCGTTGCGCCGCCTCGGCACGCACGAAACGCATCTGGTCGTGTCCGCTTCCGGCGCGGTGACGGCGGCGCAGGAACTCGGCCTCGCGCGCGGCGACATCGACGCGCTCGCCGACGTCGTGCACAACGTACGCGACATTGGCGCCGCGGTCGCGAGCGGATCGTTTCTGACCGAAGGCATGGTGATCGCCCCGTGTTCGATGAAAACGCTTGCGAGTGTCGCGAACGGCTTCGCGGACAACCTGCTCACCCGCGCGGCCGATGTGATGCTCAAGGAGCGCCGCCGCCTCGTGCTGGTCGCGCGCGAAACGCCGCTCAATCTCGCGCATCTGCGCAACATGACGCTCGCCACCGAAATGGGCGCGATCGTGATGCCGCCGGTGCCCGCGTTCTATGCGCATCCGCAGACCATCGAGGACGTGGTCGATCACACGGTCGGGCGCATTCTCGATCTGTTCGGTATCGACCATGAGGAAATTGCGCGCCGCTGGAACGGTCTTGCCGACGAATTCGGCGGCCGCGCCGCGCGTGAGGAGTAACGTCATGAATCAGCGCGAAACCGCATTTGCCGACATAAACGCGCGTGTCGCCGACAACGGGACGCGCGACGCGAGCACACCGCGGCGTCACATCGGGCGCTCGATGCAGCGCCTCGAAGACCCTGCGATCCTGACAGGCCGCGGTCGCTATGGCGACGACATCGCTGTGAAGCCGGGCACGCTGCACGCCGCGATTCTGCGTTCGCCGCACGCGCACGCGGAGATCCTGTCGATCGATACGCAAGCCGCAGCCAAAGTCGCCGGCGTGCGCGCCGTGCTAACGCGCGACGATCTGCGTGCGTGGTCGCGTCCCTTCGTCGTCGGCGTGAAGTCGCCAATGGAGCAGTGGGCGCTCGCGATGGACCGCGTGCGCTACGTCGGCGAGCCGGTCGCGGTCGTGATGGCGGAATCGCGTGCGCTCGCCGAAGACGCGCTCGATCTCATCAAGGTCGACTATGCGATGCTCGATCCCGTGACGTCGATCGAACAGGCCGCGAGCAACGAAGGCCCCGCGCTACACGAACGCGTGGGCAGCAACGTCATCAGCGACCGGCACTTCCGCTACGGCGAGCCCGAAGCGGCATTCGAACGCGCGCCGCATCGCGCGAAGCTGGTCGCGCATTATCCGCGCAATACCTGTGCGCCGATCGAGTGCGGCGTAGTCATCGCCGAGTACCTTTCCGGCGATGAAGGCTACGACGTCACGTCGAATTTCATGGGACCGTTCTCGCTGCACGCCGTCATGGCGATGGCGTTGAACGTGCCCGCCAATCGTCTGCGTCATAAGGCACCGCGCGATTCCGGCGGCAGTTTCGGCGTGAAGCAGGCCGTGTTTCCGTACGTGGTGCTGATGTGCCTCGCGTCGCGCAAGGCGGGCGCGCCGGTGAAATGGGTCGAGGACCGGCTCGAGCATTTGAGCGCGGCCACATCGGCGACCGCGCGCCTCTCGACGATAGAAGCGGCGGTCGAAGCGGATGGCCGCATCGTCGCGCTGTCCTACGATCAACTGGAAGACGTCGGCGGCTACGTGCGCGCGCCCGAGCCCGCGACGTTTTACCGGATGCACGGCTGTCTGACGGGCGCGTACGCCATCCCGAATCTGCTCGTGCGCAACCGCGTCGTGTTGACCAACAAGACGCCGACCGGACTCGTGCGCGGCTTCGGCGGACCGCAGGTGTACTTCGCGCTGGAGCGGCTGATCCAGCGCATCGCCATCGAGTTGAAGCTCGATGTGCTCGACGTCTATCGCCGCAACTTCGTTCCCGCCGATGCCTTCCCGTATCGCGCGGCAGCGGGCGCGCTGCTCGATTCGGGCAACTATCAGGAAGCGCTGCGCCGTTCGATCGACGATGGCGGATACCACGAACTCGTCGCGCGCCGCGACGCCGCGCGACGCGCAGGGCGGTTCTATGGCATAGGCTTCGCGGCGATCGTGGAGCCGTCGGTCTCCAACATGGGCTATATCACGACTGTGATGCCCGCCGACGCGCGCAAAAAAGCCGGACCGAAGAACGGCGCGATCGCGAGCGCGACGGTCAGCGTCGATCTGCTCGGGGGCGTGGTGGTGACCATCGCGTCGACGCCCGCAGGCCAGGGCCACATGACGGTGTGCGCGCAAGTCGTCGCCGACGTGCTCGGGCTCGATCCGAAGGACATCGTCGTCAATGTCGAGTTCGATACCCACAAGGACGCCTGGTCGGTCGCGGCGGGCAATTATTCGAGCCGCTTCGCGGGCGCGGTGGCAGGCACCGTGCATCTCGCCGCGACGCGCGTGCGCGACAAACTCGCGCGCGTGCTCGCCAGGCAGTTCGACTGCGCGGCGAACGACGTGCGCTTCGAAGGCGGGCGCGTCTATCCGCGCGACGCCGCCGACCGCGCGTTGCCGTTCGCGCGCGCAGCGAGCAATGCGCCGCACTGGGCGCCCGCGCTCTTGCCCGAAGGCGAAGAGCCGGGCCTGCGCGAGACCGTGTTCTGGTCGCCGCCGCACATGGATGCGCCCGACGAGCACGACCGCATCAATACATCGGCGGCGTATGGCTTCGCATTCGACATGTGCGGTGTCGAAGTGGATCGCACGACCGGACGCGTGCGCATCGACCGCTATGTGACCGTGCACGACGCCGGCACCATCCTGAACCCCGCACTCGCCGATGGCCAGATTCGCGGTGCGTTCGCGCAAGGCGTCGGCGCGGCGCTGATGGAAGAGTTCCGCTACGGCGCGGACGGCAGTTTCCAGTCGGGCACGTTCGCCGACTATCTGATGCCGACGACATGCGAAGTGCCCGATCCGCTCATCGTGCATCTGGAAACGCCTTCGCCTTTCACGCCGCTCGGCGCGAAGGGCCTCGGCGAAGGCAACAACATGAGCACGCCGCCGTGCATCGCGAATGCGGTGGCGGATGCGCTCGGTGTCGAAGACATTCGCTTGCCGCTCACGCCGCCCAAAGTGATGGCGATGATCGGCATCGACGATCCCGAACCGTCGCGGCCGGAATATCGCGAAGCGCCTGCCACGAAGCCCGCGACGCCCGGCGGCGGACGCGCGCTGACGGCGCAGGGCGCGGTCGATCTGCCCGCGACGCCCGAAGCCGTGTTCGCCGTGCTGCTCGATCCGAAGGCGCTGGCGAACGTTATTCCCGGCTGCCACGTGCTCGAAGAAACGGCACCGAACCAGTATCGCGCGGACGTGACCGTCGGCGTCGGCATGATCAAGGCCCGTTTCGAAGCGCGTATCGGCTTGTCGGAGATCGAGGCGCCGCGTCGCCTGCGTCTCGCGGGTGCGGGCATCTCGCCGCTCGGCAGCGCGCGCGGCAACGGTCTCGTCGAACTGACGCCGCACGGCAGCGGCACGCGGCTCACGTACGACTACGAAGCCCAGGTGTCGGGCAAGGTCGCCGCGGTCGGCGCGCGCATGCTCGAAGGCGCTGCGAAGGTCGTGCTGAAGCAGTTGTTCGAATCGCTCGGACGGCAGGCGGCGGGCAAGCCGGTAGAAGCGCACGGATCGTGGATCGCAAGACTCCTCGCCCGTTTCAGGAGACCCACATGAAGCCCGCACCGTTCGATTACCTGCGCGCGATGACCACGCAAGACGCGCTCGACGCGCTCGCGCAATACGGCGAAGACGCGCGCGTGCTGGCAGGCGGCCAGTCGCTGATGGCCGTGCTCAATATGCGGCTCGCACAGCCCAAGGTGCTCATCGACATCTCGCGTACTGCCGAACTCGATGCCGTGCGCGTCGACACGCAAGCGGGGCATCTCGTCGTGAACGCCGCGGCGACGCAAGGCAGCGTCGAATGGCGCAGCACGCTCGCCGACGAAGCGCCGCTGCTCGCGATGGCTTTCCCGCATATCTCGCACTTCCAGATTCGCAATCGCGGGACCGTGTGCGGTTCGATCGCGCATGCGGACCCGAGCGCGGAGTTGCCACTCGTGCTTTCCGCGCTTGGCGGCGACGTGATGCTGCGCTCGCGAAGGAAGCGCCGCACGCTCGCCGCGCAGGACTTCTTTCAGGGAATGCTGATGACCGCGCGCGAGCCGGATGAACTTGTTGAAGCGGTGCGCTTTCCGCTGCGCCGCCCGGGCGAGCGCTACGCGTTCACGGAATTCTCCGCGCGGCACGGCGATTTTGCGATCGTCGCGTGTGCTGCGGTCGTCACCGACGAGTCGATCCGTATCGCAGTCGGCGGCGTCGCGGACCGGCCGGTCACTGAGCAATGGCCTCGTCTGCAGGGCGACGACCTGCGCGGTGCACTGAACGATTTGAGCTGGAAACTGAACGCACAGGACGACGCGCACATCGGCGCGAAATATCGCCGGAATCTGGTGCGGCAACTCGGATGGCGCGTGATCGAGGAGGCAAAGTGAGCAAGACGGACACCATCATGCGGCACGGCGAAGCGCAGCGGATCGCGCTGACGCTGAACGGCCGCGAACGAAGCGGCCATTGCGAGCCGCGCGAACTGCTGTCGGACTTCATTCGGCACGAACTCGGCGCGACGGGCACGCACGTCGGCTGCGAGCATGGCGTATGCGGCGCATGTACCGTGCAGGTCGATGGCGTCGCGGCGCGCTCGTGTCTGATGCTTGCCGTGCAGGCCGATGGCCGGCGTATCGATACCGTCGAGGGCCTCGCGCCCGATCAGACGCTTGGCGACCTTCAGCAGGCGTTCCAGCGGCATCACGCGCTGCAATGCGGCTTCTGCACGGCGGGAATTTTGATGTCGTGCGCGGATTATCTGCGGCGCGTGCCGAATCCATCCGAAGAGCAGGTGCGGCAGATGCTGTCGGGTCATATCTGCCGCTGTACGGGTTACACACCCATCGTGGCCGCGGTGCTCGACGTTGCGGCGCGCCGCCGGGCCGAGGCAGGCACGACGGAGGTCGAACATGCTTGATCTCGGACGCACGTTCCTGCAGAGCGTCGAGCGTAGCCCGCACGCGCTCGCGCTCGTCGATGGCGATGTGCAGCTGACCTACGCGCAGTGGCATCGCATGATCCTGAGTGTCGCCGACGGTCTGCGCGAACTGGGCCTGCAACGCGGCGACCGGCTGCTCGTCGTGCTGCAAAACCGCTGGGAAATGGCGACGCTGCATTGGGCCGGACAGTTTGCAGGCATCGTCATCGTGCCGATCAACTGGCGCGCGAAGCCGGACGAACTGGACTACTGCGTGACCGACTCGGGAGCGAAGGCGATCGTCTACGAACCCGTCAGCGCGGGTGCCGTCGCGCAGAGCGCCGCCGCACAAAAAGTGCCGCGTATCGGACTCGACGATGCTCCTGGCCGCACCGCCGCCTTCGATACGCTCATCGTCGAACGAACGCGCAGCGGCGCTGCGAGCGACACGACGCACGCCACCGCCGACGACATCTCGCTGATCCTCTACACATCGGGCACGACGGGCAAAGGGAAGGGCGTGCCGCGGCGGCATCGGCACGAACGCGCGGGCGCGCTCGCGCACGTCGCGCAGAACCTGTACCGGCGCGGCGAACGCACGCTCGGCGTAATGCCGCTCTATCACACGATGGGCGTGCGCTCGCTGCTCGCGATGGCGCTCGTGGATGGCCTTTTCGTCTGCGTGCGGCGCTGGAACGCGAAGCTCGCGCTCGAATGCATCTCGAAGCACGCGCTCACCTGCCTCTATCTGGTCCCGACGCTTTATCACGATCTGCTTGCCGACAGCGCGTTTCCGAACACGGATACCTCGTCGGTCAGAAAGCTCGGCTTCGCCGGCGCACCGATGAACGACGGCCTGCTCAAGCGCCTCTCGGCCGCGTTCGAGCCGGAGCTGTTCGTCAACCACTATGGTTCGTCCGAGGTCTACACGTTCAGCATCGATCAGGATGCGACCAGGAAACCCGGCAGCGCGGGCCGCGCGGGCATCAATACGCGGCTGCGCGTGGTGAAGCTCGATGCCCTTTCTCCCGATGAGATCGCCGACACCGGCGAAGAAGGGCAGATCATCGTGGACCTGCTCGGCGACGAAGCTTTCGAAGGCTACTGGCATCGTCCGGACGCGGATGCGAAGAGCTTGCGCGACGGCTGGTACTTCACCGGAGACACAGGCTATCTCGATCGCGACGGCGATCTCTATGTGACGGGCCGCGTCGACGACATGATCATCAGCGGCGGAGAAAACATCTCGCCGGTGGATATCGAATCGGTGTTGTCGCTGCATCCCGCCGTCGACGAAGTCGCGGTCGCAGGCGTCAAGGACGAGCGCTGGGGCCAGCGCGTGGTTGCTTTCATCAAGCGCCGCGAGTACATCGATTCGGAATCGCTCGATGCATGGTGCCGCCAGTCCGATCTCGTCAACTTCAAGCGTCCGCGCGATTACGTTTTCGTCGACGACATTCCGAAGTCGCCGGTCGGCAAGATTCTGCGCCGCAAGCTGCAAGCGGGCGAGTACACGACCGATTCGAATACGCAGGCCGCACGACCTGCAGAAACCACAATCACCAAGGAGTAACCCACAATGAGCGATCTCAACCATCGCGGCCAGACGCTGCTGCAAGACCTCGACGGCTTCTCGGTCGATATCGACGCGCAGCGCGAGCGCGCGGACATCGTGCTGCACCGTCCGCCGTTCAACGTCATTTCGATGCACGCACGCGACCAGTTGCGCGCCGTGTTCGAAGCCCTCGACGAGGACGACCGCGTGCGCGTGATCGTCGTGCGCGCGAAGGGCGAGCACTTCTCGAGCGGCGGCGACATCAAGGGCTTTCTAGAAGCGTCGCCGGAACACGTATCGAAGCTCGCGTGGAATATCGCGGCGCCCGCGCGCTGCTCGAAACCGGTGATCGCGGCGAATCGCGGCTTCTGCTTCGGCGTGGGCTTCGAGTTGTCGCTGGCATGCGATTTCCGCATCGTCACCGATACGACGTTTTATGCGCTGCCGGAGCAGAAGCTCGGCCAGATTCCCGGCTCGGGCGGCTCGGCGCGTTTGCAGTCGATGGTCGGCATCGGCCGCACGAAGGACATCGTGATGCGCTCGCGCCGCATCCCGGGCAAGCAGGCGTACGACTGGGGCATCGCGGTGGACTGCGTAGCCGATGCGGAACTGGAGTCGGCGACCGATGCGCTTGTCGACGAACTGCGCGCGTTCTCGCCGCTCGCGCAACGCACCGCGAAGAAGCTGCTGAACGATACGGAAGACTCGCCGCTCTCGATTGCGATCGAACTCGAAGGGCATTGCTATAGCCGGCTGCGCGCGTCGGACGATTTCCGCGAGGGAGTGGAGGCTTTCCACGGCAAGCGCAAACCGGTGTTTCGCGGCAGCTAGGCCCGAAGCACTCAACTATCCGCAGCGCAACAACAAACAAACATGACGCCGCGGAGAACGGCTACCGGCCACAACTTGACGTTTCTGGCGACGTACATTGAAGGAGACAATTGATGGAAACGACATTAGCTGGCGCGCGGAATACGGCGACGCAAAGCAATAGAAGCATTGTTATAGCCGCCGCCGCATCCTGTTTTGGATGGGCGCTCGACCTGTTTGACCTGTTCATTCTGCTGTATGTCGCGCCTGTCGTCGGCAAACTGTTCTTTCCATCGGATCATCCAACGCTGTCTCTCGCAGGCGTGTATGCGTCGTTCGCGGTGACGCTGCTGATGCGGCCCATCGGCTCCGCTCTCTTTGGATCGTACGCGGACCGGAATGGGCGCAAGCGTGCAATGCAGATTGCCGTGTTCGGCGTGGGCATAAGCACGGCCGTGTTTGGGACGCTGCCGACGATTGCACAGGCTGGTGTCATAGCGCCAATCCTGTTTGTGCTTCTTCGCCTGGTGCAGGGCGTGTTTGTGGGCGGTGTCGTTGCTTCCTCGCACACGTTGGGGACCGAATCCGTGCCGCCTCACTGGCGCGGCGCGGTTTCGGGCCTGATCGGCGGGGGTGGGGCGGGCATCGGCGGACTGCTTGCCTCTATTGTCTTTTTCATCGCGTCGGCGCTGTTTCCGGGTCCGCAATTCGAAGTGTGGGGATGGCGCGTCATGTTCTTTGCCGGATTGATAACCTCGCTCCTCGGCGCGCTGTTGTTCCTGAGACTCGAGGAGTCTCCGTTCTGGAAAGAGCAGCATGCGCGAAAGGCTGCACGCAAGGCCGCCGTGTCGAAGCAATCTTCGCCGCTGCGAACGCTCTTTTCCGCCGAATATCGCCGGGTCATGATCGTCAACGTCATCATGACAACGTCCAGCGGTGCAGGTTATTACCTCTGCTCTGGCTATTTGCCGACCTTCCTGAAGGTCGTCAAGCACCTGCCGAACGGTACGACTTCAACCATTCTCATGGCGACCGGTTTGCTTTCAATAGCAGCAGCGATAGCAATCGGTGCGGCGAGTGACTTTTTCGGCCGCAAAAAAGTATTCATCGGAGCGGGTGTTCTGCGCCTTGCACTGCTTCCCATCCTGTACATATTGATGACGAAGACAGACAGCGCGCCTCTATTGGCGGGCTACACGCTGCTCCTCGCAGTTCTTGGCGGGGCAAGTTACGCGCCGCTGCTGATCTTTCTGAATGAGCGCTTCCCCACAGCGATTCGGGCGAGCGGCACCGGGCTTTCGTGGAATATCGGATTTGCGCTTGGCGGCATGATGCCGACGTTCGTCTCGCTTCTCTCAGCAAACGAGCAGCAGTTGCCCGCGACGCTGTCGTGGTTTCTTCTCGGTGTTTCGGCGCTCTTCCTCGTCGGGGCATTCATCGTCCCGGAAACACGAGGCAACCTGGAGGTGAGCCGAAGAAGCGAAGCCGGCATGCCTGGAGCGTGACGATTAGCGATGCGAAGCTTTGTGCTGGACGGGCGACTGACGAAACTCTGACTGTTTTTCAAAAGACACGTATGGCAAACGAAAACCGGGACATTACCGGCGCACGCATCGTGGTCGATGCATTGCGTGCGCAGTCGGTCAACACGATCTTCACCGTTCCAGGCGAGAGCTTTTTGGCGGTGCTGGACGCTCTGTACGATGTCGCAGATGACATCAAGCTCGTGGTTTGCAGGCACGAGAGTGGAGCCGCGAACATGGCGGAGGCGCATGGCAAGCTGACCAATCGACCAGGCGTCTGTTTCGTGACGCGAGGGCCAGGAGCGACAAACGCATCAATCGGAATACACACCGCGCGGCAAGATTCCACGCCCATGATCGTTTTTGTTGGGCAAGTCGCACGCGATACGCTCGAGAGGGAAGCGTGGCAGGAAATCGACTACCGGCAGATGTTTGGCCAGGTGGCCAAGTGGGTCACTCAAATCGATTCGGCAGCCCGGATCCCCGAGTTGATCAGCCGGACCTTCCACGTCGCAACGTCGGGCCGTCCAGGGCCTGTGGTGATCGCCTTGCCCGAAGACATGCTCGTTGAGACGGCACCAGTAGAAAAGGTCGTGCCGCCACTCCCTTATCAGACGATCACGATGCAACCGGCGAGCGAACAGTTGGCCCGCGTTGAGAAGCTGCTGTCCGAGGCATGCAAGCCGATCGTTCTTCTCGGCGGCGGGGCCTGGAGCCGCGAGGCCTGCGACGATCTGCGCCAGTTCGTGACCAGGTTCGATTTGCCGGTTGTCTGCACATTCCGGCGACAAGACCTGTATGACAACCGCGATCGACATTACGCCGGCGAAGCGGGTCTGGGAATGGATCCGGCGCTTGCCGCGCGCTTACGGGAAGCAGATTTGCTGCTTGCGATTGGACCTCGCCTCGGCGAGACGAGCACACTCGGCTACGAGCTTTTTTCTATCCCAACGCCGGCAGTCAAGCTCGTGCATGTGCATCGCGACGCGAACGAACTGGGACGTGTGTACCGGGCGGATCTCCCCATCAATTCGGGCATGGCGGAATTTGCGCGGGCCGTCGCCAGGCTTGAATCGCCGACAAAGCCCGTGTGGGCCGAATGGACGCAAGCCGCGCACGCCGACTATGAGGCTCGACGCGCGCCTCCCCCTAATAGCGGTTCAATCGATCTGGGCGCTGTCGTGTCTCACATCGACGAAGCGTTGCCCGAGGATGCGATCGTAAGCAACGGCGCGGGCAACTATACTCTTTGGGTTCAACGATTCTTCCGTTATCGCGGTTGGCGCACTCAGCTTGCTCCAACGAGTGGCGCGATGGGATATGGATTGCCCGCCGCCATCGCCGCGGCGCTTCAGAAACCTGATCGGCCTGCGGTCTGTTTCGCCGGAGATGGATGCTTCCTCATGACCGGTCAGGAGTTGGCAACTGCCGTGCAGTACGATGCGCGAGTCATTGTGATCGTTGTCGATAACGGCATGTACGGCAGCATTCGAATGCATCAGCATCGTCACTATCCTGGGCGGGTCATTGGCACGACATTGCAGAGTCCCGATTTTGTCGGACTTGCCCGCGCTTATGGTGCTTACGCGGAACGCGTTGAGCGCACGGTGGACTTTCCAGACGCATTCCAACGCGCACGCGAGGCAGGCCGCCCGGCAGTTCTCGTCCTGCGCACCGATCCCAACCTGCTCACGCCAAATATGATTATCGGTCCGGGGGTCTGATGCGTCTCAGCAATCACCTGTCGATCGCGGACCTGGAGCGAAGCGCGTCCCGGCGGCTACCGGCCAGCATCTTCGGCTATGTAAGCGGTGGGGCGGAAGACCACCGCGCCGTAGTGGGAAACCGCACGGCTTTCAATCGTTGGGTACTCGTACCGAGAATGCTCACTGGCGTCGCCGAGCGCTCGCAGGAAGTGGAGATTTTTGGGCAACGTTACACGTCGCCGGTGGGAATAGCGCCGATGGGGCTCGCCGGGCTCTGTGCCTATGAGGGTGACCTGCAACTCGCGGCGGCCGCTCGCGACGCGAAAGTGCCCTTCGTTCTGAGCGCAGCGTCGACCGTTCCCCTCGAAAAGGTGGCAATGGCAGCACCCGGCAGTTGGTATCAGGGGTATTTGAGTGCCGAGCGATCGACGATCACGCCATTGCTCGCGCGTATCGAAAGGGCCGGGTTCGGTGTTCTCGTGATTACGGTTGACGTGCCATTGGCCGCGCAACGGGAAAACGAACTGCGCAACGGTTTCAGCGTACCGCTGCGGCTAAGCCGCCGCCTGGTCTATGGTGGTCTGGCAAGGCCCAGATGGCTTCTGTCGACGTTTGGACGCACGCTGCTTACGCAAGGTATTCCGCATTTCGAAAACTTCACGGCCAACCGGGGCGGACCGATCATCACCGGCGCGACCGGCGACCACCGCAGTGGCCGTGCAGCGCTCTGCTGGAACGACATCCACTGGATTCGAAGTCAGTGGAAAGGGACACTGGTGGTGAAGGGAATCCTTCATCCCGACGATGCCCTCCGGGCCAAACAGGCAGGCGCGGACGGTATTATCGTTTCCAATCATGGCGGGCGGCAGCTCGACGGCGCGCTTGCCACGCTCGATGCGCTTCCGGCCATTACTGCCGTTGCCGGCGACATGCCGGTTATCCTCGATAGTGGCGTTCGCCGCGGCACAGACGTTAAAAGGCGCTGTCGCTGGGAGCGCGTATGGTCCTCGTGGGCAGACCAGCGATGTACGGCCTGGCCGTCGGCGGTCATGCGGGCGTTCGGCATGCGTTGCAGTTGCTAAGAAGAGAGATCGACGTAGACCTCGCATTGCTGGGATGTCCGAGGATCGAGAAGCTCAATAGGGACTTTGTTGTGCAGGTTTCGCGTGAGTCGTGGCATGCGGCTCATGGATAGTGAATATCTGCCCATGCAATCACGCAATTGAACGAACCACGCCCCCATCGACGCGCAATGCTGCACCCGTCGTGGCGGACGCCTGCTCCGAGCATGCATACACAACCATGTTCGCAACTTCGTCCGTAGTGGCGAAACGATTGATCAGCGATGTGGGCCGCGAGTTCTTCAGGAACTGTTGTTCAGCCTGCTCTTGCGTGATCCCTTGCTCTCGCGCGGTCGCCTTCATCCAGTTCGACAGGATTTCAGAGTTGGTCGGGCCGGGCAGCACGGCATTGACGGTCACGCCCGTGCCGGCAACCAGTTCGGCCAGCCCCCTCGACACCGCGAGCATCGCGGTCTTGGTCACGCCGTAGTCGATCATTTCTTTCGGGATGTTCAGCCCTGACTCGCTACTGACGAACACGACGCGCCCCCAGCCCTGCTTCGCCATTTTGGGCACGTAATAGCGGGCGGTGCGAACGCCACTCATCACGTTGAGCTGGAAGAGGTCGAGCCATTCGCTGTCGTCCTGTGCGAAGAAGTCGTTCAGCCGCGCTGTCCCTGCGTTGTTGACAAGAATGTCGGCCCCCGGCGCTTGTGCAAACAGGGCCGCGCAGCCTTCGGGTGTCGCGACGTCGGTGGCAATGCCGGTGAGTTCGGCAGTCGGCAGAATGGCGCGCATCTCGCGCAGCGCCGCATCGACCCGCTCCTGGGTTCGGCCATTAAGTACGACCGCAGCGCCTGCGCGCGCGAGCCCTTCGGCAATTGCCCGTCCGATGCCGGCAGTGGAGCCCGTAACGATTGCCTTGCGGCCATTGAGTTCGATCTTCATAGCGCTTATCTCCGTTCTGCTTCTACTTCTAGTTCTGCTTCGGCGGCCCGGGCGAGGCATTCGACCCAATCCTGGTGATAGCGATAGAGCGCGCCAGGATGTCTGCTACCGATCAGTTCCACAAAGAACTGGCCTTGCTGTGTCTCTTCGGTCAGCAGATGACAACCTTCTTTCGTCGGCGTGATCACCCAGCCGTGATACGCGCTCGAACCCGTTTCATCGCCATCGACCGTTGTGGCCCACGCGAGCCGGCGATTCGGCACGCATTCAGTGACGACCAGTGACATCGGATAGCCGACCGTCACGCGGCTGTAGCGTGTGCCGAGCGCGAGTTCCGACTCGCCGGACAATATCCGGACCTGATCTTCGGCCGGAAAGTATCGCGACCAGCGCTCGGCGTCGACGAGCAGTTTCCAGACCACTTCCGGTGGCGCTTTCACGTCGATGTCGTTGAGCGCGTAAATTGCCGAGGTACGCGGGTCATAGCGTTCCGGCCAGTTGACTTTGTCGATCATGTATCGAATCCCTCTTTTTCGGTTGGGTTAGCCGCGGGAATGCTCACGCGCAGTGGCGATCTGGGCGAGGTTCCTGAGCAGCTTCTCGTGGGTGAGCCAGAACGCATCGGGTGCCTGCTTCGCGAGTTCCAGCCAGTGCGGTCCCTGCATCGTCTCTTCGGTCCACAGATGACACCCGCTTGCGGTAGGCGTGATGATCCAGGCGTGGTAGGCCCTGGACGCTGTGGAGACCTTGGGATAGCCGCCCCACGCGATGCGGGTCATCGGCTCGAACTCCTGCACGGATGCGAAGACGTCCTGGCCGGCGAGGTTCGTCTCGAATGTCGTACCAAGGCCAAAGTGATCGCCTCCGTCAAGCGGCTGCACGTGCTGAACACCGGGATAGAAAGCTGGCCAGGAGTTGAAATCGGTGAGCAGGGACCAGATTGTTTCGACGGATGCCGAGACCTCGAGCTCGTTGGTGAAATGGATCGGAGAGCGGCTCGGTTTCATCTCCTCAGGCCACTTGATTGTTTCGTACATGGTGGTTCTCTAACGGGTGAGCGATGGATTGTGATGCTGCCGAGTGAGGCCCGGCGCGGGACTCACTCGGGTTTGATGAGATTCTGGAAGATGAGCGGTGCCCAGTTGCGGCCTCTCGCCTGTACGAGCGAGCCGCCTACGCGGAGCGAGCCCAGTTCATCTTTGTGCTCCTGCTTTGAGTTAGCTTGCGGAGAATAGTAATTTGCGCCGAATCGAATGATAATCACGCGAACTATCATAGGATCTATTCCACGCTGGAATTAGTTGTCGAATGGACGTAGCCGGAGTCGCGGGATGGATCGGTTTGACGAATTGAACGCATTTTTTGCCGTCGTGGAGGCAAGCGGCTTTTCCGCAGCCGCGCGAAGGATTGGCGAGTCGCAGTCCGCCATCAGTAAGGCCGTGAACGCGCTGGAAAAGCGCCTCGGCGTGGCGCTGCTCCATCGCAGTACGCGCAAGGTGACGCTGACCGATCAGGGGCGGCTGTACTACGACCGCATGCGTCCACTGGTGGACGAAATCCAGGTGGCGGATAGCGAGCTGACCAGCACCACGCTCGAGGTTTCGGGCCTCATCAGGATCGCGGCGCCGTCGACGTTCGGTCGCCTGCACGTGCTTCCACTGATTCCCGGATTGCTGGCGCGACATCCTGGCTTGCGCATCGATATGGTGCTGTCGGACGCCGTGCGGGATATGGTGGAAGACAGGATCGATCTTGCGATTCGCGTGAGTCCCGCTGAAGAGCCCGATTCGGTGGTGCGTCGTGTGGCTGCCACCTCACTCGTGTGCGCCGGATCGCGCCGTTACTTCGAGCAGCACGGTGTACCCCGGACTCCTGCCGATCTCGCGGATCACAACTGTCTGGTCTATGGCGAGATGACGGACTGGCCGTTCGTCGGGCCGCAGGGGCCGTTCAGTTTGCCGGTGCGGGGCAATCTGTCGTCCAATAGCGTGGAGACGATTCTTGCGGGCGTGCTGGGCGGCGTCGGCATCGGCATGTTTCACCGCGCCTCGCTGGTCGGCGAGTTCCAGCAATCGGACATCGTCACCGTACTGGATGATTTCGTACAGCAGCCAAGGGAGGTCAGCTTGATCTGGCCCAAGCGACGGTTTGTGCCGACCCGCGTGCGCAGTGCGACGGATTTTCTGGCCGGTGCGCTCGCGGAGCGGATTTAGCTCCAGGACGGTTTGCCTGCCAGCGGGCCGCATGCCGCCACGCTGTTCCAGGGCTGCGGTTACTCGTCCCCACGGGTCAGGGTTGGCGTTTGCCGCGGCCACCAGCGAGTTTGCCAGCCGGCTTGGCTGAATTCGCAGCTGGTTTGCTGGCGGCTTTGCTGCGCGGCTTTTGCACGCTGAATGGACTACCGCTGGACAACCTTGTGGCTTTATCTGCCGCCACTACGCGCTGCGCTGCAGGCTTGCGTTTGCTTTCGCCAATTTGCGGGCGCGGCTTTTTGCTGGTCAGTTGGCTGGCGCCCGGCGCAGCCTGTGGCGCTTTGGGCTTCTTGGGCTTTTTGGGTTTCTTGATGGTCTCGCCCATCGCGCTGGTTTGCGGCACGCGGTGTTCGGCTTCAAAACCCGGCTCCTCTTCACGGCGCAGCGTTTGCCGGATCAGCGCTTCAATCGCGGCCAGTTGCGGCGCTTCGTCGGCACACACAAGGGACACCGCTACGCCGCTGGCGCCAGCGCGGCCGGTACGGCCAATGCGGTGCACATAGTCTTGCGCCACGATCGGCAGATCAACGTTGATCACCAGCGGCAGGTCGTCGATATCCAGCCCGCGCGCAGCCACATCGGTGGCGACCAGCATATTGACTTCGCCCGTCTTGAAGCGCTCGAGCGCACGCATGCGCGCGGGTTGCGGTTTGTCGCCGTGGATGGTGTCGACCGCATAGCCCGCTTCATCCAGCATGGCCGCCAGGTAATCCACGCCATTGCGGGTCTTGACGAACACCAGCGCGTGCTCCCAGTTGTTCTGAGCCACAAGGTGCATGAAGAGATCAGGCTTGTTCCTTTTATCCACCGGCACCACCCACTGCCTGATTTTGCTGGCCGTGGCATTGGGCGGGCTGACGCTGATGTCGACGGGGCCATGCAGAATGCCCGCCGCCAGGGCGCGGATATCATCCGTAAACGTGGCGGAGAACAGCAACGTCTGGCGCTCTGCGGGCAACGCAGCGAACACAGCGTTGAGCTCGCGCGCAAAGCCCAGATCCAGCATGCGGTCGGCTTCATCCAGTACCAGCGTTTGTACCTGATCGAACTGCACTGCGTTCTGGCGATTGAGATCGAGCAAACGGCCCGGCGTGGCAACGAGCACGTCCACGCCTTTGCGCAACTTCATCATCTGCGGGTTGATGCTCACACCGCCGTAGGCGGCCAGAAATCGTAAATCGAGGCCTTTACCGTAATCGATAAAGCTTTGCAGCACTTGTTCAGCCAGTTCACGGGTGGGCACCAGCACCAGAACACGCGCGCGGTTGCTCGACACCGCCGGACCTTGTTGCACCAGCCGTTGCAACAGCGGCAGCGCAAAACCCGCCGTTTTTCCAGTACCGGTTTGTGCCGCAGCCATGACGTCCTTGCCACTCAGCACAGCAGGAATCGCCTTGGCCTGCACCGGCGTAGGTGTCTGGTAATTGAGGTCCCGCATGTTACGCAGCAAGGGATCGATCAGGCCAAGCGACGCAAAAGACATTGGCGTATTCCTGTCTAAAACCGCAGATTCTAGCGGTTACCGCCTGATTGCGCCGCGCTGACAAGCTGTACTACGAGACACCGTTGAGCAGTACTGCCGCCAGTGGCAGCGCAAATTGCATCAACAGCGAAGGCGCCACTGGCCGCAACCAGCCACATCCCGCCAGGACGAAAGAAGGGCGGCTCGGTGCGAAAGTGAATGGGTCGGCCAATGGCCCGGTTAATGGCCCGGTTGCCAGCGCAGGACCGGGTGACTCGCGCCGGCCGGCATGACCCACGCGCCGGTCGGTCCGAAGTCCCAGCCGACGAAGCTGGCCGGATCGCTCATCTGCGCGGTGGTGAGGCCGTTGGATGCCGGCAGTTGCGGGCCGGTTCCGGCGCTGACGCTGCGGGTCGTCGTCTGTTTGTCCCAGTAGACGTTGGCGGAGATCCCCGCGTTGGGGTCCGGGTGGTTGTACGCCGCGATGCCGCCGAAGCTGGTGGGCGTATCCGGCGGCGCGCAGCAATAACCTTGCACCAGCCCGGCCGCAAACGACTGCTCGATTGTGCCGGCGTTCTCATAGACGAGGCCGCCGGTGCTCAGACTGCCATATGAGGTGCCCGTTGCATACGACTGGGAGATGCTACCGCCGTTGAAGCCTGCCAGCGCTCCGGCCACGCCGTGATTGCCCGCACTCGCAACGCCGGTTGCATAGGATTGCAGAATTGTCCTTTCATTGAGGCCGACCAGTCCGCCGAGCAAACCGGCCGACCCGACGAACGCGCTGCTCCACGAGCGCTCGATCAGGCCGTCGTTGCGTCCCACCAGTCCACCGCTCGTCGCACCTTCGAACGATGCGGTGCCGCGCGTCCCGCTCGTATAGGCGTACGTGATCGTGCCCTGGTTCAGGCCGGCCAGAATGCCGAAAGCGATTCCCGCTGGAAAATAGACATACGTGCTGAGCTTCGCATTCGTCATCCCCACATTGCGCACGACTCCCGTCGGCCCGATCACACCGAACAGTCCCAGCCCCGGCACCGGCGAACCTTGTTCGCGCTGTGAAAACCTGTCTATAACGTGGCCCATGCCGTCGAATTGTCCGGAGAAGGGAGTGGTGGCATTGCCGAGCGAAGAGAAAGCGAATGAGGTATCGGTCGCACTGGCGTCGAGATCTTTGCCCACCGCATAGTTGCCCGCGAGGTCGAGCGAGACGTTCTGCAGGTCGGTCAACGAATTGACCAGCTTATAGCCGGTCACCTGCGTGACGAGACCGCTATACGGAGCCGCTGTCCATGCGGCGTTTGCGAGATTTGTCCCGGCGGTATAGCTGCCGTTCATGTCGTAGAGCGCGCGGACGATGCCCGTACTCTTCGACCAGTCGATCGTGCCGTTGTTGATGACGCTGCCGCCGTTGTCGATGCCCGATGCGTCGGCGCGCAAGGTCAGATTGCCTGCGCCGTCGTTCGCGAGGGTCGTACTCGTCGCTATGGAGACGTCGTGGTAGGCGGCAAGCGTGAGAGAAGCGGGACCGTGCCAGCGCACGCTCGATGCGACACCCAGGTCGCCCGTCGCGCCGTTGGCACCCGTCGCGGTGATATCGACAGACGTGCCCGAGTTCAGGCTGCGCCGCAACGCATGCGCAGCGGCGCCGTCGATTGTGAAAGCAGGCGTCGAGAGATTCCACAGGCCTGCATGCACCACCGCGTGCCCGCCCAATTCCAGTTGCGCCGCTTGCGTGTCGACCGTTCCGCCGCTGCCGTCGGCGTTGCTTGCGGCGATCTTGCCGAACTGCCCGACATGGCCGCTGTCGGCAACGAGCCACACATGGCCGTCGCGGCTCGCGGTGCCCGTCGCGCGGATACGCGTGCCTCTGCCTGCCAACGCATACACGTTGCCGTCGGCGGCCTGCAGACTGACCTGCGCGGCGGTTATCCGCCCCTTGTTGGAGACCGTGCCCTGACTGCCTGTCTGCACGAACACCTGCTTGCTGCCGGCCGAATCCTGCAGCAGCACCTGCTCGCCCGTGGCCAGCTCCGCCGTGCCGTTGAGCGCTGCGACCGTGCCGGCGTTGACGACGTCGTGTCGCGCAATCAGGAATATGTCGCCGCCGCTCGAACTGATCTTGCCGAGATTGATCACGGATGCGTTCGAGGTGCCCGACAGCGTGAGCGATCCTCTGCCCTGCATGAAGGCGTCGTTGCAGATGTCCAGCGTCGACGCAACGAAACGTCCGCCGGTCGTAATAACGCCCGATGGTCCGACGACGATTCCCTGCGGATTGATCAAATAGACGCTGCCCGTCGCACCGAGCCTGCCGAGGATGGCAGAGGGTGAACCACCCGTCACCCGGTTCAGCGTCGCCCCGGAGCCGTTATCGAACGTGACGCTGTTGGTTTTGCCGATCGAAAAGCTGTTCCAGTCGATCACCCCGCGCGTTGAACCTGGCTGCGTGATCAGGAGGCCGTTGCCCTGGCTTGCGATCGCGCCGGTGCCGGCCACATATGTGCCGCCTTGTGGAAGGCCGCCCGCCGCGAGCGCCACAGGTGTCAGGGACTGCCCACTCAGCGAAATGCCGATGGCCAGCAGGAAGGCTGCGTTTGAATGTTGACGCCGCAGTGTGCGTCGCGCAGGCCGAGGAAGTTTTGGACGTGACATACACCCCTTCTCCGCGTACGAGCGGAAGGGCTGCAGATGACCCGCAGAGCCGAGCGCAAATGCGTTGGTCACAGCGTCTGAAGAATAGCTGCTGGCCCTGTGCATGCCTGCCGATATCTCTGCGTTTTGCGCCTTATTTGCGCCTTATTGTCGCAAGAGCCAAAGACGCTGATCGAGCGTCGGTGCGGCTCTGCGGGCGAGGCAAAGACGTCTCGAGCTATTGCAACGGTGAGTATCCATGGTCGACCCTGCGCGAGAGCAGCCGACCACTAAAGATTCGAAACAGCTTTCATTTTTCGAGGCCTAATGCGCGGCAGTCCAGCGGCGTTTCCGAGGCTATTGCTCAATTTTTGCGGTCTATTGTGCAGGGACAAGTGACAATGCACGCGCCGCGCAGCCTACGAGATTCCGGGTTGATTTGTTGAACGGTTAGTCATAATATTGGTTGCATGAAGCCAACCGGTCAACCCCATTCGTCGCCGAAGAAGGCGGGGCCTATCGGCTCGCGCGGCCGGCCACGCGAGTTCGACACGCACGCCGTGCTCGCCAGCGCAAGCCAGGTGTTCTGGAACCACGGCTATCACGCCACCTCCATCGACGACCTTTGCAAAGCCACCGGTCTGCAGCGGGGCAGTCTGTACGGCGTATTCGGCGACAAGCACGGCATCATGCTCGCCGCGCTCGATCATTACGCCGAGGGTTCGGTGGCGCGTCTCGCCGAGCGGCTGAACGCGCCGGTGCCGCCGGAAGAGGCGCTGCGCAACGCATTGCTGCATTACGCGCGGGTCGCCTGCGGGTTGTCCGGCGAGCGGAGCTGCTTCATCACCAACACCACGCTCGAAATGCAGCCCGGCGACGACGAGTTGCGCAGCCGCGTCGCCGCCATCCAGCGCCGCATGGCCACGTTGCTGGCCGCATCGGTGATCCGCGGTCAGGCAAGCGGCGCATTCAATTCCACGCTCGACGAAAAAGCCGTCGGCGATTTCCTGCTGTGCGTCATGCAGGGTCTGCGTGTGCTGGGCCGCGTCGCCCATAAGGAAGACGCGCTGACCGGCATCGTCGATGTCGCGATGCGGGCCCTCGTCTAAATTTTTTTGCCGATTTATTGAACGATCAGTCATGAAATCTGAGCCTATTTCGCCGTCTTCGTCTATCTCGTCCTCTTCGTCCGCTGCTTTGGCCGGCGTGTCACGCGCAGCAGGTTGCAGCGCCTCGCGTGTCGCCGTGTGTCCCGGCTCGGTTGCGGCGAGCGCCGCGCACGGCGCGCACACCGCGCACACCGCGCACACCGCGCACACCGCGCACATCGCGCACACCGCGCACACCGCGCACACCGCGCCTGCGGCCGACCCGCCCGCGCCGCGCTTCGCGCGCCAGGGGCTCGCGCTGGCCGTGCTGTTCGTCGGCGCTTTTCTCGCGCCGCTCGACTACTTCATCGTCAATCTCGCGCTGCCGTCGATTCGCACCGGCCTGAACGCGACCGACGCGCAACTGCAACTCGTCGTATCCGCCTACGCGTCGGTGTACGCGGTCCTGCTGATTACCGGCGGACGGCTCGGCGATCTGTTCGGCCGGCGCCGCATGTTCATGACGGGCATGGCTGCCTTCGTGATCGCGTCGGCGCTGTGCGGTTTCGCGACGAGCGGCCACATGCTGGTGATCTCGCGCATCGTCCAGGGCATGGCGGCGGCGATCATGGCGCCGCAAGTGCTCGCCACGATCCGCGCCGTCGTGCCGCTGCATCAGCAAACCCGCGTGATGAGTTTTTACGGCTTCGTGTTCGGCCTCTCGTCGATCGTCGGGCAGCTCGGCGGCGGCGCGCTGATCACGTATCACCCGTTCGGCCTCGACTGGCGAATCATCTTCCTGATCAATATTCCGATCGGCGTCGCGGCGTTTTTCGGCACCTGGAAGTTCGTGCCCGAGAACCAGCCGGCCACGCGCACCGGCCTCGACATGAAGGGCGTCGCGCTGCTTTCCGCAGTGTTGCTGCTCGTGATCTATCCGATGACGCACGGTCGCGAAGCCGGCTGGCCCGCATGGACCTTCGCGATGTTCGCTCTCGCGGTGCCGGCGTTCGCGCTCTTCGTCGCCACCGAAAAGCGCGTGGAGCGCGGCGGCGGGCATCCGCTCGTCGATCTGCAATTGTTCCGCAATCGCGCGTTCGCGCTCGGCCTCGTGCTCGCGTTTCTGTTCTATTGCAACAGCGCGTTTTTCCTGACCTACGGCATCTATCTGCAAACCGGCCTTCACTGGACGCCGCTCGCGTCCGGTATCGCCATCATGCCGTTCGCGATCGGCTTCGTGATCGGGCCGCTGACTTCGCCGGCGGTCGTGAAGCGCATCGGCGGGCATGTGCTCACGCTGGGCTTTTCGATGATGACGCTAGGCTTCACGATAACCGGCTGGGCCGCAAGCGAAGCGGCCGCGCCGGACCTGGCGTTCTACGCGGGTCTCGTGTGCGCGGGCGTCGGTCATGGTTTGCTGCTGCCGTCGATCATGCGCATCGTGCTGCTGGAAGTCGCGCCGGAAAAAGCGGGGCTTGCGTCGGGCGTGGTTTCATCGACCTTGCAGATCGGCTCGGCGTTCGGCACCGCAGCGATCAGCGGCGCATTCTTCGGCGCACTCGGCGGGAGCGGCGCAGGTTCGACGCCGGCCGCGTACGCCCACGCGTTCCAGTTGAGCCTGGCCATTAACGCGGTGCTGATGTTTCTTTGCATCGGCTTGAGCGTGCTGCTCCTGCGCCATCAGCAGCTCGTGTTGCGGCGCTCGGCGCGCACGCTTTGAAAACGACGCGCCAGGTAATCGTTTTCATCGCTATAACATCGCGAAAATTATTAAGCTGTTTCACACGGTTTTCATTTTTAATTGCAGCGCATTTACCGATGAGCGAGTCATTCATAGGTAATTGAGAATCGCTGGAAAATAGCATCGCGTCGTTATCCGCGCCGAAATCTGTTTCACTTATGAAGCATTTTTGGCCATGCAGTTTCTACCCGCACCACGGCCCGTGGCAGTAATTCTTGCGGTCTGTGCGCTCCCGCAGACGGCTGTCCGCGGGCCTTGCGGGGAGCGCCTCCGGTTTAACCCGCAATTGCAGTGCGTCATAATGTCTTTATCGTCGCTATGAAATCGCTTTCAATAAAAAGCGCTTGCCGTCTTTAATTTCGATTGTTAATCTGAACGCGCTTTAGAGGTGTTCTTCAGTCGGTCCCGAACAAGTCGGACCGATGCCTGGCGCAATCATTCAAATACTGCCAACGGTTCCGTAGAGGATTGAAAATGCTAACCGCTACCATTGACGCACTTGCCGCGCCGCCCGCCTGCTTCACCGCCGGCGACGTCGTCACGTTGAAAGACGGAGGCCCGCGCATGACTGTCACGTATGCGGGACCGGTGGCGCTCAATCCTGGCGAGTGGCTGATCTGCGAATGGTTCGACGACCACGGCGAACTGCGTCGCGAAATGTTTTCGCCTTCCAGCGTGCGCGCCGAGCCGCGCTGCATTCCGGCCGGCTCCGTGCAGTGGAACCGGATCGGCCGCGCGGCGTAAGGCCGTCGTCTGTGAGCGCACGGCTGCGCGCTTGTTATCTGTCGGGATGATCGCGCGCCGTGTCGCGTCTTTGCACGCGTAGCAGCAGCGCCGACGAAAACGCGCGCATCCGCACCAGCTTCCGTTTTTCCACCACCTCGCCCGCGAGATCCTTCGGCGGGTTCGGCTGCAACGCCCAGTAGAGCGCGAGCAGCCAGCCAAGCACCGTCCAGCCCATGCACGCGTTGAACAGCGCGAGCGTCAGCACGTCGACGCGCTTGCGGCGGTCGGCCAGAATCGCCGGCAGGAAATACAGCGCCAGCGCGATCACCACGGCGATGATCTGAATGGCAACACGCTCATTCATATGCCGCCTCCCCGAAACGCGACCTGCGTGTCTTACGCGACGTAGGCACCTCACATCGATTGTCGCGCGATTGTTTGCCACGTGCAGCTTCGTTGAAAGGCTTCCGCGCGTGCAGCACTGCACCGATAAGCGACGAACCCTTCAGCACATTCGCCATCAGGACTATCATGTTCGTTTCGAGTGAACGAAACCGTTACGGACCGCGACCATGATCTCCGACGATACGACCCAGCAGACGCAGCGCCTTAATCCCGACACACTCCGCGAGTTCGTGGACCGCAAATGGAACGACGAGATCGTGCCCGCGCTGACCGACTACATCGCGGTGCCGGCCAAGAGCCCGGCGTTCGATCCCGAGTGGGTCAAGCACGGTTACCTGGAGCGCGTGATTACCGACGCCGCGCAATGGGTCGAGCAGCAGCCGGTGCGCGGCCTGAAGCTGGAGATCGTGCGCTTGCCGGGCCGCACGCCGGTGATTTTCTTCGAGACGCCTGCCACGCGTTCCGGCAGCGACGAAACCATCGTGCTGTACGGCCATCTGGACAAGCAGCCGGAGTTCGACGGCTGGCGCAGCGACCTGGGTCCGTGGACGCCGAAGCTCGAGAACGACAAGCTCTATGGGCGCGGTGGCGCCGACGACGGCTACGCGATCTACGCGAGCATCACCGCGATCGCCGCGCTGGACGCGCAAGGCGTCGAGCGGCCGCGCTGCGTCGGCCTGATCGAAACCTGCGAGGAGTCCGGCAGCTACGACCTGCTGCCTTACGTCGACGCGCTGCGCGAACGGCTTGGCAACGTCGGGCTCGTCGTGTGCCTCGACTCGGGCGCGGGCAATTACGATCAATTGTGGCTTACGACGTCGCTGCGCGGACTCGTCGCCGGCGATCTCGAGGTGCAGGTGCTCGACGAAGGCATTCACTCGGGCGGCTACGGCGGCATCGCGCCGTCGAGCTTCCGCATCATGCGGCAACTGTTCGACCGGCTTGAAGACGCCGCTAACGGCACGCTGCTGCCGAAGGGTTTTCACAGCCCGATTCCCGCCGACCGTCTGCGTGAAGCCGAAGCCACTGCACAAATCCTCGGCGACGATGTGTGGAAGAAGCTGCCGTGGGCTTGCGGCCAGGACGGCCGTCAGGTGCTGCCCACCACGACCGATCCGAAAGAGGCGTTGCTTAATTCGACGTGGCGTCCGTCGCTGTCGGTGACCGGCGCGGCCGGCTTGCCCGCGCTCGCCGACGCCGGCAATGTGCTGCGTCCGCGTACCGCATTCAAGCTGTCGCTGCGGCTGCCGCCGCTGATCGAAGCGGAGAAGGCCGTCGCGGAACTCAAGGCGCTGCTCGAATTCGACCCGCCGTACAACGCGAAGGTGACGTTCAAGCCGGACGCGGGCGCGGCGAGCGGCTGGAGCGCGCCCGACCTCGCGCCGTGGCTCGCCACCGCGCTCAACGACGCATCGCGCGAGCATTACGGCGCCGATGTCGCCTACATGGGGCAGGGCGGCACGATCCCGCTGATGAACGTGCTCAAAGCGGGCTTCCCGAAGTCGCAATTCATGGTGTGCGGCGTGTTGGGACCGAAGTCGAATGCACACGGCCCGAATGAGTTTCTGCATGTGCCGTATGGCAGGAAACTTACGGCGGCGGTGGCTGAGGTGATTGCAGCCGCGCCTTGAGGGGGCGGATTTTCGTTGCTGATCTTCGTTGCTAATTTTCGCTGCCGATAAGTGCCCAACTCGAGCGCTCGATTTCGAGCGCCTAACTTCGCATGACCGATAACAATCTCGCTCGATCCAGCACGCCCCGCATCGCGGCCGACCAACTGCACGCCTACGTGAGGGCGATCTGGGAGCGGGCCGGCAGCGCGCCGCGCGAAGCCGAGCTGGTCGCGGATCATCTGGTGGCGGCGAACCTCACGGGGCACGATTCGCACGGCGTCGGCATGATTCCGCGCTATGCGGCTTCGCTGGCCGACGGGCAACTGCAACTGAACCTGCATGCGGAAGTCGTCAAGGACGCGGGCGCCGTGCTCACCGTGGAAGGCCACAAGGGCTTTGGCCAGGTGGTTGCCTTCGAGGCGATGGAAGCGGGCATCGCTCGCGCGCAGCGCATCGGCATTTGCGCGGTGGGCTTGCGCGGCGCGCATCACATTGGCCGCATCGGTCACTGGGCCGAGCAGTGCGCGCGCGCCGGGCTCGTGTCGTTTCACTTCGTCAACGTGGCCGGCGATCCGCTCGTCGCGCCGTTCGGCGGCGCCGACCGCCGTATCGGCACGAATCCGTTTTGCGCGGCTTATCCGCGGCCCGGCAAGCCGCCGCTCGTGCTCGACTTCGCGACCAGCACCGTGGCTTACGGCAAGACGCGGGTCGCGTATAACCAGCGCAAGCAGGTGCCGGCCGGCGCGCTCATCGACCATGAAGGCGTGCCGACCGCCGATCCCAAGGTCATGCACGAGGCGCCGTTCGGATCGCTGACGCCGTTCGGCGGCCACAAGGGTTTCGGGCTCGCGGCCATGTGCGAGATTTTCAGCGGCGCGCTCGCGGGCGGCTTCACCACGCATGCGGACACGCTCGGCACGACTAACGCGATCATCAACTGCATGCTGTCGGTTATCGTCGATCCGGCCGCGTTCGCTGCCCCCGACGCGCAAGCCGAAGCCGACGCCTTCATCGCATGGGTCAAGGCTTCGCCGCTCGCGGTGGGCACCGAGCGCATCTATGAGCCGGGCGAACCGGAACGCGTCACGCGCGCGGAGCGCGAAGCCAACGGCGTTCCCGTCGACGCCGCCACGTGGACGCAGATCTCCGCGGCGGCACTCGCGGTCGGGATGAGCGCGGATGAAGTCGCGCGCTGGTCGGCGTTGCTCCAATAGCCTTCATCATGCCGACGAGCGGTTGCGCGTTCATGCAATATACATATTCCGTCTGCCACCCCACCAACAAAACCCCATTCGCAAGCAGCAATTTCGACTGGCTCGTCTAATCGGCCTTTATTGCTTTTTCTTTCACCTTTTCAACGCGCATTTCCACTCACACGCGCCACCGGGCCTTTCCATCGATAGCGCAAAACATCGCGCTATCTCGCACCATTTTGGCCGCGCAAGCGTTTGCGCGCCAGCGCACGTCACGGCACGGAATCGCCCCGCTGCGACGCCCGCCGCGCAAGGGTTTGACATTTCCTTGCGTTGCTCTGTTGGTTATCCCGCTCCCATCGGATTCCGGTCTGTTTTAGGCTCGCACTGCAATATCAGTGTTTAACCTTAAAGGACCGTTCAAAATGAATCTGCATAACCACCACGCCTGCCGCCCGTTCCTCGAAGCCGGCAATCTGTCGCAAATCGCCGCTTACTACGAAGAAGGCCGCAATGTCATGTGGATGATGCTGCGTGCGCAGCCGCGTCCCTGTTTCAATCTCGATCTGGTGCACGACATTCTCGGGCTCGCGCAGGCAGCGCGCGAGTCGGGCTTGCCGATCGATTTCTGGGTGACGGGTTCGCTGATTCCGAACATCTACAACGTGGGCGGCGACCTCGATTTCTTCGCCGACGCGATCCGCTCGGGCAAGCGTCAGGCGCTGATGGCCTACGCACGCGCTTGCGTCGACTGCGTTCATGCGGCGGCGCGCGGTTTCGACACCGGCGCGATCTCGATTGCAATGGTGGAGGGCACCGCGCTCGGCGGCGGCTTCGAGGCGGCGCTCGCGCATCACTTCCTGCTCGCGCAGTCGGACGCGCGCATGGGCTTCCCCGAAATCGCCTTCAATCTGTTCCCCGGCATGGGCGGCTATTCGCTCGTGGCGCGCAAGGCCGGCATGCGCCTCGCCGAGGAACTGATCGGCGGCGGCGAATCGCATACGGCCGAGTGGCATCAGGAAAAAGGGCTCGTCGATCAGTTGTTCGAACCGGGCGACGCGTATGTGGCGACCCGCACGTTCATCGACACGCTCAAGCCGAAAATGAACGGCATCCGCGCGATGCTGCGTGCACGTCAGCGCGTGCTGCAACTGCCGCGCGCCGAGTTGATGGAGATCACCGAGGATTGGGTCGACGCCGCGTTCATGATCGAAGAGAAAGACCTTGCCTTCATGGAACGGCTCGTGATGCTGCAAAACCGCCGCACGTCCAACCTGCGGCAGACGGCCGCGAGCGCGGCCAATTTCGGCTGACTCTATCGCACCAAGCGCATTCAAGCGCACTCAATCGCGATGCGGCCCGCCCTGCCCGTCGCGGCTGACAGGCTCAGGCGATCAGCCTGAGCTTCTGCCGGTCCTGCAACCAGCGTTCGAAATCGGCGGCGGGCATCGGGTGAGCGTACAGATAGCCTTGCACGTACTCAACGCCCAGCCCCTTCATGAAGGCCTCTTCCGATTCGGTCTCGATGCCTTCGGCGACCACCTTGAAGCCGAGTTCCTGCGCGACCACGACCATCGAGCGCACCAGCGCTTGCGCTTTCGTATCGGCGTTGATCGAGCGCACGAAGCTGCGGTCGAGCTTGATGACGTCGAGCGGAATGCGGCCCAGTTGCGACAGCGACGAATAGCCGGTGCCGAAGTCGTCCAGATGCACCTGCGCGCCGATCTGGCGGAAGTGCTTGATGAGGTCGATGGCCGCGGCTTCGTCTTCGATCAGGCAGCTCTCGGTCAACTCGACATCGACGAGGCAGGGTTCGAGATTGGCCGCGGCGAGCGCTTCGGTGAAGTGCCGGACCACGGCGGTGTCCACCAGTTGCCGCGCCGACACGTTGATGGCGATGCGCAGGTTGTAGCCGTCCGCTTTCCATTTGGCGGCCTGTTTGGCGGCCGTTTCCATGACCCAGCGGCCGAGCACGCCGATCAGTCCCGACTCCTCGGCATAACGAATGAATTCGGCCGGCATGATCTGCCCGCGCTCCGGCGAATTCCAGCGCACCAGCGCTTCCACGCCTTGCACCACGCCGGTTGAAAGCACCAGCTTCGGCTGATAGTGCAGCGTCAGTTGGCCTTCGTCGAGGCCGCGCCGCAAGTTCGTGTCGAGCCACATGTACTCGGCGACCTTGCGGTTCATCTCCGGCGAGAACACGCGATGCGTGCGCTTGCCTTCGTCCTTGGCGACGTACATGGCGGTATCGGCCGAGCGGATCAGCGACTCCAGGTTGTCGCCGTGTTCCGGATAGCGCGCGATGCCGATCGAGCAGCCCGTATAGACTTCGACGAGCCCGAGGCTGAACGGCGTACGCATGCGTTCGAGGATGCGCTGCGCGGTCGCTTCGAGTTCGTGCGCCGTGCCTTTTGCCGCAAGCACGATGAACTCGTCGCCGCCGAGCCGCGCGAGCGTGTCGCCTTCGTTCAGGCACATGCCGATGGCGGCCGACACGTCGCGAATCAGACGGTCGCCGAATACGTGGCCGTAGTGATCGTTGACCTTCTTGAAGTTGTCGAGATCGAGAAACAGCACGCCCACCGATTCGCCCGGCGCCGCTTCTTCGATCGCGGTGCGAATGTAGTCCTGAATCGCATTGCGATTCGGCAGGCCGGTGAGCGAGTCGGTGTTGGCGAGTTGCCTCAGGCGTTCCTGCGCGAGACGTTCTTCGGTGATGTCGGTGCCCGAGCAGATCAGATATTGCTCGTCGATGCCGCTGCCGCTTTGCACGAACTTGTTGCGAAACAGGAAGAGCCGCTCGCCGTGCAGCGTCTTCACGCGCCGCTCGACTTCATACGACACGCCGCGATTGAAGAAGCCCGCAATGTTCTGGCTCGACGCCGCGCCGTCTTCCGAGGACATGAACAGCGCCCACACATTGCGCCCGATGATGTTCTCTTCCTTCACGCCCGTCAGTTCTTCGGCGAGGCGGTTAAAGCGCTGGATTCGCCCATGCCGGTCGACGATCACGACCACTGAATTCACTTCCGACACGACCTGCTCGGCGAACGACAAACCATGCATCAGATCGCGCGCGACCGACTCCGTGTCGTCATAAGCCGAGGCCGTGCCCGCCCAACTGATGCTGTTGATTTTTCTGCCGACGAGATGCAGGCGCAGCGGCTCGCCGAACAGGCGAACGTCGAGAACCACATGCGAGGTGATGCCCGTGAGGCAACGGATTTGCGATGCCTGCTGGGGATTCAGCGGAATGGCCACGTTGGCCGGCACGTCCCCGGTGACTGGCGTCAGTTCGAGCGCGTTGCTGTCGCTCGACAGACGCCAGCAAGGGCTGCTTGTGCCGAACTGCGCAAAAAGCACCTGCTCGTGTTGGTCGTCATTCATGGAATCCCCGGGCGGTGTGCCGTTCGGCCCTGATGGCGGATAGCGGCAGACAGTCTTCATCATACTTAAAGACGGGCCCATTGTAGCGAAGCCACTGAAATTCGGGCCATAAAACAATGAAGGACGCGCGGTTGTGTGGCGCGCGCGTCGATCGGTAAAAGGGAGTGGGGAGTGGGTGGAGAGGCATTCTTTACATCGGGGCGTCGCGCACGGCGCATCCGGCGCGCGGCGCCCGCGGCTGATGCGGCTCACGCCGCTTACGCGGCGCCAGGCATCAGAAGCGCCGCGTCAGCCAGCTCCGCGCGCGCTCGCGCTCAGCCGGGCTTGCTTCGAGCGACGCGTCGAACCAGAACGCGCCCGCCACCAGCGTGGCCACGACGACGCCGTCACGATACAGAACGCGGTTGCCGGCCACAGCCGGCACCCGTTGCCCGACCAGCAGCGTGCCCGCCAGATTCAACGGATCGGTGCCGCCGACGCACACAAAAGCACCATCGTTCGCATGCCTTCGTACTTCGCGCAGCAACGGAATCGCTTCGGGCAACGCGAATTGCTCGCCGGCCAATCCATTGACGAAGCGGCCGCCGCGAATCACGCCGCGCGCTTCGAGCCGCTGATACACACGAAGCAGATCGCGCCACGGCGGCAGCCAATCGACTTCGCGCTCGAGCAGGCGCCAGAAAACGACGCCGTAGCGCCGCAGCAACGTCATCGCGACATGTTCGACGATCTCGGGCGGCAACGTGCGCCGCCGCTGACTTTGCAGTGATTGCGGCGGCGTCTCGTTCGCGCCGACGGCCGCCGGAATCGGGCGGTTGACGAGCGCCCAGCGCCCGGCATCGTCCATTCCGCCGATCAGCGCCGTCGAGCGCACACGCCGGCTGCCGGAATAAGCATTGCGTTTGGCGGCCGGCTTGAGCAGCGCGCGCAGGCCCGCGAAACTGTCCGAGTTCACGAGACCGGCCGCCACCAGTTCGCCGAGCGCGTTTTCCAGTTCGATACGCAAGACGCGAAGTTCGTGCAGCAATTCGTCGAAGAACATCGCGCCGTGTTGCGACAGCGCGTCGTGAACCGCTTGCGCGCGCGGCGACAACTCCGGCTGACGCGCCGGATCGATCAGCGCGCTCCACACGCGCACCTGTGGACGTGGCAGCAACACGATAGGCGTGCCGCGCACGGGGCCCGCCGCGCTGCGCGAGCGCTCGGTGAGCCGCGTCCAGACGATCTTGCCGGCGCGGCATAGTTCGTCGAGCGAAGTATTCGTGTATGCCTTCACGCGCGCGGGCAGAATGTCTTCCTCCCAGGCGCTGGCCGCGGCCTCGAAACCTTCCAGTTGTTCGAGAACGGCCGCGAGCGCATCGCGGCCTTCGCTGCGCGTGTCCGGCGTCAGATGCTGCCACTCGAACAGGAAACGCATGAAGTCGTGGCGTTCGACCGGCTCGATCTCGCGGCGCAAGCGCTTGACCGTGTAGCGGTGGATGCGCGCGAGCAGGTGCCGCTCGCACCATTCGTCGCCGGGTGCGTCGGGTGCCTGGAGCGCTTGCGGCGTGAAGCGGCCGCGCATCACATAGCCCTCGGCTTCGAGGCGGATGAGCGCCTGTTCGACCGATGTCTGCGGCAGCCGCAGCGTGTCCGCAATCGCAGCGGCGGGCAGCGGGCCGAAGCCGGTCAGCCGCGCGCGCAGCACGTCGACGAGGGCGTCGTCGGCGGTCCACTCGTCGGTGTAGCCCTTCGGCGCGGTCAGCGGCGGCGCGAAGCGCGGGCCGTCCGGCTCCGGGTAAAGCGCGGCGAAGCAGGTGAGCCGTTCGGCGGGCAGCCACAGCGCGGCGTCGGCGGCGTCGGCGGCAATTTGCAGGCGGGTTGCGCGGCCCGACTGCGCGAGCGACTCGAGCCATTGCGGCCAGCCTTCGTTCCCGCGTGCCTCAGCCTCGGTGATGCACGCGAGGCCCGTGAGCGCCTCGTGCATTTCGTCGACGCTGCGCGCCTGCGGCCAGGCTTCGTCGCGCACGCTCGCAATCGCGTCGGGGTCGAGCGCGCCGAGGTCGTCGGCGCTCGACGGATCGGTCCAGCGGCGGTTGAGCACGGCCTGCGTGCGACGCTCCTCGATGGGCGCGTCGTCGAGATAAGCGTAGGGCTTCGCGTTGAGGATTTCGGCGGCAAGCGGCGAGGGCGCAGGCAGATCGCGCGCGACGAGCCGCACGTCGCCGCTTTCGATACGGCGCAACAGCGCGATCCAGCGCTCGCTGTCCATCGCGTCGTGCAGACAGTCGTCGACGGTCTGATCCACCAGCGGATGACGCGGCAGTTCGCGCTCGCCGACCACGTTCTCGAGACACGCGGCCTGTTCGGGAAAGACGCTCGTCAGCAGATCCTCGCTGCGCATGCGCTGCAATTGCGGCGCCGTCTTGCGTCCGCCGGTGTAGCGCGGCAGTCCGAGCGCGGTCGTCGCGTTCCAGCGCCAGCGCACGCCGAACAGCGGCGCGTCGAGCAGCGCCTGGATCAACAGATTTTCGGCGCTCGCCGAATGCAGATAGCGCCACACTTCGTCGAGCACGAACGAGTGGCTGCCGGTCAGCGACAGCACGATCGCGTCTTCGGTCGCGGCCGCTTGCAGCTCGAAGTTGAACTGGCGGCAAAAGCGCTTGCGCAGCGCGAGGCCCCACGCGCGATTCACGCGGCTGCCGAACGGCGCATGAATCACGAGCTGGGTGCCGCCCGATTCGTCGAAGAAACGCTCCATCACCAGCGTGTCATGCGTCGGCAGCACGCCCAGTGCGGCGCGCGCCCGCGCGAGGTAGTCGACGATCTGACGCGCCGCGGCTTCGTCAAGGCCGAGCTCGGCGATGAGCCAGTCGATCGCGCGTTCGAGGCGCGCGGGCATGGGGTTGTTGGGGGTTTGTGTCGCTAGGGTGACTTCTGTGGGTTGCGTGGCTTGCTTGGCTTCGGCGGGCGCTTCGCCATTCGTTGTCCGCTTGCTTTGCAACCGCGCTCGCGTCTTCGGCGACTGCGCAATGAGCGGCGCCGCGGACGCCGCCGCCGTCTCGTCCGCATCGAGCAGCGCAGCCGCCGCCGTCGGCTCATCCGCCTCCAGCAGCCGCCCGATCTGCTCGCGCAGCCGTGCGACGCCCAAAGACAATTCATCGCTGCGGCCCGGCGCCTCGCCGAGCCAGAACGGGATGTTCGGCGGCTGGCCTTGCGCATCCTCGACGCGCACGCGGCCGCTCTCGATCCGCAGAATCCGGTACGACGCGTTGCCGAGCTGGAATACGTCGCCGGCGAGACTTTCGACCGCGAAATCTTCGTTAACCGTACCGATGTTGATCGCTTGCGGCTCGAGCACGACCGCATAGTCGGCGTTCTCGGGAATCGTGCCGCCCGAAGTCACGGCGACGAGTTTGCCGCCGCGCCGCCCGCGCAACGTGCCGCTCACCACGTCGCGATGGAGGTAGGCGGCGCGCGGTCCGTTGCGGCTCGTGTAGCCCTCGGCGAGCATGCGCAGCACCGCGTCGTACTGCTCGCGCGTGAGTTCCGCGTAGGGCGCGGCGCGTCGCATCAGGTCGAACAGCGCGTCCTCGCTCCATTCGGCGCTCGACACCTCGGCGACGATCTGTTGCGCGAGCACGTCGAGCGGCGCGCGCGGAATGCGCAGCGCGTCCAGTTCGCCGCGTCGCACGCAATCGAGCAGCGCGGCGCATTCGATCAGATCGTCGCGCGAAGTCGGGAAAAGCCGGCCTTTGGGCATGCCGCCGACCTGGTGGCCCGAGCGTCCGACGCGTTGCAGAAACGGCGCGATCGCGCGCGGCGAACCCATCTGACAGACCAGATCGACGTCGCCGATATCGATGCCGAGTTCCAGCGACGCCGTCGCGATCAGCACCCGGAGTTCGCCGCGCTTGAGCCGCTGTTCGGCGTCGAAGCGATGCTCTTTCGCGAGGCTGCCGTGGTGCGCGGCGACGGCCTCCTTGCCGAGCCGCTCGGTCAGATGACGCGCGGCGCGTTCGGCCATGCGCCGCGTGTTGACGAAGATCAGCGTCGTGCGATGCAGCGCGACGAGTTCGGCGAGCCGGTCGTAGACGCGCTCCCACACTTCGTTCGGCATTACCGCTTCGAGCGGCACGGGCGGGATTTCCAGCGCGAGATCGCGCGCGCGGATATGGCCGACGTCGATGATCGCGCAATCAGCCGGAATATCGCTGTCGATGCTCGCGCCGCCTACGAGAAATCGCGCAACCGCGCTCACCGGTTTTTGCGTCGCGGACAGGCCGATACGCGGCAGACGGCGCCCGCACAACGCGTCGAGCCGCTCGAGGCTGAGCGCCAGATGGCTGCCGCGCTTGCTGCCGGCGAGCGCATGGATTTCATCGACGATCACGGTACGCACGGTCGACAGCATCCGCCGGCCGGAGTCCGAGCCGAGCAGCACGTACAGCGATTCCGGCGTGGTGACGAGAATGTGCGGCGCGCGCTTTCGGAGCGCGTTGCGCTCCTGCTGCGTGGTGTCGCCGGTGCGCACGGCGGTGCGGATGTCGAGCGGCGGCAGCCCGCGCGCGTCGAGTTCGGCGGCGATGCCTTGCAACGGTATCTGCAGGTTGAGGCGGATGTCGTTGGAAAGCGCCTTGAGCGGCGACACGTAGACCACCAGCGTTTCGTCGGGCAGCGCGCCGTGGTTCGCGAGACCTTGCTGGACGAGATCGTCGAGCGCGGACAGGAACGCGGTGAGCGTTTTGCCGGAACCCGTCGGCGCGGCGACGAGCGTCGAGCGGCCACGGCGGATCTGCGGCCACGCGGCGGCTTGCGCGTCGGTCGGCGCGGGGAAGGTCTTCAGGAACCAGCCGGCCACCGCGGGGTGGAAGGCCGCGAGCGGGCCGCCGTGCTCGGCTGCATGCGCAGCGGGCGGCGTGGCGGCTGTCGTGGTGGCGGTGGCGGCTGAAGTCATACGTGTTTAGATGGGGACGCGATGCCCAATATCCAGACGACGGAAAACCCCCTGCGTTGCGAGAAAACCGCAGTCGCGGGATGGGGAAATCAGTCTCGCAGGTTTTGATGGGGTTTGCCAAATGCTGCATCGGTCGATGGTTCGACCGCAAACTTGCTGCGCCCGCCACCCAACCGACCCGACCCAATTCCAGTACCCTTTACGGCTAACCCGTCCACTCATCCACAACGGAGTTCCGACAATGCGATACAACCAGCTTGGCCGTACCGGCGTCTTCGTTTCAGAACTGTGTCTCGGCACGATGACCTTCGGCGGCGGCGAAGGCATGTGGAAGCAGATCGGCGATCTGCAGCAGGCGGACGCCGAGCGGCTGGTCGGCCGGGCGCTCGACGCAGGCATCAATTTCATCGACACCGCCGATGTCTATGCCGAAGGTCTCTCCGAGCAGATCACCGGCCAGGCGCTGAAAAATCTCAAGGTGCCGCGCGACAAGGTCGTGGTGGCCACCAAGGTGTTCGGCCCGACCGGAGAGTTTCCGAATGCGCGGGGCGCGTCGCGGTATCACATCATCGACGGAGTGAAGGCCAGTTTGAAGCGCCTGCAACTCGATCATGTCGATCTGTATCAGATTCACGGTTTCGATCCGGCCACGCCGATCGAGGAAACCGTGCGCGCGCTCGATACGCTCGTGCAGCACGGCCACGTGCGCTATGTCGGCGTGTCGAACTGGGCGGCCTGGCAGATCGTGAAGGCGCTTGGCATCGCCGAGCGTCTGGGGCTCGCGCGCTTCGAAACCCTTCAGGCTTATTACACCGTCGCGGGCCGCGACCTCGAGCGCGAACTGGTGCCGATGCTGCAAAGCGAAGGCCTCGGACTGATGGTATGGAGTCCGCTCGCGGGCGGGCTGCTGAGCGGCAAATACGGCCGCGAGCAGCAGGGTGAAGCGGGCAGCCGGCGCACCACGTTCGACTTCCCGCCGGTCGATCGCGAACGCGCGTACGGCTGTATCGACGCGATGCGCGAGATCGCCGAAGCTAAGCGCGTGTCGGTCGCTCAGATCGCGCTGGCCTGGCTGCTGCATCAGCGGGTGGTGACGTCGGTGATCGTCGGCGCGAAGAAAGTCGAGCAACTCGACGACAACATCGCGGCCACCGGCGTCGCGCTCACCGCTGACGACCTGGCGAAGCTCGATCAGGTGAGCGCGCTGCCCGCCGAGTATCCGGGCTGGATGCTCGCGCGCCAGGGCGAGGCGCGCCGCAAGCAACTGGAGGAAGCGCGCCGTCTGGTGTGACGCTTTGCGTGAAGTGCGGCCGCTTCGTCGATACGCCGGGCTCGTCGGCCTTGCTGCTGAACGCGCTGCGCGATCCGTTGCACGGATTTCCTCATGCAAACCCGTATGACGATCAACGATCGCCTGCGATCCGCAGCGCCGGACCGCAGCGCAGCGCCGCGAAAATCGGCGAAACGATGCGCTATCAATCGCAAACGGCGCTTGGCAAGGCGTTTCAGCAGAACGTCGACGTGACGCCGCGCCGCTACCGACGTCCACCGCACGACAACGCGCCGGCTGCAACTGCCTGGCCCGAACGGCGAACCCTGGCCCTCAGCGCCCATCGTCGCCCGCGCCGAACACGCGTTTTTCGACAACCGACATCAACCATGCGACCAGCAACGCGCACACGGTGCCGAGCGTCACTTCGCCGAGGCGCAGGATCGCCCTGTCCCACGCGGGACCGATGCCCGGCACCAGCAGCATGATGGTCGCGGTGATGCCGCCGAGCCGCGCCGCGCTGCCCACGTTGACGATCCAGCAGATCACGATGGCCGCCGCCACCGTCGCCGCGTAGGCCGCGAAATAGCCGTCGCCGAGCGTCGCGCCCGCGAGCCCGCACAGCCCGCCGACCATCGCGCCGATGAACTGATCGCGCGACAGCTTGCGCGTGTCGATATAGCTGTGCTGGCTCACGGCAATGGCGGTGATCGCGGCCCAGAACGCCTGCTCGGTGTGGAGCGCCTGGCCGATGCCGAACGCGAGGCTCGCGCCCGCCACCGCCTGCAATGCCATCAAACTGCCTTCGACGAGCCGCTCGCCGAACGGCAGCGATTTGAGGAAGGCGAACAGCGACTCGCCGGCGCTTGCGCGTTTCGTTCGTGCTGGGTGATCGGAAGGAGTCATCGGCGGGCGAGGTAGCAAAGGCTGGTGAAAACGAAAGGTACGCGTGCGGCGAAAGGCCGCCCGTATTCTAGCTTTCGCTACGACGCAGCCGGCGGTAGCGGTTCATCAGCGGCGTCGCCGACACGCCGTGAATCACCACCGACGCGGTCACCACCGCGAGCGCGAGCGGCACGAGCGGCTTGATGTCGGCGGCCGGCCCGTGTTCGAGCGAATACGCGAGGTAGTAGAACGAGCCCACGCCGCGAATCCCGAACCAGCTCATCAGACGGCGCTGCGTCGGCGAAGCGGCCGAGCCGATCAACGACAACGCGACCGACGCCGGCCGCACGAACATGAAGAGTGCAATGACGAGCGCGAGCGCCTGCCACGTGAAGAGCGGCGCGGCGAGCGTGGCGAGCACGTTGCCGACCATCGCCATGATGATCACTTCGGCGATACGTTCCAGCTCGATCGTGAAGCCGAGCACCGACTCGGTCATGAACGCGTGCGCCTTGTCGGGATCGGACGCGGTCGCTTCGACGTCGGCGGAATCGACGGTGCCGATCGTTTCGCGCGGCGACGTGCCGCCGCTCGCGCGATATTCGACGCGGCGCATCGACACGCCCGCCGCGAACACCGCGAGAAAACCGTAGGTGTGCGCGAGCTGCGCCGCGCCGAACGACAGGCCGATCAACCCGAGCGCGAAGAAACCTTCGAGGCCGAGCGCATGCGCAAAGCGCGTGCGCAGCCAGGCGACCGCATGCGTCGTCACCCAGCCGAGCAGCGCGCCGATCGCGATGGCGCCGAGCACGCCCCACACGGCGGACGCGGCGAGTTTAAGGTTGAGCACGTCGCCCGCGCCCGCGCCGTGCATCGCGCAAAACGCGAGGCCGACCATCGCGAAGGGCAACGCGATGCCGTCGTTCAGACCGCCTTCGCCGGAGAGCGCGAAGCGCAACAGATCGTGATCGCCGGGGTCATGCACCTGCACGTCGTGGGCAAGCACCGGGTCCGTCGGCGCAAGAATCGCGGCCAGCAGAATCGCGGGCCCCCAGCCGAGATGAAGCACGTACACGCAGAAGAGGGCGAGAAGCGGCACGGTCGCGAGCATCGCAAGAAAGCCGAGACGCAGCGGCACCATCCACAGTTTGTCGAGCACGCCGACGCGCAGGCGCAATCCGATCGCGAAGAGCGACACCAGCAGCGCGACTTCGGTGAGCATGCGCAGCAAGTGCGCGTCGGCGGCCATGTCGAGATGCAGCAGTCCGACGCCCGGCGGCCCGAGCGCGTAGCCGATCGCGACATACACCATCGCCGCGCTGACGGGCAGGCGGCGCAGCGTCGTCGCGGCCACGCCCATGAAAACGAGCACGGAGCCGACGATGAGAAACCACAAAGTTTCGTGCATGAGCATCCAGTCAAGGCCGGCACGCAAACGGCGCGTGCCGGCCGGGGTGGAAGGGCGCAAGCCTTGATGCGTCACGCGCACATGAGGGCATGGCAGCGCATATGATGCGTCAGAGCGCGCATGAATGCGGTGAAAGGCGAATGGATGCGGACGAAAGCGGCTTCAGGGCGCGCGTCCAAACGCTTCGCGCAACTTGCGCTTGGCTTGCTCCAGCGTTGCGCGGCGAGTTTTTGGCAGGTTTCGGCCCGCGCGGTTGATGTAGAAGTTGAGCATCGACATCGCCGATTGAAACGGTGTGCCTTTGCGGCGGCGGCTTTTCGTCGACGACTGTTTGAGCGACTGCGCGATTTCGTCCGCGTTGCCGTTCTTGAAGATGTCCCGCTGGAGGTCCATCGCGTCGCTCGTTTCCATCACGTGATGCGACCACTTGTGCGGGCTCTTGCCGCCGTTCGCGCGCGACGCCTTCTTGTGCTGCGCCGCATGAGCCTGCGCGTGACGTTGCCGCGGCGGACGTCCGGATCGGCTTCGCGCCTTCGGGCGCTTCGTCTTGCGTGTGGTCTTGCTGGTGGCCATCGGAGCCGCCTCCTTTGCCAGATGTCTGGTGCTGTTTGCGGGTCGTACTCGCTTTGCATGCGTGATGCGCGATTCGTGATGCGCTATTCGCGACGCCGTTCTCTCGTTCGAAATTAAAAGCGCCGGCCGCCGCAACGGCGGCATGCCGGCGCGTAGTCTATAAACCGCGCAGCGAACCGCGCGGTTTCGCGTGCCTCGCTGATTACAGCTTCACGCCACCGGCTTCCGGCGCGTCCGACGAGCCTGCCGGAATATCGCCGACGCCGGCGTCATCGCGCATGTCGAAGCGGTCGCGGCTCCAGTACGGCTCGCTGCCGTAGTACTGGTGCACGGACGTGGCCCATGTCGCGTCCGCCATCGACGGCCAATGGTCCTTGTCGAACCCCGGCGCGTTTTTCACGCGCTCGGCCGGCATGTTCAGCACGAAGCATTTCTGCTCGGTGTCGAGCGTGAGCGCGTGCCACGGAATGGCGAGCAGTTTGTCGCCGATGCCGAGGAAGCCGCCGCTCGAAAGCACTGCATACGCGATACGCCCTGAGCGCACGTCGAGCATGATGTCCTTGATCTTGCCGATATCCTCGCCGTCGCTGCTGAGCACTCTGTTGTCGTCGAGTGTGTCTGCCGCCATTACGTCCGGGCCCGGGCCTTCCGCCGTCGCGCTGCCTTTACCGACGATGCGTGCGCCTTGCGTGCCTTGCGTCTGACTTTGCATGACCATGATCTGTCTCCTTCGCAGGTTTGGGGGTGATGACGAGTGCAGCAACGCGCGTTCCTCGTCCGCTTTCGCCAAGCGTTTGCCACGCGCTCGCGCGGTCCGCGTAAATGATGCGCGCCCCATTGAAATTCCTGCGCCGGTGCCGTGCTTTCGAACGCGTTGTAAAGAATGCGCTCGGCATGTCGATTGCTCGATTCATGGTGAGCATCATGAATCCACGCATCTGTGGGAGACCTCATCATGAACAACCGAATTCACTATCAGTCGAACATCTGCGGCGGCGATTTCGCGCATGTACTCGAATGCTTTCGCGACTGGAAATCGCAGACGCTCGTGTATCGCAGGGATCAGCGCATGTTCGAAGGCAAGCAGGAAGTCCGGCCCTTGACCGAGCGCGTGTTCCCCAACGGCGAGATCGCGCATGAAGCGCTCGCGCAGATTTGCGATCCGCGCGATCCTTATGCGTTGGCCGCGGAAATCCGCGACGGCGAGCGCGACGTGTGGCTCGTGATGGCCGCGTTCGAGGAGAAAATGTGATTCGTTGCCCGAAGTAATTGCGCGGTGTACGCGGTGCAATCATGCAGCGCAGCGCTGGTCCGAAGTCAGCCGATTCAACTCGCTGCGGGTTTGTCCGCGGACTGCGGCGAGCCGACGCGCTCCCCCGCGGCTCGCCGCGCGCTTCGCGCGCCGGCTTTCCGGCTGGCCTTTCCCGTGACTTCCTCGTTGACCTTAGCGCGAGCAGCCCGGCCGGTTTTTGCGCCGGCTTTCGCCGCGGCCTTGTTCGCTTCCTTGCGAATCACACGCGACTTCTGAAGCAGCGTCGAAATGGAGCCGTTGATGCTGTCGGCGGCTTGTGCTTCGCGCAGCTTGCGGCCCTTCGCGCCCGCCTGACGCGCGAGTTTCGCCGCGCGTTTTTCCGCATGTGCGAGCAACGCGGCAAACGCCACTTCGTCCACTTTCAGACCGCGCCTCGACTGGCCCGGCGGCAAGGTCTGCAATTCGTCGGCTTCGAAGGCGCTGATGACGGCCGGATGGATATAGCAGTGCCGGCAGACAGCGGGCGTATTGCGCAGCAGGCCCGCGACTTCCTTCACGGTCGCGACGATATGGCGCCGCGTTTCCGCGGCGCTCTCGCACACGAGGCGCCGCAACGTCGCGAGCGCATACACGCTGCCCGCCCACGTCCGATAGTCTTTCGCGGTGAAGTCGGCGCCGCTTGCACGGCGCAGATAGTCGTTGATGTCGGCGGAGCCGACGGTGCGGCGCGTGCCGTCGTCGTCGAGATACTGGAACAGGTCGTGCCCCGGCAGTTCCGCACAGCGCCGCACGATGCGCTTCACGCGCGGGTCGTCGACCGTGACGTCGTGCTCGATGCCGCTCTTGCCGCGAAACCTGAAACGCAACTGTCCCGCTTCGACCTTCACATGTTTCTTGCGCAGCGTCGTCAAACCGTATGACTGATTTTCGCGCGCATATTCGACGCTGCCGACGCGCACAAGCGTCGTATCGAGCAGCCGCACGACGGCCGCGAACACCTTGTCGGCAGGCATGCCCGGCAGTTCGAGATCGCGCGCGACGCGGGCGCGAATCCTTGGCAACGCGCGGCCGAATTCCGCCATGCGTTCGTACTTGTCCGCGTCGCGCGTTTCGCGCCAACGCGAGTGATAACGGTATTGCTTGCGGCCGCGCACGTCGCGTCCGGTCGCCTGAATGTGGCCGCGCGGATCGGGGCAAATCCATACGTCCTCATAGGCGGGCGGAATCGCAAGCGAGTTGATGCGCTGGATTTCCGCTTCCTCTTCAATGCGTTTTCCTTCGACGTCGAAATACGCGAAGCCTTCTTTCTCGCGCTTGCGTGTGTAGCCAGGCTTGCTGTCGTCGGCGTGGCGCAAACCAGGCGGCATCGCGGCGGGCGCGGCCTGCTTCGCGCTGTCGTCGGTCGATGCATGACCGTTTTGAGTTGTGCTGTTCGTCATAGCCATCTTCGCAGGTAGAACTTTCAAGCGTGAAGCGCGTTGCGCCAGTGATGGCCCGGAGCAAGGCCGGTGCCTGGCGCTGCTGCTGCGAGTGCGCGGGCGGAACGGTCCTTGCGAACAACGTCATACGTATCAACGCAAGCGCAAACGCAAATGCAAACCCAACCGAAAAGGAGAGCGCCATGAGCAGCACGCTGAATCCCGATGAAGAGCCGCAACAGGTGGTGAAGCAGACCTCCGGCACGACGGGCACGTTGGGACCGAGCGATTCGTCCGATAGCGGCAGCGATGTCGCCGGCGAGAAGCGTCACGAGTTCGACGTCGAAACTGAACTGGACAATCACGCGCTCGAAACCGGGGAAGCCGAACTCGCCAGCGACACCGATCGCGCCGGCACCGGCGAGCGCGCCGCAGCCGACGGCGATTCGACGCTCGATCCCGATCGCGATATCGAGCCCGATCACATCGTGCGGCCATCGGCAGCCGATGACGGCGACGACGGTCTCGACGAGGACCCCACCGGTCTTTAATCGACCTGTCCGGTTCACACCCAACGCGCCGCAACGCCGGCCCAGCGGGCGGCGCAGCCAGATCGACGGGCACGCGCGGGCGGCAGGCACATGCCTTGCTGCCGCATAGTCAATGAGTAGCAAATCACGCAGGCCGCCGCGTCGAACGCGCGCAGCCCCGCACTGGAATTGAAGGAGAAAACGCAATGGCTAACAGCCTCGACGGTCTGAAGATAGCGGTACTCGCAGTCGACGGTTTCGAACAGGCCGAACTGGTCGAGCCGAAACGCGCGCTTGCCGAAGCGGGCGCGACCGTGCATGTGATTTCACAGAAGCCGGGCAAGATCCAGGGCTTCAAGCATGTCGACAAAGGTGACACGGTCGACGTCGATTCGACTTTCGACAAAGCCACCGCCGACGACTACGACGCAGTCGTGTTGCCAGGCGGCGTGGTGAACGGCGATGCGATTCGTCTGCTGCCGCAGGCGCAGGCCTTCGTCAAAGCCGCCGACAGCGCGAAGAAGCCGATCGCGGTGATTTGCCACGGCACGTGGCTGCCCGTATCGGCGGGAATCATCAAGGGTCGAACGGTGACGAGCTGGCCGAGTCTGCAGGACGACATTCGCAACGCGGGCGGCACATGGGTCGATCAGGAAGTGGTGGAAGACAACAACCTGATTTCGAGCCGCAAGCCCGATGACATTCCCGCATTCAACAAGGCGCTGATCGGGCAACTGTCGAAACGCAAGGCGGCATGAGCGGTGCAACGCGATTCGCGCATGCGGCGAGCGAGCAGCGCCGGTGACTCCGTAAGCAAGGGAGAAAAAGCATGAAACTACGGTATTCCCTACAAGTGATGACTGTCGCGCTCGGTCTTGGCGTGGCGTCGGCCGGCGCGGTCCACGCGCAGGCAAGCGACGCCCCGGCAAGCGATGCGCCCGCGGGCGGCACGCAGCTCTCGCCCGCGGATCAGCAGTTCATCCAGGACGCTTCGCAATCCGACGCCACCGAAATCGCCGCGAGCAAGATCGCGTTGAAGAATTCGCGTGATCCGCGTGTGAAGAAGTTCGCGCAGCAGATGATCACCGATCATACAAAGCTCTCGCAAAGCATGGCCGCGCTGGCCGCGAAGAAGCGGCTGCCGGCGGCGGGTGCGGCCGATTCGGCACTCGTCGGCAAACTGCAAACGCTCAAGGGCCAGCAGTTCGATGAAGCGTACGTCGAGCAGGTCGGGGTCGAGGCGCATCAGCGAGCGGTCGATCTGTTCCAGCAGCAAACCCAGAGCGGCACCGACTCGCAACTGAAGGCTGCGGCTGCGCGCGCGCTGCCCGTCATCAAGCATCATCTCGAGATGGCGAAGCAGCTCGCCGGCACCATGAAGGGTTCTTCATCATGAACGCTATCCTGCCGCGGCCTGCCTATGAGGACTCCCTTATGCAGATCACTTTCCCCGACGACAAGCCGACCTTCGACGGCGCGAACCTGACGGTTCGCTTCATGGCGCGCGTGGACGGCGAACCGGTTGTCTGCGCGATTACCGTCGAGGCGCTCGAGGATCACTTCGGCGCGCAGTCGCCGCTCGAAAGCGCCTTGATGGAGGCCTTCGACAAGGGCCGCAACCGGATCCGTTCGGTATGCGCCGAAGCGCTCGACCAGAACAACGGCGAAGGCGTAATCTTGCATAGCGGACTGTTCCGGGTGGAAGGCATGGAACCCGATCGCGGCAACGCTGCCTGAGTCCATCGCGCCGCTGCTCCGCTGCTCGCCGCCGGTCTTCGTCAACTCCTCGCCACAAGGCGCACCGCGGTTCGCGAGCGTCGTCTGTAAAAACGCATCACGATGCAAGGAGGCCTTATGTCACTCATCGTCGCAGCACGCTTTACGACTTTTCCCGCCGCTGAGGAAGCGGCGCAAAAACTCTTCAATGCAGGCTTCGTCGAAGAAGACGTCACGCTTTTCTTCGTCAATCCGCGCGGTCAGCATGCGCGTTTTCCGATCGGCGGCGACGTGCATACCGACGCCGGTGCGAAAGGCGCGCCGAAGGGCGCCGGTCTTGGCGTGACGGTCGGCGCGGTGGCGGGCGCGATCATCGGCGTCGGCATCTTTGCGGCGTTCTCGGCGCCGCTGCTTGTCTCTGTGATCGCGGCGGGCGTCGGCGCCTATATCGGCTCGCTTGCCGGCGCGATGTGGCGCACACGCAAGGACGGCGACGCAGGAAACGGTGCGGTGTTTCACCAGGAGGCGCGCGATTCGGGCGTGCTCGTCGCCGTGCACGTATCGCCCGACAATCAGCTCGAGGCGGCGCGCGTGCTGCGTGAAGCGGGCGGTGTGTCGATCGAGCGTGCAACGGGCCGTTGGCAGCAGGGGCGCTGGGCCGACTTCGATCCGTTGAAGCAGCCGGTGCCGCTCAACGAGTACAGCGAGAAGCGCGCTTGATGGACGCTCGTATGAGCGCTGCGTAACAGCGAGTAGGCCCGACAACTTAATGTCGGGCCTTTTTTTTGTGCGCCCAGCATGGGCGCAATCTTGTGGGTGCAAGTCCCATCGTGAGTTGACCACAGCGAACGAAGTGAAGCG